>NZ_LMCF01000081.1 GCF_001623075.1 Pseudovibrio sp. Ad37
GGTTTTCTCATAGAGCTTGCTGATGAGGTGGAACAGGAGTGCACCGCCGGACTTGGGGAACGGGATGTAGCCCAACTCGTCGATGATGACGCAATCCAGTGATGTCAGTTGACGGATGATTTTCCCGCTCTTTCCATCAGCCTGCTCCTTGATCAGGGCATTGATCAGGTCAACTGCATTATAGAAGCGGACCTTCTTTCCCTGGTTGATTAATGTGGTTCCCAGAGCAATCGCGATATGGGTCTTGCCTGATCCAGTGCCGCCCACAAGGATGAGATTGTGAGCCTCCTGGGTGAACTGACCAGAACAGAACGGGGCGACCTGAACCTTTGTAACGACGCTCGCGCTATAATCGAAACTGGCAAAATCCTTGTGATGAGGGAATTTTGCGATGCGCATTTGATATTGGATGGAACGGACCTGACGGTCTACAGTTTCAGCGTCGATCAATTGTTTGAGTGTTGTCGTAAGGTCTGATTGCTTGCGCGAGGCCAGCAAGTCTTGTGCGCAGGTCGCCATTCCATGCAGGCGCAGGTGTGTGAGTTGGTCGATCA
>NZ_LMCF01000082.1 GCF_001623075.1 Pseudovibrio sp. Ad37
AGAGTAAGGTCCTTGATGAAGAGGATGGGTATTGAGGCAATCCACCGACGACCCAATACGTCCAAACCGGCGCCAGAACATAAAATCTACCCGTATCTGCTGCGTGATGTGGAGGTTTTAAGACCCAGTCAGGTCTGGGCCATCGACATTTCCTACATTCCCATGGCAAAGGGCTTCACCTACCTGGTCGCTATCATTGACTGGTACTCGTGCAAAGTTCTGAGCTGGCGGTTATCAATCACCATGGAGGCTACCTTCTGCATCGAAGCTCTGGAAGAGGCACTCGCTAAATACGGCAAGCCAGAGATTTTCAACTCTGATCAGGGCTCTCAATTCACCAGCATAGACTTCACCGATGTGCTCAAGCGTGAGAAGATCAAGATCTCCATGGATGGCAAGGGAGCATGGCGCGACAATGTTTTTATCGAACGGTTCTGGCGCACCATCAAGTATGAGGAAGTCTACCTCAAGGCCTACGCCAGTGTGCCAGAGGCCAGAAAATCCATTAAGCAGTACATCACCTTTTATAACCAGAAGCGCCCACATTCATCGCTTGAACGGAACACCCCGGATCAGGCTTACTGCACCCACCCGCAGCACATAACTCAAGCTGCTGCGTAATCGGAGCGGATCCACTTATAAAAGACGCTCACCTGTCCAAATAAACGGAACCACCTCTTACTTTGCAAAGAAAAGTTGGTGATGCGGTCGTCTTATTCGATGTGTTGATTAACTCTGAGCTGGGTTTTCTAACAGGCATATCAACATGAAAGATACTTTGTTAAAGCTGTAATTTAGTTTTAGTGGGATGAATTGTGAAGGTTAACTAGCTGCACCCACCCACGATATCGGATCGTGAATGGGCGCTTTTTAGGAGGGGAGAGCGTCTTAGCTTTCGACGAAGTGTTGCAGATCGTTGAAGCTGCTGCTCCAGCCGTGGTTTTTGGTCTGCTCTGGATCGGCGAATACTTTTTGTAACATGGTCATCCGGGTGCCATCCTTGATCGGCTCGAAGGTGACCTCAACGTCTGTCTCGTGACCGCGGACGCCATCATTTATCCAGCCCCATGTGAAGCAAAGGCGGTTAGGACGATCCAGAACCTTGTAAATGCCCGAAACCTTATAAGCTCCGCCTTCTTTGGTGGACGTCATGGTGGTTTTCCATTTGCCACCTGCGCGTACATCCATTTCGCATTCTGGTGTGATCATGCCTTCAGGACCCCACCACTGCACGAGCATCTCTGGATTTGTCCAGGCATCTGTCAGTGCTGGATGTATTTTCCCCATTTGTGCTGCTTGAAAATTCCCCACTTTCGCAGCTTTGACTTTTGATTGAAGGGGCATGCCCCTTCAATCAAAAGTTGGCCAAACTCTCCCTCACGTTCC
>NZ_LMCF01000083.1 GCF_001623075.1 Pseudovibrio sp. Ad37
GGTTCTGGCTCAAATCGCTGATCACAAGATCACCCGCCTCAACGATCTCATGCCGTGGTGTTACGCTGCTAAGCCAGCGTAACAGGGCCTATTTCCGTTTTGTAGGTCGGGTTCGCCGGACGCACACCCTGCACATTGGATTGATCAATCTTTTGATAGGCAAGAAGAGCAGCGCCGACGAAAACCGTTTGGACGATTATAACCCCCACCAGCAAGCCTGGTAACCACCGACCACTTTCGCCGTTCTTTTTAGCCTCTGGATTAGACACTGCTTTTCATCCCTCGTTCTTTTAAACTAGAGTTGAAATTTAGCGCACAGGCCGAAAATCTAAGGAACCTCGATAGTCGTTTTGCGGTGAGTTGTCTTTTTCCACCTCTTTGTATCTCTGATCATCGGTCTTCTTTTCGCGAACAAGGCCAGTTTGAAGAAGAGCGCTATCTGACAACGCATTTAGTTGATCGACGCCAAGTAGTTGAACATTGTGGTATCGGATCGTCTTGCCAGTTTCATTCAAGACAACCGTACGGATAAACGCGAAATCACATCTCGGCTGATATTGGCTTTCGGTCATTAGCTGGTCGTAGACCGATACCTGAATAAGATCATCCTCAGTCACCCGATGTGAACGTCGCAACTTCGTGTCAATTAGAAAATGATGACTGCTCTTGGTACGCAGAATTTGATCGGCGCGGCCGCAGACTTCCAAGTGTCCAACTCCGATGGTGCCTTCAAGTTCAACTTCAGATCCCACGAGAACAGAGTCGCCAACTATTGTTGGAAGCTGCTCCTTGATCGACCACAACTTAAATTCTGCATGTCGAGTGCCATGTCTCAGATCAACTAACAAGATCGCCATGACCCAGACAGCCGCAAAGATCCAAAAAGCAACAGTATCATCAAACAGCACCTGGGATCTCCAGTTCATCTAGGGTCCAGTCACTTATGGCTTCCAAGGTTTCCTTGTCGTAGCCAATATCACTGACGGGCTTGCCGGCATAAGAAACGTTCGGAAAAAAGGATGGATGGAACACTCCATGAGGAATACTCTCTTCGTCTCCGAGCCACTTCCTTGCACGAAGATCGATCAGGAACTCACCATCAAGACAGATCCAAAAATGTGGCGCCACAAGAGCACCGGTCGTGCGGTCATTCAACCCACCTTGAATGCACGTGTGAGGGACAAACGCTTTACGCAGATGGTATGAGATGATCGCAGTCATGCCATCACAATCAGCACTGCATTCATCCCAACAAAGAAGTGCTAACTCCACATGATCATGCCATCTAGTTTTGCAGGGTAAACTCATGACCAATTCTAAGCCTTAAAAAAAATAAAGAGCGGTATCCAAGGTAACAACCACAAGCACCACATCGCGATCTTGTACCAACGTTGATCCGCACGCCGTTGCAAAATAGCCTTTTCATTTAGAAAATTCGCGGCCTCATTTTCAAAAATTCTGTGTTCACGCTCACCTTGTTTGCGACGATATTGAACACGATTATCTTTCGCATGTTGCACCAGCCGCGTGACTGAGTGTTTCACTTTTCAATTCTCCTTGTAGAGCTCGTGCGACACTTCTCAATGGCCTTAACAGTTTTGCGGATCGTTGTGAGAGCTGCCGCCCTTTCTCGCAGTAGAGCATAACGGGGCTCGATGATTTCAATAAGATCTAACTCCCAATCCAAAGCTGCCCGAAAGGAGTTCATGTTGTGCTTAAAACCTTTCGGCTTACTCATGTATGTCGAGAATACTCTAGTGCTTCCTCCCGCTACCTTCATGTAGCGGTTCTTAAACCACTCCGCAGAGAATGTCGTTTTCTGCACCAACCGAACTCGTGTTCCAAACGTCGCCAGCTCTGCATCTTTTTCTTTGCGTGCGGCGGCATGTGTCTTCCAAAACCAATCAGCTTCGGCCTGTCCCTCAATCAAAATTGCGCGCAACTCCGCATCTAGCCAAGCCAGGATCTCTGCTTGTCGTGCCCCGGCATTCGCCCTGTCATCCAACAGGAACTTAAGGCGTGCATCTTCAACGTCAGCACCCTTATTTGACCCTAATTCATCCAGCGTATATTCCATCACATTTTCCACATCACTATCTATCTGGAAATTACACGCCTAATTTCACTATGAAACCCTAGGTAGTAGCTTTCCATATTACGGTGTCAATTTCCACATATATTTGGAAATATTCTTTCCTATTCCAATCGATCCGATTTATGCCACCTATTCATGCCTACAATTTCCAAATATATTTGGAAATTAGATCATCAAATACAATAGGTTTACAGTATTCGGCATTTTATGAATTCATTTCCATATATATGTGGAAATAGAAGAGTCATATTGAGAATATTGCTCTCTTCCTACCAACTAAGCGGAGATACATGTATCAAACATTTTCGGAAAAAGGCTGGCGGCTTACAATCAAGTTCAAACCTAGCATCTACGACTGTTTGCAGAAAGGGCAGCTCCGAACTGTACTCTGGTCAATCCATACATAATGATCTGATTTGCATGAAAGACACTCATCTACCCATGCTTCGGAATTCACGATATAAAGCAGCAATGAATGCAGCACTGGCATCGCATTATCACGCCATCCGGTCGAGCGCGTAGGCCACTCTCGCAGTGAGGCCGTATAGAGCTTGAACGCCTTACACATGGTTGGAATCTCGATACCTTTGGTTTCGATATCACCGGCTAAATAAGTGCGATAACAGAGGGCGCCCAAAGACGCCAACATGAGGTCACCAGCATTACAAAGGACGTTCCTGTAGTCTTCACGTTTCTTTCGAGCCTCCGCCAATTTCACAGTCTCAGGGCTCATGTCGTCATAGAGATTACGTATTGAAGTCGCGCCCATACCAACGTGTGGAATTACAGCGTCGATAGAGAACCCCGCGACGAGCAGAAACCTGGCCACAGCTTTACGTTTCCAACTGGACATATCCGCATTCACCCGCGAAGCAACCTCACCCGCAAGACTACCAAAACGCGATATCCAATTAGTGAGTATCTGAATTGTTTTTTTCGCAATCAAGTCCGCTTCAAGGTCCTGTAATTCAGAGACTGTACATTTTTCCGGGTCTTCATACTTGCGGATTTGCAAGCTAAGAATGTCGAATATTACTTGCTCCGAAAAGCGCAACGAAAGAAGGCACTCCACCTTGCTCGCGATAACAAACAGCTCAGAGAGCGATACGATAGATAGCTTCTGCATTATCGCTGGAGATACGCCGCACAATTGACTGGCTAGCTCTTTATCGTGATCAACTGCAATCTTGAGAACCTGCCAGTAATAACGCACCAACGGTTCCTCAATCGATACGTCCTCCACAAACATATTCGTACCGCTGCATTCGCCAAGCACCTTATGCAAGTCAAAGTCGTCAAGTGTTAAGCCAAAAGACAGCCATCCTCCTTTTGAGAGCAACTCAAGGTGATAGTCATCCAGCTTGCTTAAAGAACGTATTGCTTTTTGTGACAGGTCAAAAATTTCAGTTCCACGCTTTTGAGCAGCTTCGCGAACCCAGAACCACATCGCCAACTCAAAGTCACACAAGTCGCGCGGGGCTCGGGCTTCATAGAGTTCGTTTGCCTTTTTATCCAAGCTTTCCGTGATCTCTGAAAAGGCCATCTATTCGCCCTTTATGTTTCGCCAGATAGCGAGGACACGTTGACCGTAGTTTCGTGCTCGGTTTTCATCGGCCCATGTGTGATACCTTCCGATACCCAATTCGATGTCATCGGGTGCTGAGAGTATCGCCTCCACCAGGATCTGCGCCCCAACCTCAATATTCACCACAGGATCCAATAGTTCTGAAGGATGCTGTACCCGATGCCCATGCCAACGCAAGTTCACCTGCATCAGGCCCACGTCAACCATTTTCCCGTGCGCTTTTGTAAGGCGATCTAGCTCTGAGAGAGCTAGTTCCAAGGTGAACGGGTACACAGCACCGCTTGGTGCTCTTAGTGCCCAAATTGACGGTGCGATATTGCCCTTGCCAACACTTTTTGCGGATTCAGCCAGAGCAACTGAATATAGCAAGAAGGGGTCTATGCGTTGCTCCTCGCCAACCTTTGAAAAGATCGTGTCATGGAGATCTACAGCAGCAGAAGGTGACGTAGATAATAAAACAAATAAAAATGTTACGTAGATCCAGTAACGCATCTTGAATACCACTTTCATGAACCTAATGAATCTTCGTCCAACCTATAGGTATCCATGTATCTGGGGCAGAGCTCAGGCCAAATTTTCGATGCTGGCATCTTCACTGCTTGCTCGATTATAGAACGGAGTTTTCTCGTTGGTTTAGATAATGCTGCGCTCACAGCTTGCCTCGTGACCTTATTTTCGTCGGCGAGCGCCTGAATCGTGTAACCATTCACTGATAAACGATACTTCAGCCAAGCAACTCGTTCTTTGGAATCTTTTGGTACTGGATCGGTTTCACCCGTTTTACTCATATCTGGTTCCCTGACCAAGAAACTATTTAAAGTTGTCAGTATTCAGGAGCAGTTAGTTGCGTTTAATTGCGCATGTCAACTAGAGGATGAGAACGTCAGGTTTATCGTCTTTAATTTAGTTTAATGCATTTCATGCATACCGCATAAGCAGATGAATTTGAGCAGGTTTCCGTAGCGCAAGATCTGTAATGGTGTGACATCCGTAATGCATTTACTAAGTTTTTAGTCGTTTCACGCAACATTCAATCTTGATTAAATTTTATTTTAAATATGATTTGAATTTACTTCATCTTATAGTCAAATTTAGTTAAGTTGTGAATATTCGGTATCAGACAAGCCGAGTATTTTCCAACTTGCACCTTACGCATTACTCGTGATGCGCGGCGAATCTAACGTCATCTATTGATTGCAATCTAGAGTTTAATATTTTATAATTAAATTATATTGGAGGTTGCATTATGATTTTGCGTTTGTTTACTTGCTGGCAGGCTTACCTATTGATTGCCGCCTTCGCATTGTTCACGGGATACTACAACGGAGCTTGGTGGTTTTTTGTGTCTGCAGTCGTATCGCCGTTACTGAGAAATTTAAGTGCCATTAGCTGGGACGAAAGCACTTCGGAAGTCAAAGATCCATTAGGGTCGGATATGCTTGACCCAGGATCCCACGTTTCCCCTGCAACACAAATTATTGATTTTACGGGTTTCGCCGAAAATGGCCCTAATGATGGCTCACGGCATTATGTCCCGACAAGCAGCCCATTTTAAATAAGGGGCAGATAATTTTTCTAAAACTAAGAGTAGAAGAGTGCGCTCTGAAGTCACGCACTCTTTGATTTGTGGTTAATCCCGCTGTTCAAAAGGGGTGCTTGCCCCATAGTAATTCATCACCGGCCTTATCGCTTCTCCGAAACTCGTTGGAGAAGAGGCCGCGAAATCTAGACGGCTCACCATCGCTGCATACAGGAGAGGATCGTCTCGCAGCTCCTGATGGAGGTTTCCTGTAGCTTCTTGAACATCAGCATCACGTCCACCCACTTGTGCCGAGACGTAGTCTGCACTAGCAGGGCTTAAGTTAAATTTTTCCTGCAAACGTTCTGATAATTGAGAAGTCTCAAAAGCTGATGCTTGATCTTTCAGACCAATCGACCGTGAGAAATCTTTCCAACCTTCCCGAACAGTAGAGCCTACATTCTGCAAGAACTTTTGATCATTTTTGGATCGTATTAACTCCTCACGAGCCACGGCACGGCTATCACTATTAGCAACACCCTCGTTAGCAGCCTGCAAAGTAGAATCTGTATTTCTTTCATGTTCTTGTAACATACCGGGAGGGGCCTCGGCGAAGTTTTCACGTCGCTTGACTCCCAATCCAATACGCTTCAACCGATCGTCTTCGAAATGATTTTGTCGGTTTTTCATATCTTCCAAATTCAAATTATTTGCTGCAGGTGCCAAAGGCTGACCGTCAGTCCCAACCTGCAGCACATTACCGCTGCCAGAGGCAGCAGGTGCATTGTTCGCGCTGCCAGACGTGGCTGGAGTTATGTTTCCGCTGCCAGACGGTCTAGGTGTTCCAAATTGAGATCCAACTTCCTGAGGAGCAATATTGGCTCCTGTTGCTTGGCTCATAAACGAATTGATTGAAGAGGTTCCATCGTTGGCCAGCGCCAAGATACCTGCAGTAGCCTTAGCGACTGCAGGTGACATATTCATGTATTGTGTGAAGCGGTTTTCCATATCAGATGCATTTTGTCTGACGTGCTGCGGAGCAAAGCGTAATTGCTCCTGGATTGTTCCGCCTAACCCCTGTCTGAGCAGTTCAGCACCAACTACATTTGCCGGTGCAGAATACGATACTCCCACATTTTGACTTGCCTGGTTAAGTCGAGTGAACTGCTGGCTCGCCTTAGTCGCTTCTTTTGCAGACTCTGAAATCTGTTCGGAATAACCATAACCCCAAGTATCGGATATATCTGACGCTGTATTGGTTGAGAACGACTGGGCGAGTTCGTTCGAGAGAGCGTTATGTGTTGATTTATCAAACCCAAACTGCTCTGCAAACTGTTGCGCAAGCCGAGAGTTTTTCGAACTCGATATACTATCCGAGGTAGTTGTTGACCCACTTACTCCTCCCGAAAGACCAGCTTTGCCGGTACTTAGAGGACCTGATGCGTCTCCATTCATCGCTAGAGAACCTGATGCGCCTCCATTCATCGCTAGCGCACCTACTATCTGCTCAGAACGGCCCTCATCTAAGCCTCGTGATCTTAGGAAACTTTTTACTTGGTTATTCAACGCATTGAAGGTCTCACCATTGGTGACTGAAAGTCGGCGTGCCACCGCTCTTTCTTGAGTATCACGCTCAGAAACATTGGAGGTATTGTTATAGGCGTGTTGTACTGATCTGGAAAATTCGTCGGTCTTTTCTCTCGACGTAACCTCTGCTGAAGAAGCCGCAGATTGGAGCGCTTTTCCTGCTTCAATATTGCCAATTAGTGACTCAGTACCTGATTTAGTCATACCCGAGTGAGAGTCCCACGTATTCATTGGTGCAGCTTTGACCAACGGACCACTTTGAAGCATGTCAGGAGCCATGGCCTTTTCGTTAATGTGATCTGCTCCATTTACCCGGCTAGCGAGACTATTAAACGTGTAGGTTGAACCGGAAATAATGAAGAGCGCCAACATAGGTGTGGCAGCTGCTAGCATCCCTCCAGTCGCGATATAACTCTGAAGTACATCACCCGCTTCATTCAATCCGTACATCGTGGTGATCGACTTTGAATCAAGTACGCGCTCCAGCTCATTCGATGAAGCGACATAGAGGTAAAGGTTCGTAATTGATAAGATCGGATACCAAAGCTGTACCCAAATCAGCACTTGGAAGTACTTCACTGCGAGAGTGATCCCCATGCCCCCGAGCATGATGATAAAGGCCATAATCGGCGTCACGCCATAAATGAAGCCCTCGAAAAAGGCGAGTACGGGATCCACAACAGACAAGAAAAGAGAATGCTCAGCGGACCATTGAACATTTCTTTGAGCGATAGCTTGGGCGACCATCTGTGCAGAATTAAAGTCCTGCAAATCAGAGTATCGGGTATATACCGCTTCGTAGTAGAGGGGCTCCAATATTGCAGTTTGCATGTATTCTGAAGCCGATGCCGAAACCAAACCAAGCGCTTGGAGACCGTTGCCTACTTTTCTTAGAGCGCTTTCACCCAAGTCAGTGTTGAGATTAAGCAGCTGAGATATGCGTATATCAACCTCACCACCGGGAATTACCTTGGCCAATGCTTCACTCAGCAACGCAAACCCCTCTGAACAAGACACGTTCTGCCCATTAGGGTTCGCCAAGTATATCATGGTTCCATAGTTATTATTGTTGAACTGGATGGCCTCCAGGATCTCCTGTTCGAAAAGGCTTTCTTTATTTACATTGCTCATCTCCATTTTTTTGAGTGTGCATTCAGCAATGTAGTTCTTGGCTGACGTTGCGAAATCTGCACCAGAGCCGTAACTCGCATTGATCGCCTGAATCACCGAGCTATTGTACCCGTTTCGTCTAGCCTGATTTAACACTTGAAGGGCTTCCATATAGCCATTCTCGCTCATAGCAGGATAAATTGGAGAGTAGGCCTGCTCCATCAGCTCCGTGAGCCCATAACCAATGTTGCTGATGATACCTCCAGCAATGCCAACACCAATGGGCACGTTGTCGACTGGGCGCACTTCCCCCCGTTGTATATCCTCAATATTAACTGTCACTGTGGGGAAGAAAAACATACCGTACACCAGCCATCCTAAGAAGACTTGTTGCCAGTTAATCGCCTTAGCACCACCAAAAACAGACTGCACAGTAACAATGATGACACCGAGCAAGAGCCCAATGCTAACCATTGTTTCAAAATCTCCTGTGCCAGTAATCATCGCTATGGAGATCAGGATTTGTTCCAGGAACGCCGCATCGCCAATGGAGTAAAGTGTAAAGTCCATTACACTGCACCCTTAGGTAGGCCGTATTGTATAGCTCTTGTATTTCTTAGGACCTCTCTCCAGTAGAACGTTTTCTCTGCGATACTGCCGTGCTCATCAATAAGCGCTTGATATTGCGCCCCGAGAATACTCCGGCTTCGGTTGAGCTGATCATGGACCTTTGTCAGATATGGAGAAGACTCTTTTTTCGTCAACGCTGTGCGTGCTGTCCGAAATAGCTGTAAGACCGTGTCGTAGATCATAGAAACGGCAACAGTGGCAGCAACCTCTTGGGCAAACAAGCGTGCCGAGTCTTCACTCAGCGAACCTATATTGTAAAACATGCCCCCCATCCCGCTTGGGAGGTAAGCCAAAAAGTTCTTTTCTTTGCTTGTTAGAACTTGCTCAGTAGATTTCAGTTTTGCTACAATTCCGATACTAGTTCCATTACCAAGCAACATCTCCTCAACTTGCTGCTTAAATCCAGTAATTCGCTCGTTACGCAGGTTTACCTTGGTGCAAAGGTCTCCACCCTCAATACAGTTGTATAGTTTTAGATTACCTCCTTGGATAAGGTCCTGAAGCGAAATCAAATTACCTTCTAAATAGGTAATTGAATTCGTCTTTTGATCTGGAGCAGGAGAGTGAGGATCTGGTACTAAGTCTCCCACAATCACCGAGCCTGTAATAGACATGATCGACCGCATCAAAGTGTCATCTCCAGAGGCAAACCAACTTTTGACCCCTCCTTCGTTCAGCGCCTGCCAAACGATATTCCCCATCAAGTCTTTCAACTTTTCTGGGTCATTCTCCTCAAGATTTTCTCTAGTCGATTTTCCTCCTGGTTTCGCAAAAGCGTCAAAGATGTCATCAGAGAAACCTTTAACGTTTTCAACTAGCGAACCATCAACCTTTCCTTTCAGCTCCATCCCACTCGTCACATCATTCACCAACCCCTGTGCCAACTGACAAGAGTTGCCAAAGTGCTGATTAAGCTCCTGAATTTTCTTCTGGAGTGCCTCAATCATACTTGAGCAGCTTTCACACACGTTGGCCAAAGCTAACTGAAACGCATAACCGGCAGCATTAGCAGCAACCGACCGCATCAACTGAACCAACTGATCAGCATTAATGAACGAGAATGACCCACCAAAAAAGTCGATGCCCCCGCAGCCAGCTTTCCAACTTGGAGGTGTAAATGACACGAGGTTTTCGTTGTAGATCTTTACCTTGCTCGTATAACGGCCACCAGACAAAACCCCCCTCCTCTGGGTTTCGTGAACTCCGGGCATTGTTACATTGCTCATTCCATCAAAAACTTTATTTAACTGCGTGTCTATACCACCAGCAGTAGCTGGAGATGAGACTAAGCAAGCAGATACCAATACAGCGGCAATTTTCTTCCCAATACGAAGTAACATCACTGCCTACCTCTCTGTAGATTTGATTTAAGGGCTTTCAAAAGAACTTTTGGAGGAACAAATTCATCTCCAGAAACTGTCGGCATCCCTTCAATGGGTTGCCCGTCGATCCCTAGTCTGTCAGCTAGGTTGTTATCTAAGTCAGTTAGTGGGCGTGTCTCATTGTACTGCTCGTTGGTAATCCACCCAGCTTTGAGTGATGCAATCAGCGCGCGCTGGGAAATCTGTGGGAGTGCCATTGCTCCTTGGCCAATCGGCGCGATTTCACCCTCATCAGACACCAAGAACACCGCAGGTAAAACCTGAACTCCGAGCATTTCAGCATGGCCATCGTCGATACTAAACGGACGAGCTTGCAGGCCAGGAATAGGTTTGCCGTCTAGGGAGATACGCATCACGCTGAAACCCATATTGTCTTCAATGAGGTTCATGATGTTGTCTTGGGTGTAGCAGAGCTCACAATCGGACTTGAAGAAGTAGAAGAAACCAACTTTCTCCGTCAGAGTGCTAAGAAGCTTCTCTCTTTTACGGCCAGCAATTCGATCTAGCTGCTGCGTGGCAAAACTAGCAGAAGGTCGTCGTGCTAATTCATCAAGATTCTGGTTGCCAACCGTTACAACTTGGGACACTTCCGCGAACGTTTGAGAGCGATCCATCGCTATCCTCTGAAGCATCAAATAAGCTTCAACGTTTTCTAGCGTAGGATTATCCATCGCCGCATCAAGATAGCGCGGCATGTTTTCCCTTAGCCACGCAGCGCCTATCGTTATAGGAGCCTTAGGAGCAGGATCGTCTTGTACTTCTGACTGTTCAGGTGAGGAGATAACAATTTGGGGAGCAGGTGCTACCGGTTCAGGTGCGACCTCCTCCACTTCAGGTTCCTCTTTATACCAAAACCAACCTTCTTCAGAACGCTCAAAGAAGCCTTCTTCTTGGCTTTGTGACCACGAAACAGTGGCGCAAAGGCATAGGGCAAAGAAACCCAATGTTCCAATGGTACGTTTCATCAAACAAGCTCCGTTTCAATGAAGCGAAACTTGCACAACCAGCTGATATCTGTGGCGAGCTATCTATCTGTTTTGCAAACTTTTGGGAAATTCCAGACAAGAGCAAAACCTCTGTACCAGCTTACTCAAGAAAGTTTGTTCTCTTGATACGCTTTTACCACTATTTTTGTCTCAACAATACAAAGCTAAGTCTTTGTTTTTATTATTTTTTTTGCTTGTATTCTAAACTCCATTGTGCTTGCATGGTAGCAACCAAATTGCAAATACGTGAGGCTAATATGTTCAATGAAATGCACTCCGTACAGGTGACTGACTATTCAGACTACACCCCGTTGGATCCTACTGCAGCGCCTATGCTAAAGCTGTATGGAGAACGATTGGGCTTAAACAACATGGATCTTGCTGAGATCGCGGGTACAAAAGGGCTAGAAGTTGATAGCTGGTGGCACGGCGCTGAGCTTCCAGCTGAGGGCTTCTTAGCAATCCTGCACTTTGGCTCACGATTGGTTGAACACAACGCGAACATATTCGCAAAACAATGCTTCGCCGGTCGGAAGATGTTCCCTGTTTTTTTGAATAACGAAATGGCTCGTGTTTTCGAAGATCGCGAGAGTGCAGAAGGAATGTTCCTATGGTCTCGTATGGGACAAGCAACAGGCATGTTTGCGACAATGGGGAACTTGGCTATCCAGCGAGCACATGAAATCGTATGCACGCGAATTGAGGAGCAGTTGTCAGCTGACGAAGCCCATTTCGACAGCAGCCTTGATGTGCCTGTATTTAAGACAGCCTTTTTTGATGATCTTCCATATGAAGAATTTCGCTGGCGTAACGCGGCCCCCTCCCCTCACCTCCGGTTGGTTAAATAAGCTTCATAACGGGCGCCCAGATTATTTGCCAGCTGTAAGCATTTTCTTCAAATTTCAAATTGTGCGTGAAGCTGCCGAATAGCCAAAGGTTTCTTTGCTATCAGTTCTATTTGAAAACTCACAGAAATCTCGAGACATGATATTGACCACTCGCTTTTGGGGATCAAGAAAATTGATTTATGGATATTGCACTCAATTAGATACTAATGCTGTAACTCTTACTGGAGCAGATTTTGCTCCGCACAAATGTGATCAAGTGGTTGTTGAGCGCATTCAATCTGCATCCCGTGCACGCATCAAACTCGCTGAAGTTCTCAACAAAAGCAAGAAGGGTGATCTGATAGTTGTACGTCAACTGAGCGATTTATCTTGGCGCTTGCCAGAGTTGGTCGCAACACTCGAATCCCTAAACAAACGTGATATCGAGTTGTTGGACATGTCTAGCGGCTTAAAGCTTCTAAATGCAACCGCAATCGATCTCTGTGGTGCTCTCACCAAGTACACCCAATCGGTATCTCAATTGAAAACGGTATACAGACACTTGCAGGCGACTAGGTCTGCTGGCCGTCCCTCAGAAATCTCTAATAAGAAATGGGAGAACATGAGAAACGACTTGAAAGACGGCATGACCGTTAAAGAGGTCGCGGAAAAATGGAAGGTAAAAGCTCAAGCGGTCTATTACCGAAGACGATGTGACGCTGACGAAACGGCATCCGGTATTCTACGGGATCCTAGTCAAATAGATATAGAGTCCTATATCAGCCGAACCACAGAGACCCACCCGATGGTTTGATTAGCCTCTTCATCCTTGATGAAGGGATCAAAAACGAAGGTTAAGGCAAGTCCTTGCTAATAACAGTTTTACAGCTGTAAAAATCTACGCGCCAAAGCGCACCGCACATCCAGCATCAACATCCGAGCCAGCCCACAACATCCGTTTTACAGCTGTAAAAAATCAAACCGGAGAGGCGCCGCCTCATACTGAAGCCCCGTCACCCCGTGGTGGATCCTAAGCAAAACTGGCAGACAGAGCGTTTTTACAGCTGTAAAAATCTACGCGCCAAAGCGCCCGCACATCCAGCATCAACATCCGAGCCAACCCACAACATCCGTTTTACAGCTGTAAAAAATCAAACCGGAGAGGCGCCGCCTCATACTGAAGCCCCGTCACCCCGTGGTGGATCCTAAGCAAAACTGGCAGACAGAGCGTTTTTTACAGCTGTAAAAATCTACGCGCCAAAGCGCCCGCACATCCAGCATCAACATCCGAGCCAGCCCACAACATCCGTTTTACAGCCCAAAACTCTCATCACCCCTAATGGATGCAGAGCGTGGAGCCGAAGCGTCCTATTTTTGATTACGCTAATTGGCTGTTGTTTGTATTTCCCATTCATCTACCTGCTTGCTGAAAACAAACACCGCAAATTCACTCATTAAGATTCCCGCTGCCAGTCAACATGTTCCTCTTTTAGCAAAGCGTCGGGCCGCAGGACCTGCAGCGCGCGGTGCGGCCAGAAGCAGGGCGCTCATTGCACCTCTTCTACGCATCAAGACCGACGTTATTCAGACCAAACAGTGTCTTATGGAGCATCAACTTGCCGTCGATCGCACGGTCTATGCAAGCCCTGAAATAACCGGCAGGTCGAGAAATGCTTTGCGGAACGCGAAGAGTTTTCTCGACTGTTGTAATTAGAACCGCACCAGCAAGATATGGCCCCACCTTGGCTCTTGCGTCTTCCCATCCAGCTTCAGATAGCCCAACTAAAAGACGCATTTTTCTGCAAACTAGTTCCAACGCACCCCAACTTGATAACTCAAACTCAAGTGTTTCTTGTGCCTCACGAGTGGCGCTTTGCAAAAGCCCTAATGATACCTCAGACAGTGCACTCGTAAATCCGTCACTAACTGGTGTTTTGGCACCAAATTTGCTCAAGCCATTTTTTTCTAAAGCCATTTTGGTCGAGCCTTTGGCGAGACTTGGAGATTTTGAGTGATCATCTTTTGATGATCGCCGCCTGTTCTTACTTAAATTTGAGTCTTGATGGGTTGTATTATTATATGGGGTGACATCTATGACACCTGTGGTTGTCATTTGTTCAGAATGAACAATTCTACTGCTCAACCTTGAGGTTTCATCATCCGCTAGATTTACCTCCTCAGACTGTCCTTCAAACAAGATTAATGCTTGCTCGTGAAGAAGTGTTAATGCCTCTGCCTTCTCAAGGAGGTCATACCCTTGCTGTTCAATTTGATTGTGGACACGGGCGATCTCTTCAAAGTCAACACCTTCCTGCTTGGCTAGTAGACGTAGGTCTTCTAGAGCACGGCGAAGCTGACTATTGGTTCGCCTAGCGTCTTTTTCATGCTTCAAACGTTCGGCAAACTCGTTACCAATCCTTTTGAGCTTTTTTAACTGCTGCCTTGCAGGTGAGAAATCAAGGCCATAACCATGCTCAATAACTCGTTCTTCGCCCCGTCGGTAGATGTAGCGCCTACCGGTGGGGCTGTCCTTGTAGGCCAGGACACCCGCTTCAACCAACCTGCGCAGGGACCTCACCACAGTGCGTTTTGAGCGGGAGACATACTCAGCCAGTTTTTCATTGGAAATCGCAACCAATGGACGGCGAGATTGCTGCCAGTCTTCCGCTGCTGTGAGACCGATCAGTATATCCAGAATATGATAGGTAGTGCCGTCGATCCCCAAAGCAGGAGCTGCTTTTTTCAAAGCCATCGCTACTTCGGACTTGGTCGTTTTAACAATGTCATTTGCCATAGCCAGACGCTGGCTGGCTAACATTGCCGGGGTTAATTTGCGAAATGGTGCTACACTCATGGTCATAAGAGCGCTCTCGAATGAAGAAAGTTATCAATCACTCCAAAAAAAAAGCGCCAAAAACCGTTCCCAGAAAATAGTGGGTTGAAATATGGTCGGTGTCGAACTAGATTGGAACTGCTAAGATCTATCTGTTCGAGCGCTATGCTTGGAGCAGTTTAAAGCGGCTTTGCAGGTTCTGCCTCAAAGCCGTTTTGCATTATTGCTTTTCCATCTCTTCCTCCTCACGAAATTTTTGGATATAACTCTCCAGGTTTTCCCGGATAAATGCAGCAAACTTCGGCTGTTTTTTCAAATCGATCTCAAACGACATTTTGGTTGCTGTTTCCTTCAGCAAAACCTCCGACGCCGGTCCAAACTTCGAACGCACGACTTGCCGTTTCGTACGTTTTTGTCGGTTCTCTTGCTTGGGGACATCTATTGCGATGTCCAACAGATGCGTGAAACGCCCCTCCGTTCCAAGCTCGTTGTAATCTTCTTGGGTGGCGTTAGAGATCTCTTTTCTAATCGCCTCCTTGACGAGATCATGATCCCATAGCGCCGCGAACTCTTCCCATCGTGGTCGGCCAACTCCGCGAGCATTACCGATCCATTCAAGAACCTCTGTATCCGGCAGTAATCGTGCAAGTGACATGTAAGTTGACACCGTAGCTTCAGACTTATTTCCAATTGCGCGCGCAATCGTGTTTCTGGGTATGTTCTCCTTTTCCCATAATTTCCATACCCAGCAGAGTACCTCCAAGAAGGTTAGGTCCTGTCGTTCGCTGTTCTCTTGTCCCTGCGCGACAAGCATCTCCTCATGGCTCATGGGTTTTACGAGGGCAGGGACCTTGGAACCAAGTTGCTCACACGCAGTTCGCCGCCGATTACCATATACAGTTTGGTATCGATCTGGCTGATCCGGATGAGGACGAACAGTTATTGGTGTTTGAACACCGCCTTCGTCAATCGACTTTTTGAGGCTCTCGAACGCTTCTTCGTCTGTAAAACGAAACCGATCCGGAACCGGAGAGGGGTCGATGTCAGAGGGGTCCAGCAAATAGATTGCCACACCTGCGGCAATCATTTCTTTCATTTTTTCGTTAGCTTCTTCGACCTCCATTAAGCTGCCTGACATTGCTCTAATTGGGCCAGTGCTTCCTGGCTTCTTTGGCCTTGTTCCAGCGCTCTTTTTCAAGAGTGTCTCAGCATCAATTGGGGCAGAGAAGAGCCTGTTGACCTGGCTCTTCCGGCTGTTCTTGGTCATTATGTGCGCCTCCATGCCGATCGGAGAAGTTCATAAACCTCTCGATTAACTGCGTTCACACTGTCTAACGCTCGCGTTAACGTCGGCCCGCTTACTATACCTTTGTCAATTTCATAGACGGACTTTTTTTCCAGCGCGGCAGAAGCAATCGCTGTTGATTCTAGAACAGAGCTCTTCAAAACATTATCGGTGAATAGCCCTCGCATGAGTGTCCCACAATTTAACTGCGGATGATCGTTGGGGTTATATCGAGTAAAGACATACTTCAGGAAATCGAGCTCAACGCGCCCGCCATTGTTCTCAATCACGACCATCAGATCAGCGAGCATGTTTAGAAACTGGCTCATACTTGAGACATCAATCATCGAGGGATGAACAGTCACCAACACGCCGGTAGCTGCAAATACAGCCCCCAGCGTCAGATAACCAAGCTGGGGTGGAGCATCAATGACAATAACATCGTAATCGTCTCTGACAGGATCCAATGCATTATGAATCGAGCGGTAAAATGCGTTCTTTCCTCTTGCTATACCATCATTAATTGCGGTCGGGACGCGGTGCTCATATTCCATCAGCTCTAAGTTGGCCGGAATCAGATCGAGATTATAGAAATACGTTTTTCGAATAACTTGCTCAATTGGAACCCGCTCTTCGTCATAACGAATAGCTCCAAACAAAGATGCATTGTCACCAATGTCAATCTCTGGCTGCAGTCCGAAAAGCGAAGTCATTGAGGCCTGAGGATCCAAATCAATAGCAAGCGTGCGAAGACCTTGCATTGCGAGGTACTGAGCCAACGGTGTGGCTGTTGTAGTTTTCGCTGAACCACCTTTAAAGTTTGCTACACAAATAATCTGCAGCTTCTCATCTTCAGTCCGAGTAGGCACCAGCCCCGGCCACTTACCCGGCTTGCCATTTTCAGAAAGGTACTTTCTAATTTCCCAGAGATTTTCAAGCGTATAGGCTCTATTGTTGCGCGGGTCACGCTCAAACAGTCTGAAGACACTGTCGTCTATTGAACGTAGCGTGTGCGTGTTGACACCCAAAATGTCAGATGCTTCCCGTGGAGTGAATGTCCGCATCACTTTTTGCGCTTTAGGGGGATATGTCATCTCACTCAGATGAGACAACTGCGCCGAGAGGAGCTTCGCATGCTGATTAACTTGGTCTGCAACTGATAACGGCATCTCATCACCGTCAACCTGATATAATTCGGACATCACCCCAAAACCTCTATATGCAAATCTAAGGTACAGGCGTATTTTTCGCCATTACATTAGATTTGAAGCTGCACCCTATTTTTTAATTGGTCAACGGTTTTTTGGTTAATGCTCATTAACTATTTGATCTACTGAAGGTGGTAATTGGGCAATCGCTCACCCCTAAACAGTCTGGTAGGACAGAATTACGTATATTTTTCAATCTCATAGCTTCTTCTCATTCTTCTTCTGAAGTCAAATTCTGACCTATGAATTAAACTGTCGGTAACAACGTTCAGCCTGCGTTCTCAACTCAGACATGCAAAATGAAGTAGATCCTTCGAGAATCAGCTTCTTACTGATTCTGGCTTTTCACTTCATCTGAAACAAAATATTCATCCACACACTCGGCACGGGAAGCTTCGCTCACTTTTTTGAATTTCCACACTTAAAATTTGCCAACCAGGACAAAGCTTGTCTCCAAAGCAAAAAAACACCTCTCAAATCAATTGAGAGGTGCTTCCCACTGGTCAGTTAAGAGCACGACCAGTTCAACGCCGCATCTGTGCAGTTTCAAGCTGCAAAACCAGCATACACCCTTTGAATAGAAACTCGCATCAGCTATCCCTAAAAAGGGGATCAAGAAGCATTTTGCTCAAAAGTGCGCGTAGCTTCGGATTGGCCTTATCAAAGAAACATATGCATCACTCAACAGCAGAATATTGAGGGCGATGAGCATATGACCAAACCTGACCATCATAATTGGCAAACTTCAGAGCGCGAATTTCTGGATCAGATGATCAGGCAATTGGCAGATATGGATGATCAGGATCAAGCGCGCTTCGAACACCCAAGCATTCCTATTGCTTTAAAGGCCTCCTCAGAGGGGGACTGGATCAGCATTTCACTCGTTCTTTCAACAGATGAGGAGACACCAGCTTGGATTGGAGAGTTCGCTCGATTTGCAGAAGAAGGAGAAAAGGTGCCGAATCTAGTTCGCCGGCTCAGAAAGAGCCGTGTGAAGTCTAATAAAGCACATACCAAGATCGCAAATGAGATCCAAACGACCATGCTGGAGCCGGTCAAACCCCTTTCAATTCGTTCCGTTATTGCAATTGGACACCTTAAACAAAAAAGAAAAGAAATAGCTGAGACAGTGCAAGCCTTAGGCATCATTGTACCGGACGATTTAACAACCAGACTTCTGGATGCATCATTTTGCTTAGATGCTTCTCCGTATTTCGGTCAAGAAAACGCAAGCTTGTCGATCGATACACAAAGAGGAAGTGGGACTCTGGTAATCAACGACATACCAACTAAGCACCTACCCAAGATAGTATCGTACCTTTGCGGAAAACATATACAAAGCTTATCACATGAGTAAATAACTTTAGATTAGTTCAATTCTTGAAAAGAAGACACAACAGAACAAACAATATCTATTTTTGTACTGGTAATACAATCAACAACTTTGATTAACCTCAGTATTTACAATATAAGTTCGATATATATGTTGCATACTCAGAGTAATTCGAGTGACTTTCGCATTTGGAGAATGAAATTGAAAAAATACTACCGGCTGTCTTCATTACTGTTCTTATCAATTCTCGCAGGTTGTCAAGTAACGGCACCCACTGCAAAAGACCCTCTAGGGATTATTAAACGAACAGAGATCGTCACCCCCGTAGAAAATTACAGTAAAACCTATATCGTGCCCGCCAAAGCTGTAGACAAAAATGATGTCGCCTTTGGATTGGTATTTCACATTCCAGAGCGCACGACAGACATGGTTCCAACCGGCACGCACTCATTTGACGTAACTATTGATCGATCCCGAGGGGATGTTCAGTACACCAAGAACCGATGGGCACCCCACGTCTATCGTGTAAAGGCTACGGCAAAACCTGTGAGCAACGGCTATCGTGTCACCTTCACCCCATATGAACGAATTGATTTCCTTAAGTGGAAGGGAGATTCA
Organism: Pseudovibrio sp. Ad37; assembly: GCF_001623075.1. Classification (GTDB taxonomy): domain Bacteria; phylum Pseudomonadota; class Alphaproteobacteria; order Rhizobiales; family Stappiaceae; genus Pseudovibrio. The sequence goes on from NZ_LMCF01000083.1 coordinate 18,999, forward strand.
ACCCAAGCATCCAGTTTCCTTGAACTGGAACGAATGCTTTCACAACCATATTACTCTTTTAGACAAGAAATTCCCTCTTCGTACTCAACAGAGGCTATAATCGCCAGCTTTGATCAGAATAAAGCAGCCCGTCCACTTGGTAGCCGTGGCAACGAGTTCCTGCTGGATATTCCGGAAGCGAGCAAACAAGGTCATGCATCAGTAATGATTGAAGTAGTTCCGTATCGTAATGGCTCTAAGGTCATCGTGACCGGGAACCCAATCAGCCTCCATTACAAGAAGTCGGTTGACAAGTCTGTCGTGAACTTGATTGCGCGAGAAAAGGAGATCAAACGATATGTCCGACAGGCCATGAACTCCTAGTCGGCCCAGTGGGCACCAGGCTGTATATTTGGCCATCTTGAGGATCAGATAGAGAACAAATTGCACGTTATTTAGGGTAGACCCGTGGTTCACACTCTGAAATGAACAGATTAGCAGCATTATACTGTTTATTTTGGGTCAATTCGATTGATATTGAACACTTCTCTGCGAGGCAAACCCAAAATCAACGCTTCAAAACGTTATTGTAAGCTCATGCAGAGTGCAAAAGAGCTTAATTTGTACCTTTTATGTTCTTTAAGATGGCCATTGGTGCAGCTATGTGTTCATAGGGCCAGGTACGCCCGCCACGCACTACAAATTTGTACGGGCTACGTTGCGCTCCTTCTCACAGCAAAAATTGACAGCGGTATAACGCGAACAGATTTGTTCAGAGACAACGCTCGTTTTTGTGGCAAAGTTGTTTTGTTGGATCGCATCAGTTTCGAACGAAACGGAAAAGGTGGCACTGAAGACCACGCATGGTACATCTGGTCACCAGTCCAGCAAGTAAATACTTCAAAGCAAATATTCTATGAGCAAAAAAAAAGCTGCGTAAAAGCGTCTATTTCAGACTGCGTCAGGCCATTCTCCAAAAAAACGCTCGTAGCTACCAACATCGTGAAAAATTCTTTGATAGCACTTTCATAAAGCCCCAATGCTGAGAGGTAAAAGATGTCTGACTTGGAATGCGGAGTTGAACACATTGGCAATGGTCAACGGTACGGAACCACCCAAGATATGATTCAAGAAATCAATAAGCTTCGGGCCGAAAACGATCTGCTCAAAAGCCAACTGAAAACCGAACCGTGCCCGATAGGCTGTAAACCTGTTCAAGAAGTAAACTGCCATATTTGTGGTGATACGGGAGCGATTACAGAGGCTGATCGGCAAACGTTAGCCGACGCATTTGGACGCCACGGATGACAATCAAACAGCGCCAGGTGCGAGCATGTCATTTAATGCGCGTGATCGCGTCTCCAACCTCCGGCAGTTTCCTTTCAAAAAAAAGAGCTGCAAACAGTTCGAAAACAAACAGTCCAACAACCCGACCGAAAGGCGATTAAAGTAAACTAACTTGGTGAGTAAAATAAACTCGGAAACCATTACTCAAGCTCCAATCATAACTCCATAAAGCTCGTACTTTCACGACGAGCCTCCATGTCACGATGATCGTAAATCTGGGTTGTTGTGACACTCGCGTGCCCCATGTTGTCTCGGACAGTCAGAATGTCGACATCGTTCTCGAACTGCAGAGTTGCATAGGTTCGTCTTAGATCATGCGCTGTACATCGCTCAATCTCAGCCTCACGAGCCAACTTGGTGACAATGTAATGTAGACCTTGCACGGTTAGCCGGTCTTCTGTGGTGATCTCTCCACGAGTAATTCCAAAAAAAAGAGGTCCATCATGCGACCCACGAACACGCTCACACCATTCATGTATTCTGGTCATTACAGACTTCGACATGAATGAGACCCTCTCTTTGTTTCCCTTACCAGTGAAAATCAGTGCACTGGCTTTCCAATCGACATGTTCATAGTTCAACTTGACCAGCTCCTCTCTACGCAGACCACACAGCGAGAGAACACTAATGATCGCCTCATCGCGAAGCCCTCGAATGGACTGTCTCTGTCGACATGCATTAAACATCGCAGACAGCTCATCCTTTGAGAGTGCACGTCCTTTTGCAATTTTATGACCACTAATGCGAGGAAGCGCTTCCTTTATCTTCCTGTATTCATTTTCAGGAATGAGATTGGCAAGCCAAGCTTCACGAGCAACGCCCCGGAGCGCGGCCAACGCGGTGCGGACTGTGCGCAAAGATAACCCTCTATCTTTATGCAAATATTCTACGTATGCCAAAAGAGCTATTCGATTTAGCCTTACCCACTCACAGTCTTTCCAAGTCGCCTCAACGTCTTGCTCAAGCCACTTTGCAGCACTGTTCAAAAAGCTCTGCATTGTATGTTTACTGGCATCGGACTGCAGCTGCCCAAGATAAAGCGCCGCTGGGTTTAAGTGATGGAAACGGTCCCGATCAACCTGGAGAGCTTGATGCTTGAACTTCGTCGGTAAGAGAGTCACTTGATTACCCATGACTGTCCTTTCAAGTGCATATTTTTAGAACCAAGGCGCACCCAATTGCAGATCCAGAAACACCCCATAACAAGCGCCTGACGATGGCTTACCGCACCTGCAGCACCTCCGTGCGCCTTGCTATATTAAATAGTTATTTAATAGAATAAAAACAACAAAAACGAAGGAAAACCAAGTTAAAATGTGTGAGTTGACTTACCAGAACAAAACATAATGAAGAGTTGTTAGCCTTGAACAAAACTACAGCAAGCTTTGTGCGACTAATACAAAGCTTGAATACTTACGCAAGGCAGAATAGTCAATGCAGCTGGTTTTGTCCGCCTCAAACAAGGCTGTCATCGTACGCGCTTTCAGCTGAAAATACTGCGTCCGCTTTGCTACTGCGGTAGCCGCTGGCAATCTTCTCTGCACCTCGGGTAACGATGAAAGACCACAGACTATGTTGACTGTCTTCAACGCACTTTTGGACCCGCATTCTTACGGTTCGATCTCCCGGCACGCGGCCCACACCGCGCCCCTCACCAAACGCAGCGCCTCTATCCGGCGCCCAGATATACCGGAGCTTTCTTGGTGCGGCCGACTTCAAATGGAAATCAGTTAGAGTGCCGACATAACGCGAATAAGCTTGTTGGGAAGAGATAACCCCAAGCGCACGGCTCGCCTCACCTCCTGACGCTTTCTTCTCGCCCATGTGCAACACTTGCCATTGCCACGAAAGGGCAGGGGGCGCTGCTGGCTCTTGCCACAGCATGATCGCCACTTCCTTTGACCGCATGGAAGCGCCCAGGAACGTATTTGCTTTCCCTGTTACCTCTTTCCAGACAAAACCAGGTTGCCAACCCATTATCTATCCTATTTGTTCACTCTATGTTCTCTTTTGCGCTCCAATGCAAAGAGAGTCAAGAAATGCTCAGCACAAGTTTTTTTTGTTCCTTGCATACCGAGTTCTTAATCTCGCGTTGTTCAACAAGAACAGCTTATAGGAGAAAACTAATGCGAAAATTCGTCGACTATCTGAAGAGCCGGTGGGACTTGCTTTGCCGTACCATGGGAAAACGGGTAGACCCCGACTTCCGTTCAGAAATTTCAAAACTCTTTAAAAATCCGAGTGTTATATTACCTTCTGCCACAGGTTTATGCTGGTTAGTCTTCAATCGTTTTTCGCCAGACCCTTTGCCTATGAAGGCCATCGTCATAATGGCTGCTGGATGTATTTTGCTCGTCGCCACATTCGTCATACTGGCTGGCATGATGCATCACGAAAACGAAGACCGCCGTCGTGAACTCGAAAACCCTACTGATACAGACTGAAGCCACCTCAAAAAAAAGGGGGAAAGCTCCCCCTTTTTCTCATAAATTCTATTGAAGATGACCGGTGCTAACTTACACTCAAGAGTCAAATTCGTCTCTGCCGCAGTGTTCACAATAAATGCTTGTATAAAAGGTGATGCTACCACCCTCAACCTTTTCCCAGCGATGACAGGTAGCTAACTCTCCGCAGCAAGAACACTGCTCTTGAGATCTACCAAGACCACCTTCGTCACCATAAAGAGCTTCAGCAGCCTCTAGGACCGCTTCTAGTGAGAACTGATGAATATCACTTTCATCGCAATCAGTTAGCTCTGGCAGACCCATTGTATCAGCGCACTCGCACCTAAATTGCTTATATTGATCAAGATCCTTATGGAGTCCCTCTTTCCGAGCTACTTCCTGGATCAGGTATAAATGGTCCTCAACATACTGCTCATAGACCTGAGAGATACGAATTGTTTTGAGACCTTTTTTAATGGCTTCAAACGCTCTCCTTTGGGTTGCGTTTTTTCTGACACTTTCCCAATAGCCAGGTGCGTTTGCGTCAACTGAAATAATCATTTTGTGCTCCTTGAGATTTGAACGTCCTCCTGTTTCCAGCTACGGAAAACCTGAGGTCGTAATCAAAAATGACGGATGCACTCCCCCCGCTGGGTGTGCACCCAGTGGGTTTGTATTGAGTTCGACTTTCCTACTACGCGAACGAAGGAAGGCCGCTGATGGTTTCCGCCCCTTTTTCGAATAACAGATGCGTCAGTTTGGCTTCTCTGGCCAAAACGAGACAGGAACGGAGGTCTTCAGGCGTTTTCGCTAAATCTTCTTCCGAGTTCAGTGTTGTAACCCACCATCCTAAGGAAGTTGATGCACCGAGACGTGGTTTTTTTGGAGGTTCTTTATAACCAAGCGAGAGCGAGCGTTGGGCCAACCAATCACGAGTGATTGCGCTTAGGTGGCCAGATGATAGCCTCAGGAACTTCGGTTCACAGTCTGCAGGTCGATGAAGAAATGGATTGTGCATGGCAGGCGTCCATAAGTGAGCTGGATGTCGCCCGTTCTGGGTAGACACCCAGAAGGTTCATTGGAATGGAATGATGGTTTGATGCTGCTTATTTGCAGAGCCCAGCTAGCTCTTCAAAGCAATGCAAATGCATCGCTAAAGCTACTTACCAATCGGCCCTTAAGGAAAGCAGCTTCAATTGAAAAAAGCATAAACTGCGAAGTCCTTGCAAACAAGGAGAAAGAAGGTGTTTTGTAATCTTAATGCAACAGTTAGGAGAGCTTAAAGGTCTCGATTTGAACAACTCAAACTTCTCATTTCTTGATTTGTTGAGGTTTGAGAGCTATATTCTAAAAAGGAAAGGGGAGCTTTCGCCCCCCAGTCCGATCACCAAGTGATTTTGAAAACGGCCCGGAACCAGACGTCCAATCTTTTCCGGGTCTTTTTCAATTCAAACTTCAGTTCAAATCTCACCTAGCATACCACCTCCTTTACCTAGGCTTTGCTACTGTCGGAGCGCCTAATTCCTCCGATTGCGCAGATTGGCATGCGCTGCTGCTTCGCAAAGAAGGTGGATTTAGTAATCGTAATTTATGCGGAAGCTTCACACTACCAAAGAACCAAACGTGTGAGCTGTTACCCACGACTATCTGGATGAAAGCCCGGAACCATCTTGATCGGGCTGGGCGAAATTGCCCCCCTTAGCCAAAACTGGCATCAGAACCGTTCCCACTGTCATTGCTAGTTCCGGAGTTGCTATTACTACTCGCAACAGCAACTGCGGCAGCTACGGCCAAGAGGTCGCCGCAACCAGAAGTGTTTCGAGTTGATTGTCTCGACGCACGCGCGGCGCGGTAGGTGCGGCTCCGGCGAACTGCGGATGATTTTTTTTGCGGCCGTTCACTTTGAGACTCTTCGTCCTCATTGCTCGGAAAAGCATACACCGGTGCCTGCCGTGCAATTCGTACTCTATTCCAATCCCATATGAGCGGAATCTTGCAGGATCTCTCGCGGTCCGCGGTTTGGCTTACCCACTCTTGCAACGTACTCGCTTCAATCTCGAAAAGGAGCCCATGAGGCGCTTCTACTGAAGATGGCGCCGCCGCTTTGGAGTGCACTACAGCCGCCAAAACAAGTTCTCCGTGGGTAGCAACAACTTTTACAAACGAGTGTTTTGTCAATTTCCAGACGTGGTAGATTGTGTCCCGAGAAAGGCCAGAACTACGGACAATACTTACAACACTATTTGGGCCGATGTGGTAGGTGTCTGCAGGGATATGTACTCCAACCTCAATACTCTGTGTATCAAGCTCAGATACACCTTTGGCACGATAACTCCTGAATGGCAGGATCTGCCTCTCAAACTCGACAAGATCACACCCATACTTAGCGCGACGGTTGTAACGCGCCTTATCTTCCCATGCTGCTTTCGACTTCTGCCTTCTAATATCTCTCTTTATCTCCCATTCTGGCGCATTTTTCATAAGCCAACAGACAAAAATGACTGTGAATGGGAGCGTCACAAAAATCCAATGTTCCATCAATCCGTAACTTTCTCTGTCAAAGGAAACAAACAAAAAGCAGCAGGGTCTGAAGCGGTTGACTTCTCTTTACTTCAAAAAACTACTAAGCAAACGATCAATCAATGCGACCCCATTATGTCAGGGAACTCATCCAGAATAAGAGGAGGTTTTTCTTCAATCCTGTCCGGGTTAGGGCGCTTGTCTAGCCAGGACGAAACCTGCTCAGGAGCAAGCCTTGAAGCAAGTTGCAATGGCAAACATTTGCTGTTGGTTCCAATCTGTTCTGTTTCATCCTCGAAAAGATCAAGTATGAAGAAGAACGGGTCTTTATCGGGATCACCAGCCGCTTCATCCTCAATAGTCTGATCCACATCAGATAAGGTTTTTAGACCCTGCTGTCGGCTCTCAATGTTCCACCGCGCCAGATAAATGCACCCATTTTGACGATTATCACCGACCGTTAGAGTAATATACATAGCTCATCTCACATTGCTGATTTGAAGTTCTGCCTCAATTTTACGTCTTTCTCCGGCTACATCAGCTGCCAAGTATTGAGCTACCAGAGTCTCCAACTTCGCGGCATCCACGCCAGATTTTCCATTACGCCAAATTTCGAATATTTCGCTTGTTGCGCTTGAACTTTCATCATCCTGCAGCCATTCATCCGGCACATAACAGCAGCGCACAGAGCCGGCATGGAAAGGCTCGCGTTCATTGTCCAAAGAAGCCGTTCTGATAGTCACAGTCGTTTTCACACTGATGTGGGAGCGGGAGGTTAAACGATTAGTTGCAAGCTGCCTCGCGGCTTTTACCGCGCGTTCGTGGCCTGTCCCAAATCCATAGTAATCATCGTAGGGATCGCTTTTGTCCATCAACAACCCCCTGCAATAGACGTGCACTCTGCTGACTGTCGAAATTGCATCGACAACAGCTAAGTCAAAAGGCTTCTGGAAGTTCTTGCGCGCGCCAAACGGATCAACGTATGTCGTATATGTCAGGGTTCTTGGGTTAACGATCGGCCCAAAATGGTCCACTGAATTTAGCATGTCTCAGGATCAGATCCATTAAGAACCTCCAGAGCCACCGCGCAGGAGTCGCTCAGGTGGCTGGACGCTGCGTCCATCTTTTCCTGAATAGAGGCGAGTGTTTCTGCATCAAGGTTATGATCACGCAGGCAGTCGTCAGCGCGATCTTCAGGATGATACAAAAGCCCTGCAGCACCGAGTTCAAAGATGAATTGCTTTGACGTAGCCACGCATGTTGGTGTGACAAAACTCTGCATGACGGTACTCCTGTCTAATCGGTTAGATTTTTGATTGAGATTTGTGCAGTGCCGGATTGCTGCTGCAGCATCTATCCGGCCTTGGTCATAGTTGTTTCCAGCATCCCAGAACTTCGAGCCATCAGTTTGATAATCATCACCAGCTGAATGTGTCGGCCAACCTTCAGCGAGCTTGGCAGCGTCTTCTAGGCCCTTTGCATAACCATCGGCATACTCGCCCATTGTATGCTTCTCATTGCCCTCAGTACCCATTGGCACCTCCAGAAAGGTTATTCTCGCGAACGTAGGCCTTTCCTGCCTCTGTAGCCCTGAGCGTATCGCCGCTGTTGCCTTTAAAGAAATCGAGCAGCCTACGGTCAATGAGGCCGTTAACAACGTTGTAGCCTGAGTTGCCACACTGGACTCGAACCTTGGCCCAAATCTCGTGATCTGAAAGACCATTTTCTACCGTTGCCCGGATGAGTTCTTTCATATGGTCAGTCAAAGGCAACATTTGCCACTTACCTCAATCGTTCAAAGGGCAGGGGCATCTGCTATTTCAAACAGAGGCCATGCCTTACCAATCTACGCTATCACTCGGCACAGCATTCTCACGCCAGCTCTCGACACATTTTATTTTTACCACATATAGTAAAAATAAAATCATTGCCGAAGTCAATATATTTTTGCTATTTGTGGTATAAATAGCAGCGAGGCTGAGGGTTTGGTTTTAGCAACACATAACGGTAGCGAGTTCCAAAAATGGGCTTGCATCACTCTGCACAAGTGGCTCCCGAGCAAAGCCCAGCAAATAGCTGGCGCTCGCGCATGGGGAGCGCATAACGACTGGCTTTCGGGCATCGAAGAGGTGCCGACCACGTTTACAGACGATATCAGAGACGTGAAGACAACCAGATGGGGAGACGACCGTTGGCCGGCAAAACTCCCAAATCGAGCAACGCTCATTCATGCCTTGTCAAAAAGTGAGATACCTCTGGATCAGGTCTACTTTCGCAGTCCGCTCTGTGTAGGCATTTCGCAAAAATTAGCGCTAGCAACAATAAATGCTATCTGGGACGCAAAAGCACTCGTTTACGTGCAAACCATGGACGTTCTTTACAAAGCTGGAGACGACTTGGAAGATTTTTGCACTCAGCTGCGCAAAGACATTAAGGCTTCGCAAAACAAAGATCAGCGGCGGCGGCATCCAGAAGGCTGAGCCGCAGGACAAACCATCATCATGGTGGGTTGAAACCAAAACACAAAGCGAAGTATAGATGCAAAATGCAATTTATACGCGCTGTATTGATGCAACAAAACAAAGACAGGTCTTTTGCGATGAAGTCGACTAAAAATACCCTATTGAAGTTCTTTGCGCTTTTGATGTTCGCAGATGTCTTCTACCAAGCTTTCCAAATGTACAACGCGGGAGTCATGTCGCTTGCGAGCGCGGGTGATATCATCAAGACGTTCACGCTCGGCAGTTTCACATTGATGTTGGTTAAGTTACTGAACAACAACGACAGATTAAACGCCCTCATCCAGAATAGGCAATCTAACTAAGGTGATTTCTTCAGAGTTGGCGTAATCAGCGCTTCCACGAGCAGGCCACCGAAGCCAAAGATCAGCAGCGACAACATTGTCCTTTTTACGGTTCGTTTCTGGCCGAGTAAAAGGCTCATTACACCTCCGGAAAACCAAACAACAATCAAACCAGCTATGGTTTTCGGGAGGAATAAACAGAACCCGGCAAGATTTCCATTTGCGAGCATAGCGAACCTAAGCGATCTGGATAAGGCATAGAGAAATACCGCCAGACTAAGTCCCGCAACGACAACTTGAAGCCACGTCTGAAGAAGGCTACCTACCGCTAACGGCGCACCTTCAGGCCGCAGCCACAACAACAACAATCCGGTATAAATCGGCGTTAATTGCAGACACATTGACCAAAGAAAATCACGCACTCCCAAGTAGAGAACAGCGCTGCCACGTTTTACCGCAATGAAAAAACAGACCAGTGAAACCAACGCCAGGACAATAATCAATAGCAACATACTGTAGCCTGTTTACTCCCCTAGGCCTGAGACTGAAATGAATGCTCCCTCGACGAGGGCCAATTCCAGAAAATATGGCACGAAGAAGCAGATCGCGCAATTCCAGAGCAGATCAACACGGCGCTTAGCAGAGTCAGCACCAAGGCTTCCGGCGCCCAGTCCAATGCCTTGCCAGTCCCTCGCGCACCAGTATGTCACCCAGAGACCGACCATCACGCACAACTTTTCGCAAGAGACGACCGTAGCGATCTTTGTCTCTGCCAGTAGCCACAAGTTCAAAAGGGCCGGCATTCAGGAGCTCAATCATGCGCGCTGTTGCTTTTGCTCCGAGCTGAGCTTCGTAATCACATTCCGGGCGGTAGGTCTCGGGTGTATTGATGTCAGATATACGGATCCGCTCATATCCGATGTAAAACGTATCGCCATCAATCACACAGTCCGGGCCGCGACCTTTGTCACACTTTTGGTACTCAACCCGAGCTCGGCTAATTTCGCGAGAGCTCTCTTCAGCCAGTGCTTCTGCAGCTATGCAAGCATTCAGGCCGACAAAAAAAACTGACAGAACCAATACATTGTTGCGTTTCATTGCGCCGGTGAGCTCCCCACATGAATTTTGGTATAGTGTTCAACCCTAACAGAATCGGCGCACTCTCAGTTGAGCTAACACCACAAATCAAGGTCAAACATTGGGGAGTGCTAAATCGTGAACCTGAGGAGAAACATGAACTACCTGCTTCCTTTAGAATACATTGCCCCTTGGTTCATTTTGTGTGCTGGTTATAAAAAATTGGCGATGGCTTAACGCGGACAAGTTTCTTGGACACTTGGGAATTAATTTCGTTGCCCTTGTGATTGCCGGGATTTGGATCAAGCCCTTCAGCTTTAGCAGATGGGCTAGCTCGGTGGAAACCTTTGGTGAAATGACTGAGCGAGCTGCGGATATGGTGTCCTATAGCGGTGGGGTTGTTGTTCTAGTGTTATTGGCAATACATCAGGGTAAGCTTTGGTTGGATAGCACTCGATAGACTGCTTGAAGGCAAGCAAAACACGCCGCACGTTTTCATGTACGGTAGTTCTTTGCAGAAGCCCGAAAAGGAACGTTGTAGGGAAGGAAACAGGCATGCGCGAAAAAGTTTTTTTTTCTGATGTACGAACCTTACAGGCAAAGTCTGATAGAGGGGCATGAATTCTATGTGGAGCAGGGGAAGCATCGCTTGCTGTCACAATTTGAGAATATCAATGAAGATGCAGACAAACACGCTGACGAATGGCTGAAAGAAAGCGGAAAGTGGTTTAACCCCGAAACCGACGATCCGGCGCACGGTTATGAGAGGGCCGAACAGAAAGCAATCGAATTTTATGGCATGCTTGTCGATCTGCGTGAAACCACACGGCTAATCATTACTGCCGGAATGTTCCACCAATGGGATAAGCAGCTCCGAGACTTACTCACAACAGAAATCAGAAAATGGTACGATGGCAAAGAGTTCCCAAAGCGGGTATGGAATGCAAATTTCGATCAGATCGTTGAACTACTGAAATCCATGGGCTGGAATATTGAGGACACTGAGTTTTTTGAATCTTTGAACCGCTGCCGCCATGTGGTGAATGTCTTTAAGCATGGAAATGGAGGATCATTTGAGACGCTGCGCGATGAATACCCAGAGTTTTTTAAGAATCTCCCAAGCGAACATCCTATGTGGATACAATTTGATCAGCTCAAAGTGAACGAAGATCACCTCGACGAGTTTTCGAGTGCGATCATCGCATTTTGGAAAAAGTTTCCCGACGATGTGACCGACAAAGATTTAGGTGAAGCACCTGATTGGGTGGAAAAGGCACTCAAGAAAGATGAGAAGCAAAAAGAACGGTAAAACGGGCGGATAGAAAACAATTATCCCGCCGGTGTCGAAAAGTAATAATGCTTCATACTTAAGAGACACAAATTCTTGGTTTGTTCCAGCTCAGCGGCAGGGCGCTGAGCTGTTGGAGCCGCAGCGCGCGGCGCGGCCAGGAGCAGGGCACAGGCCAAGAGGCTCAACGGCAGAGGAACTCTGCATCATCCAGATCAGCGGCACTAAGCACGCTCAGCTGAGTGAACAACGGTGGAGTTTGAAACTTTATCGGCCAGTTTCAGCAGGCGGTCGCGCCTCAATTCTATAGGTGGGTGAGAGCGAACCCAATATGCAAACAAGCCGGAACCCGCGACATTTTCACGGCGATACATAGAGTCGAACAAACTTGCGATCCCTGATGGACCTACCAGACGAAAGGCAAATTCATCTGCTCTAAACTCTTGAAGTCTGGATGTTAACGGCAGCAAACTATTTGCAATGCGAACGGGCACCGATAAAGCCATCAGTATTAAGATGGAAACCGGACCAACGAGCGGAATCGGACCAAGCATCCTGATTATCACTTTGATTAAGAAGTTGTACGGTGCCATCAATAGGCGTGAAAGCATTTGCCATCGCGTGTCCCAATGGCGCAAGTGTCCCATTTCATGCGCGATGACGGATCCAAGTTCCAACAGTCCGTTGTCTCGTGTCTGAGTTGTAATAAGCAAGCCGCTGGTGACTGCAACTCGGTTTCGCGTGTATGCAACAGCATTCTCACCTGTTTGATCGATGACACGCAAGACGATACGCGGTAGCGCGACATTGGCGGTCGTTGCTTGTAGCTGCACCAGTTCAAGAGCATCGGCCAATTGTTTTTTTTCGCGTTCACTAGGCTTTCTAGCCCCTACCTCAATGTCAGTGAGAGTTTCAATCAGGCCAGGAATGACATGTGCGACCATGGCCCAAAAAACAGTTACGAGAGCGCTTATACCAAATGCGTGCAGGTCCGTGATTTGCGGAACGTTAGCATAAAACAGTGAAAGTAGTCGCCTGACCAGCTGCAAGACTAATGCGATCAGCATAGCAGACCCGATCAGGTAGAGGCCAAGTGTAAGCAACGCAACAATTTCAATTATCAATGCGCGAAATAGCTTAAGCATCGGAAATACCTTATGAAATACCTCATGCAAACTACCCTGTAGTCCGTTAGCTATCAAGTAAATTGGCTATTATACAAAGTAGGGAGCCTTTGCAGATCCTTCCTGGCCTTAAGGCCCCTTCGCACCTTCAATTGTAGTGCTGCCTTCATGGATGGAAATATTTGCGCAGTCGCGGCCAAATATGGGCTTGCGTACAAAAGCGCTGTTCAGATCCGCTTTCTCATGCAAGTTGCCTCAACCAACCTAAAGTCGCGGAGAGAGGGTACTATAGAAGCTCTACTTAGATCGAAGTTCATAGAGTTCACGAAACATTTTGCAAACCAGTTCTGCTTCCTGGTTAACATCCGGCTTAAAACCGAATTCATCAATGATGGTTTTCGCAGCTAAAACCGCGCTCTTCACCAATCTAATTGGTGACGGCTCCAGCATATCACCTCGTCCTAATAAGAGCCATGAAGCAGAGATAGCGTACTCCTTAGACAGCTGAATCAAAACAGCGCTCGGAACGGGGGTCACGTTTCCCTCATAGTTCTTATAAGAAGTGCCGGAGACACCCAATTCATCAGCAAATTCGAGTTGTTTCTTATCAAGGTGTTTCCGCACCATTCGCAGCCGTTCGTGAATTTCCATTGTTCCTCACGCATTGATTTTCGACATTATCCTATCCTCCAAAGCCATAATACCACCCAAGATTGATATCAATTTGATATGTCAAACTATACGCCGCGCTGACACAGAAAGAACGCGCAATATGTATTATGGAATGTCCAACGATTACCCAGCTGTGGCTGCAATGATTGCGATACACAATCGGATAAGCTATCGTGCAGTACGAATATTGATTTAGTGATGCATTGCATCACTTGGTGAAGTTAGCTGGACTTCGAAAATAAACAGCGAACTATGTTTTGAAACCCCAGAGGTGCATCGCACCTCTGGGGCGGTGCTCCCTCCAAATTTGGAGTAAGCATATGATTAACACAGCAGCAATTCGTAGACGCCTTGAATTACGCGGATATCCGTGTCTCGGGCTAGAAGCTCCCACAGATAGTTCACATAGCGGCGTGCGGTTCTTTGGATCGATTTCCCTCGAACTCTTTAGGAGATTGACACTTAGGTTCGTCAGAGAGTCTGACTACGACAACGTAGATCGTGCAGAACTTGAACACTGGTACTCAAATGCCGTTCGTGACATCGGAGAATCGCCGTTTAAGGTGACCTGCGATTTTTCGTCCACCAACTCAGCCCCATTGGTAGAGACAGCCTTTGACTTGGCGGTACATCGCCAGCATCTAGTCCTAGATTTTTATCAATGGCTACTGACAGACATAAACAGAACACGGCAGGACATATTTAAGGAATTGTGCAAGGTACTCCAGCCAACCGCAGAACCCCGCCAGGGTTTACAGTCCCATGTGAAAAATCTTTGGAATCACAGTCAGTGCATTGTTCTTTCGAGCTATAAGAATGGAAAATATGCGTATTTGAAAACCGAGTTTCCCGGCGTCCGTGACGCAGTAATTGCGGATCGCCTTTTACGATTCATTCTTACTGAGTTGGATGATCCGGAAAACAGCAAGAGCACTGAATGTGCTCGCGTCCACCTGACCGACTTGATGTTTCACATCGAACGAGTTTCAGGCGATCTGACAGAAACTTTTGCGCAGGTTGCGTAAAATGAACAAGGCCAGCAAAATTGCTGGCCTTGTTCATTGGCTAACCACTTCGTTCATATAATCCGCCTCCCCACAAGCTCTGCTTGGATCGCTTCTTTAAACCCATTGTCTTCTTCCATTCTGGCATTTAGTTCCACTAGGTGCTGCCGAAGCTCAGAACGAGACATATCTTTCAGCTCAGGTAGGAAGTCTCCCATATGTATGCTCTCAAGACTTTGCGGCGAAATCGTTGGTGCGGGGTCGTCGGTGAAAACAACATCCGGGCCTTGCTCTTGAATCAAGTGTTCTAGTTCTTGCGCTATGAAAGCCCCAGCTATCGACAGCATTTTGATCTGGTTTCCAGGGTTCCAAGAAGCGCCTGTGAAAGGCCAATCGAACATATCAGTCCGATAGAGTGGCGGATTGCCGTTGTATTGATTATCCTGTTGCATCGAACACATGGTTGAGGCAAGAGCGTAGTTGGCTGCAGCCGAACTCAGTTCGCCGCGTTGGTATTTGTACTCGCCATTTGCCCCCCGCCGTTCTTCATGGATCTGTCGTTCCTGTTCACTCGCAATCAGTTCGATACCAGTACGCATACGTTCACCCCTACAAGCATTCACTTTTGTTTAATCTCACGCTCAGCTGAGTTCTAAGACTTCGCCTAGCTCGCAATCAATACATGCCAGTTTTCGGCTGCTTGCGAGCGCAGCTATGTATCAATTTGACGAAAACTTCTCTCTGCTGTCTGAGCGAAAAGTGGAAATAGAGTATCACCCTGAAGGGTCATGAGCTGACTTTCGGGCGTTTCCATTATGAGTTGAGACACGTCCAACTGAAGGCTTCTACAGTCGCTCTTATTGACGATCTGGAAATACCCGACTGACCATTTGCCGACGTTCGGCCAACTCTGAGTTCGCAGAGTGAGAGTAAGACCACAACGCTGGGTTACCTTCATTCACTTTATTGCAAAGGGCGGAAAGCAGAAGCTAGCTGCGGGCGAGATGTGTTTGGAGGATCAATTAACAGCAGACACCTAGACTCAACCAACCGACTGACCTTCAGGTTTTAGAAGGAAGGTAGCAAGCAGAAGTTTTCTCTCAATATGCGGTGACTTGTGGAGGGCGAAGAGAATACGTTGAATTCCAAGAAATTTTTAGCTCGATATATTTGCACAACTCATTCGGACGTGGGTTCAAAGATAATTTGCTTTATATATTGCCGTTTGTCCTGCAGATTAGTTAAGCTGGTTGAATAATTTAAACATTTGAGGGCAGTATGAGAATTTGCAACCTTTCCATTAAGAATTTTCGGGGGGTAGCCGAAGCTGAACTGGTTTTCCCGAGCCACACGGTCCTCATTGGTGATAATAATACAGGGAAGTCGACAGTTCTCGAAGCGCTGGATTTAGTGCTAGGACCAGATCGCGCGCATAGGATGCCGCCAGTCGATGAACACGACTTCTTTCAAGGGAAGTATATTCTAAGTAAGCCAGAGCCAGCAGCTGTAGCTGCGGTCGACACTAATGAAGACCCAATTGGTGAGGCAGAACAGGTCGAAGAGCCTGCGGAAGGAACCGCGCCGGTTCTTCGGATCGACGCGACAGTCTGTGATCTCTCAGATGAACAGAAAGCTCGTTTTTTTGCGAATGTCGAATGGTGGGACGATGCCCAAAGTTGTGTCCTAGATCAGCCAACTGCTGGACAGGTAGCAACAGCATCGCCCTGCATTCGTGTCTCGTTTATCGGTTGGTATGATACCGAAGATGATGATTTTTCTGGGGAGACGTTTTTCACGAAAACAGATGAGGATGGACAACGGCAACCGTTCCGCAAAAAGGATAAGCAAACCTGTGGCTTCTTGTACCTTCGAACCCTTCGAACCGGCTCACGGGCGCTTAGTCTAGAACGGGGAAGCCTACTAGACATTATTCTCAGATTGCAGGAGGCCCGCCCAAAGTTGTGGGAAGACAGTCTCGAGTCTCTTTCGACACTGCAGCTATCTGACGACGCAGAAGGCGGCTTAGGAGAGGTGCTTGAGAGTGTGAACGCTGCACTCAAGAAGTACGTACCAAAGGAGTGGGGTGCTCAACCTCAGCTCAGAGTATCAAATCTCACTAGAGAGCATCTGCGCAAGATCGTAACTGCGTTCATGTCTACTGGTGATGGAGAACATTTGGCTCCGTATTACCGGCAAGGTACAGGCACCATCAATATGCTGGTGTTGGCACTTTTGTCTCAGATCGCTGCTGGTAAGCAAAATGTAATATTCGCAATGGAAGAGCCAGAGATTGCCATACCTCCATATGCACAAAAACAGATTGTCAACGAAGTTCGCAAGCTCTCATCGCAAACGATTTTCACCTCTCATTCGCCATATGTAATCGAAGAGTTTAGGGTCAAAGAAACGGTCCCGCTTAGCCGTGATGCGGCAGGTGTATTAAGACAACGTGAGATAGTACTTCCTGCTTCGATCAAACCGAAGTTCTACCGTCAGAACTTTCGAACAGTGTTTTGTGAGGGGTTGCTGTCAAGTAGGGTGTTACTGGCAGAGGGCGCAACAGAAGCGATTGCGTTTCCAGCGGTGGCGCGAAGGTTGTCTAAACTCAGACCAGCAGATTTCAAAACCCTTGAAAGCATCGGTGTGTGTACGATTGATGCTGGTTCCGAGAGCAAAATCATTGCAATGGCGGGTTTATATCGCGGCCTTGGAAAAGAGGTTATTTGTACCTGCGATGATCAAGACGCAGCGGTGACGACCGACATGAAAGCCGCACTTGACCTTGTACTGATGCATGATGAGAAAGGTTTTGAAAAGATGGTGCTGGCAGGCACTACGGAAGCGGCCATGGAGCGATACATCGACAGCATTACGTGGCCGCAAGCGCTTCAAGCGCAATTTCCGACTCCTAAAACTGATCTTGCCAATGCGATGCAGGCCTACCTTTCCAAATACAAAGGAGAGGGGGTCGCGGCAGATTTTTTAGTGCAGTGTGAATTTGAAGAAATCCCTGAGTGGATACGGAATGCCTGTTTAGCAATCCAACAACTCTGTGTTGGCGAAGAGGATGATCCTGAGCCACTGGTGCTAGCTGGAGCAGATGCATGAAGGTAACTGACGAGCAGCGGCGGGCCTTGGATGCAGAAGGGCATTGTCTGGTGCTAGGTGGGCCAGGTGCTGGCAAGACGACAATCTCAATTATGAAGGCAGCCGCATTTGTTGAGGCAGAGCTAAAGCCTGAGCAGCATGTGTTGTTCTTGAGTTTCGCGCGGGCGACGGTTTCTCGTGTGAGTGAAGGTATTGCCCGTGATCTTAACGTGCCCAAGGCTGTTTCAAATCGCATTGAAGTTGATACATACCATTCTTTCTTTTGGCGCATACTTAAGGGGCACGGATACCTTTTAGGCCTGCCACACTCACTAGAACTATTGCTACCGGCTGATGTTGCTGGTGTCTTGTCTGAACTTCGAACCACCACGGATCAATCCCGTGATGACGGATTGCTTGAGCTCACCGATGAAGAAAAAGCCGTGCTGCAAACTGTTGCATTCGAAGATGGGAGAATTGGCTTCGATCTGTTTGCGCCATTGTTGGCTGATCTGTTGACCAAATTTCCAACCATTGGCGATCTCGTTGCGAACCGGTATCCTCTGATTATTTTGGATGAGTTTCAGGATACTAGCGATGAGCAGTGGGAAATCGTTAAGCGATTGGGCAGCAAGTCGCGATGTCTTGCTCTCGCTGATCCTGATCAGAGAATCTTCGATTTCATTGCCACCGACCCGGAGCGATCAAACCATTTTATAGACTATTTTGAAGCGGAAGAGATTGATTTAGGTGGACTCAGTCACCGAAACCTTCATACGGACATAACACTGTTTGGTGATGACATACTTAGAGGGACGTTTTCTCAATTGGCCTATGAAGGGGTAGATTTAGTTGGATACCCCCGCATTGAAGCGCAAGCGCATACTAAGCTAATCACCGAAGTTATGCAGGCTCGAAAACGAGCTATGAAGGCAAGCGGCGAAGCGTGGTCTGTAGCTGTGCTGGTGCCGACCAAGCCACTGACCAAAAAAATTTCTGACTTGTTCACGCAAGGTTTAGGGAAAATGCCACTTATACCGCATACAGCTGTGATCGAGCGGGATGCTGCTATTTTGTCGGCTCACTGTATCGGGGTTTTGCTTGAGAAACGACCAGTAGCTGATGGTTTCGAGCGCTTTGTTTTACAAGTTGCCAGTTTCTATCGCGGGCGGAGTGGGAGCAGTCCTGCTAAAGGCCACCTCAAGACGGCTAACAGTTTCGTTGCGGACCTTCAAAAACGTCGCGAGCGGCAAGCCATAGGTAAAGATCTGCCTGCAAATTCGAAGATGCGAAAAATGGAGCAGGTTTACAAGGAAGTACTTGCTCTTTCTTTTACTGGTGATCCACAGCAAGACTGGGTGATGGTGCGTAATGTTTTGGAGAAGGGGTGCTGTGTTCAACTGCGCGACATCGCGGAAGAAGCCCGCAATCTGCGCTTTCTGGATCGCGGAAAGCAGCTTCGTCTAGTTCTATCGGAAGACTGGGACGGTGCCGCTGCCTACCCAAGCGCGTTTGATTTAACTAAAGAGGCATTTGTACAAGAACATTTTGCCATGGCAGGGCAGCCTGAGGGTGGTGTGGTCATAATGAACTTGCACAAAGCCAAAGGAAAACAATTTGATGAGACAATCCTGTTTGAAGATATGCCTATCATCGTGAGAGGCATAGGGATAGTCAGAAATAGTGGAAGATTTGTGCGAGAAAACGAGGCGAATGACAACATTGCTCAGTACCGGAAAAACTTCCGCATGGCTGTGACTAGGTCAAAGTATCGGACAACCGTTCTTACGCCAAAACAAGACAAGTGTATTTTGGTTCGCGCTTTGATGTAGGAAGCAAAGCGTGATGATTGGGTTAGGCACCATGTACTCATCAAAAAACTCAAAATGCTTTGCCATTCATGAGCGGTGGCATTCAGTAAATCGATAGGTAGGTTTTAGAAGTGTAGAATGTCCAGTGAGGGTTGAGCAAGCAACCAGTTCGCTCTTGAGAGTAACAACAAAAGCCTTTGGGTGGCTCTGGTGCAACTCAGTATAGAGACATCTGAATGACCACCTCTGACCCAAGCGAAATCAATTTTTGAGTGACCCTCGAAGGTGATTTTGAACATCACAACATCAGCCGGGTATGGTTTAGTTTTTCGAAAACTGATCTAAATAATAGGCGCGTTTGGCCTCGCATATATCCGCCTGCATATCATGTATTACGCCAGGTGAAACATTGGGATTTGAATAAGCAAGTATGGCGGCAGAAATATATTCCTGTCTTTGAATTGAGTTCTCTTTTTGTTGCCAAACTGGTCTGCTGAACTCAATAAGAAATTCTTTCAAAGGATATCCACTATCTCTCGATTTCGCCGCCTTTTCCGCCGCGTCAGCGGTGTTTCTGC
The DNA here is from genome assembly GCF_001623075.1 of Pseudovibrio sp. Ad37. Classification (GTDB taxonomy): domain Bacteria; phylum Pseudomonadota; class Alphaproteobacteria; order Rhizobiales; family Stappiaceae; genus Pseudovibrio. The sequence goes on from NZ_LMCF01000083.1 coordinate 38,733, forward strand.
ATAAAAGTGAAAACGAAAATGTAGGTTTATTAAACGGCCACATCACGCCATTGTCATCAATCGACAAATACAACGCAGCAACTATTGAAGTGAAAACAAACAACCCAGCATAAAAAGATCTCATATCGGTGTGCAATAACCTTTCTTAGACAATCAATCGGCTGTTACAGGTAACCTGTAGCGACCGAAGCCCAACATGCACTCACTTTGATAATCGTTTGGCCACTAAAGGCGACTATCAAGCTAATACAGACTTGTTTAACACGTCTATGCAGGAGATATTGTAGTCGCGACCTTTTCCTTCTATTGTTTATACTTCGCCTCCTCAAACATGACTAGCCACTATGGGTTCTGAGAATCATTTGATGCCCCGCTCATGTGATCGCATCGATCCACAAAAGACTGCTCACCATGGTACTCAGAACATCCCTTCAGCAGACGCCTACAACCCTTGATGGAACTGCTCGAATGGCAACTCCTGGCCCTGATTACAAGCTGATTAAGGTCAACCCTAGGTTTGCGTCTGCCTCTGGCTGAGGCTGCTCCGTAACCAGCGAACGGCGGCAATGGTCACTGACCGCCATGCTTAGCAAGCAACATATCTTAAACGAAGCTGTACTTAGAGTGATACATTTTTTCCATCCCATAGCGATGTTTGCAAGCCGAGGTGATTATGATTGCAGGTCGTGACACTTAGAGTGTCATTCCGCCCCCTACTGGAACAGACCTCACATATATGAGATACAGCATGGTCGGAATATTCAACGACCAAACCACAGGGCGCGTTGAAACAAAAAAAGGGGGCTCTAGCCCCCCCTATCTTGTTATAGCAGAAGACGCATAGCCTCCTCCATTTTCTGGTAGCATAAGCCAAGTGTTATGATGCTCTTGGGCCTCTGCATCCCATTGCTTCGCGAGTTTGTGAGCTTGCTCAGGCTCGTGCACAGCAACAACCAGTATCTCTTGCAAACTCTGATTGTTGACCTTCTCAAGCCTCAATTGCTTAGACGTTTTGATGATTACGATGATCGCCACAAACAACAAGCCAATGAATATGAAAAACAATACGCTTCTCCTGACACTGGAAAATTGAAGTTGGTTTATTTTTTTACGCTGCCAGTGAGGCACTGTTCGCGCTGAGCTCTCTCATCTCAGATATAGCTTCATGAAGTACCCCGATTGGCGAAGGCCAATATAATCCGGGTTCTGAAAGTGAACTCTCTTTTTGCACGGCATTGCCGGTCTGCTGATCTCGAATGTCGACAAGAATTTGAACAGCGGTATGCCCACTCATGAAATAAGAGATGTGGTCATCCTTCTGCTGATCACTCCATCCGCTAACATCAAAATCACCGGCACACCGGTGCATGTGTCCGACCGAGACGATAAATCGTCTGGTACGTTTTCTCTCCACTGCGACCCAGTCTTCCGGAACACGACTCAGCTTCTCCTGCTCGCGTTCAATCATTTTCACGACCGAGTTCACGTCACGATCCAGCCAACGAAAGAATGCCTTTAAGATCGCCGTTTCTTTGATTGTTCTGGTTCCACAATTTGGTAGCGAGACCACTACGTTAACAGGCCCGTCGCCATCCCTAGTGAAACCGAACAGCCCATTTTTCATCCAGTAATCCTGAGTGTTCAAGATCCAATTTTTAAGGATGTTTTTGTCTAGTTCGGAAGCTGACCACCGGTCAATGAGCTTTAGTGGTGAGGGCTTCAAACCAGATTCGCTGGAGTAACCCTTCGCGCCCATTTGCTGTGCTGAGAAATACTGAAAGATATTTTGCATTTTGCTTCTCCAAAAATGAGAGAGCAACGGCCCTTCATGAGGGGATGCCGCCACCCTCATGAAGGTTGATAAAATTGAAAAAGACGGTCTCGCCTTTGGAGTTCGCCTACGTTTCAGTTCGCTTGGTAAAAAGTAAATCGCCTGAAGCGAGCGTTATCTCTTCCCATTGAAGGGTGTCATACGGTCCCCAAGGCATGTCTAACGAACATAACATATCCACAGGGTCGGAAAATTCTTTACCATCACCAATTCGATCCGATGGCAAATGACCATAATTTTCCAGCTGCTTCATCAAAAACGCATCAAAGTCCTCTTGTTTGGTAAATAGGGGCGTATCCAGCCCATGATCATGATCATGACCAACGACCCACACACTAGCTTCCAAATCAGGAGAAGTGCTTTTGATTGCTTGAACGCTCGCGCAAGCAGCAGCAGCAGCAAAATCATTTTGCAAAGAGGGTTTGCTGTCTGATCGTTCAGATGAAGTGATTGAAGGATTGAGTGTTGTCATGGTGCGACCTTTCAAGAAAATTGGGCGCACCATCTCCCCTTGAGTGCGTGCACCCAAGCGGGATCTATTTGGAATTAAGTTTGTGATTTTAGGAGCAACAGGCCTAACGGCCAGATGGTTGTGGCCTCAAACTTATTTATAGTGAGAGGCTTCTCTGATCGCACGAAGTGAAACAAAGATCGCCCATGCAGCAAACAAAATCAGGATAGGTGATGATACAAGAATAAAAGACATATTCATTTCCTAGGCTTTCCTTCTTGTGAATGATAACGCTTATTGCGCGTTGCGCGCAACTGCTTTTCAGACCTCATTTTGCTTGCTGCTTCTGTAGTAAAAATACTCGTAACAAACATAATGACTGCCCCCAGAACGGAGAAGAGTAATGTTGAGACTGGAATAGTCTCTTTGATCGCAACGTTTATGACTCCCCCGACAAAAATACTTATGCCAAGTTTTTCTGAGATCGATGCAATCTTATCGAGCGATGTTTCACTAGGCCTATAGCCTGAGGCTACACCGAAGAGCTGTAATAGCCTTCGAAGAAACTTGCTACTTCGTTTTATCTGCATGTAATGCATCCTTATTATGCCGGACGCACTTCCCCTGCTGGGTGCGTGCACCCAGCGGGTTGATATGATTTCAGTACCTACTTTAAGAGCTCTCAATAAGCTCCTGTAGATCCACTTTTACGCAATTGCCTTCTTCGTCGGAAACGTTAAAGACGTTTGCTGAGCTGCCTGGTCTTCGCATGATGTTCCATGCTTCTTGAGCAGCTTCTTCGGGAGTCGCAGCTTCCACGTCGATTTCCCATGTCAATGTGTAATGGTTCATATTGAACTAGTCCTTTGGTGCGCCAGATAGTCCAGCGGCCCTAAGAGGCTCATGATATTTTGATTGAAAATGCTGTTTATTTTCGAAGTCCAGCTAACTTCACCAAGCGATGCAACGCACCACTAAATCGCTTCATCAATGCTTTTTGAGCATAGAAAAAGAGACGAGGGGGACAGGCGCACAAAGTGCGCGCCTGTCAGTTTCCAAGTTCAACGATTTCGTCAATTTGATCGTATCGCCGCCCAGCCCAGGCAATTAAGTCCTGATAGACACTTTCATCCAAGCTATGATCTGAATAGATCTCTCGAATGATGTCGCTATCAACCTGGAGCCAGAGTGCGAACGCTTTGGCAGGGTTGAAATTTGCCCTCTCAAAGATTTTAAGCAAGACGAAATTGTCAGTGCCTGTAATCACGTCCAACTCTCCAGCATCATCAAAAGTCAGTTTGTCTTTCTGGAGCAAAGCAAGCCAAGCTTTTGCGACTTTGGGGAGATTGAGTGGAGCATGAGGAAACGCTTTTCGTATCCTCACGATAATTACGTCTCTCGTGATCATGCATAGGCCTCCATATCTGGAGACCTGTGTGCATTGAGATACCGCCAGAGGTGCTCACCACTCGGAAAACCTTGAGATCCCTGCTGTTGCCAAACTTGGTTCCAGTCGAGTCCCTTGGTTCCCTGAGGAATGGTCCCTTTCGGTTTGATGATAAAGGCAGAAAGCCCTTCAAGTTTCAGTCGTTGGCACAACTCTAATGCAGCCGAGTCACCGACGCCGAGAATGTCCTTGTCACACCAGATCAGCACCGTATGGACGCTTTCTGGTGGTTTGAACCTCTTCAGCATGTTTGCGGTCACTGCTGACCAGCAATTAAGACCCGTTGCACAGTAAACCGCACCGGCATTTTCAAAGCCTTCAGCAACGCTTAGAACGCCTTGAATTGGCGTTCCATATCGAATTGCAGAACCGGCAATCGAAAATCTTTCTGGTATCTTCATCATCAACCGCGGATTTTCGACACCCGCTTTCTGGCCATCACTTGTCAGATAAGTTCGGTGAAGATTTACGATATCACCTTGCTTATTTCGAATAGCCAGAAACTTGGCAGGAAAATACTGCCCGCTCGGATGCTTGAAGCGTCTAACAAAACGCACATCATCACAAGGCCCGTGAAGTAGCTTACTCAGGCCTCTGGACTGCCAATATTTTCGCAAAGGCTCCGCTGACTGGTGCCCAACGCTAACGCCGAGACCCCAGAAATAGTCGAGCTTTCTCCGGTAATCAGCAATGCTTTTGTTGTTGGGCTTTGGAGCCTGTTTTGTCACAGGTGTTGCTTTAAACGCTCTGCTATTGGAGGTCGGATGCTTCCTACCGTCCACTGCCGACGCACCAATTAAAGCTCCAACTTCATTTACTGTTTTCGAGAAGTCCCATTTATTGACTTCCATCAGCAACTTAAACTTGGAAAAACACCCGCATGTATTGCAGATAGCAGCACCGCTGTCGTCAAAACGTGGGAACAGCCGGAAACCGTCTGTGCCACCATGTATTGGACACGGAACATGCCTGTGATTTGCATCTAAGGCTGGCTGGAGATCAGGAGCCAGGTCACTTGCAATCTGCCCCCATTTGCCTGCAGCTTTCTCTTGAACAACCTTCGCGTCATAAGAAACCATCGTACTACCTCCTTGGCTAAAGCGAGATTTCGTTCAAATCCAGACAACTGGATTTCAACGAAACCCCGCTGGAGAAGAAAAAAATGCCAAGGAGGCCCCAACCGGGAGTCTCCCCGGCATGGGTTAATGTTCAGCGCTTTCGCGCTTTTAAGGTTGATTGGCCAAAGCCAAATCAATCAGTTTCAAGAGGCCTTTATGCTGTGAGTAACAGATAGGGCTCTGGCGGTCGTAGGGAACGCACTGGCGCCTTCCGTCTGCCACATGTCAAACCATGATAGCTCTGGTTCTCCCACCTTTAGGTCTCTTGTTGGAGTTAACAATCCGCAAGCTCTTCCCTGCCCTTGTAAAACATCAATGAAATGCTCATCATCAGGGGTCGGGGTATCCTTGCTACGTTTGTTTGCCCAAAGAACAACAGTCGAAACATGTTTTGGAAGAGTGACCCCTTTCCAGTCGCCTGAGATACTCACCCAAGTAGGGATCCCAGTTGCTTCGAATATTGCCATTGCGCTTAAAACGTCCTTAGCCAGGAACAAAATGCCATTGTCAGGAAAACCCAAACGTACCGGCGTTGTGTTGGCTAAAGTGGATCGCTTATCGGAACTGAAGCGCTTTATCTCACCCGATAATATCCCCTCGGATGAAATCGGAATGCGATAGTGAGCCGCAAGTTCTCCATTTGAGTTTCGACTACCACAGACAATGCTATGAGTAGCCCTTCGAAAGGAAAAAAGGTTCTTCCTGCCAGGAACAAACCAAATGTCACTTCTCTCCAAATCAAGTATACGGGTCAGCCCGTTTTGGAGCAGAAACTTATGGGCAGGTCTTGCGTTTTCCTCGCTACACCTAATCCAGTTACTTCTGATCGACCGCTCAGCTTTTGGGGCTTGAACGACTTTGTTCTCGTCTGTTTTGATCACCTGCTTAACAGCAAAAGGGACAACACCAGTGAGTTGCTCTGCAGTTAAATGTTCTGGAGCATGTAGAAGCTCACCGATCAAGTTGACTACTTCCGCTTTGGGTTTCTTCAGGTCCCAACTAAGCAGTGCAAAACCATTATCGAAACGCGCACCATTAACTGACGCACTTCCATTGTTTTTATTGATCCGCTTGAGTATCGCTGGATCAATAGATGGTTTCATTTTTTGAACAATGTCTTGCCATTTGCCTCTAGCGATAAACAACAAGATATTTTCATCATATTTTGAAGATGGATTTGTCATTAGGATTACTCCTCAATTAAAAAACCAAGGAGTCCCCCTGCGGGAGATCTCCCGGCAGGGTATTGATATGTGTTTGCGCAAATGCGCTTCATTGCTGCTTATTTACAAAGCTCAGCTAGCTTTTCTATGCGATGCAACAGCATCACAAAGCTCGATTGCCAATACCGTTATCAGCATGGGGAATTGAGCTAAACAAAAACTACTGAATTTCGAGGGTCAACACAAGTCCAGATTGTTCCCCGACATGCTTTCGCACGCCGGAGAACTTCTTTTATTGAAAGTGGTTTATCTCACCGATTTTTGCAACGGGCTTCACGCTGCCATTTTTTGCAATGCATAGCCCTCGAAAGCCCATCGTTGGACATGTTCTGCAATAGCTGAACCAACAGCTTCGAACACCGGCCATATGACCGATTGACCCAAGATGGTGTGCGCTGTGGTAGCTGGCAAACCAGCAACCAATTCTTCAGGGATGCCTTTGACTCGCGCATGTTCTACGGGAGTGAAAAGACGTGATTTTTCCGGATCTTCAGGATGAAGCAATCGCGGTTCAGTTGAACGACTTTTGTTGTAACCGGCCCCAATTGTCCCACATGAAGGAGCATCAGGCGCCAGCAGCTGCATCCGAAAACCTTTCCCGGCTTTTAGATCACGCTTCTCTTTATCGACCTTGGACGCATGGCTCTTCCATTCATCCGCATCGAGAGGACGATCTTCCAAAATTATCGAAAGATCTACTGGTTTAAGCAGCTGTGGAAGGATCGCATCAAGATCGATGGGATCCAACTCACGACTTACGGCCACCACACACAATCGCTTTCTCTTTTCAAGTGAACCAAACTCGCTACCATCAAACACCCTTTCGGAGAGTTTGTAGTCCATGCTGGTGAGAACAGATCTGATCACCTCCATAGAAGCAGTATTCTGGTATTCAGGAACATTCTCCAACATTACAACGCTTGGATTCAGCTCCTCAATAAACCTTAGAGTGGTAAAAAACATAGCCCCTGCCTTGTCGTGAGACTCAGCATGGTCCAACTTGTTTGCCGCTCTACCTGCTCGCGAAGCACCAGTGCACGGAATCCCACCAAAAAGTACGTCAACTTCTGGCGGGTCTTTCCTAAGGTTCATCATTTCAACCGGCCCACATAAGGCTATGACATCTTCGCTCCAGATATCTGGATTTTCCATCGAGTGATTGAGGAATTCATCCTCCAGCTCGCTGACAATCGAAACACTGGATCGCAGACCACTTTGCGCCATTCCAGAATGCAAGGCCCTATCGAGTATGCCGCCGCCATGAAACAAGCTGCAGACTGACAGCGACTGCCCGCGTTGAACCTTCTCCTTAAGCCGCGCTTCCCGCCTGCGTGTTTTAATCTCCTGATGATGCGCCGTTATAACGATCATCCCTTTAGAGATTTGAACGCGCAGACGTTCGACACCCTCAAATAGTTCAGCCAGTACACCGTTTGTAAGGTCAATGATTGGCTTTAGCGTGCCTTTCGCGGTCCTTTTGCTCACAGTGTATTGGCCAAGGGTATCAGCCTTCAGCTGGACTTGATCATCAACCACATGGACGTTGTAGCCCATCCCCGGAGTAAAGCCTTCTTTACCAAGATAGTGGCCTTCCACCCAAAAACGGCGGTTTCCAGTTTTTGTGGTTCCTAGTTTCAAAACTTTGATTGTTGGCATGGTCTTCCTCATAAGAAAACGAGCCACACCCCTGATGGGGCATGGCCCCATAGGCGCTAACTTAAGAAATAACTATCTGATAATATTGATGTAACGCTAACTTCTTGAAAAGCAGAATAGGCGTCTATTATTGGTTTTTTGACCAATATCAGCATTGCGTCTTCGTTGACG
>NZ_LMCF01000084.1 GCF_001623075.1 Pseudovibrio sp. Ad37
AGGCTATTTTGTATCTGAGGCTTCTGTCTACCGGCTACTGAAAGCGCAGGACCTGATTACCAGTCCCGCTTATGTCGTCATCAAGGCCGCAGACGAGTTCAAGGATAAGACAACAAAGCCGAACCAGCAGTGGCAGACTGATTTCACATACTTCAGGATTATCGGTTGGGGCTGATCAAAATGGTACCAGGCATCAAAGACAGCGCGGCTGGCAAATTACAGAATTAAGGTGTTTTCTTTCTGGTAGTTCCCCTCAACAACATCATGAATGCTCAGTTGAACGATGGCGTAGACAGCTGTGTTTTCTTCTTCCTGTGTCATCTGGTAACTCCTCGGATTAAAAGGGATAGCACAAACTCTTCAGCGGTTAGATTTAAGTGCACTCCTCATCATAATTGTCAGACCAACGCCGACGGTAGCGAGGCCGCTCCATTCAATAAGTGATGGTGTTTCACCGGTTAGAGGAACTCCGATAATCAATGCAAAAACAGGCACTAAAGCAGGAAACATAGCAGCTTGGGCCGCACCCAATATCTGGACCGATTTAGCAAATGCAATCATAGCGATAACACCAGACAGAACACCTTGCACAATGAGTTGGGTCACCAGAATATGTGCAGACTGCGCAGTGAAAACATCAACGCCACGAGCGCCGAGATAGATTGGCCCAACAGTCAAAAGTCCTGTAACTGAAACAACTGTAGTCACATCGAGCGCGTTCAGTTTCCAATGATGCTGCAACACACTAAAGCCAGCCCAAAGCATTCCTGCCACAATGAAAAATGTGTCACCAATGAATATCTCAGAGGAACTGGTCATGGCAGCTGGACCAGCAATGAGAGCGAGGCCAGTAAGTTTAATCAGCGTCCCAAATATGCGCTGCAGCCCAAGTTGTTCGCTCAGGAAAATACGAGCAAACAAAAAACCGCCAAGCATCATGGAGGCCGGAACAATAACGGCGCCGTGCGTCAACGGTGCATAAATATAGCCGCCAACACCGAGCAACACGAAGGGAGGCCCTAACAAGACAGACACAACAGCTGCTTGTAAGAGGGAGATGCGCTTGAGAGGATTGCGTCGCACGATCAAAAGAAACAGCAGCACGAGAGGACCTGCTACAATATAACGGAGAAATGCGATATCAAACCCATCAAGGCCTGCGGTGACTCCGACACGCGAGAGTGAGAGATACGCACCCCAGATTAGACTGGCGGTGAACCCGGCAATAATCCCTGGAACGAGACTTGGGATTTTCTTGACAGGGCATTCCAATAAGACACTGCTCATTTCCGTTTTAGTGGCCTGAACATGAAACATTTTGTTTCTCCTTCGCAACCGGTCTACTTGTTGACCAATATATTGAGCAGGACCAAAGCGGATGAGGCGGCGTATCGGTTTATCCCGGAAGATGCTGAGATTTACGTCGCTAACACGACAGATTAGAAATCAAGGCGATCTCATTGTGTGACGTCCTTCGCAGAAGCAACTCATCGACAAAATAGCAGGATGTCTGAGAGGGCAACGCCACTTCCTCATTAACTGTGAGAGTGTCTGCGGGGAGCAGTGCTCACTGGAGTTCTCAGGATTGATTAGGATAACTGAGCCGTGACAGGCCCAACTTGCCGACTTATGTTTTTGTTGTTCGCTGTGGTCCTTAATGGATCGGTTAAGGAATATATGGCAGTACTGGCACGCGTGATAAATCGGTTATCTGGTCAACGCACTATTGCTCAGGAGCAACAATGAAAGAGCTTGATGGGTTGATGGAGTTTTGTGCTGTCGTTGAAAACGGCGGTTTCAAAAGAGCTGCAGAGTCTCTTGATGTATCGACATCATTCATTAGCCGCCGAGTTTCCAATCTCGAAAATCGCTTAGGGGTGTTGTTGCTGCACCGTACGACGCGCAGCGTGAACCTAACAGATATCGGGGAACAATATTACCTGCGTTCAAAAGAGATATTGGCAGATATACACGCACTATCAGCTGACTTAGCTGAACAGCAAAACCTGGTAAAGGGGCGTATCCGAGTAGCCGCTGGTGGAATATTTGGCGAGACTTGGGTGGCCAGTGCTCTTGCTGATTTTGCCAGATCGCACCCTGAGGTTGAACTTGACCTTGAAATAAGTGACCGGCCTGTAGACTTGGTCAGAGAAAAATTTGACCTCGCAATTCGTCATGGAATGCCATCAGACCCTGATTTGACAGTTAGCAGGATAGGAAACCGACGGATGATGGTTTGTGCTTCTCCAGATTATCTGAGAGAGCATGGTGAGCCAAACGAGCCGGAGGATCTGGTATCTCATTCTTGTTTAATCACGCCCGGCTTGCGCTGGCTCTTTGCCAGGAATGACGACACGTTTGAAGTCCGGGTTTCCGGTCGTTGGGCTAGCAATAATGGGCGAGCGTTGATGATTGCTGCATGTGCAGGTTTAGGTTTCACGAGGCTCGCTGAGGGATATCTGACCAGCGCATTAAAGTCGGGTGCTTTGGTTGCCGTCCTCAAGCCCTATGAGATATCACCACAGGAGACCCTCTTGGTATATCCATCTCGTGCATTCCTTCCCTTCCGGGTTCGCTCGCTCGTAGAGCATTTGAAGAAATACTGAAGTCAAACAACCCCTTCCAGTTATTCTTCATGAAGCTTACTTCTTAAGCAGTCGTTTGAACCCACCGCATTCAAAAGCAATACAAAGCTCCAGCAACTCAGGATCCCCTGAGATTGTTGCTCCTGAGCAATAGTGCGTTAACCGAATGGCCAATTTATCAAGTGTGCCAGTGCTGTCATATTTCCCTCACCCGATCCATTCAGGACCAAAGCAAACTAAATAATATTTGTCCGAAGGCTCAGGTTCACACTGTCCAACAAACGTTGTCACTACTGGAAAATATGACTTGATAAGCAGATCGCGAGTAATCGCGTTGCCCGCTTTCAGGCAATGGTAAAACGATCATCGGCTTGATCGATCTCGTGTCCTTCTCATCTTCTTGACCTGAATTGAGTCACAATATGACCTCAATTTCCAGTCTTTGCTCATGCAGTGCTCGACCTGACCGATCACAATTCAACTAAGTAGAGGAAACATCTACAATGTCTTTACATGAAAAAATTGCGACTTTAAAAGCTCAAGTCGAAAAAAAACTTCCTCAGAAAACTCGCGATGTCATGGACCTAGCTACTGCAGATCTGGCAGCATCAGGCATTTTGAATGGCACTATTAAAGTTGGCGATACACTTCCTAGTTTCACCTTGCCCAATCAGAATGGCACACCAGTCAACTCTAACGAATTGCTTAAGAACGGCCCATTGGTGATCAGTGTTTTCCGAGGAGCGTGGTGCCCTTATTGCATGTTAGAGCTTGAAGCTCTGGAAGAAGTTTCACAGCAGCTCCAGGAGGCTGGCGCGAACATATTGATTATTTCACCACAAACTCAAGCAGCTTCGTTCAAAACCAAAACCGAGAAAGGCCTATCTTTCGATATCATTTCGGATCTTGGTAGTCTTTATACCAGCAAGCTCGGTCTCGTTTTCTCTCTACCTGAGGATCTGCGCAAGGTTTATAAAGGGATCGGTATCGACCTACCAAGTTTTAACGGAGATGAAAGTTGGGAACTCCCTATGCCGGCGCGCCTGATTATTAGCCAAACAGGCAAAGTCATGAACGCTGACATTAATCCAGACTACACCAAACGTCCTGAACCAGCAGACACTCTTCGAGAACTCCTTGATATGGCGAAGCAAGACCTAACCAACGCGTAGCCTGAAAGCGATTGGCGGCAAGCGATAGCAGCACGTGCCGCCACTTCTCCCAGAATTGATAGCAGAGGCTCCTGCTTGCTTAGTCACAACGCCGTGAGGATTCGAAAAGTCGATTATTTGCAATTGAATTGCTGATCTGGCGGCATACATAGGATTGATCAGTGATGCTCTGGATTTCAGGGCATTTTTAATGAAGTACTGAAGGGTATACTTGTATGAACACAATTACGGTGCCTAAATCTCCTTTGATCTGGTCTCTGTTTAGCTTGCGCTTAAGTATATCGATTGTGTTCGTCCTTTGGACACTAAATAAATTCCTTAACCCAGTCTCGACAGCGAGGACTTTCGAAGCTTTCTATGGCTTTTCAGCTATGAGCGAGGCTCTCTCGTTTATACTCGGCGGAGTTCAAGCGCTCATCGTCATCTGCTTTCTTGTCGGATTTAAGAAACGTCTTTCAATAGGCGCCATTTTGATCATGCATGTCATATCGACTCTTGTCTCTTACGAGCGATATCTCGATCCATTCACAAGCCCCAACCTCCTTTTCTTCGCAGGATGGCCCATGTTAGCCGGACTTCTCACTCTCTATCTTCTGCGAGATTTCGATACCAAGTTCTCAATAGAGCACGGCGCTAAGACGTAACTCCACGACAACGCGTTGTTAGATTACAGGGGTGTTAGTTCAGAGTTGGCAGAATGACTTTGTTTGCAGCTGGATGTGATCGCCCTGAACTTGCTACCAGTATTCGGTCTTCAAAAGATGTAAAACTGATTGCACATCGATGGGGAACATTGAAATGAGCATAATCCACCGGGCTGTTCCCGATGATTTAGAGGCACTCTACCAAATTTCAGTTCAAACAGGCCATTTAAGTGGTGATGCAAGCCACTTGTATGTCGATTACAAAATGATGGGGCAAATTTACTCTGCCCCATATTTAAAATTATCACCTTAACTCTCTTACGTAATTGAGCGCCATAATCAAGTCGTGGGCTATTGTGTAGGCACCAACGATACTATTGAATTTGAGGCAGTTCTAGAATCTCAGTGGTGGCCTAACTTAAGACAAAGGTACCCATTACCAGAGGAAGGAACGCGATCAACCTGGACAGCCGAAGAACGCAGATGTCAGATGATCCACTTTCCGGAGAAAACACCAGAACAGATTTCTATAGGTTTTCCTGCCCATCTACACATGAACCTTCTTCCAGTTATTCAAGGTCAAGGTATGGGTGCCCAACTTCTTGACAAATGGATGCAAGAAGCAACACAATATGGGGTAGCAGCTGTACATGTTGGTGCAAATGAAAAAAATACTAGAGCCATACGCTTTTGGCAGAAACAGGGGTTTAGCGGGCTTGGCGCACCAGCCTCAAGAACAGCATGGATGGGCTGTTTCATGACAAGCTCCTAATGTATCTGATCTAAAGTTAAGATGACCTATCAGACTTGTCTAAACCCATAATGGCAATATGCGCATATCTGCAAATGGCCCTTACGCCAATAACTGTCACTCGCTTATCCGATTTCACACAGTGTAGCGGAAAACTGTTTCTCATCAGGCTTCGTACGACAGCTCTAAATATTGTCGTTATTTCAAATTTTTGACAACAAAAAACCCGTCATCGTGATGACAACGGGTTTTAATATTTGGTTGCGAGGGTAGGATTTGAACCTACGGCCTTCAGGTTGTGATCTTCTAATTTAGTAAATACTACTATTATTATTTTTCAATAACTTAGTCCGCAAGCGCCTGATGCCGCTTAGCAAATCTCACAAAACATTAACGAAGTATACGACACCAAACGGCGTCATGTACAGCTCAAAATGCGTACGGCGTTTGACGTGGTGTTGACGCAAGACCTTACGTTTCCTCCATCCCAACACTCAGACAGGGCGTTCAGGTAATCAGGGAGAGCTGGCTCGGGAAATTTGGACAGGTTGTGAAAGTGGATTTAGCTCCTGAAACTGGCATGATGCCAAGAACAGGAGACCATCATGAGCAGACGTCCTCGCCGGAACCATAGCCCGGCTTTTAAAGCGAAAGTGGCACTTGCTGCTATTCGCGGAGAAAAAACCTTGAGTGAGTTAGCTCAGGACTTTGATGTGCACGCGAACCAGA
>NZ_LMCF01000085.1 GCF_001623075.1 Pseudovibrio sp. Ad37
ACTGACCGACCGGACACTTCGACCATCCCGTAAAACAAGACGGCGGATCTTGGCTGCACTTTCCATCAATATCACCCGTTCATGCCCCGCGCTAAATGCACGGATCCTAACAAACAGGTGGGTCAATCTTAAACGCTCATAACCCACCTAACCGGGTCAATTTTGCATGCCGATTCACAACAGTGGGCTTCTTAGACCTTATACCACCGGTCCTAATTCTCAATTCTGTTTTCTTTCCACCTGTTTGAAAACAGGCCTCATTGGGCGGAAACTAACGACGAGCAGCACGGCACTCCGCGGTTTCATCATAGCGGAGATCTCAAGGACAGTTGTGGTCAAAAATTGGCGAGAATCTTTCGTGCCAGTTCTGGTGGTTGGGTCGATTCCGGGTAGTATTCGAGCATCGCGCCATCTGGAGCAATCAGGTAGATGTAGCTCGTATGATCCATGAGGTAATATTCAGAGTCGTCCGATAGATCCGATCGCTCATAGAATGCCTTGAAGGCTTCAGAAAGTTTTCTGATCTGAGCATCTTCACCACTCAACCCGAGGAACCCTTCGCGGAAGCCACTCAGGTATTCCTTAAGAAACTCCGGTGTATCGCGCTGTGGGTCAACGGTCACAAAGATCGGGTCGGGCTCAATCCCCTTCCCTTCAAGGATGTCGAGAGCTTCGCTCAAGTTCAGGAGAGTGACCGGGCATATTTCCGGGCAAAACGTATAGCCGAAGAAGACCAACCGGTGTCGCCCGGAAAGGTTTCCCCACCTCAGGGAGGCCCCCTCATGCGAAGTCAGAGCGATCCTCTTTACGTCCGGTCCATCAACGTTGATAGCGGTGGACAACGCAGGCCTTGAGTCTGCACCTTTTACCAGAGGTCCTTGTGAAAAGTAGCCAATGGAGGCACCCAACAAAGCGATAACTGTAAAACTGGAAGCCGCAACCAGGAGACTAATTTGCCTCGACGCTACTTTCATGGTTCTTCTCCGTCTTTGGCGCTTACTTCAGCGTGTGCAGGTAGGCAAGAAGATTGGTCACATCGCCATCCTTCCTGATGCCACCAAAGGACATCTTAGTTCCCTTTAAGAATTTTTTGGGGGCCTTCAGAAAGTGTGCAAGATTTTCGTCGTCCCAAACGAGGCCGGATGTTTTCATTGCTTTTGAATATTTGAAGCCCTCTATCGTTGCAGCATGGCGGCCTACAATGCCAAAGAGCGACGGGCCAAGTTTGTTCTTGCCTTCTTCAGGTGAGTGACAAGCTGCACATTTTTTGAAGACTTTTGCACCTTTGACGGCATCGCCTGCTGCGTAAGCCGGGCCGCTCAGCATCATAACGGACAGCAGTGACAAGACTAGCTTTCTCATATTTTTCCACTTATTTTGAGATGTTGGTAGGTAGAAGGTTGGAAAGAGGCAGTTCGGATGCCTAGTCGCGAACGACACGAAACCCGATATTCGCTGGAGGGAAACCGATGGAACACCCCCCTGTTGGCACGACCCTGATCAACTCGGGCTGGTAGGTCATATGCACACCCGCCAGAATCCGAACTCCGCGGCAATTCTTATTGATTTCTTGTTTTGGCCCCTCAGAGGACCTGCGCCAGCAACTTTGTGTCCATTCCCAGACATTTCCGGAAATGTCAGCAACACCATTATCTTCGGTGCCGTGGAAACCTACGGATTGAGTGCGTCGCTTACCGCGCTTGCTATAATTAACGTAGTCAGCAGCCCAAGCCAGACGCGGATCGTCGAACAATTTATCAACCTTCTCATCGATCACATCGTCTGCGAGCGCACGCCACTCGGTCTCAGTGGGCAACCGGTAAGTTTGGCCCGTTTCGTGAGACAGCCACGCCAGATATTGTTGGGTATCCAGCCAGCTGACGTCTGTAACAGGATGGTCATCTCGCACGTACTTTCGTCGCAGCGGCTGGTGTGAACAGCCCCCGGCATCGACGCAGGCCTGCCAATCCCCGAAAGTTACCTCGTACTTAGCCACCGCGATCCGCTTCGCGCCCCTTCCCGGGGTGTCTATTGTGACCTCAACCATTTGAGGTTGGGGTGCGTCCCCCGAGGAAAACACCTCGGGGGACGCAAGACGTGCTGAGAGATCTGGCAGGTAGACCTTCGCATTACTACCAACCCAGATGGAGGCAGCGGCTACTCCCAGGGATAGGGTAATGTAAATTGACAGCTTCATCTCATCTCTCTACGTCTCGAACCAGTCGGCTTAGGCTGGAATTGGACCAGGTTTGGAGACCTGTTTCATCAAATCATCGTTCCATTCCCCATCGACGATGATGTGCGAGGCAGCGCCAAGTTCAATCGCTTCAATGAGATTGTGGTTCAGGTATACGTAAACGCCCGGCTGGCGGAATGTATAAAGCGCCGCTCCCGCAGAGCCGCCACGGATGAACCAGGTCTCAAGTCCGGTCGCAGGGGTGTCTGCAAAGGAGCCGGTTTCCCAAACGTAGTCGCCATGACCACCAATCAGGTGTGGTCGTGTATCCCGGTTTGACTGGGCGTGAATGAAGAGCGCCGTGCGGCCAACTGCGGATTTGAGCGCGTTATCACCTGTCAACGCACCGACCTTGCCGTTGAAGACCACATGCGTCGGTGTCAGTGTACGCATGACTGGGAAAACGTCGCCGAAGTTGTCGCCTGCACCCTCATAGACCTTCCAGTCGCCGTTCTCGTCTTTCGGAATGTAGAAATCCTGCTCACCAACATAGAAAACATCGTCGTATGACAGAGGGTTACCATCTTTGTCCTTCAGGCCTTCACGCGGCAGCACCATGACGGCACCGTTCATACCATGAACAACATGGTAGGGGATCATCTGCCCTTCAGGAGCACAATGGTAGACAAAGACGCCTGACTTTACAGCCTTCCAACGCAGTTTCACCTGCTCACCCGGCAGTACATGTGTCAGGGCCCCCCCACCGAGCGCACCGGTGGATGAATGGAAGTCGATGTTGTGGTCCATTCTATTGGTTTCAGGGTTGATCAACGTCAGTTCCACGTAGTCACCTTCGTGGCAGACAATGAGTGGGCCCGGAACGGACCCATCAAAAGTCAAAGCCCAAGTTTCTGCGCCAGTGTCGTCCACTTCCCAGCGCATTTCCTTAATGGTCATCGTGACTTCGACAACCTTCGGACCGTCTTGCGCGACCTGATCGTGTTTAGGGGCAAAAGGTGGGGCAACCAGCTCTTGTTTCACACGAGGCAATGCAGAAATTTCAGTCTCAGTGAGTGATACTTCAACTTCCGCTGCAACGGCAGCAACTTCTTTTGTTGCCGCAACGGCCTGATTGGCAGCAACAGCAAAGGCGCCAAACGCAGCAGTGGATGATGCAACAGTCGACACCTTCAGAAAACTGCGTCGGTCTAATCCATTATTCGAACTTGATGTCACTTGATATGCCTCACCATAATTTGCTGAACTAAATTTGCTCAACTCAACAGATATTTAAAATATCTTTTTATGTAAAAAATGTATTTGCCATATATCAAGTTTGCGACACAATCCTCGCTGTCCTATCGCGCACATCGGCTCTACGCAGCCTTGGTGCATTTTGCAATGTTTATGCGATTGAAACGTTGATGGACCAAATCATGCTGGCACGCGGCGAAGATCCAATAGGGTTTAGCCTCAGACATCTGGACGACCCCACGGCTCACGCATGAAACTATAAGCTTATGATTTTTTGCATATAATCACTGTTCAAGCCTGCGGTATTTCGGCGTCTTTTTATGCTGCCCTAGCGGGTTGTGTCGGCTTTGACGAGATTGATAGCAATCTTCCTAAGAACACTTAAATTTGCGGCCGCGTGACGGTAGAGAATGCGGCCATTGTCCTCGCGAAATCCAACGTCAAGCCCCAGTGCATCTGAAGATGGGCAGACAGAAAAAGACAAGGTCGATTACGTGCACGTACTCGAAGACAAAATCTATGAAAATCCGCTTGTTATGACGCAAATAGAAAACAACACCAAAGATCAAGCAAAGCTGGGTGGCTTCCAAAATGCAGTAGACAACGCGATTATTAC
>NZ_LMCF01000086.1 GCF_001623075.1 Pseudovibrio sp. Ad37
TTACATTGAGGGCTTTTACAATCCAATCAGGCGACACTCGTCGTTAGGCTATCAATCGCCAATCGCGTTCGAGAGACAGAAAAGAAATAGTGAGACAGAGGCTCTCCATTTTCTTTAGGTCAGTCCATTTTCTGGCCTCTGGCACACTGGCGTAGGCCTTGAGGTAGACTTCCTCATACTTGATGGTGCGCCAGAACCGTTCGATAAAAACATTGTCGCGCCATGCTCCCTTGCCATCCATGGAGATCTTGATCTTCTCACGCTTGAGTACATCGGTGAAGTCTATGCTGGTGAATTGAGAGCCCTGATCAGAGTTGAAAATCTCTGGCTTGCCGTATTTAGCGAGTGCATCTTCCAGAGCTTCGATGCAGAAGGTAGCCTCCATGGTGATTGATAACCGCCAGCTCAGAACTTTGCACGAGTACCAGTCAATGATAGCGACCAGATAGGTGAAGCCCTTTGCCATGGGAATGTAGGAAATGTCGATGGCCCAGACCTGACTGGGTCTTAAAACCTCCACATCACGCAGCAGATACGGGTAGATTTTATGTTCTGGCGCCGGTTTGGACGTATTGGGTCGTCGGTAGATTGCCTCAATACCCATCCTCTTCATCAAGGACCTTACTCTACGTCGGCCGATATCAAAGCCTTCTACCTTCAACAGCTGCTGCAGCATGCGGCTACCCGCAAACGGATACTCTAGATGCAACTCGTCCAGCCGGCGCATGAGTTTCAATATTTCCGGTGAGTTTTTACT
>NZ_LMCF01000087.1 GCF_001623075.1 Pseudovibrio sp. Ad37
ATGCGAGACGAATTGTTGAATGGTGAGACCTTTTACTCGTTGCGTGAAGCCCAAATAATCATCGAAAGGTGGAGGATACACTACAATACCAAACGCCCCCATAGTGCGCTGAACTTCCGCCCACCGGATCCTGAAGTAATCATTCCAGTAGACCAAAGGCCAGTCATGCACTAACTTTCAAACCGGACCACTCAAGTGGGGCTGATCAAACGACGCATTTCAGGTCATCTCCCTTAAGATTGCTCAGTATTTTGGTCTTATAGGTAAGCAAGAACCAAAAATATGTGCATTCGATTGGAGCATCTCGATGCCGAAGTCAGACCTCACCCCCGAGCAGGAAAAATGGACTGAGAAGGTCCTTAAGCACTTGAATTTAAAGAATGTGGATGAGGTGCAACTGGAGGAGATGCAGTCGGATACTACTGAACACAGCAATCGTCCCAATGAAGTGAATCCAGGACGGCCAGCAGCGCGGCGATCACGCGTGCTGGTTTCCAAAGACAGCCCGGCTGCACATCAGCAGCAGGCAGCGCAAGCGGCAGAACAGTTCAAGGCCGAGATCACTCAGCTCTCCAACAGGTATCAAACACTGGCCACGAACGCCCAGAAGCTGGATGCGCAGGCTCGCAAACAGCTCGTGACAAAAGAGCATATTGAAGCCTTCAAGGTGCAAGTCGAAAAGATCAGCAACACCTTCAAACAGTTTAACAAGAACTTTTCTGGCCAACAGCGGCCTGATGCCGGAACCATAAGCCTACTCAAAACATTGCTGGATAAAGTTCAGTATCATATCGGTGAAGGAAAGAAGGTTCTGCAGCAGGGATGCAAGCATGCGGATGCGATGATTGCCAAGGAGATGCCTGCTGTTGAGGCCTACCAAAACACCGTTGAAGACACTTACAAGCACCGCGATGAGTTAACGCAATGGGGCGTTGATACGGCTGACTTCGACAAGGCTCACCGCATCGCAAATCTGCCACTCCTGCGCATGCAAAAGGCGATTGCAGATCACAGCTATCCGGGCCTGAAGTTCATGTTGGGTAAGATTGCAGGCAAGAAGGAAGCCTTCGTCAAAGCCTATGATGACGCCAAGGAGCAGATTGATAGGAACCGGGAGGATGCACAACAGCGGTTGGACAAAACCCTTGCCGATGCCACCGCCTTAAACAAACGCTCATCAGAACTGGAACACACTCCCGATAAGCTTACACAGTTTACAGCTTCTTTTGAGAAGGTTGCTGCTGCGACGCCAAAAGGACAGCAGGCTTTAGGCCGTGATGATTATCAGGGTGCGACAGCCATTTTGCACGACAACGAAGGCGCCCTGTTTCAGATGCAACAACTATGGTTTAGCAATGCGAGTGCGGCAGATGACCAAACGGATGAGCCCATCGAAAAAGGAAAACCAATTCCAACGCACAAAAAGATACAAAACCTGCGCCGTGCATTGGAACAAGCCTATGAACGGCTTCCCTTCATCAAGGCCAGCTTGCCGAATGCCCATCAGTATGAAGCTGAATGCAAATCACTGAAGACATTGCTTACTTCAGCCCAATCAGATCTGATTTCTGGCAAGGTTGAAGATGCCGAAGAAAAGGTTCTGCCACTCCGGAAAATCCGCTTCCAGCTTTACAGCCTGACCCATAAGGCAAAAGAACAGGTTGAGTGGGTTGAAAGACAACTTGTTCAACTGCAAGGCGATGCCAAATCCTGGCTTGATCGCCACAAAGACCTTAAGCTCATAAGCCAGTCAGACGAAGACGCCAAACAAAGCTTTAATGCCTATGAAAAAGAAGCGGAGAACGTGAAAAGCCACTTCGATAACGCGGCAAGCCATATTGAAAACGGCAAAGCGATTCAGGCTCAAAAATCAGTCGATGAAGGCATGCACAGCCTTAAACGGCTGATTGCCCATGCTTCAGATATTGAACTGGATCCGCATTTTAAGGCTGCAACAGCTTTCTGATACTCTTCGCCAACGCTTGTTTCGTTTCCGCGCTGTCCGCATTGTCCGTCATCAGCCAGCGGGTCAGCAGCCTGTGCGCCATTCCCATAATCGCCTGCCCCAACAATTCGGCAGATGTCTCATCCCAGACTAAACCTTCGCTCTGGCCATGTGCTATTGTACGGGTGGTTTCATCATGCAATGCGACGTGTGTGAACTGGGTTTGCCCTAACCAATAAGCTTGCGGGATGTTCAGAAATACAATGCGCGCTATGCTTGGATTGGCGAAATAAAACTCGCACCAGATATCCAGGAAAACGAGGCATTTATCGACCGTGTTATCAGCAGCACGCGCTGCTTGCATCGCTTCTGCATAGAGGTTTTCGAGATCCCCTTTGATGCAGGCATAGAGCATCTCTTCTTTATTGCCAAAGTACTTGTAGACTGTTTGCGGACTCACCCGCGCCTGCTGGCAGATCTGCCGTATCCCCACATCCTGATACATCCCGGAGGAGAAAATCTCCAGAATGGTTCTGCGAAGTGTTTCAAGTGCTTCCGGCTTTATTGTTCTGCGGTCTACATCCACGGTCATTCCGATTGGCTCCCCCAATTTCCACCATTGTATCCGTTTTTTTAGTGTCTCCTAGCCGCCTTGTTTGAACATGTACCGAAAAACACTCCAGATTTGATCAAGATCAATTAACTTGACACACCAACAAAACTCGGTAACGCTGTGTCCATATATTCAAGAGGGAGAACTTTGGGGGAGTTTCAAACTTATCTGCCAATTTATGCAGTGGTTCTCGCCGTTATACTCATTGTCGGCGAAACACTCATTTTGATAAAAACCGATAAATATTGGCCGCTATCTATCGATGACTATCTTGCATGCGGCTTACTCATCTTTTCTGCTTTAATTTTTGAAAGCGCAGTGGGTGTCGCTCTTATGCTTTGTGCCTGGGCATTCATGTCTGGCAATCTTTACGCAATGCTGTTTACACGGCTCGACCCACAAACGGGAACACGCGAACGCATACCTGCTCTTTCAATTTTACTTGGCGCAGCCTCAATCGGTCTTGTTGCAACCTTCGCAACGCTCATTTCAAGGATGGTTTCAGCATGACACTGATAGATACCGCCAACTCAATAGATACAGGAACCTACCAGAAGGATGGCTTCCTGTGTCCAATCAAAGTGCTCGAAAAAGACGATCCCATCCGTATGCGCGCAGAACTTGAAGCTATTGAGAAGCTTCAGGGACATCCCATGGACAAAGCACAGTGCAACAAGTCGTACCTTCTGTATGACTGGGCAGATGAACTCGTCCATCATCCCGTTATTCTTGATGCAGTCGAGCAGCTGATCGGTCCGGATATCCTGTGTCTGATGACCAACCTGTTCACCAAGGAAGCAGGCAGCAAATCCTATGTTTCCATGCATCAGGACGCTGCTTACTGGGGGGTGGATGCCGATGATGTGGTCACCGCATGGGTCGCATTAAGTCCGGCCACGGCTCAATCAGGCGTCATGAAGGTGGAGCCGGGCAGTCACAAAACCATCCGCACGCAAGTCAACACCTACGCTAAAGACAACCTCCTCACCCGCGGACAGGAAATCCCGGAGGAAGAGCTGGAACCGGAAAACCAGATCTATATGGAACTGAAGCCCGGTGAAATGTCGCTACATCATTTCAAATTGGTGCATGGGTCTGATGCAAACACCACCAATGATCGCCGCATTGGCTTTGCAATCCGGTATGTGGCTGCAAAGAGCAATGTGAGTGCCGATAACCAATCCGCGCTCCTGGTGCGCGGGCAAAACCATACGAGCATCAGCATGGAGAAGCGCGCGAAGGACTTGAACCCAACACAGCGCTATCGCGAACACGCCCGCGCCATGCGCAATTTGGTCAGGTCTATGCTTCTTCCGGAAAAAGGGGCAGGATTGGGAGAACGCACAAGACTGTTCATCACGCGCCAAGCCGGCGTAATGCTAACGTACTATCGGCAAATCAAGGGGGGATAATGCAATGAGTGAAGCCAACAATAGCCATAACCACCAATTTGGCAGTTTCAAAGAATTCTATCCATTTTATCTGGCAGAACATGGGAATGTCGTCAGCCGCCGATTGCATTTTATTGGAACAGCGCTGGTGCTCACACTTCTCACTTACATCATCACGTTCGGTCTCTGGACTTTACTGCTCGCAGTTCCAGTCGTTGGCTACGGCTTTGCGTGGATTGGGCATTTCTTCTTTGAAAAGAACAAACCAGCCACGTTCAAGTTTCCATTCTACAGCCTGCTTGGTGACTTTGTGATGTTCTTCGATATTCTGCGCGGTAGGGTTTCTATTCTGAAATAGGGTGATCGAACTGACTTGCAAGGACGGGCAAGCAGGGCAGAATTTCGGAACAATAGAAGCGCAAAGATGTTCGAACGCTGAAGGTAAAGCCCACAGATCTTGGTGCTTGTATTGGTCATGGCAGCAACTCACAATGCTTATGTGACCAATACAAATCTGAGTGTCCCATGAAAAGCCTCAGCCTGGCAGTTTTACTTCTTATTGCCTCATCCAGCCTCACCTCCGCCGGGATGAACGCCAATCTTAACTCTGCCATTGCTAATATGTGCGAGAAACTAAAAACCTGCGCATTCCAGCAAATGGGCATCAACGCGTCTTCAAAACAAACCCCGACAGCAACCGCCATCAACAACAGCGTCAATCAGGCCTGTGCGCTGATCAAAGCAGATTTCACCAGTGCGGCGACAACGAACACCCAGAAAAGAAAGGCGATTGCCTGCGTATCCTCAGTCACAAAAAAGACTTGTAGCGAACTCAGCCAACCCAACGCCCCAAGCCCCTCAGCCTGCAAAGGTTTCCAAAGCTTCAAACGCGCAAAATAAGCAAGCCTAAGAGCCATTTACCGATTATCATAGAACTTACTCAGCAACCTTCGTTAAACATAGAACCCACCGCCGAGTATCCAACCACCTACACAGCTTCACCATACTTATCACGCAGGATGTTCTTTTGGACTTTGCCCATGGTGTTGCGGGGGAGTTCGTTGATGAGCAGGAGTTTTTGAAGGTGTTTGAAGCGGGCAAGGTGTTTTTTGACTGTGGCCATGATCTGCTCAAGATCAGGCGTCTCACCCTTTTCTGCAACGATTAGTCCGAGAGGCGCTTCACCAAAGTCAGCGTGGGGGATGCCGATCACAGCACTTTCATGAACACCGGGTTGTTCATCCAACAGGAGTTCGATCTCTTTTGGGTAGATGTTGTATCCACCTGAAATTATGAGATCTTTGTTACGTCCAACAATGTGGACGTAACCATCCGTATCCACCTTCCCCATATCACCGGTGATAAAGAAGCCGTCCGCACGCAGTTCCGCAGCTGTCTTCTCCGGCATCTGCCAGTAGCCTTTGAACACGTTACGGCCACGAACTTCAATGACGCCGATGCTGTCCTGGGACAGTTCAGCACCCGTCTCAGGATTGGTGATCTTGAGTTCAACGCCGGGAAGCGGAAAGCCAACAGTGCCTGCGCGTCGCTCTCCATCGTACGGGTTCGACGTGCTCATGTTGGTCTCAGTCATGCCGTAACGTTCCAAAATGCGGTGTCCTGTACGCTCTTCAAACTGGCGATGAGTTTCAGCTAGCAACGGTGCACTACCGGAGGTGAACAGGCGCATATGCTCTGTTAGCTCCTTGGTAAAACGTTCATCACCCAACAGCCGGGTGTAAAATGTTGGCACCCCCATCATGGAAGTGGCCTGCGGCAGAAACTGTACGATGGCATCCTGATTGAACTTTGGCAGGAAGATCATGGAGCCACCAACCGCAAGGATGACATTGGTTGCTACAAACAGACCATGCGTATGAAAGATCGGCAGCGCATGCAGCAGAACATCGTCTTTTGTGAAGCGCCAGTAATCAACCAGCACATCTGCATTGGACAGCAAATTGTCCTGTGTCAGCATCGCGCCTTTGGAGCGGCCTGTTGTGCCTGATGTGTAAAGAAACGCTGCCAGATCCTGCAGATCTCGTTCTACAGTCTCAAAAGCAGTTGGGTGAGTTTTGGCTTCTGCCATCAAAGACCCGGAACCGTCTCCATTCAAGGTTTTGAGGAGGACACCTAGCTGATCAGCTAAGGGCTGCAATGACTCTGCCTTTGCGCCATCACAGGCAAGAAGAGATGCTCCGCTATTGTCGAGAAAGTAAGAGAGTTCATCACTGGTGTAGGCCGTATTCAGAGGCAGGAAGATGAGGCCTGCCTGCACACAGGCGGCATAAAGCGCCAAAGCCTCCGGTGATTTTTTAACCTGTGCAGCAACACGATCGCCCGGGTTCAACCCATTTGCGACCAGCGTGTGCGCCAACTGTGCGGTTGTTGCCAAGAACTGGGCATAAGTAAGAGTAGTGCCATCTTGAAGGAACAGGAACGGCTCTGTTTTGGACGCGTGGATCCCAAACAAACGATCATAAAGCGGGTTTGCCATGGGACTGCCTTTCACTATTGCAACAGACGTTCACCCGCATCTCAATGTGAGCCTGCCGGGACTGATTCATCCAGACAAGACTAATGCGAACCCGAGGCTCTGAACAGCCACGTCTTCCTCGGTTTTAACGAGCAAAGCACGGAATTGTCCAAAAAGCTCTGACGTTCTATGCTGCAAGAATTGACCAAGGAAGCAATTTTCAAATGACTCATCGCACAATTTTTACTGATCCCGATCTGGCACAATTTTATGAGCTGACACCACGAGATCGCGCGGATCACACATATTGCAAAGTGCTTGCACGCGAGGCACGCTCTGTCCTCGACCTGGGGTGCGGTACGGGAGAGCTCACCGTTCAGCTGGCTGAGGGTCGCCGTGTGGTTGGTCTGGACCCGGCTGAAGCGATGCTGGAAATTGCACGCAAGCGCCCCAATGGAGAACAAGTTCGCTGGGTACAAGCGGATGCCCGTTCATTCGATCTGGGAGAGACGTTTGACCTGATCTGTCTGACCGGACATTCCTTTCAATTTTTCCTGACGGAAGAGGACCAGCTTGCAGCTCTTAAAATGATCGCAACGCATCTAAGCCCCAAAGGGCAGTTTATCTTTGATACCCGCAACCCAAGTTTTCCGGGCAAGAAGACGCGCCGCAAAGAGGAAACACTGAGCCGGACGCAACACCCTGCCCTCGGTGCAATTGAGAGCTGGAACATTTCAGAATATGACGAGACCACTCAAACGCTGAGTTTCATCAATGCTTACAGACAGCTTGAGACTGGTGAGATTTTCAACGCCCCTTCTGAGATTAAATACACGGCACAACACAAAGTCGACCAACTCCTCGAAGAAGCTGGCTTATGTGCTCAAACATGGCTGGGTGAATGGACAGGTGAACCTTACCACGCAACCTCACGCGAGATCATTCCCATAGGCAGAAGAGCCTGAAGCTATCGCTCAATACGCGCCAGAGCGAGACCAATGCCAGAACCAATGAAGAGCGTACCGGTGAGTTTATGTCGCAAATGACCTATGCTCTTGAAGAACGGTGTTACAAAACGAGCAAGAGCCGCCCAACACAGATCTCCACCTAGAATAACGAGAAGGTAGATCAACGCTGGCTGGGCAAGAGCGTAACTCGTGCATTGATCTCCAACGAACTGAGGTAGGAAAGCCGCGCTGAACACCAGCGTTTTCGGGTTGATCATCGCAAGCAACATGCCCTGCCAGAACAGCTTGCGCAAAGGGATGTTACTGGCTTCAGTGTTTTCCAACATATCCGCCCGCTCTCGCCAGGATTTGATGCCGAGATAGATCAGATAGGCCGCACCAATCCATTTCACCCACAGGAAGGTATCGGCAACGAGTGCCAGCAGGGCTGAAAATCCAAGCACCACAATGCTGAGCTGGATGGCAACGCCAAGTGTTGTTCCCAGTACCGTAGCGGCTCCAAAGCGGAAGCCATGGCTGATGGTATTGGCTGCGATGAGCGCAACGTTGGGGCCTGGAATAGCCACCAGAGCCGTCGTCGCAATCACAAGCGCTAATATCATATCAACAGACATGAGTTCCCCTCCCAAACATCAGCGGATAGTTTGGAAGGTTCTTTGTCGTATTACAAGCTATGCCTTTGATTGGACTGCAAGTGCCTAATGGAAGGCAGCGAGCTTGTCCGGGTTTCGCTGCGCATAAATCGCGTCGACTTTCATGTTATCATCATAGCCAAAGGTGAAAGTCGTCGTGATCCCGCTTCCGTCAACTGTGACGAGAGACAGGCAGGAGTTAAGTTCTTCAATCCAAGCTTTGCCACTGTTCGCGGCTGGGGAGATCGCCTTTTCGATAAAGCCAAGCACTTGCTCCAGACCAACAAGTGGTTTTGGGACAGCATTGACCTTGCCGCCACCGTCGGAAATAAGCGCAACATCAGCCGCCAAAAGTTTAGAGAGTTCAGCTGTTTCTCCGGTTTCCAGTGCGCTTTGGAATACACTCACCATCGCCCGTTGTTTTTCTGGCGGAGCGACAAAGCGTTGAGATTTCTGCTGAATATTGGCCTTTGCCCTTGAGACCAGCTTGCGGCAACTGGCCGGAGTGACCTCCAATATATCTGCAACGTCTTCATAACTGGAGGAAAACACCTCGTGCAGCAAAAACGCAGCCCGCTCTTTTGGAGCAAGGCGTTCCATCACCAAAAGGAATGCCATTGTGAGGCTTTCGGAAAGCTCCACTCTGTCTTCCGGTGTGTCTTGTGTGGTGGTGTGAAGCGGCTCAGGCAACCACATACCAACGTAATTTTCGCGTTTTTTGCGTGCTGATTTGAGCTGATCGAGTGCTTTGCGGGTGCAAACCGTCGTCAGCCAGGCATCAGGGTTGGCAATGTCGTCTTGTGCGGCAGTTGACCAGCTGAGATAGGTTTCCTGCACCACATCTTCAGCTTCTGCTGTTGTGCCCAGCAAACGATAAGCCAGCCCCATCAACATGGGTCTGGCCTGTTCAAATACACGAAGTGATTTGTCTGAGTTCATCATCAATGGTTCGATATCGCAATCCGGTTCCAAAGGTTGATCATACCAACCATTACCGTCAGGGTGGAAATTTCCTGATCACTGTAGTGCTTTTTCAACTCCTGGCGAAGACGTGACAACTGATCTTCCTTGTTGAGTTCTGTCAGTGCTTCGGTCCATTCAAATGCCAGCTTCTCTTTTTCCGAGAAGTCATCGCAATGGCGCCAGATGATGAGGTGGTCCAGACGCTCGTTGGTTTCACCAGCTTTGCGAGCGTCGCGGGTATGCATCTTCACACAAAACCCGCAGCCGTTAATCTGGGATGCCCGCAGCAAAATAAGGTGATGCAGCTTTTCGTCAAACTCAGTCGCAGCAATAGTTGCTTCCACGCCCTGAAGGGCTGCCATGATCTGCGCACCGCTCTCGTAGTGATTGATGGTGGTGTGAACGTTCATCGTTATCTCCAGTGATTGTTTTGTTGCGTTCACTGGGTCGACGAGACAGCTCTCTCAGATGTGACGTGGTACCGATGAAAAACTAAAAACGCGCCCTCATCTTGGTTCAGGAGGCTGGATGACGATAGACAAGATCAACCGGATCATGGCGCGGTGCATTCGTGTCGATCTCAGCTCCCATTCGTTCAGCAAGAACACGAGACCGTTCGTTGTTCGGGTCGATATAGCTGACGAGTGTTCTTAAACCCAGCTCCTCAAAGGCCCATTTACGCATCCTCAATGCCGCTTCCAAAGCATAGCCATGCCCTTCAAAACCGTCATAAAGAAACCAGCCCAGTTCATGCTCCGGAAAAAGTGGCCCGTGATTAAGCCCCACCTGCCCAACAGTTTTGCCCGTGGTCTTATCGTCAATCATCAAAGCACCGTGACCAAACAAGACCCAATGGGCGATATCATGACTGAAGATACCCCAGGTCACATGCTTGGGTGTCGGGCCGCCCATAAACTGCGAACGCTCGGACTTCATCAACTGCTCATAAGCAGGCCAATCTTCAATTGTCATCGGCCTTAAGCGTAATCTTTCCGTTTCAAGTGTCGGTATCACAGTCATTTGATCAGTCCAGCAATGAAAAAAGGAATCTCTGAGCGTAATGTCAGCGGCGAACATTATTCCGGCAGATGCTTTGTAAAAAGCAATTTTTAGTCTGGCGCACAGGGAACTTTCAATATCGACTAAGCACTCAGGAGTGACATCCAAGATCTTGTTTTTGATTGCACACTTGATTTTGTTAAGGATTCACCCATCTGTTGAAATGAAAAAGGCAGCCCGAAAAACTGCTCGTTCCCATTTGCACATAATCAATACGGAGCCACAATTTTATGAGTGATAAACAAGAATATACCCCACCAAAGGTTTGGGTGTGGGAACAGGAAAACGGCGGCCAGTTCGCGAACATCAACCGTCCTATTGCTGGTTCAACCCATGACAAAGACCTGCAGGTGGGCAAGCATCCGCTGCAGCTTTACTCGCTGGCAACGCCAAATGGTGTGAAAGTCACCATTATGCTGGAAGAGCTTCTGGCAGCAGGTTTCAGCGAAGCAGAGTATGACGCATGGTTGATCAAGATTGGTGAAGGCGACCAGTTCTCCAGCGGTTTTGTTGGCGCAAACCCTAACTCCAAAATCCCGGCACTGGTTGATCACAGCACCGAAACACCAACCCGTGTATTCGAATCTGGTTCTATTCTGCTCTATCTGGCAGAAAAGTTCGGCGCCTTCCTTCCGAAAGATCCGGCAGCACGCACAGAAGCCATGAATTGGCTGTTCTGGCAAATGGGGTCTGCCCCATATCTGGGTGGTGGTTTCGGTCACTTCTACGCTTATGCGCCAGAGAAGTTTGAATACCCGATCAACCGTTTTGCCATGGAAGCAAAACGCCAGCTCGACGTTTTGGACCGCAATCTGGCCGAGCGCCGCTTTATGGCTGGTGATGAGTACTCCATCGCAGACATCGCGATCTTCCCTTGGTACGGCGCGCTGGTGCTTGGTTCGCTCTACAGCGCAGCCGAGTTCCTCTCCGTTGACGATTACAAAAACGTCAAGCGTTGGGCAGAAGAAATCGCAGAGCGCCCTGCCGTGAAACGTGGCAAACGCGTAAACCGCACATGGGGTGATGAGGACCAGCAAGTCCCAGAACGCCACGACGCAAGCGACCTGGACCCAAAGCCAGCCTCTGAAACCGCATAATACGCGCTATCAGAACGTAAAAATACAAAACCCGGCTTCGATGAGGCCGGGTTTTGCTGCTAGGCATATTGACCTGAAAATATCAGGTCGAACCCATAATTTGAGAAATTATGAATCGCGCATATTTTCAGTGTGTTCCAAGCGTTCTCTTTCTCGTATCTCAGATACTGTCTAAACACCATTAATCGAACACTATACTGAGAAAAGCTTGATTAGTAGTCTCGAATTTGGATCTTTGACTTTTGAGGTTCTCCGCCAATTTCATGGTCTCGAAGCAGTGCTTTAGCTATGATCAGATTAGCAGTTGAGTTGGCTGGCCCGGTAAGAATTTCAATGTTTTTGAATGCCTCTTCCTTCAAACCAACATCAATATAATCACCATCAACCTTTAAAGTTTGCTGTGGTTTCTGAGTGACCAAGCTACCAGCTGGAATACGGAACCTCACCTCTTGTTCAAATGCCCAGTCAGCATGTTTCTTTAGCCCGACTTTATGAAACTCATCACTCTTCAGCACAGTATAATGGACGTGACGGAGATCATCAGGTTGGTAATTTATGTCATCAGGACCATAAAGTATGGCTTTTTGATATTTAGGTCCGTAGTGGATGGGTGCCGCAGTTTCAAAGTTTTTCTTTATATGTGGCCCACGTAGTATGTCCGTTATAACACGCTGCTTAATCTGCTTTTTTTTGTCCGTCTACTTCAATTTCATGATTTGGTAGCTTTGTAGGATGGGTCGTAAACATATCTTCCGGTAGACCAATCCGCACACCATCTAGCCCTGCATAAAGCTTCCACATTGGGATTGAATCTTTTGATCTTCGTATCCAGCAAGAAACGAATATTTGCTCATTCATTTCCTGATTAAGCGGGCAGCCGTCACGAGGATCATTGACTTTGGATAGCTTATTGAACCGTATGGCTTTGGTTTTCAAAATTAGTGCGAGCGTCTGGACAGATGTGTAGTGATAAAGCAAGTCTTAAAACCTTTGCTCGGAGATTTTGAGGGTAAAGTAACTTAGCATGATGACATTCGCGACAAAAAACTGAAAAGCTATCCGATTGCTTCTACGACAAGCAAAGACCAGCCATGCAATATCGCATCACTGGAAATCGCACTCTCCAACTCGAGTGCTTTTCCATAAGAAGCTCCAGCCCTGTGCACCATCCTTCTTTTCCAATCGGAAATTGCGGTAGTTCAATTCCTCGCCTGTCTCCCGGGTTTAAGATTTGTTCCAAAGAGCAAAAAGGAACGAACCCATGTCGGAGCTTCTCAAACGGTTTAAGGGCATTACGGAAGACCCAGGCCTCTCCTTTACGCAAAAGGCGCGTTATCTCTCGCTGGAGGCAGAAAACTCTCTGCCCTACCCTGAGCTTGATGAGGAAACCGCCAAGGCGCTGGAAGAGCGTGTTATCTGCGACATGTATGAGGGGCATGTGCCGTTCAAACCGCGCTATGTGATGCCCGACTATTCTGTGGTTCTGGAAAAGGGGAGTGCCTTCCTTGAGTTGGAACCGGCAACCACCTTGGATGAAGCTATCAACTCCCTGATGATTGCTTATCATCACGTGCCGTCTGTCACCAACATGCCGGTGTTCATTGGTCGCCTCGACAATCTGTTGCTGCCGTATTGCGATGAGGTCAGCGATGAAGATCTTTACAAGAAGCTGAAGCTGTTCTGGCGCTATCTAGACCGTGTCCTGCCGGATGCCTTCATGCATGCCAATGTGGGGCCAACCGATAACCGTGTTGCTCGCACCATCATGCGCATTGATGCAGAGCTGAAGCAGATTGCACCGAACCTGACCTTCATCTGGGACCCTGATGTCAGCTCTGATGCGATCTTCTCACAGGCTTGCGAAAGCATCATTGAATGCTCCAAACCGCACATCGCCAACAATCCGCTGCATCAGCCTCTGTTTGATGACTACGGCTATGGTGTCGCCAGTTGTTACAACGTGCTGCCTCTATGCGGCGGTGCTTCCACTCTGACCCGCATCAACCTGCGTGAAGTGGCACGGCGATCCAAAGATACGGCAGACTTCTTCGAGAACGTTCTGCCGAAATACATTGACCTCAACTTCCGTCTGACAGAAGCTCGAATTGACCATCTCTTCAACAAGTCTGGCTTCTTTGAAAGCTTCCTTGTGAAGGAAGACTGGATCAGCCGAGACCGCTTCACGGCCATGTATGGCATCTTTGCCATGGCGCAGTGCGTGGATGAGTTGCAGGCCAAGGAAGGCCGCGCTGGCAAGTACGGACACGATGAGACCGCCAACCAGCTTGGTCACCGCATCTCCAAAGTGCTGTATGAGGTTGTTGAAATGCGTCCAATGGAAAACTGTTGGCGCGGCAAGGCTATGCTGCATTCACAAGCAGGCCTCAGCGATGATGATGGCTGTACGCCAGGTGTTCGTATCCCTTACGGCAGTGAACCCGATCCAGTCACGCACGTTCAGGCGTTGGCAGAGCACCATGCGTTCTATCCATCTGGTGTCTCGGAGATCCTGACACTGGATGAAACCATCGAGAACAATCCAGCCGCGCTGGAGCAGCTCGTGAAAGGTGCTTTCCAACTGGGCTTCCGAGAGTTTTCCGCCAACGTCTCCAACAATGATCTGGTGCGCATCACCGGTTACATGGTGCGCTTGTCAGACATTGCGAAGTTCAAGGAGTGTGGTGGGTCTCGCATCAACACAACTGTGCTGGGTGCAGAAGCTGCTGAGACTGGTAAAATACTGGAGCGTGCACCTCGGGTGATGAGCCATGAACTTGCCCCTCGCTACAGTCAGTAAGGTTTTAAAGTTCTCTTGTGTGGATGGGCCGGGCAACCGGCTTGTCCTGTTTCTGCAAGGCTGCAACTTCGCTTGCCCGACCTGCCACAACCCGCACACCATGAAGCTGTGCAACGATTGCGGCGATTGCGTGCCAGAGTGCCCAACCGGTTCTTTGACTATCGTGCAGGGCAAAGTGGTGCACGATGCGAGCATCTGCGACCAATGCGATAAGTGTCTGGACGTCTGCCCCATCAACGCCAACCCTAAGGTGACTCAGTACAGTGTTGATGATGTTCTGGCGCTGCTTTACCAGAACAAACCGTTCCTGAATGGCATTACAATTTCAGGTGGGGAAGCTACGACGCAGCTGAAGTTCATCATCGCTTTGTTCACAGCGATCAAAACGGATGAAAAGCTGAAGGATCTCACCTGCTTCATCGATAGCAACGGCTACCTGCCCGAAGCTGCATGGAAGACCGTTCTGCCCGTGACCGACGGTGTGATGCTGGACATCAAAGCCTTCAACAACACCTTGCACCACCTACTCACCACCCGCAGCAATCAACGCGTTCTGGCCACCGCTAAGCTGCTCTTTGAGGCAGGCAAGCTGCATGAACTGCGCTATCTGCTCATCCCGGGCCGCACAGACAGCGATGAGGAAATCGAAGACCTCGCTAACTTCGTTCGTGCACTGGATACGGATACGCCCCTGCGCCTCAACGCCTTCCAACACCACGGCGTCAAAGGCGAAGCCCTCACCTGGCCCACTATGAAAGAACCAGACGTGGAACGCATCGCGGCAGAGTTGAGGTCAGCAGGGCTGACAAACGTGGTGGTGCCAGCGGTTTACATTTAGCCCTTCCGCTCCATACGGAACTTCTGCGGTGAAACGCCTATGGCGGCTTCGAAGGCGCGGGAGAAGGCGCTGCGGCTGCGGAAGCCGATGAGGTGGGAGACGCGCTCAATTGGGTGGTCTGTTTCCAGCAGCATAGTGGCTGCACGGCGCATGCGCACGTCTCGCAGAAGTTCCATCGGGCCACTGCCGTACGCTTCCTGAAAGCGTTTGGCGAAGCCGCTGCGGCTCATGCCCGCGAGGGAGGCGAGGCTCTCGACGGAATGCGGTTCACCCGGCGCATCAAGGAGGTGCCTGAGCACTGGCCACATGCGCGGATCACGAAGCGCTGCCATCCATTCCAACCCACCGTGCTGGTCGTTGAAGCGGCGGCGGATGAGTTCGATCATGCATTGCATCAGCAGCGCACGCACCATGGCGAGGCTTCCGGGCGCAGGGTTGGCAAGCTCCAACAGCAATCGCCGGATTGGCGCTTCGCAGGCATCTTCTCCAGCCTGGTTCTCAACAATTGGTTCTTGCACCAGATCAATCAAGTTCTCCATCTGCCGCAGGCTAAGCGAGATACGGGAGCAGATGGCGATAAGCTGGCCCTTGTCCTGCTTGTCACTGTTATGGATCAGGTGTGCCATGTTCAACTTGTCTGGGTTGCAACTGGGGATTGGATCGTGAACCCGTCCAAAGCTCCGCAAGACGTGCTTTTTGAGCGCAGGCACAAGGATCAGTGAGCCTTTGCTGACCGGAATGGCAGGACGCCCGGGCAACACAAGCTCCCCTTCCCCGGCCAGCACATAGTGCAGCGTCGCCAAAGGGTCTTTGTCCAGATCAAGATCGCAAGCGCCATTGAGTTCACACAAAGCAAACGGGTGCGCCTGTATCTCCATTTCATCGAGAATAAAATGAATATCCATGCCTGTACCTATACGGCACCAATCGATGAAATGATACATATAAGGACGAAGAGGTACCAATTTTAGACCATAAGGCACATAGCCTGATCCATCTTCTCATCACCAAACAAGAGAAGGAACAGACGATGTGTAATGATCATGATCACAAGAAACCACTCAGCCGCCGCGATGCTCTGCGCGGCGGTCTGATCGCTGCAGCAGCTGTTGGCGGCGCAGCAATTGCGGGTACAGCACATGCCAAGGCGCAGGATAAAGTGAAGGATCCATATGCTCCACCAGCAAAGTCCGTTCTGCCTCCAAGCAATATGAAGCTGGATCTGAGCCGTGCCGCTCTTGTGGTAACAGATCCGCAGAATGACTTCTTGTCTCCTGATGGTGTAACCTGGGGCGTGGTGGGCGAAAGCGTGACCCGCAACAACACTGTCAGCAACATTGAGCGTCTGTTCAAAGCCGCGAAAGCAGCAGATATCACCGTGGCTGTTTCTCCTCACTACTACTATCCAACCGATCACGGCTGGAAGTTTGAAGGTGCACTCGAAAAGCTGATGCATAACATCGGCATGTTCGACCGCAAAGGTGCGCTCAACGTTGACGGTTTTGAAGGCTCCGGTGCAGACTGGCTGGACGTTTACAAGCCGTACATCAACGACGGCAAAACCATCGTCACCTCCCCGCACAAGGTTTACGGCAACGACACCAACGATTTGTCCCTTCAGCTGCGCAAACAGGGTGTTGATCAGGTTATTCTGGCGGGTATGTCTGCCAACCTGTGTACTGAGAGCCATATGCGCGAGCTGATCGAGCAGGGCTTTGAGGTAGCTGTGGTAAGCGATGGCACAGCTGCTGCAATTATTCCAGATGGTGACGGCTATCTGGCTGCGCTGACCAACTTCCGCTTCATCGCAAACGCGGTCTGGACAACAGACGAAGCTGTTAAGCTGCTTCAGGCTTAACCACCTAGCGCACCGCCTTACTACTTAAGGTGGTGCGTTTTTTATCTCTCCGTTTCGCTAACACCTCAATTTGAACTGCATGTGCAACCAGTTTCGGTTAGAGAAGAGCTATGGCTCAAAAGACGAGAATTGGCCGCCGTGTTGGTGGTTGGCTCTATCTGCATCGCTCTGGCGTAGAATTACTCCCAGCAGAGGAGGCTGAACGGCTGGCTCAGGTCGTTTCACAGCATCCGAACACCGCTTGGAATCTATGCAAGATCAGCAAGGACAAAGTCTCGCTGCTGCATTACGAGGACTTTGAGGCCTCCGGCTTTCCCGCTTTGCTCCATTCCATCACGATTGATCTTGCAACTCAGACAAGCAAGGCCATCGACTATTCCAAGCGCGAGAACCCGCCAATCCTGCATCGCAAAGAGTTGCTATTGCCGGAAGACGATCCCAACATCCCACAGTATGCTGCTCTAACGAAAGCAGCAGAAGAAGCCGGTCTGTTCGAAAAGCCCGCAGGCATTGGAACGCGCAAGGCATGGGCAAAACGCATTGCTGATGCTGGGTTAAGGCTGGAAGGTCACCATCTACTGGTAAGCAAGTAAAAGGGAGGCAGCGCCTCCCTTTTGAGTTCGCAAAGCTTTAAATCAGCCGGATTGAGACACCGCCATCAGCGGTCATCGCGCTTCCCGTCACGAAACTAGACCGATCCGAGAGCAGAAACAGTGCGGCTTGGGCGATCTCTTTCGGGCTTGCCATGCGCTTGAGTGGATGCAAGCCAGAGATGAAGGCATGCCCCTCTGGATCATCACCCGCCATTGCTGTCTTGGTTCCACCGGGGAGCAGCGCGTTGACCCGTATGCCATCTGGTCCATGGTCTGCAGCCAGCGATTTCACCAACCCAACCAGCCCAGCCTTGCTGGCAGCGTAAGCCCCCATGCCCGGCATGCCGCTGTTGCAGTGCCCTACAAAGGAGGATGTGAACACAATCGCTCCCTTTGTGCGTTTCTTCAAAGCCGGAATCTGTGTTTTGGCCGCGTAAAATGCGCTGGTGAGATTGGTATGCAGCACATTTTCCCAGTTGGTACTGTCCATCTCTGGGACCGGCTCCATATTCCCCACAGTGCCGGCGTTGTTGAAGGCCCCATGCAGCACGCCGTAGGTGTTGAGCGCATGCTCCACCAGTGCGGAGGCATAGGCCTCTTCAGTCACATCCCCTGCAAGATAAGTCGCTGAGCTTCCTTGTTTCGTGATTTTGTCTGCAAGTGTTGCCAGCTCTGCTTCGCGTCTGGCCCCAAGCACCACATTTGCGCCTTCAGCAGCAAACAACTCGGCTGCTGCAGCGCCAATTCCGCTGCTCGCACCCGTGATGATGATCGTTTGTCCGTGTAGTTCCATGTTTTCCTCCACCGGTTGACTGGAGGCACTATTGGCGGCAATGCGGACAAAACCCACCCGATTTGCGAGATCCCAGATTTATCAGAAGCTCGCAGTGATCGCTTAAGGCATCAGATACTGCATTTGAGAGTTCAGGCTATCAACTGGCATGTTCTGCGCAGGAACAGGCTCATCAGAAGGGAACTTTGCCAATTCCACCAGCTCATGTACCCAGAAACTGGTGTACTTCACGAACAGTTTGACGACTTCTGCAAACTCTTCAGCTGAAAGTTTGTCGACCTGAATAGCTTGGGTCAAAAGCACTTCGGAGCTGCGCTGGTTGATTGATAGCGCTGCGTGCCCCGTTCCCATGCCGTTGTAGTTGGCTTCCAGAAGATGCAGGTAAAGCGACTTCGGGACGTTGTTCAAACTTGCCAAACGGCTGTTGAGCCGAACCACGTTTGCTTTGAAGTCCAGAACCTGAAAAAACACCTCAATCTCACCATCAACAGTCAAAGAGCACATATTCTCTGAGTCTAGTTTCAGGTCAGGCAATCCTATCGTCTCACCAAACTGCCTGAGTGTGTTTTCTACCATTTCCATTAGACGCCCCTTGATGTGTAAGTGGTCTGCTGGCCCTACCCGCAGACTGCGCAATACCCGGCACTTCCAAAGCCTTTACGAAAAAGGCTGCAAAATGCCATGCCTGCAAAATGTGAGAGGGTGCCCCAGCAATCTGCGCTGCCTTTCCTCTCACGTATGATCAGATTACAGAGTGAGTTCTGTCTTAACGCCCCTCAGCGCAGATGGAATTTCACTCATGATGTCATCGATAAAGTGGATTTCTGAACTCAGATCCCCGACGGACATGAGGCCGCCTTTCACAAGCCCTTCAAAGACATGAAGAGCGCGCTCTGCATGGGCAGAATGACCGCGTACCAGCCGATCACCATCACCTTTGAAATCATGCAGGCGAATTGCATCGCGCTCTTGTGTCGAAAATTGAGAGGCCGCATTTTGCAGTTGTTTTGAAACAAACCCACGTGGGTTGTTGGGTTCCAGCTTTTCTGCAGCATGGTGCAACTTCGTAAAGCTTTGATAAGCCTCAGCTAGTCTGCCATCTTTCAAATTAGAGAAAACGGCGGAAACAGC
This sequence comes from Pseudovibrio sp. Ad37, assembly GCF_001623075.1. Lineage (GTDB taxonomy): Bacteria > Pseudomonadota > Alphaproteobacteria > Rhizobiales > Stappiaceae > Pseudovibrio. Next base: position 19,155 of record NZ_LMCF01000087.1, read on the forward strand.
CGAACTTGCAGCTTCTTGGCGGCGGTCTACCGCTGCATCTGCATCGGTTTGGCTCCACACAATCTGCTTGGTTGCCATGCCCTCAAAAAATTCTGAAATCTTGCTCGTGGTGCTGTTCGAGCCTTCGCTAATATGCGTTTCGTTGGATTTAGAAACAGTGTGACCACCCAGCTCTGCCGCCTGTAGAGCTGCCGGTGCATTCACTTCCAGCGGGGCATGGTACGAGGACGCTCCGCCAACTGAAATACCCGTCATAATCTAATGCCTAAAGTTCTTCCCATGGCTTCAACCTAACCAACAGCCCTCACTTCAGGTGTGTTGAACGAGACAGTTCTCCAATTATTTAAGGGATTACTCAGCTAGCGGATAACTGCGAATAAAGCGGTCTGTGAAGATCAGTAGGATGATACCCGGAACCGAAGCGATGAGAGCAATGCCAGCTCCTGTTGCATCCAGTGCACCGCCAGATATTTTTGCGAACAGCAGCGTTGGCAGAGTGATGATTTGCCCCTGCCCAATGAAAAACGTGAGCAGAAACAAGTTGGTTGAGACCAGGAAGGTGAACAAACAGCCTGCAATCACGCCAGGCAGGATCATCGGCAAGGTCACGCGGAAGAAGATCTGTCGTCGATTGGCACCAAGAACGCGTGCATGATCCTCTGCTTCCGTTCCATGCCCCTGATAAACCGCCGTCAGCATGCGCACCATGTAGGGAATGGTGGGGATCAGATGCACCACAATAACGCCTGCATAAGTGCCGGAAAGTCCGAGCGCGATAAAGATCATCAGCAGAGCAATACCAATCGCAGCTTCAGGGATCAGAAGCGGCAGGGCGATCAAAAACTCAAGCTGATTTTTGCCACGGAAGTTGCGCTGTGCCAGCACGCGCGCCGCAGGTAAGCAAATGAGCAGGCATAACAGCGTCACAGCAATGCCGATACCAAGCGTGTTGATCGTGGCTTCTGCTACGCGAGAACTTGGCGAGAACACATAGTCCCATGCCAATGGAAACGGAGATCTCTCCCGTTGCTCATGCCACCAGACGGTTGGTAGAATATTCGGCCATGCCCAACGGAAGGCCAAAGATTGGATGATCAGTGGCGCAAACGGTGCAATGGTGAAAGTCGCCATGGCCAACACGAGCAGGCGTTGCCATGGGCTGATGGACTTGATGTCCCGGGGGCTGGAGATCATCACACACGCCCCCTTGCCCGTTCATATCTGCGGTAACCCAACAGATATGCTGCGAGGAAGATGCCTGAGACCAATGCCAGTGAAACAACAACAGCCATGCCCTGCAACTGGAACGCATAGTTGGCATCCTGAAAATACCGCCAAGCCAGCACAGGCAGGGTATCCGGATACCCCCCACCCAGAATAAGCGGCGCTTCAAAAGCACCGATGTTGAACGCAAAGCAAATCAGCGAGGCAGAGACAATGCCCGGCATGATTTGTGGAAGCGTGACACGCCAGAAGATCTGTCTGGAATTGGCACCCAGCACCATAGCTGCTTCAACCGTATCTTCGCCTTTCCGAGCCAATACGGCAGATAGTGTCAGCGTCATAAACGGCACCTGCTTCCAAACATAAACAGCGATAATCCCGCAGCCCCAATGGGTTTTGAGGATCTGGACAAACTGTGCCGGATCATCAATCAGCCCAAGACCTGCAGAGATGCGCGAGAGCAGTCCGCCGTTACCCAGCATTACCAATGCCAGTGCAATGCCAACGGTATACGGCACCATCAGCGGCAAGCGGATGAGTGCCGCAAAAGTGCGGGAGGCTCTGAACTTCTTGGACAGAGCGATGCTGAGCGGAATTGAAATGACAAAGCCAATCAGCGTTGCAGCGAACCCGTAATAGAGCGTCAGACCCAGTGAAGCCCAAAAATCGGAGGAGAACCAGAGGCGTTCAAAATACCGGGTTGTCGGAAACTCATTGATACCAAACCACGGCGCATAGCCGAAGCTTTGCAGGATGCCCAGCACAACAGCTCCGCCAAACAGCCCCAGCAAAACCACAAGCAAAGGCATCACCTCCGCAACATCACGCAGATTCTGCATGAGCGCTAGAGATGCGGTCCTGTTGGTTTTCACGGGAAGTGCCTTTGGCATCAGTTTTCGTTTCATAAAAGGCGGATGGCAGAAAGCCGCCATCCGCAAAAGTGTTAGTTGTTCAGTTCACCAGAGACCTGCGCAACGATATCTGCCAAAGGCTTGTCTTCCTTGCGTTCAATGACAGCCAGCCAGGTGGCTTCGATCACATCAACAAGGCTTGCGTTGGTGTCTGGTGCGATGTTGTCATCCAGCTGCTGCTGGGTCACGCCGTAATGTGGAGGTGCGGAAGCTGCAACTTCTGCCGTTTCTTCCTCACTCAGGCGCCACAGATCCAAACCAACAGGCATGCCTGCGGTTTTCAGTTTGGAAGCCTGCGCTTCTGCCGAGGAGAAGTAGTTGATTGCAACAAGAGCGGCTGCCGGGTGCGGACTGTTCAGCGGCAGAGCAAGGTAGTTCTTGTTCTTGATCATGTTCCCAGCCGGGAAGATCATTTCCTCCGCCTGTTCTGGGTACGCGCCGGTGATCAGGCCGTTATGATTGCCAAACGCACCAAATTTACAATTGAAGTGCACTTCGGAGTTGAGGAAGAGATTGTCCAACTCTCCAGAATTTTCAGCATAACGTGGTTTGCCGGAAGCACCGCCTAAAAGCAGTGGTTCAATGCTCTTCAGGTACTCAATACCCGGCTTCATCAGGCGCGCCAGCTCTTCTCCGCCCAGCTCTTCAAAGCTCTGCTGGTATGGAGCTGCACCAGTCCCATCCGGGTTGTGCGCATAAAGGACCGATTGAACGAAGGTGTTGCCCAGATAATGCGGAGGTTTCACGTAAGTGAACTTGCCCGGATTGGCTTCTAAATAGGTCTTCAACTGCGCAAAGGTGACTGGTGTATTTTCTGCAGAGACATGAGCGCGGTTGACGGAGCATACATACTGCTCACCAGACCACGGCATCTCCTGAAACCCAGTTTCAACGCCAAAATCACGCAGGTTGAGAAGTGAACGCGGATCGCTTTCATCCCACTCAAAGTTCACTGAGTTCGGCAGGCGGTTGGCAAAAGCCCCCCACAGCGCATTCTGCTGCTTGAGAGAGTAGAAGTTTTCGCCATTGACCCAGACCAGATCCACACTGCCCTGTTCTTCGCCGCGGCCTGCTGCCAGCTCAGCAATCACCACATCAACCGTGTCTTTGGTTGCCGTAATCCGCACAGGGTTCAGCTTCAACCCTTCGGCGGCCAATGCTGGTGTTGCCACCTGATCAACCCACAGGTTGATGATGTCGGACCCGCCCCAGTAGTAAAAGTTGACGGTGCCTTCATCACGCGCTTTGGCGGTGACATCTTCCCACCCCAGATTGCCCTTCAGAAACTCACTGCGGAACATGCCCGGAGCGTCTTCTGCCTGCACAGCGCTGCTCCAGCTGACAACAGCGAGCGTGCTTGCAAGTAGCATCTGTTTGGTGCGTGACTTTGTGTTCTTCATAAATTGCCCCCAACCGGTTCTTCAGCCGCTTTTACTGCAGCAGCCAAATTTGCTCTGGCGGTAAGGTCACGGTGACCGCATCGCCTGTTTTTCTTTTGATTGTAGATGCTTCCTCAACGGTCAGAGATCCCTCTCCCACCTGAAGCGTGTAGCGCATCATCGCGCCAAGAAACTCTGCTCGTGTGATTGTGCCGGAGAACTCATTTTTCTGCGGTGCTTCGCGGCACTCTTCAATCTGTATGCTTTCAAACCGCAGCATAGCCTTTGATGGCTGTTTAGTGCCAAAGCCTGATCCAGCTCCCAGCATGAGCTGGCCATAAGGGCTCTCGATATGCCCATCAGATGTTGGTGTGCATGCAAAGATATTGGAATGCCCCATAAAACGGGCAGTCTGTTCATTAGCTGGACGCTGATAGATCTCATCGGGTGCTGCAAGATGCGCTATTTTACCGTCAAACATCACCGCAATCCGGTCCGCCAGATCCATCGCCTCAATCTGGTCATGGGTCACCAGCAGCGTCGTCATGCCGTACTCATCATGCAGATCGCGGATAAACTGGCGCATCTCAGTACGCAGCAGCGTATCAAGGCTCGCCATTGGCTCATCCAGCAACAGCACTTCAGGCTTAGTCACCAACGTACGCGCAATCGCAACGCGCTGCATTTGTCCACCGGACAACTGAGCAGGAAAGCGCTTAGCAAACGCCGAGAGACGGACGATCTCCAGCATCTCGCCCACCTGCCGCATCTGCTCATCTGCTGAAAGGCCGCGCACAGACAGACCAAACGCCACGTTCTGTTCAACCGTCATATGTGGGAACAGGCCGAAGCGCTGAGAAACAAGGCCGACTTTTCGCTTCTGAACAGGCAGAGTGGTCACATCCCGCCCATTGAACCAGATGGAGCCGGAGGTCGGCTGCTCCAAACCACAGACCATACGCAGGCTCGTGGTTTTGCCGCAACCAGACGGGCCCAGCAGCACCAGAAACTCGCCGCACGCCACATCAAGATCAATGGCATCAACCGCTGGTGCTCCTGAGAACACTTTTGAGAGGTTTTTCAGCTGAACCTGCGTCACACGGCGCCTCTTCACTCATCTTGATCAGGACGTTTGCGTCCAACTGTTATTATTGTTGCTTTCAAGCTGCAGCGAAACCTGCGCAATGGCACAAGCCTACCCCATTTATCGGAGTAGGTCAGGTTTCTCCTGTCAGTTGAGTGATTTGCACACTATGCCAGTGCGTTACTGACGGTACAGTAAAACCGGCGTGAGTTTAACGTTATGAGGGCTGCCATACAGGATATCAGCGCCTTGCCGTCATCCAAAGTTGCTCATCTCACTCGGAATTGCAGTCAGCGAGCACGCTGACTACCGCAGCTGCTCCTACTCAACTCTTTGTAGGGACGCTGGAATTTACAAGATTGACGGTTTGAAGGTTGCACTAAGATTCTACTCAGGCATCAGCCTTTGCGAAGGCAAACCAGAACTGTTCTGCCACCGGTTTCGTCTGTGAATAGATTTTTCGGAACGGCGCAGGAAAGTTTGCTTTAGCAAAAGCAATGTCTCCTTCCAGAAAATGCTTGCGATAAATCCCCTCAACATCTTTGGAAAGCACCACTGCTCGTTTGCCCTGCTTGCAATAATCAAGCGCACTTTTGAGCAACACCCCCCGAAGCCCTGCATCCTCAATCGTAGAAAGCTGCGGAATGATTGATAGTCCCAGTTCATTTAGACCCGAGTTCGCCCAGTGACTGAGATCATCCGGTTCCAGCAGCTTTTTCTCGTAAAACTTATTTATCAAATCAACATACTCGGCCGGATGCTTCTCCATCGCCTCCTGAGGCAGGTACGTGACAGAAATCCGCTCTAGTTGCTGTGCAACACTTTGCCATGCAAACGAGGGAGTGACTGCCTTATTTGCAAATTCATGAAAGGTTTTGGGAGTGCCTTGCCACGACAGGCAATGGAGAAAGAACGAGACCAGGAAGTCGGTACGGTTTCGCACGGTGACCAGCGTGTTAACTTGCACACCTCGTCGCTGCAGTTCTTTCACGAGCTGAGAGTAACGTTTGACGTTGGGATAGAACTGTTTATGGACGAACGCCTTACCCATGAGCCTTTCGTGAGAAATTCTATAAGTGTCTGTCTCTGGCTTAGTAATTGCTTCCTGAAAAAGGTCCGCTAGTTCCTCTGCTTTGGGCTTGATCATACGGTTTTCATAGAGTCGCATAAATGAGCTTGCTTTAAAGCTTGTGCGATCATCAAACAAATCAGGGTGTTTGGAGTAGAGCTGCTTTTGCAGGGCAGTTGTACCGGTTTTATGCGCACCGATATGGATCAGAACCTTCTTCATCAGCACAGACCTTAAGGCGTATCCCTGAAACGCGGGGTCGGATTTCAAAATGGATTACGCGACAGATTTTGAAACGAGCATCCGTTCAGCCTAACCACATTGGCCTGTACTGCTATTCCCGAATATTGGCCCCTTTAAAGGGAGAGGCCATGTTCATCAGTGAGCACTCTCAATCCTGATTAGTGCGGGCCAGCTTCGACAAGAAATTGCTGGAGCTGCAGGCTGCGCACCGCAGCCTGGTCTCCCATGCAAACGGACATGGCGAGCGGCGCGTTGCTGCCTCCCTCATAAATCAGCGCATTCGCGGAGCACGTATCATCACGAAACTTGATCCAGTTGCGTTGCGCATTCTTCAGGCTGGCTTTCACATTGGTGCTGGCATGCTTCATGATCTCAGCATACGCAGTGTTGAGGCGCTGGTCCCAGACCATATATTCCTGCACTGCGCAGAAAATCATATGGCTGTTTTGATAGTGGCTGCCGATACACTGTTCCATCACCTCCCCAAAACAAGCCATAGCTGGATAGCCACCGCCCTTCTCATCTACGCATTTGGCGATGATGACAGCCTGCTCCTCAGTTGGCTCTTCAGCCGCCTGAGAGGGAGAGTTGAGTGCGAAAGCCAACGAAAGCGAGAGCAGAGACGTGCGAATAAAACTCATAGAAACCTCAAAGTAATTTTCTCTATAAACTGTGATAGGTGATCCGCGATGAGAAATTGCTAACCCAAGTCACTGAGAAAAACCTAGTCATTATCTACGGAGCCTTACAGATTTCCTGTTTCTTTTACATGACAAACTGGTTTGGTTTGAAACACGACACAAGAGAGCAGCAGGTCATTCAACTTGATGCGCCTTTGCATCAGCTAGTCAAACCTAGGCGAAACCGAGTCATATACGGGAAATACGGAGCAAAAGACGCCATATTACGATTTTGTGACGGGCTGGGGAAAACGCACGCTGTGCGCATTTTACCTGTTATACTTCCCGTTGGTTTGCCAGCTAATAATTATTCATATATTTCAAATACTTGCGCGATTTCATACACTTCAACTTCATTGGTCTGCTTTCATCACGCGACGCCACGAAAAACGCAATACTTGCGCAAAATTCTCGCCATAATTGAGCTAAGCATATTGAGTTATTGGCATAAGTGTCTTAAGTTATTTATTAAATCATTGAGGTGGCTAATTTAGTTGCCGGATCGATTTCAAGAATCCGCTAAAGCTCCCAAAGCACGCGAGCGATCCCTTGCTTCCCTTCTCGTCAAAACGGGGAAGCGAGAGATCTCGCATATTCTGATAGTCCGACAACTCCAGCTTAAAGACCTTTGCCGTGTATCACGACAACTGCGTTTAAGTGAGCCTCCTATTAATAACCGAGAGAGCTGAATCCGGAGGCTGTGATGAGCAGTTTTGAAATACTTCTACACCTTGCCGCCGGTATTTCCCTATTGTTCTGGGCAACCAGAATGATCCGAACAGGTGTTGAGCGAGCGGTTGGACAGAAATTCCAAGGCTGGATGCAGCAGGCTTCTAAGAACCGCTACACCAGCTTCGCAACCGGCTTTCTGGTCTCCATCATCTTGCAGAGTGCAACAGCTACAGCCATTCTTGCGCGCGGGTTCATCAGCAAAGGATCCATTACGCTGGCAGCTGGCCTTGCCATCATGCTTGGCGCAGACCTTGGCTCCACCATGGTAGTTCAGGTGCTCTCATTGGACCTCAGTTGGCTTCTCCCGGTTTGTCTTGTTGTTGGTGGCGCTCTCTTCTCCCGCGGCAGCACGCGCACCATGCGCCAGACGGGACGCATCATCATTGGTGTTGGCCAGATGCTGATCGCACTTTCTTTCATCGGCATGGCCTCCGAGCCTCTGCGTGAAAGTGGAGCTCTGCCTGTCATCCTGAACCTGCTGATTGGTGACCCATTCGTTGCGATCATCACTGCAGCTGCTTTGACCTGGCTGTTGCATTCATCCGTTGCAGTGGTTCTCATGATCATGACACTGGCAAGCACAGGCGTGCTGCCAATGGAAGGTGCTCTGCTCTTCATTTTAGGCGCAAACATCGGTTCCAGTATTATCCCTCTGGTCCTTACCATGAGCGATAGTGCAGATGTACGCCGTGTACCGCTTGGCAATATGATCTTCCGCGTGGCCGGTGTATTGATCACTTTGCTGCTGATGCGCTTTGATGTGTTTACCATCGACATGCTGGGCGATGATCCGGCACGTGCAATCGCTAACTTCCACAGTGGGTTCAACCTTGCTGTTGTTCTGCTGGGCATTCCAACCATTGGCATTGTCGCTCGCCTGACCAAACTCATTATCTCTGATAGCGCAGGCCAGTCTGACGAAGATGCTGTTATGGAGCGCCTCAGCCTGCTTGACCGCAAGTTGCTGGAAACCCCCGACCTCGCCTTTAACGCCGCTACCCGTGAAATGCTGCATATGAGCGAAAAGGTGGAAGCCATGCTGCGCGGTGTGATGGTGGTGTTCCGTGGTGATGATGCAAACACAGCCAGACGGTTGATGAAGATGGATGACGAGATCGACGATCTGCACCGCTCCATCAAAGAGTATCTGACTGATGTGACCACCAAATCCATGAGCGATGAGGACTATCAGAAGTATACGGAATTGATGAACTACTGCGTTTGTCTGGAACAGATGGGCGATGTCGTTCAGCGCAACCTGCTTGTTCTGGCAGAGAAGAAATCCGGCCTCAACAAGGAGTTCTCACAGGAAGGTTGGAAGGAAATCAAAGACCTCCACGCCGCAGTGCTGCAAAACCTGCAACTCTCTCTGCGTGTGCTCATCACTCGCGATGCTGAGCTTGCGCGGGATCTGGTTGCTCGCAAGGTTCTTGTACGTGAGTTGGAATACAAGAGCCGCGATGCGCACCTGCGCCGCCTGAGCCAGAACCGTCAATCCAGCCGGACAACAAGCTCCATTCATCTGGAAACCATCAGTGATCTGAAGTACCTGAATGCGCTTTTGACCACTGTTGCCTACCCGATTGTTGAAGGGGAAGGCGAACTACTACGCAGCAGGCTCACCAACGAGCCACAGAAAAACCCGGTTAGCGCCGTACCAGTGGGCACATAAGCGCCTCTCCTAACTTTGAGGGAGGCACGGCCGAAGTCAGATTGATACTCTGATTTGAAACGCAAGCCAGTGTTTCCCCCAAGGTCAGGAGCTAAAAGCATGTTTGACAAGGACTATGATGTAACCTTTTCACTCAAACGGCTTTGGATATTCCTCGCCGTTGGCATGGTCCTCTCCTTTGGTGTTCTGCTCTTTTTTGGCGCCGAAATTTACCGCTTGAAACCGCCGATCCCGGACATGGTGGTCTCGGACAATGGCGATATCATCTACACAAAGGATGACATCGAAGAAGGCCAGAATGTCTGGCAGTCTTTAGGTGGCATGCAACAGGGCAGCGTCTGGGGTCATGGCAGCTATGTAGCGCCGGACTGGTCCACCGACTGGCTGCACCGTGAAGCACTGGCTCTTCTGGATGTTTACCACCGCGATCGGGTTGGTTCCGGTTACACCCCACCAAGCGATGAGCAACGGGCCTTCCTTCAGGTCCTCATAGAAGACGAAATGCGGCGCAACCGCTACAACCCTGCCAACGAAACCATCACAATTTCAGATGACAGGGCAATTGCCGTCAGACAGGTGGAAGATCACTTCACAAGGTTGTTTTCATCCTATGACAACTTCGACGGGCAAAACCTTCGAGACGATTACGCCTTCCCTCCCAACATCCTGATCACACCCGACCAAGCTCAAAAACTCTCCGCCTTTTTCTTCTGGACCTCCTGGAGCTCCGTCACCAACCGGCCAGATGATACAATCTCCTACACCAGCAACTGGCCTCATGAGCCACTGGTCGGCAATCAGCCCACCGGAGCCGCTTTCATCTGGACCATTGTCAGTATCCTTCTGCTGCTCGGCTGTGCAGGAGCCCTGTGCTTCTATTACGTGCGCCAGTATGATTTATGGCGCGAGCGCATTGTGCCGGAAGGCGGTGCAGCAACAAAGAACCCGCTGGCGAATGCCAAACTGACACCATCCATGCGCGCGACAGCCAAATACTTCTGGGTGGTTGTAGCCTTGATGGTTGCTCAGGTGGCTCTGGGAATTCTCACCGCTCACTATGCCGTTGAAGGGCAGGATCTCTATGGCATCCCACTGGCAGAGTTTATTCCTTATTCCATCTCACGCACCTGGCACACGCAGCTGGCAGTGTTCTGGATCGCAACGGCCTGGCTGGGCACAGGCCTGTTCATGGCGCCGTTACTTTCCGGCAAGGACCCAGCCTATCAGACGCTTGGCGTCAACTTCCTTTGGCTCTGTCTCATCATTATCGTCGTAGGTTCATTTGCTGGCGAATGGCTCGGGGTCAATCAATTCTTCTCCCGCACGATGAACTTCTGGTTCGGTCATCAGGGCTACGAATATGTTGATCTGGGGCGCTTCTGGCAAATCTTCCTCTTCATCGGCCTGTTGCTGTGGACTGGTCTGGTCCTGCGTGCTCTCTATCCAGCGTTGAAGGGTGGTCATAACCGCAGTCTCATTGCCCTCACATTGTTGTCCGCGGTCGCCATTGGTTTGCTTTACGGCGCAGGCCTGCTTTGGGGCCAGAACACTCATATCAGCGTCATGGAATATTGGCGCTGGTGGGTGGTTCATTTGTGGGTTGAAGGCGTCTTTGAGGTGTTCGCGACAGCCATCATTGCACTCATTTTTGTGAATCTGAAACTGCTACGCGCCTCAACCGCAGCTGTCGCCGTCATTTTCGCCACCATCATCTTTATGGCCGGCGGTGTGCTGGGCACATTCCACCACCTGTACTGGAGCGGTACTCCAATCGGGGTGCTGGCGCTTGGGGCAGTGTTCTCAGCGCTGGAGGTTGTTCCACTATTGGTTATCGGCTTTGAGGCCTACCAGACCCACAAGCTGGAACAGAATACTCAATGGATCAACCACTACAAGTGGCCGCTTAACTTCTTCGCCTCGGTTCTGTTCTGGAATCTGGTTGGCGCTGGCCTGCTCGGCTTCTTTATCAATCCACCACTGGCGCTCTATTACATGCAAGGTCTCAATTCCACACCAGCCCACGGTCACGCCGCCATGTTTGGCGTGTATGGCCTGCTGGGTATTGGCCTCATGTTGTTCTGCCTGCGCTCGCTTATTCCAGACAATCGCTGGAGTGACAAGTGGCTGCAGCAAGCGTTCTGGGGGCTCAATATCGGCCTTGCCATGATGCTCGGGCTCTCGCTGATCCCGCAAGGGATTTACCAGGCCTACATCAGCTTTACTGAGAGTTACTGGCTCGCTCGTGCACCAGAAACGATCCATGGCCCGGTTATGACTGCATTGGTCTGGGCCCGCGTGCCCGGAGACATTGTCTTTAGCTGGGGTATCTTTTCACTCGTCATATTCATGTATCGCGCTTACTTTGGCCAACCAGTAAATGAAAAAGAACAGACGGCAAAGGCTTAAGACCTCAAACATACTCTCATGCTGAGCAAGTGCTTATAAAGCCATAAAAAACAGGCCTCGTCTCATTAGCCGGCGAGGCCTGAAAACGTAGCGGCCTACGCCGTTTGTGGCGGAGCAGCAACACATACTCTCATTCATGTGTATAGTCATGTGCATTGCGTAAAAGTGTATCTACAACTAGAAAGAGCTATATATACTGGCTACGATTTTTAGTTTTATTTCCGTAAGGTACATTTCTTAGTTGCTTAGATTTCCGCTGTTCCATCATGAACTGACGCGGGTTCTGCGCATTTCAGGTCCTTTGATGCTGGCCATGTCCGGCAGAACTCTGATGATGATCGTAGACCGACTGTGTCTCGCCGCCTATTCCGAACAGACCCTCACGGCCTCTGGCCCGGCGGTCTTCATGGGCATGTCCGCAATCTCCTTCTTCTCCGGCGTCACCCAGATTGGCCGATCAGTCATTGCAGAAGCTTATGCCCGCAGCGGAATAGAAGCGGCACACAAGATGGGTGGCAGACTGTTCGCCGTCGCAATCCTGTGCGTATTAGGCCTCATCCTCACACTGCCTTTACTGATGAACCTGTCGCAGTTCAGCTCCCGACCGGGAGAAATCATTGCACTGGAGAATATTTATCTCAGTTGGGCCATGCTGTTCGGGTCCATCATGATCCTTGACGGCGCAGCGAGTTGCTATTTTGGCGCTGTTGGAAACACACACCTCATTTTTAAGGCCAGCATTGCAGGCCAGTTGGTGTCCATGCCCATGACCTATGTTCTGGTGTTCGGGCTCTATGGATTTCCCGAGCTTGGCATGGCGGGCTCAGCTATCGGAACGGTGCTTGGGTCCCTTGCTGTGTTGGTTGTCTATCTCACTCAAACACCTCGCGCTTTGCGGGTTGCAGCGTTGAATGAGGCGAAGGCGTTGATCAGTAAATCACGGCGGGCTTTTGAGGTGATTGCGCTCTTCAAACGCGGTGTTCCTCTGGGCGCACATGACAGTACGGATGAGATTGGCAACACCGCCATCATCTGGGCTGTGTCCATGGTGGGGGCCACCGCACTGGCGGCCAACAACTTCAACGTCATTCTCAATTATGTCGGCATCATTCCGGTGATCGGCATTGCCAATGGCGCGACGATCCTGTCTTCCCAAGCCATTGGCCGCAATCAGTTTGAGCGAATTCCCAAAATTGCCAGCGCCTCCCTGTTCGTGGCGTTTTCCTATGTGGCAGTCGTGACGGTGCTGTTGCAGAGCTTTGATCGGGAAATCACCTCTCTGTTCTCGCTTGGCAATTATGGGCAGGACATTTTCGAGCTGTCAGTCTCCGTCACCTCACACATCTGGTATTATGCGGTGGCTTTTGCTGTTTCCTTCATCGCCAGCGGCATGTTGCAGAGCTTTCACCAAAACACATATGTTTTCAAAACCCGCATCCTCACTATGTGGTTTGGCAGCGTCCCGGCCTCCTATCTGATTGCTTACAACTGGAGCATTGAGGAGGGTGCGCTTCAACTCATCTGGATCTCCCTGAGCACATTCGAGCTGGGGCTCGGCCTGCTGTTCACAGTCAAGATCTTTTCTTGCCTGAAAGAGCACAACCTACCCGAGCCTGCATGGGAGACCGAAATTGAGAGAACCGAAGTGACTTAAGCTGCAGATCTACGCGATCAGAGTCTCCACATAATCTGCGACGTCTCTGGCATCCACAGAGGCCTCGCGGACAAGCCAGTCGAAATGATCAGTGAGCGAGCTGACTCTTTCCGCTTCACGAAATGCCAGATAGCACTGCCCCACATAGACCACCGCCAGATTTGGCCCGAAGATGGTGATCGGCGCGCTGAAGACTTTGTGCGCATCAAAGAGAAACAGGCGCAAGCGAGGGAACATTTGGCGGCAGGTATCTGCCACAAATTTCAACTGCTCAACCCGCGTTTCCTTATTCAGATGCGCATAATAGCCAATGCCTTGCGCGCAGGCTTGTATCTCATGAAGCGGGATGGCGATTTCATAATCAGACTGACGCGAGCGCAACCAGTCCAGCTGTCCGCTGATAGACCCAACCACCTCTTCAGGGTCCAACCCGCGAAATGAGGCATACTCCCACGCCAGCATACGGTCTGTCTTTAAAATGTCAGGCAGTGTGGCTGGCACATGGCGCACTTTCAGCCCGGTTGCTTCCTTGTGCCAGTTGAGGATTTGCTCATCAACAGAAGATCGCTCCGCCGGGCTCAAGGCCATTGCAGCTGCAATGATATCACCCGGACGCTCTGGCCTGTTGGTGAGCCCTAGCAACCAATCCGCACTCACCCTGAGCGAGGCTGCCAGATCGGCCAGCAACTGGCTGTTGGGCAACCGCGGGTTTTCGTTGTTCAGCAACTGGCCAACGGTAGAGCGATCAACACCGGCATTGCGAGCCAGCTGGCTGCGCGTCACATCGGCCTCTGCCATCGCTTCGAATAACCGGTTTCGAAACAAAGTAGCTCTGTCGCGCTTGTCCATCAAATTCACCATTGTAGATTACAATCAACAAAATGAATTTATTGCAGCTAATATACCAAATGTCCAATCCGCATTTTTTCCGGTAGCAACGAGAGGAGGAATTACATTCTTACCTGGACATCTTATATGGACTCTGCATCACGCATTTTTACAAAATCAGTTACCTGGCAAGTCATGGGACTTTTCACTATGACGTTGATCGGATTTATTTTTACGGGCTCCGTCACGCTCGGTGGCGGCATTGCCATCGTCAGCTCAACCCTTGGCTTCATCTTCTACTTTCTGCATGAGATGGTTTGGTCCAACATCAAGTGGGGCCGCAAAATTGCCGGTGCAGACACACAGCAGAAAACGCAGAGTTAATCTATTGGAGCTGTCTCACAGCTCCCCTCGTCCTCTTAGCACGCCAAAGATCACACGATACTCAGGAAACGCAAGGTCGGGCAGGCTGACAGCCCCCTGAAAATTCACCCATCGCAGTTCAGTATGCTCATCACCAAGGTTCTTTGTGTCACCTTGCCATTGGGTCACAGTGAACAGATGAAAGACGGTTGCATTGTGCTGATCGTTAACTTGAGTTCTGAACTCAGTGACCTTGGCAAAGGCTTCTGCCTTAATGTCCACTTCCTCTTTCAGTTCCCGCAAAAGAGCCGCTTCCAGCTCCTCCCCAGCTTCAACATGACCACCGGGGAAGCTCCAAACGCCCGGGAAATTCCGCCGGGCCGGGGACCGAAGCCCCATAAGGACATGGTTGTTTCGCAGCAGCAGCCCATTCACAATATCAGTCATCCAAGAGCCTCCCTTAAACCCGAATCTGAACCACGAGTGCTATCTTAAAGAGCCACTTCGTGGCTGTTCACATTAGATCTCCTTAAATCGTGCACCTTTAAAGCAGCGCACAGGATTTCCACGTTCTAGTTCATGATGAAGCTGTCGCTGTGTTTTCCGCAGGCGGTCCTTTTCTGTCACAGAAAGACCTGCAATTTTTTCCTGTAAGCGCTGCACAGCGAGTTGCTTGTTGCGAGCGTTCATCTCTGGCCACCACAGCGAGACCTGTCGGCACGTGAGTCACACGCACCGCGCTTTCAGTCTTGTTCTGGTGTTGGCCACCCGGGCCACCAACGCGCAAAGTCTCAAACCGAAGCTCTTCCGGTTTCGGCTCTCCGCGGTCCTCCGTCAGGGCTGGCAACTCAAACACGCCAATGAACCAGTTCTGCCGTTTGTGGTTGGGGCGAAACGGACTCTGGCATGTCCACTTGATGGTGCCATACCATGATCTGGCAAAAGCCTCCTTGCCGCTGCCTGAGAGTGTGACCTCAACAGACGCCACATCAACAGACGGCCCGTTCTGTTCAGGATCACACACGATTGAAAGTCCGAGCTTTTGGGCTGCTTTTTCCATCGTGCTGAGGGTATGGCGGAGCGCAAAGATGCGTTCTGCGTCATCGTTTGCCCCTCCGCTCATCCGCGCCACGCGCTGTCTTGAACGTAACAACAGGTGTCATCACCCCAAAGCACGTGGCAAGCTCTGCCTCAACCAGTTGGCTTAAAACATCCTCTGAGTTTTTGTAGGCCTGCGGAGCTTCTTCCACCAGGAGCTGTTTATCCTCACACACAACGCGCCCGCCGTAAGACGTACGCGCCAAAGCATTGCGAACGGACTTCTGCTTCGCGATACGCCCATGCATGGACGCACGGTCGTATTTGCGCCCTGCTCCATGCGCTAATGAGGACAATGCCTCCGGTTTGTTGCCGGTTGGTTTCAGCAAAAAGCTCTTTGCATCTCTGGAGCCTGCTAGCGGCACCAGATCTACATCCGCTTTGGCCGCGCCTTTGCGGTGAAGGAACGCATCGCCATAGCGCTCAATGAGGTTATGGCTGCAGTCCACCACCAGCTCCACATCGCAGCGCAACGACGCAGCTGCTCGCTCTGCAATCACTTTGCGGTTCAAGCTGGCCCATCGCACAGCAAGGTCGTGCATTTTGAGGTAGTCGTGAGCGCGCTCATCCTGAGCTGCCATCCCTTCCGGACCAAGCGCTGCATAATCATTAAAGATGCCAGCTCCGAAGGAACGGGAGCCGGAATGCACGAAGAGCAATACGTCGCCTTTCGCAATACCGGCTTTAGCAGCAAGGTCCGGATCCGGCGTTTCTACCAGAACCTGCACCTCACAAAAGTGGTTGCCACCGCCAATCGTACCGATGGCATGGGGATCCAGATCCTCTGGCAAACCGGCAGCCCGCAGATGCGCCTGCCCTTCTTCCAGATCAGAATGATCCTGAAGCGCACGCAAGCGATCCGCCAGTTTCTGCGGCTTTAGTTTGTGAGCACTGAGCGAGGTGCGGAACACAGTCATGCCGCAGCCAATATCATTGCCGATCATGTGCGGATGCACACGGTCGGACAGAATTGCGACACCGACCGGGCCGGGATGCAAATCAGGAAATGCCGCGATCTGTTTGACCGCCTCAAGCTCAGCAAGTTTGTTAAGTTGGACCTCTGCATCCCCTAGGATCCAGGCAGAAGTCCCATAGAATTTATGGATTGGCGCAGGCGCACTAGCAGCGCGGGTCGCGCAATCCAAGCGTAAATTGCCCATGAAAATGGCCTATAGTTCTTGAAAGTATCTTCGAGCGCTGCTCGAAAGAAGATCCTAAAGGCCGCTAGCGCTGGCTCTGAGAAGGATCAGTGCCCTTTGAAGGGCGAAACGCGGAAAGGCATGGTTCGCTCCAAACTGTGCTGCGCACCAATTGCTGCAGCTGAGGGCTGGGGAGATAACAGACAGACGCCGCAACGTCAATGTAACTGTCCTTATCAAACCAATCACCGTGGCTGGACAACAACACCAAGATGTCTAGGGTACTCTGCAAGTAAGGGGAGACAGTCATGCGGGCTTTGGTCGTTGGTGGAACTGGGTTTCTGGGTGGAGCCATAACGGATGCACTCGTCGGTGCAGGGCATCAGGTTGCTGTGCTGGTGCGTGGAACGACCAAACGATCTTTACCAGATGGCGTAGAGGCCATTGCAGCAGACCGATATGGTGATCTGAGTGTTTTGAAGCAGCACAAGTTTGATTGGGTCTTTGACACATGCGCCTTTTCACCGGACGCAGTGCGCAGCCTGCTGGAACCACTGGGAGACCAATTGCAGCGCTATGTGTTCATCTCCTCAATTTCAGCCTACGGCACATTTGCGAAATCGCGCCTGAATGAACAAGACTCGGTCCCGAATGCCACTGAAGATGATCTGGCAATCTCTCAAAGTCTCTCCCCAGCAGAACGCAGTTCAGCAACCTCCTATGGTGCTTCGTATGGTGCGCTCAAACGGGCATGTGAGCTTGCCGCGGAAGAGGTTCTTGGCGAGCGGGCCACGTCCTTGCGGGTCGGCTTGCTGGTTGGTGCTGGCGACTACACGGACCGGCTGACCTGGTGGGTCCGCCGCATCGACCAAGCCACATCGCAAAACCCAGCTGTCCCAGCTCCTGCTCCTGCATCAAGGCAGGTGCAGATGATTGACGTCCGGGATGTGGCTGATTTCGCACTGGCCTGTGCTGAGGCCAAACGCGGAGGCATCTGGAATGTCACCAGCTCTCCGTTTCAACTGGGTGATCTGCTACAGAAAATCATTTCAGAAACTGGCTCCCCTGCCCGACTGCACTGGGTGGAAGAAGAGCACATCATTGACGCAGGTATTCAGCCATGGACCGATCTGCCCGTCATGATGCCCTCACTTCCAGACTAGGCGCACTTCATGAACGTGGACACCACCCGTGCAGAGGCAGCCGGTTTAACCTGTCGCCCACTGAACGAAACGCTCAGTCCGTTGCTGACGTGGGACCGCACCCGGCGCGATACAGCTCTCAAATGCGGTTTGACAGCTGATCAGGAAGCAGCTCTGCTTCAGCAACACGCCACAAGCTGAGTGTTCAAGTACAGTCTATGCCTTAGCAGCAGCACCGAGCGCTTTGCGGTACATGGGCACCAGCATGGTCTTTGCCTTTGCCATGCGTGTAAACCAGCTGGCTTTCACTGTACCGATTGGTGGCACATCAGAAACGCCTGTTTGACTACCAAGGGTCACGACCATCATGTTATCGTTGGTTTTCGGCTTATAGCTCTTCAGCTTGGCCTGCGGGTTCTTCAGAAGTTGCAACACGTTATGGGTCACAGTTTTCACATGACCGCGCACATATAGTGCCTTCTTCACTTCATCAATCCCAGCGATGTCACCAAGCACAAAGACGTTACTCTGGTCCTTCATCTGGAACGTGTCTTCAACCGCAATATAGCCGCGTGTGTCGAGCAGATGAGCAAGATCATGCTGCATATAATCCGTGTTCGGCTTGCCGCCTACACACCAGATGATCAGGTCGTAATCTACCACCACACCGCTGGAGAGTTTGGCTTGCCCGGCCTCAGCTTTCTGTGAGCTGGATGGTGCAGGTGAAAGCACGCGTTCGCCCAGCATGAACGTCACACCGCGCTGCTGCAGCACTTTCACGGCGTGGTTTGCTGTCTTGCGGGAGGTGCCTTTGAGGACTTCACCGCTGGATTCCACCAGAACAACAGATTTTTGCGGGAACCGCTCGGTAATCTCACCCGCCATCTCAACGCCAACAGGGCCACCGCCAACAAGTAAGATTTTCTGCGCAGCTTCAATCGCACTATGGGTCGACTTGAACGCGGCGTGTCGCTCCTTCGTTGAGCCAGAGGTCGGGCGGATCAGCTCTGAGGGAAACCGGCTACCAGTTGCTAGAATGGAGATATCAGCCTCCAATGTATGTTCAGCACCATCAGCACCAACGACGTGCCCTGTCTCTCCGGTAAACCGCTCCAGCTTGCCGTGAATGAAGTCTACGCCCTTCAAAAAAGACTGAAATGGCATGACTGCCTGATGAGCATAATCTGGTTGAACGGCAACGCGCGGCATAGCCATGGGCACTTCGAAATAGTCAAGCGAGCTGACAAGCTTCACATTAGCGTGCTTTGCAAGCTGGGTTGCAAGGGCCGCCCCGGCAATTCCACCGCCATAAATTACAACTGACTTGGACATGTCTTTACTCCATTCTGTTGCGCCTTATATACTACAATAATTTAATAGTTCAATATTATAAATATTACTTTTTTAAAGCAAACCTGATATGACGCCACCTGCAGACTTGAGGACGTGAATGAAATGAAAGACTTACCGGCAAGCATGCTTGTGCTTTTCCAGTTTCAGGAAATTTTGGGACGTATCCATAAATCCTACTCGGAATATGCTGATAAGCTCACACCGACAGAAACCAATATGCTGCTGCATCTGGGCGAACCCGTGCGCATGGGCAAACTCGCAGACCTGCTGTTCTGCCTGCCCTCCAACGTGACTGTGCTGGTTGATAAATTCGAGAAACTCGATTTGCTGCAGCGTCAACGTTCCGCAGAAGATCGCCGCGCTATTGAGGTCGCACTGACGAGCAAAGGTCAGACGCTACGCACTCAGACAATTAAACACATTTCAAGGGTCATTGAAGAGCAATCCGGTCTTGAGCAGGAAGATTTTGAGACGATCTTTGACGTACTGAAGCAGAAGTCTATCATTGACGGTACTTGTGGAGCATGTCCTTCAGCGGAGAGTTAAGATTTAGCCCGCCATCTAGTCCGCTTCACAAAACCATTCTGACTGCGTCTCCTGAATGCCCACAGTTGGGCCAATAAGAACAGGAGAACTACATGAAGCTTTCACGAATGATTCTGAGCGCGTTTCTCATCTCAACAGTCGCACTTTCTGGCTCGCAAGCCGCTGTCTTTGTTGGAGACTTACCAGCGACAGATCAGCAACTGAGCGCTAAATCCTCGGATGGCGAAAAAGCCACCATCGCCGACACGCTTTCCAACTCTATTCAAGAGTCAATCACAAACGGCTACAACTCTGTCGGAAACACCGATCTCGTGATCACCAAGAGCTGGCACAAAGGCGGCAGCTTGCCATATGATGACACGTTTGAGCATGTCACAGTTGAAGTTTACAAAAATGACGTCTACGTCAAAACCTGCCACGCATACTCTTTTCAAACTAAACTGGATGGCCCGTATCAGGCCAGTTGCGTAAAATCAAAGTAAGTTATCCATCTGACAGCGTGTCTCTATTCCGGCCTAGGTTTAGAGGCACGCATCACAAGAAATACATCACAAAATACTTTTACCAATTGATCAAAAAACTTAGCTCTAAAGTTTTATTCGCACTCAATAAATATTTTCACTCTAATACTTTTGCTAAAATCTAGTAAAATTTGCTCTGACCTACTTGCGCAATACATATTTTCAGGTTAGTTAGCCGACTTTAGCAGAACAATCTCATCAGGCTGTATTCAGCCTCGCAGTGCATGTAGTGCAACTACCGGCAAACGGTAATGTTATTTCTACGTCTTGCTGTGAGCGCTGTTTTTGCACGCGCCTACTTGCGCTCTGCTAAGATTTACTGTCTCAAAAAAGTTAATATACATCAGGATCTAGAACATGGCACAAACCCAAGTTATGGATGAGACTTCACGCGGCCAATCCCGCCTCATGGAGCCAGCCATCCTTCCCGTCTGGCTTAATCAACGTGCCATCTCCAACCGTGGTTACATTGGGCTTTGGATCTCGATGGCGGTGATCATCGCAACCTTCCAGCTGGGTGCTGGCGGTGTGACGGGTCTCCCTCTCCCAATCGTTATTGCAACAATCTTCTTCGCCAACCTGCTGCTTGGCATCGTCATGGCGATGACAGCAGACATCGGCACCGAGCATGGCATCTCCTTTGCCGTTTATCTCCGCGCACCGTTTGGCACCGTGGGCACGCACATTCCCTCCATCACTCGCGGTGTAGTCGCGGCCATCTGGTTCGGCATTCAAACCTACCTCGGAGCGCTGGCGCTAAACGGTATCTTCTCTTACCTCACCGGGTTCGATAACTGGGTGGTCTGGTACATCGGGTTTGCCGTGCTGCAGGTGGCCAACACCGCCATGGGCATTCGCGCTGTTGAGCGTCTTGCGAAAATCGCCGCTCCAGCCATCATGGCAATCTCTGTGTGGATGTACTTCACGCTTGATAACCTTGCCACAGCAAGCGGAAAAGACATCTGGTCCTTTGCTGGCGATGCAGAAATCTCCATCGTTGCCCTCTTCGTTGCCAACATGGCCTTCTGGTCCTCATTGGCAGTGGACATTCCAAACATCACCCGCTTCCTGCATGTTGAAGCTGGCACCAAGAGCTTCTTCAAGCGCAACAAGAATGTGTTTCTGGCGCAGTTCGTTGCCCTGCCAGTCGTACAGAGCTGGATCGCGCTGATCGGCGCAGTGTCCTTCATCGCAGCTGGTGACTGGAACCCGATCACCGTTATTCAGGGCCAGGGTACTGGTATCACGCTCGTGGTTCTGCTGGTCATGGTGGTGCTGGCACAATGGTCCACCAACACAAGCGCCAACCTCATCCCGGCAGCACTGACCTTCGTGAATGCAGGCGCTCCGTGGATCACTTACGCTATGGGTCTGGTTCTGGCGGCCATCGTGGGCACGCTGGCGATGCCTTGGCTGATCCTTGATCACCTCTTCACATACCTTGGCCTTTACGGCGCCATGCTGGCAGCGCTGGGTGGCATCATGATCTGCGATTACTTCGTGATCCGCAAACGCCGCCTCAATGTACCTGAGCTTTATGAGGAAGACGGCCAGTTCAAGTACATCGCAGGCTGCAACCCGGCTGGTCTGATTGCATGGGTTGTCGGTGGTGCGCTGGCGATCTACGTGATCGACCTCTCCTACTTCGTTGGTTTCTTCTCCGCCTTTGCGCTCTACTGGGTGCTGATGAAGGTCTGGATCCTGCCGAAGTTTAAGCAAGATGAACTGGTGCATGCAGATGATGAGAAGTATCTGGCAACAAGTGTCAACCGCAACTGGGTGTATCTGGATGGTCAGGGCATGGTGAAAATGGATTGCGCCAGCATTCCGGACCATGCACTTTCTCGCGAAGATCTTTAGAACCTGCTGAAGCTTACAAATGAGAACCCCTTGCGCCTACCCGCGTGAGGGGTTTTCTCTTTTGAGATTACCCGTTAATGTTCAGGGGTCATTTTCAAAAGTGCATGTTTTATGAATACACCCACACAGCTTGCCACCCCACCCGTTTCCCTTCATGAAATCTGTGAGGCCGATGCGCTCGAAGTCCTGGAGTTTGAGAGCAGCAGCAGCACTTTCTTTGAAAAGTGGGTACCCGCCCGCGGGCGCGAGCATTTTGAGGAAATGTCGCTCCGACAGGTTATCAAAGACCTGATGGCTGATCCTGACCGGTTTTATCTGGTCCGCTCTGGCTATGGCGAGCTGGTGGGCCGCATCAACCTGCGCAGATTGGACAAAGAGCCTCTGGACACTGTTGAGCTGGGCTACAGAGTTGGCGAAAATCATCTGGGCAAAGGCTACGCCAAAGCGGCTGTTCTTGCCGTTGTGGAGCAAATGCGAGCTGATGGCGGGATGAAGCATCTGGAGGCCTTTGCAGCAGACAACAACCCAGCCTCCTCCAACGTACTATTGGCCTGTGGCTTCCGTTGGGACAAAACGGGCACCAAGACCGTGCAGTTGAACGGCAACCCATTGACGTTGCACCTCTTTGCTCTGACGCTCTGAGATTAGACTTATCCAGCCCGTAGTATCTCTGACCCGCGCAATTACAGACGATCTGAGCGCCAATCACGCCTACACTCCTCTTCCAATAAGAAAGAAAATGGAAGATGGATCCACTCGTCATACAGGGTTTTGGGCTGGCGGCCTATGCCGTCAACATGGTTGGCTTTTCCACCAAGCGTGATCAGCTGTTTCGCAGCCTGCTTTTTGTCAGCTGCTCCCTGTTTTGCATCCATTATGTGCTCATGGGCGCGTATGTGGCGGGCACCAACCTTGGCATCAACGGGGTGCGGTCCTTCGTTTCCCTGCGCTTTAAGGGCTATACGTGGTTCGCTCTCTTTGCCGTCATCCAAACTGGTATGAGTGTGATGGTGTATGAAGGGCTCATCGACCTCCTGCCATGGTCTGCCTCGCTCATGAGCGGCTTTGCACTGTTTTGCCTGAGTGACATCCAGATGCGCATCGCCATGCTCATTTGCGCTCTTACATGGATGGTCAACGCCCTGATCGTGGGCTCCTGGGGCGGATCTCTGAACGATATCACTAACGCCACCCTGCTTGCTTTCACGATTTACCGTATGAAAACCGCAAATGAACGGGAGGCTCAAACCACTTCCCTCTGACATTCCGTAGCACTCAATCTCACCCCACCAAAACAACCCCAAAAAACGCCGGATTTTCAGCGGCTTGGTCAAGGCCTATAAAGTTGATGATGCATTATCTGGCAACAATGAAAGCAGGGTTGGAGAGCCGATGCCCGTTTACCTGACCGGCCTTGCGACAGCGGTGCCGCCCTATGAATTGCCCCAGACGCTGGTGTTGGACTACGCCCGCCGGATCCTCGGGCCTAAGTTCGCGCAGTTTGAGCGCATGGCAGGCACCTTCCTGTCCGCTGGCGTGAAGAGACGTTATTCTTTCGCCCCGTTGGAGTGGTTTTTGGAGCCCCAAGACTGGAAAACCCGAAATGAGACCTATCTGCGTGGCGCAACAGATCTGTTTGTTACCGCCGCTCGCAAAGCACTGATTAAAGCAGGTTTGCGCGCAGATGAGATTGACTGTGTGGTGACGGTATCCTCCACCGGCATTACAACACCAACGCTGGAAGCGCAAGCCTGGAAGCAGATGGGCTTTCGCACAGACATTCTACGCGTACCGGTGTTCGGCCTTGGGTGTGCAGGCGGCGTCTCCGGCCTTTCCATCGCGCAGCAACTGGCGCAGACGAAACCGGGCAGCAACGTGCTCGTGGTCGCGTTGGAGGGCTGCACACTTTCCTTCCGCAGTGACCGGCTCACGAAGGCGGATATCATCGCCACAGTTCTGTTTGGTGACGGCGCAGCAGCAGCCTGCCTTTCCACCAGCAAGCCCGAGAGTTCAAAACAGTTGTTTGTACTGGGCACGGGTCATCAGGAGATGTGGCCGGACACACTCAACATTATGGGCTGGAACGTGGAAGAGCATGGCCTTGGCGTTGTGTTTGACCGGTCTATTCCTGATTTCGCAACCGAGCATTTTCGTGATGTCACCGAGCGCAGTTTGAATGCACTTGCCATGGACGTGGATAGTATTGATCGTTTCGTTTGCCATCCGGGCGGCGCGAAAGTGGTTCAGGCGCTGGAAGGTGCGCTGGATCTGCCTGCCAATACACTGGATGTGGAGCGTGAAATCCTGCAGGAATTCGGCAACATGTCCGCCCCAACCGCCCTGTTCGTGCTGGAGCGGGTTCTGGAGCGCTCTCCACAAGGCAACATGGTCCTGTGCGCACTTGGCCCCGGCTTCACAGCTTCTTTCCAGCCAGTGTCCGTTGTTGCCAATGAGGCAAGTGGGCGCTGGGAGACCACCGGTTTCCAAAGACCAGAAGGGGTGATCAATGCCTGAGGCGTCCCTGCCTGCCGTAATCTTTCTGGCGTTCATTGTCATCCAGCGCCTGTCTGAGCTCGTTATTGCCCGCAGCAATACAAGACGCTTGCTGGCTGATGGGGCCTATGAGGTTGGCGCCTCGCATTATCCACTGATCGTCAGCGTGCATGTGGCGTGGATCATCGCACTCGTTGTACTGGGCTACGACAAACCAGTCTCCATGCCGTGGTTGCTCGTCTTTGTGGTCCTGCAGATGTTCCGCCTCTGGATATTGCTGAGCATGGGTCGTCGCTGGACCACCCGCATTATTGTGGCCAAAACCCCGCTGGTGACGAAGGGACCGTTTGCGTTTGTGCGCCATCCCAACTACTTGCTGGTGGCTCTGGAGATCTTCACTGCCCCTATGGTCCTCGGCCTGTTTCCAATCGCCTTCCTGTTCTCAGGCTTTAACGGCGCTCTTCTTGCCCTGCGAATTCGCGTGGAAGATGAGGCCCTTACGGAGTTGCGATAGAAAAGACCTTTGCACAATATCAAGTTATTGGCTTGAACCTGATAGCGGATAGTGATATATCACTGTCAAATTTAAGCTGTGGGCTGCACAACAGGATTGCAGCGCCTGCCGAATAACTTCATGTGCCGAGGAAACGATGCTAACAGGTTGCCATCTCATTGCCGGAGAATGGGTCGATAACGCCCAGAAATTCCAGTCATCCCCGTTCTCGGGCCCCGCAAAAAGCTATGCATGCGGCACTAGCGAACTGGTTGATCGCGCCGTAAAGGCCGGCGAAGACGCCTTCATGTCCTTCGGCTGGACCACCCGCGCAGAACGCGCCAAATTCCTGCGCTCGGTCGCGGACGAGATTGACGCGCGCGGAGCAGAAATCACGGAAGTTGGCTGCGCAGAAACCGGCCTGCCGGAAATGCGCCTCAACGGTGAGCGTGGCCGGACTGTTGGTCAGTTGCGCCTGTTCGCCGATCATATTGAGAAAGGCGAGTATCTGGACCTCACCCACGATGAAGCTCTGCCAGACCGTGCTCCTCTGCCACGCTCTGACCTGCGTTTGAGCCAGCGTCCGGTTGGTCCGATTGCTGTGTTTGGCGCCTCCAACTTCCCGTTGGCGTTCTCCACAGCAGGCGGCGACACCGCCTCTGCGCTGGCTGCTGGGTGTCCGGTGGTTGTGAAGGGGCATGAAGCTCACCCGGGTACTGCTGAGATCGTGGCACAAGCCATTGATGCGGCGATCAAATCCTGCGGCATGCATCCAGGCGTGTTCTCACTGGTGCAGGGCGGCAGTCGTGAGGTTGGTACGGCGCTGGTGCAGCACCCACTCATCAAAGCCGTTGGCTTCACCGGTTCCCTTGGTGGTGGTCGTGCACTGTTTGATCTGTGTGCTTCCCGCCCTGAGCCGATCCCGTTCTTCGGCGAGCTGGGCTCCATCAATCCAAACTTCATCTTCCCAAATGCGCTGGCCAACCGCGGCGACGCGATTGCGGCGGGTTGGGCTGGCTCCCTGTGCATGGGCGCAGGTCAGTTCTGCACCAATCCGGGCGTGGTTCTGCTGGTGGAAGGTGCTGAGACGGATGCCTTTATCGCCAAAGCTCAGGAGGCTTTGGGCGCTGCCGGGGAGCAGCCAATGCTGACAGATGGCATTGCAGTGGCTTACCGTTCCGGCGCTGAGAAAATCGCTGGCGAAGCGGGTGTTGACGAGCTGGTGGGCACCGCCTGCGCAACCCGTGGTGCCAAGCCGTATATGTTTGTGACAGA
This sequence comes from Pseudovibrio sp. Ad37, assembly GCF_001623075.1. GTDB lineage: Bacteria > Pseudomonadota > Alphaproteobacteria > Rhizobiales > Stappiaceae > Pseudovibrio. The sequence continues at coordinate 45,320 of NZ_LMCF01000087.1, forward strand.
CGCTGAAAACTGGCTTGCAAACAAAGAGCTGCAGGAAGAAGTGTTTGGTCCGCTCGGTATCATCGTTAAGCTGAAGAGCATCGAGCAGATGCAGGATGTGGCGCGCACCATTGAAGGCCAACTGACCTGCACCATCCACATTGATGCAGCAGACCATGCTGAGGCTCGCAAGCTGATGCCATTGCTGGAGCGCAAGGCAGGCCGTGTACTGGCCAATGGGTTCCCAACTGGCGTGGAAGTGTGTGATGCCATGGTTCACGGTGGACCTTACCCAGCCTCCACAAACTTCGGCGCAACTTCAGTTGGCACCATGGCGATCCGCCGCTTCCTGCGTCCGGTTTGTTATCAGGATATGCCGCTTGAGCTGGTTCCCGGTTTTGAAATGGAAGAAATGGCGTAAGCCAGCCTCCAACAGGCTAAAGAAGCGCGTATTCTTATCTGAAGACCGGAGCCACTTTTCGGGAATACGCGATAACAGCAAAAGCCCTGAGCACATCCGCTCAGGGCTTTTCTTTGTTTACGTCAATCTGATCGATCAAGCGCGTCTCCCAAGGAGGTATCAAGTCCTCGGGGAACACCCCAAAAGTTCTTAAGCGGCCAGATTGCGCAGGCTTTCACCATCAAACACATGGCATTTATCAAGCGCCATGTTGAAGCTCAGCGTTTCCCCAGCATGCACTGTGCGCGGATTATACATGATGGACTGAACCGGAGAGCCTGCCAGCTCCGTAAACAAAGTTGCCTCTGAGCCCAGATCTTCTGAAAGCAACACAGGCAGCTGCAATTGCGCGATTTCGCCCGCTGTAGGCAACGCATTGCCTTCTGGCGAAATATCCTCTGGCCGCACACCCAGCTTCACCGCTTTGCCTGCTTCCAATGTGTTACGCAGGCGCGCCGGAGCGCTCAGCTCGCTGCCATCGCCTAATTTCAGCACAGGGTCACCATTGCTGCTGGCGACATGCGCGTCGATCAGGTTCATCGGCGGAGAGCCAATGAATGTCGCCACAAAAGTGTTGTTCGGCTTTTCAAAGACCTCGCGCGGGCTGCCCACTTGTTCAATGATGCCATCACGCATGATCACGATGCGGTCCGCCAATGTCATGGCTTCCACCTGATCGTGGGTCACGTAAATGATGGTGTTGCCCACGCGCTGGTGCAGTTTCTTGATCTCAATGCGCATCTGGGTGCGCAGCTTGGCATCCAGATTGGAGAGCGGTTCATCAAACAGATACACATCCGGGTGGCGCACGATCGCACGGCCCATGGCAACACGCTGGCGCTGACCGCCAGAAAGTTGACCCGGCTTTCGCTTCAGGTAGGGTTCCAGCCCCAGAATAGCTGCCGCATCTGCCACACGCGTTTCGATCTCACTTGGAGATACGCCTGCAATCTTGAGCGAGAACCCAAGGTTTTTGGCAACAGTCATATGCGGGTAAAGCGCATAGTCCTGAAACACCATGGAGATGTTGCGCTGGCGCGGTGGCATGTCATTTACCACACGATCACCAATCACCAACTCCCCGCCGGAAATCGTTTCAAGGCCAGCGATCATCCGCAGTGTGGTGGATTTTCCGCAGCCGGATGGGCCAACGAAAACAACAAATTCCTTGTCTTTGATCTCCAGATCAATGCCATGAATGACCTTGGTTGGACCATAAGACTTCTCGAGATTCTTCAGAGTAACTTGTGCCATGCTTTCCCCCTCAGGCGTCTTTCAGTTCCAGCCAGACCGGCAGATGGTCAGAGCCCTTCGCCTCTTCATCAACCCGCATGCCCGCAATGCGATGCCGCAGAGAGGCACTCACAAACAGGTGGTCGATGCGGCGCGTGTCGAAGTGAGCGGTCTTACCGCTTGTCTCTTCATTGCCCAGCCACACCCACGGGTCGACAAAACCATCGAGCGTTTGCACACGGCCACCTTCTTCTGATGGCGGACCGGTAAACACCTCGTAGACGGGCGTGCCCGGCCCGTTGTTCATGTCACCCAGCAAAATGCAGTCGGTTGGCATGGTTGGCTGAGGTTCGTCATTGAGCCAATGAGCGTCGATACCCGGCCCACCGCACCATGCCCCGCCCTCGGCTGGAGCTGTCCTGATGCGATCTCTCACAAACCGTGCCTGCACCAGCGCGAAATCTGGCGACCAGTAAAACAGGTGGGTGTTGTAGACACGAAGCGGTCCACCCGGCGCGTCAATGACGGCCTCCAGTAAAGCAGCCTGAATGGCATGGCGGGTGATGGAACCCATCTTAGGCAACGGATAAGTGCGGTTGGAAATGATCGGGTATTTGGAAAGGATCATTTCCCCATGCTGACGGCGGCGGTTGACCAGCTTGCCGTTTTCATCGTGAAACGAGGCATCCATATCAAGGCCCGGGCCATAGACCCAGCGATATCCGCCAAGCAGATCTGCCAGTTCAGCGGCTTGATCTACATTGCCATTTCGTTTCCAGAAGCGGTCAACTTCCTGCAGGCCGATGATGTCGGCTCCTTCAAGTTCTCCTGCAATTCTTGCCAGATCGACTTTTCCGTCGATACCGGTTCCGTATTGAATGTTGTAGCTAACTATCTTCATGGGTTTTTCCGGAGGCTTTCCGAGCAACTCCTAAGGAGCCGCGCAGCTTGAGCGCGCAATTGACGCGAATATTGCGGGGGTGGTCAGGTGCCGTTCCATCCAGCCGGCTCAGCACGATTTCCGTCAGATGACGGGCAATCTGCTCAATGGGCTGTTCAATGGCAGTGATGCCCGGAGGGATCAGCCGGAACATGTCCGGGTCATCAAAGGTGACAAGATCAATGTCTTTGCCCACCTGTTTGCCGTTGCTGGACAAGCAATCCAGACCACCAATGGTCATCTGGTAATTGGAGAAGAACACAGCACTTGGCGGATTTTCCATGCCAAGGAACCTGTCCATGGCGGTGTATCCATCCAGCTGGCCCCAATTGCCAACGTAAACCAACTCCTCATCAACACTCAGGCCAGCTTGCTCATGGGCTTTTCTGTAGCCCTGCAACCGGTTTTGCCCTGTACTTGCATTCAGGTCCCCTGTCACCACACCAATGCGGGTGTGGCCAAAGTCAATCATGCGGCTCACTGCGTCTTGCGCAGCCGCCTCATCATTCACCAGCACCTTATCCGTTTCCACGCCTGGCACATCGTTGTTGAAGATGATGACCGGTTGTTCTCCGGTCAACAGCTCCTGCACCTTCTCCGTCACCTCGTGGGTGCCGGACAGGATGATGGCATCGATGCGCCGCGAGGAGGCTGATTCCAACGCCTCGTTGATGGCGTCCGCTTCATCAGAATGGTGAAAGGTTACAATGGAATACCCACGGGCACGCAGAGAACGCACCAGTTGGGTCAAAATCCCCGAGTTGAACTCGTCAAACTTGGGAACCAGATACCCGACTGTGTTTGTGCGCTCTGTTTTCATGGCGCGGGCAAGTGTGTTGGCCCGGTATCCCAGATCGGCAATCGCTTGTTCGATCCGGGTCTGGTTGTCCTTCCTGATGCGTTGATCGTTCAGATAACGCGAGACTGTGCCGACAGCGACGCCTGCGGAATCTGCTACATCGAGGATGGTTGGTTTTTTCACTGCACTGCCCTTTATTCCGCAGCCACTGCGTCATCTGCCTGTGAGATGACGGCGGCCCCATGGATATGAAGGCTAGGAAAGACGATGTGCAGCTTTTTGTCGAGGCTGTCATACTGCCATGGCAGTGTTTTACCCGAATAAGCGCAGGTTACATCGGCAGGCTCTTCGTCCATACGCACCCACGCTTTGGCTTCTTTCAACTCCGGTGCATCCTCGATGATCTCAACCGCACGGGTCTGACCGTCATTATACGGCACACCGCTGCCACGCAGCTGAGTTGGCGCATAAAGCACGTGCAGCACCTGACGCTGCTCGTCCGCCTGCTTCATCAGCGACATGCGTGTGGCTGATGGCAACTCTGTGCCAATCAGCTGGCTTGGCATAACGCGGTTGATGAGCCCGCGCACAAGGTACTTGTAAAGCGTCTGGCCCGTTGCGCCATAAAGGCGGAACAGTGGATACGCCACATAAGCCACATTGCCTTTTTGCACGATCGCCGCGCCAATTGGCTCGGCATCCGGATCTTCCGGTGTGTGAAGGTGTGAGCAGAACTTGTCCCATGTGCGGTTGAAATAGGATGGACGAACATCAGCCAGCACATCACCATCAGTTGCCCGCAGAGATGCCCCCTTCTCGTACATAACAACAGAAGAATCGACCAGATCATCGTCCAGCTTTCCCCGACAGGACAGATAGCTCGGGTCATAATCCATTGGTGTGTCAGACAGTTCTGCTCCGATGTCGAGGAGGTATCGCTTGCCCTCAACATCAAGACCGGACTCGCCAGTCGCCAGAATGGCGCCGCCAGCGTCTGTAAACGCTTTGAGGCGAACCGCAAGATCATCACTCAGGCGAATGCTGTCCGGCAAAATAATCAGTTTGTAGTCATCAAAGCTGCTGGATGAGGAGATGAGATCAAACGGGATCTGCATTTCCAGCAGCATACGGGCAGAGGCGGAATCGCTCGGCTCACTGCGGTGCCCAAGGTGGCTACCAAGCTGGGAGACTTGCGCCTCGACAGAAAGGATCGCCACTTCCCGCTGATAGGTCGCGTTGCTGGCATAAGGCTCCAGCGCTTTGACACGGGAATATGCCGGGCGGATCAGGTCATACGTAGCAAAATCCATATGTCCATTCGGGTGTAGCTGATCGCCGATGGAACAACGCGCACCCAGAGACACCATCAGACAGCACTCATAGGACAATGCATCAGCCCGCTTGAAGCCGCCGAACTCACCCCAATGCGTGTGGAAGCGTCCCATCATACCAAGGAACGGCAGGTTCAGTGTATCAGCGTACCGTGCTGAGACGGGGAAGTGGTCATAGCCCCAACCGCCGGTCGGCAAGCTCTCCAGCTCCAGATGACCGTAATACTGGTAGCGCTCATCCTGCCCTTTGTAGATGTGGCCAGAGTTGAAGAAAATTCGTGTATCCGGGAACTCGCCGTTGACGGCTTGCGAAAACCTTTCAAAAAAACGCAAAAGAACGCGTTTATCGTTGCTCTTACGATCGTCCGCCTTCAGCGGGTCCAAACCCTCTGATTTCATTGAGGAAAGGCAGGCGTTGCAGGTGCATTCCCAGGAGGCGAGGATGTCCATAAACAACGCAGGCGGATTATAACGAGCGCAAACTTCCAGAGCGATGTCGATCTGTCGCTGGATTGCACCTTCGTGGTTCAGGCAGATGGTGTGCCAGGTGGGCGTAAGTTGGTTCATCGCGGACGGCTCTGTGCCCGGATAATTGGCTGCCGTGTTTTGCGACTGCATCACACGCCATTCCGGATGCTCCCGAGCTGTCAGCTCATCCCATTGAACTGTCAGGTAAATCGGGGTTGCAATGTCGGCCTCATGACAGGCTGAAATCATATCCCCCAGCAGGTCCGGGTTTTGCAGTTCCGGGTGCGGTTTGCCCACGTTGGTGGGGTAATAACTCCAGCCGTGATGACAACGGGCGAACAGCGTGACGGAGTCTACCTCGCCATGCTTCAGCGTTTCAACAAACTGCTTCGGATCAAACTTGGACCCGATCCCCGGAATATGTTCGGAACTATGAAAATCCAGATGAATCTGGCGGTATCGGAAGTCTTTTACTTCTTTTTTATGGCACATGATTTAGCCCTTGGAACCGCTGTTATTTTTGCCGTCAGCGGAGAAATACTTCTGGAAGAACAAGAAGATAACGAGTGGAAGGATGGAGGTAATAATGGTCGCAACAGCGCGCTGATCCCAGTTGGGTTCATAGGCGCCAGAGATCGTGGAGAGCATCACCGGCAGGGTTGCATTTTCCCGCAGGAACAACATTGGCAGCAGAAGGGAATTCCAGGTCCACATAAACTGCAGAATACCAACTGCTGCCATCGCCGTAATCGTGTTTGGTAGCACGATAAAAAAGTAGGTCCGCAAATGTCCGCACCCATCCACCTGCGCCGCATCAATCAGCGACCGCGGGAAGTTGGAGAGGAAGTTTTTGACCAGCAAAACAGCCCAGGCAAACGACAGCCCAACGAACGGAATGACCACAGACCAGTAGGTATCAATGAGCCCAGTCTCTCGCCACAGCTTAAAGAGCGGGATGATAACCACCTGATTTGGAACAACAAATGCATTCACAAGGATGAGCAGCAAGATCCGGCGAAATGGGAACTTGAGATAGTGAAACGCATAGGCCGCCGCTGGTGCAAACAAAACTGGAAGGACGGTTGCAAAGCTGGCAACGGCCAGAGAGTTGAGAAACGCACGGCCAATCGGGTAGTTGACCCAGACTTCACGCCAGGCATCCAGCGTGAACGTAAACGGCTCGATCGTCCACCACCCGCTGGTGATTTCCCCTTCGGGGCGAATGGACATGGCGATGATGCCAACCAGCGGAATGATCCAGACAAGCGCCACGGACCCCAGCACATACACAGGCCATTTGGGAGTTTGAGTGATCATTTGCTCTCCGATGCCTTGTCCAGAATAAGTGGGATGGAACAGACGATAACCGCGAGCAGAAGCACCACCGTACTTGCAGCGCCATAGCCCTGCTTAAAGTAGATGACAGACTCCTGATACATAAAGTAACCCACTGTTTCCGTTGCCCTAATCGGACCTCCAGATGTTAGAATATGGATCATATCAAACGCTTTGAGGCTGTTGAGCAGGTTGATGAAAATCGCAATGCGCACACCGGGAAGGCTAAGAGGCGCCATGATGTATCGCAGGATCTGGAAGTGAGAGGCACCATCCATATGAGCCGCTTCAAGCTGGCTTTTCGGGATCGCCTGAATAGCCGCATAGCAGGTGAGCAAAGGCAGACCAGCTTGCGTCCAGACATAGGCAGCAACAACGCCCCAGATTGCGGTGGATGGTTCACCCAGCCATGGCGAGGCCCAGCCTTCCAGCCCAACGAGGCGCAGAATGCCGTTGAGGAGACCAAAGTCCGGCTGCAAAATACCCAGCCACATCAAACCACTAGCGGTCTCTGAAATGCCATAGGCTGCGAAAATTGCCACACGGAACGGCGCGGTCTGCTTGGGAGCCAGACCGGAAATCAACGCGACACTCCAGCCGATAGCAACGGAGATGCCCGTACACGCCAACGTCCAGGTGAGTGTCACACGCAAGGCATTCCAAAAGTTCGCATCACTGAGCAGCTTGGTATAGTTAGAGAAACCCGCAGGTTTCGGCTGGCTCAATCCGGTCCAGTCCAGAAAACTCACACGGATCGTCTCGAAAAGCGGATAGAGCACGCCGATGCTAAAGAAGATCAATGTCGGCGCCAACAGAGCAAATGCAATCCAGTCAGCGCGGCGCAGGTTACCTCCGAAGAGCCGTGTGGCGAGGCCCGCAAAGGGCCCCGCCTGGGTCTGGGAGGTTAAAATAGACCCATATTGTACACTCATTGATAAAGCTCACTCGCTTTTGCTTCGAGTGCTGCTGTGACACTGTCAATGCTCGCATCGCCTGGGTCGCGAAGGAACTTTTGCAAGCCAATACGGAATTCACTGCTCAACTCAGCTGGCAAAAGGTCATCAAGAACAAAGAAAACATCGACGAGCGGCAAAATCTGAGCGTATTTGCGCACAATCGGATCATAGGACGAGGGATCCACATTTGCACTCGGGGTTGCAAGGTTCTTCGCCGCGATAATTGCGGAGCCTTCCTTGCTCAGAACGAAGTCGATAAACAGTTCTGCCCCTTCCGGGTTCTTCGCTTGCTTCATCACAAGGAAGTTCTTGCCATCAACACTCATCGCATTGCCGTATTCCGGCTTGATCACCGGGAACTGCATGTATGAGTAGTCTTTGATCGGCGTCAGCCCATACTCATTCCTAGCACGCTGGTTTGCCCAGGAGCCAATCAGCATGAAGCCGGCCTTTTTGTTTTTCAGCACGGCATCCGCAGCATCTGTCCAGGACACCTTGTGCTCAGACAGCTCCTTCGCAAATGCTGTACCAGCCGTTCGCAAAAGCGCGTTTTCAAACCATTCCGTTTGCGCCCAACTTCTCGCACCGATGGAAACAGGCAGCATGCCGATTTCTTTCAAAGCACTGAAGGAACTGAGGAAGTCTTTCCACTGAATAGGTTCACCCGCGATACCAGCTTTTGCCAGCGTATCTGGACGATACCAGACGCCTGAACGGTTGCCCGCGATGAAGTAAGCACCATAGGTTTTGCCGTCATGCTTCGCTAGATTACGCCAGCTGTCATTCAGCGCTTGAGACCAGCCATACTGCTCCCATGCAGAATCAATTGGGCTGATCAGGTCGGCGGCAACCAGTTCCTTCTCAAAAGAAGGCCATGTGTTGAGCAGCAGATCAAACTCTGCTCCAGACAACATCGCGGAACGAATGCCAGACCGCGGATCATCCCCACCTGCTGCCGGGTTAATGTCCTTGATCTCATAATCCGGATATTTGGCTGTGAAGCCCTCTTCGAGTGCGATGATCAGATCACGCTCTGAACCACCCAACCAGTTGAAGATCACCAACTCTTTTTCAGCTGCAAATGCGGTCCCCCCCGCAAATGTCATAGCGGCAATCGCAAGAGCGGATGCCGAATTCAATATTTTCATAACAAGCCCCCAAATATGAAACGTTGTCAACTTAGTTAGATTTCATGAGAGATGTCTAGAAAAATTTACGTATTTTTAATGAGGAACTAATTCTTGCTACGTCGAATTAGTAAATTTCATAAGGCATTATATCTGTTTTCAGCAGTCTAAATTTCTCATGCATAAATTTTAGATAAATGTACATTCCGGCTAACTGGCGACAGAATCTGGCTCGTATTTTTGATGATATTAGCTACTCAGCTTAACTATAATTAGAAAGGTTTCAACTTTTCATTTTGCCGCGTAAGCACCATCTTCGACTAAAACAGGCTGCCTCAATTGTCAGTTTTTTGGACCGAGGGTCAGTTCAGGAATAATGAAAAGAAGATTGAATATAGTCAGGCCTGAAGCAGCGTCATTTTCACATGAGCCGCTGCAATTTACTTTGGCAAGAAGTACCGCTACTGCCTGAAAGCTATGAAGGGTGGAAGGTCCGCTTTCAGGCTGACAACCGCGATGACAAGCCCGCACTCACCATCGCTTTTACGCGCCCAACTCAATCTGAAAACGGACCTAAACGGAAGCATGACCTCCTTTATCTGAAACAACCGGGAAACCCTGATCTCCAAAAAGCCGAAGCCAATCCAGCTGCAAGAGACACACACTCCGCATAGAAGCAGGCGATAAAAGGCGCACCTGCTCCTTACGCGGTAAATGACATCTTGCGGTCAACTCCATCAGACAAGCCGCCCGGTTGCTGGCTATGACCCTACTGCCACTGAAGATTTAGCCAATCCACGGATCATGGGTGCCGCAGTTTGAAGGGTCAGGATTGTTAGCAGGTAAATCAGTAAAGGCTCATGGTCCTGCCATTATCATCACGTATTTTTCATGAGATGAATTACCTCCCTCAGATCGCGTTGATTGCGCCGATCCGGTTCTATGGTCTGATGCCTTCACCCAACTGGATCTGGAGATATAGCGGCATCAGCCTTCGTTAAAACTCGCTGGTGATGTCTTGGAGTGAAACATGGAAAATCCGACGGATCAAAACCCGGCGAACACCCACGACAGTCGCTATGGAACTCTGCCGGGATATATGGCTGGGTACGGAAATGATTTTGAAACCGAGGCCCTAAAAGGCGCGCTACCTCAAGGGCGCAACTCCCCCCAGCGCGTTGAATACGGACTGTATGCTGAACAGCTGTCTGGCTCTCCCTTCACAGCACCTCACACAACGCTCGAACGATCCTGGCTCTACCGCATTCGCCCGTCAGTTAAGCATCTGGCGCGCCTGCAGAAAGTCAACCATCCCTATTGGAAAACCGCACCCAACAAAATCCCGGATATCGTTTCACTCGGCCAATATCGCTGGGATCCAGCACCTTTCCCTAAGGACCAAAACCTCACCTTCATTGAAGGCATCCGCACCATGACAACAGCTGGCGATGTGGCCCTGCAAATGGGCATGGCCGCGCATGTGTTTCTGGCCAATGCAGATATGGAGGACGAGTACTTCTACAGCGCCGACGGGGAGCTGCTGATTGTGCCTCAGGTCGGGCGATTAAAGATCACAAGCGAGTTTGGCGTGATTGATCTTGAACCGCTGGAAATCTGTATTTTGCCACGTGGTATGGTGTTTAAGGTGAGCTTGCTTGATGGCAAAGCGAGAGGCTTCATTTGCGAAAATTATGGCGCAAAGTTCACACTGCCCAACCGTGGACCAATCGGCGCTAACTGCCTTGCAAACCCAAGAGATTTCAAGACACCGATTGCACAATTTGAAGATATTGAACAGCCTTGCCATGTGACGATAAAATGGTGTGGTGAGTTCCACCGAACGACTATTGATCATTCACCGCTGGACGTGGTCGCATGGCACGGCAACTACGCCCCCTATAAATATGACTTACGCCACTTCGCCCCCGTAGGCGCTATTAGTTTCGACCACCCGGATCCATCAATCTTCACCGTCCTCACAGCTCCCACAGCAGAAGAAGGCACGGCCAACATCGACTTCGTGATTTTCCCACCTCGCTGGCTGCCGCAGGAAGACACCTTTCGCCCGCCCTGGTACCACAAGAACATTATGTCAGAGCTGATGGGCAATATTTACGGGCAGTACGACGCTAAACCACATGGCTTTGTTCCCGGGGGCATCAGCCTTCACAATTGCATGCTGCCCCATGGTCCAGATCAGGAAGCTTTTGAGAAAGCCTCCCATAACAGCTGGGACCCTGTGAAACTGAAAGACACCATGAGTTTTATGTTCGAAACTCGCTTTCCACAGCAACTCACTGAGTTTGCAGGCAAGGAAGCTCCGCTACAGGACGATTATGTGGACTGCTGGTCAGGCTTAGAGCGTAAGTTTGATGGCACAGCTGGCCTGAAATAACGCTTTTTCAGGGTTCCTGTCAGCTTTTCAGGATTCACGCTAAATAATGACAGGTATTCACAGAACCGGCTTACTGCGCTATATTTCGTGACAGTTTTTCATGGAGGGAGCGCATGGGTAAGTCTTTTTCACAGGCTGTAACAGTTTTTCACGAACGCTGGCTTCCTGTGCCCGCAACTCCAGCAGGCTATTCAGCACTTATTGATGCATATGACCTGAGAGTGCCGATCCCGCATATTCTATGTGCCATTGGAGATCGCCACAAGATCATAGAGCAAGACAGCTGGCGGATCTTCACACCTCGTCATGCACCAGAACTAAATTTACTGGGTCACCTCACCTTTGCCCTGAAAAACGAAGGGTTGGACCTTGCGGTCTTAAAACGCCTGTTTCTTGCGTGTGGGCCAGAGCCTATCGAAGAGTTGGTAAAGTCACGCCCAACCGGTCGCTATACAAGACGCATCTGGTTTCTCTACGAATGGCTTTTGGGTGAGCAACTGAATTTACCAGATGTTGAAACTGGTGCGTATGTGGATGCGCTTGATACAACAAAGCAATTTGGCGGCAGCACAATACCTTCTCCACGTCACCGCGTACGCAACAACTTGCCCGGCACACCTCAATTCTGCCCTCTCATCTTTCGTAATAAAGATTTGGAGGGCTTTCAGCAGGCTAAACTGCAAGAAAAAGCCATGGATGCGGCAGCATCCGTCCCTAAAGATCTGCTCGCCCGCACTGCAGCCTTCCTACTTCTAAAGGACAGCAAATCCAGCTTTGCCATTGAAGGCGAGCGCCCTGCCCATGACCGTATCCAGCGTTGGGGCCGCGCCATTGCTGACGCCGGAAAAACACCACTGAGTATTGAGGAGTTTCTCCGCCTCCAGCGCGTTGTGATCGGTGATGATCGTTTCGTACATATGGGCTTACGAGAGGAAGGTGGCTTCGTCGGTATGCATGACCGCGAGACCCGCATGCCAGTGCCAGACCATATCAGCGCCAAACCGGAAGATTTAAGAAGCCTGATGAAAGGCATGATCGACTTTGCACAGGACTACGCCAAGCATCTGGACCCGGTTCTCGCCGCTGTCGTTCTCGCCTTTGGTTTCGTTTATGTGCACCCATTTGAAGATGGCAACGGAAGGTTGCACCGCTACCTGATCCACCACGCACTGGCACAACGCGGCTTCAATCCACCCGGCGTCGTCTTCCCGGTATCTTCGGTTATTCTGGAGCGAATCGACACTTACAGACAGGTGCTGGAAGACTACTCCTCCCGCCTTCTTGACAAGATTGACTGGCAACCCACGGTTCATGGCAACCTGACCGTGACAAACGAAACAGCCGACTTCTACCGATTCTTTGACGCCACCGCCCACGCAGAATTCCTCTACGCCTGTGTAAAACGTACGGTTGAACACGACTTACCGGAAGAAGCGCGCTTCTTGCAGAACCATGACCACTTTCAACGCGAACTAAACCAAGTCGTAGACATGCCCACTCGCCTTGCCGACTTACTCTTCCGATTCCTGAATCAAAATAACGGAAAACTCTCACACCGAGCCAAGGCAAAAGAATTCGCGGCGCTTACAGATGAAGAAACAAAGAAAATTGAAGATATTTATGAAAGATCTTTTGTGTAATAATTTGAACATACTTCCAAAAAATCTAAATAAAATCAAAAATTTTAACAACTCAAACTACATAACACACAAACGGCACAACCTTAAACCTATGACGTTTCATTGAAACGCTCAATGAATAGTAAATATAAAGTACAAATAAACTACATCGAAGAAACCAAGACACTAAAGATCCAAGCAACGACAATTTACAAAAAGACAACACAGAGGTAACAATTCTCACTCTTACATTAACTCCTCCAAAAATATCTGTTGAAGCATTTTTTTTTGAAAGTACATTCCTCTCTAAGTTATATATGGAACTTTAAGTTTAGATACAAACATCACAGTTCTGGATGTTGTTCCCTAATTTAAGTGAGTTTTGCTGCGTGTTGGAAATTATTGGCCTATCTGTTCGTGTTCCTGGAGCTTCAAGCAAGGAAGAGTTGTGGAATCTGCTTTGTTCAAAGCGGAATAGCATCTCGGAAATCCCTGCTGATCGCTGGTCGCACTTCAGATACCTCCATCCGCGTATTTCAGAACCCGGCAAAGCATACACTTTTAAAGCGGGTGTCCTAGATAATTTATGGGACTTTGATCCTACAGCTTTTGGCATTTCTCCTCGAGAAGCGGAGCAAATGGATCCTCAGCAGCGAATTTTGCTACAACTCACTTGGGAAGCTATTGAGGACGCGGGCATATCACCAGATACCATAGCTGGAGATCATGTAGGCGTCTACGTTGGAGCATCTGCACTTGATTATGCCAACGAAAGTCTGTTCGATCCTAATGTAGCAACCGGTCATTTTATGACTGGCAATACACTTTCCATTATTTCAAACCGCCTCTCTTATATATTCGACCTTAAAGGCCCAAGTTTTACTGTCGATACCGCTTGTTCGTCTTCTCTGGTCGCGCTCCACGAAGCCTATCGTGCGTTGAACTCCGGAAGAATTGACTGTGCCATTGTTGCAGGTGTCAACGTACTTGCTAGCCCATTTCCTTTTGTAGGCTTCGCACAGGCAACAATGTTATCTCCCGATGGGCAATGCAAAGCTTTCGATGCAGGTGGTAATGGCTATGTACGCTCAGAAGGTGGCGTTGCGCTTGTCATCAAAAGAAAAGACGCATCGCGCTGGAAAGGTCAACGGTCTCACGCAGATATCGTCGCAGTTGATGTAAATTCAGATGGTCGTACCGTAGGCATGTCACTTCCATCGGATGTCGAGCAGGCAAATCTTCTCGACCGTGTCTACAAGGCACATGGAATTGATCCTAATCAGCTCGCTTTTGTCGAAGCACACGGCACAGGAACTCGTGTTGGTGACCCAGCAGAAGCTGGATCAATCGGTCGTACTATTGCGCAGAAGCGACGCGCACCGCTTCCAATCGGCTCCGTCAAAACTAATGTAGGCCACCTGGAACCAGCTTCAGGACTTGTAGGACTGGCAAAGTCAGTTTTGGCGCTTCAGAACGACCATTTCCCGGCAAGTCTTCACTTTAACGAGCCAAACCCAGACATCGACTTTGATGCTCTCAACATTCATGTCGCGAGCGAAGGTGTAGAGCTATCACGTAGTGAAAGCCCGAGATATGCTGGAGTAAACTCATTTGGCTTTGGCGGAACGAACGCGCACGTCATTCTCAAAGATCCGGAAATCAAGACAGATAATGTCGAGCAACTCACTCAGCCAAAAACCGTAAGCTCATTGTTTTTATCAGCACCGACAAAGGAAGCACTTGTTGAGCTTGCAAGCGGGTATGCGCGTGATGGGATTCTGACAGAGCAAAGCAACCAGAAGATTTGTGCGGCAGCCTTTCATCGCAAACGGATTTTTCCGGAAAAAGCAGTGTTTTCTGGTACTGATATCGAGACTCTTAAGACTACCTTGTCTGACTTTGCATCAGGTCAGAAGAATGCAAACGTCATTTACTCCAATAAAGCTACAAACCCAGGCAAGTGCGCCTTTGCGTTTTCTGGTAACGGAGCACAGTGGGCTGGCATGGGCCGCGACGCCTATGCTGCCAACCAGACCTTCAAGATTGCTTTTGAGAAGGTTGATGAGTTCTTCACAAACCTTTCTGGCTGGTCCCTAAAAACCGAACTGTTCAGTGAGACACTTGAAGATGACCTGAAAAAGACCAGCATCGCGCAACCATTGTTGTTTGCGGTTCAGGTTGCTCTTTGTCAGGCTCTTGAAGACTATGCATTAAAACCAGACATGGTTCTGGGTCACAGTATCGGCGAAGTTGCAGCAGCACATGTCGCAGGCGCCCTCACTTTGGACGCAGCTGTAGCGCTGGTCTATCACCGGTCTGCAGAACAGGAAGTCGTCGCGGGCCACGGAACCATGGCAGCGCTCGTCCTCCCTCCTGATGAGGCGCGTCAACTAATCTCCAAAAGCGGATTTGGTGCCCTTGAAATTGCAGCGGAGAACAGTCCGAAATCTGTCAGTTTATCTGGCGCGAAAGAAGACATGGACGGGTTTGCAAAGTTTGCGCGCGCCAACCATATCGCCTTCAGAAAAGTCGCGCTGAATTACCCATTCCACAGCCAGCTTATTGAGCCCGTTGAACACCCTTTCCGTAATGCAGTCGGGACTGTGACTGCCAAGTCGGCGCAGGTGCCATTTATCTCAACCGTTTCTGGGGCAGTCTCAGATGGCAAGGACCTTAATGCGGACTATTGGTGGCGGAACCTTCGCAAGCCAGTATTGTTCTCCAAGGCCGTTGCGACCGCTCTTGATCTTGGCGCTGAAACGATTATCGAGATTGGTCCAAAACCGATCCTGCAAAGTTATCTACGCCAGGTCGCTGCTGAAAAAGGCGCAAAAGGATCTGTACTTTCCAGCCTTTCAAACGAGCAACTTGGTGGAACAGACCCAATTATCAATCTCGTAGCCCGTGCTTTTGTTGCAGGCATCAATGTTGATACGGATAAACTCTTCGGCAAGAACCCGGATGAACCCGTTAATCTGCTCCCACTCCCCTGGCAAAATAAAAGCTTCCGCTTTGAAAACAGCGGTGAGGCTAATATGGGCATTTTCAGGGGTGGAGATCATCCACTTTTAGGTTGGCGCCCAAACGCCACCTATAACGTCTGGACCACTCATCTGGACCGCTTCACGGTTCCATTTCTAGAAGATCATGTCATCAACGGACAAATGATTTTCCCCGGCGCAGGCTATGTTGAAATGGCTCTTGCTGCCGGTTCCGCTCTTTATGGAAGTGACGCAGTAGAACTGCGGTCTATGGATATTTTGCAGGCACTCGTATTAAGCGACGAATATCTGACCGAAGTTCAAACCGAAATCTCTGAGGAAACAGGGACTGTTAAAATTTCCAGCCGTATGCGGCTGAGCGGGGATGATTGGACGCTGCATGCCGTAGGCAGAGTTGCAAAACTGGAAACTCCTGCACCAAACATTCAACTCAACTTTGAAGCAGCCCAACTCATCAATACAGGTGAGGAGATTTACGCAGCGGCGCTCACATACGGACTTGAATTTGGGCCACGTTTCCAACGCACTCAAAACGTCTCTCAGGTAGATGCGGGTACATTTATCGTCCACCTGTCTGCACTTGAAGATGACGAGCAGGTTTCATCCTTCGGCATTCATCCAGCTGAACTTGATGGATGTTTCCATGGCCTACTCTCCCTGTTCAGAGAGACAACATCCCAAAACAGTCGCCCAAAAGCCTATGTTCCAATTTTCTTTGATAAGGTTCGCCAATATCAAACAGGCGCGTCCCCAGCCTATGTTCGAATTCAAGTAAAGCGTGCCTCTGAACTTTCTATTTTGGCAGACTTCCAGATTTTCGATGAAGATGACAACGTCATTATTGCGATTTCCGGAGGCCGCTTCCGTGCAACCGAACTGGGTCGTAAAGATAACCCGTCTGACCTGATCTATCGCGTCGAAGCAGAACTGCAGCGGAACCCCGCAACCACAGTTGCTAGACTCAACCATAGCTTCCCGGCAATTGAAGACTACGTTGCTGAAAAGTTCCGTACTGTTGAAGATGAAGCTGAGCGTGAAGCGTATTTGCTACTCAATGCAGCAGCTCAACGAACAGCATTTGATATTATCTCAAAGTTTGCGGATGGCGAACAGACTGTTTCTGTTGAGGACTTACCAAATAATCATCGCCGGTATTTCGTCACTCTTTTGACGATCCTTCAGGAAGCTGGGGCAGCCACGGAATGCGGGGTAAATCGCTTGGAATTGAATAGCGATTTTGAGCTTCCTGATTTCGATCTTCTGGTTGAGAGTGTACTGGAAGAAAGCCCGCAAGACATCGCCGCTGCAACCATTCTTGCAACCACACGCAAATTCGTTCTCGATAGCCTTGACCTTGATAGTTTTGAGGGCAATGATTTTGAGCATTCCAGTGCGATGCTCGAGCAATACTGGTACTCCTCCCCGGAAGCACAAACACGCAGCCAGACTATCTCTGAATGGCTCAGAACCGCGCTTGCAACCTGGGACACAGACACACCGCTTCATGTACTGGATCTAAGCGGCTCAGGGCTGAATCTGGCAAAAGATATTCAGCAGATACTCCCTAGCCAAGTAACAAAAGTTTCGATCGCCGACAGTAACCACAAAAGCGCTGCGCGTTTGTCTGCCAGTGTTCTGGATGAGCCAAACATCGCTGTATTTGATACGAGCAATCTGGACAGTAACCACACTTGGGATGCCGCGTTAGAACAGGGGCCATTCGATGTAATTGTATCATCCGGTCTTCTTCACGAAGCATGTCAGAGCGAGATAAACCTCTTCGAAAAGCTCGGACAATCACTGACAGAAGGCGGTCAGTTCCTTGCGATCGAGCCACTTTCAGATGTTTTCCATGATGTGGCTTTTGGTCTGTCTGAAGACTGGTTTGCCGGCTCAATCTCCGACGAGTATCCAGTCGGTCCGCTGAAAACAAGCAATGACTGGCTGGATCAGTTTACCTCAACATCATTTAATGCTCCGATCGCAATTGAGGCACTCAAAGAAGGTGCATCAATTGTTTTACTGAATGCGACTGCAAAACCTGTAGACGTAAGTCAGCAGCTTGATCCAACGGCCGATTTGCCTGAGAGCAAGGCCATGATCATTCTGGCAGGTAACTCAAAGCTGGAGCAGGAAATTGCGAAGGCTATACAGAGTGATGAGAGATTAGCAGCCTGTAATATCAAACTTCTGGATGCAGATAGTGGGCAGTTCGATCTGAATGAGGCCAATGGCTGGAAGTCCGCTCTTGCAGGTTCTGCCTTCCTTGATGCTGAGCTGAAGACCATCATTCACTTGTATGGTCTGACGGAAGCAGGTGACGCACCTGTTGACCAGGTCATGAAGCGCTGTGCAACTTGTGTTGGCCTCGTAAAGGCTTATCCGGGCTTAGCTGGTCAACTCGCACTTGTTGCTCCAGGCGGCAGCGGTCATAACGCTGAGCAAGAAGCACCAGCCCAGAGTGCCGCATGGACTTTTGCACGTGTTCTTGGCAATGAAGCTCCTGAACTGACACCACTTACCCTTGATGTTTGCATCGACAAAGGCGCCCAAGGCGTTGCCTCTGACATTTTGGAGGCTGTTTTCTACCAGAACATGGAGAATGAACTCCATCAGCCGCAAAAGAGCCGAGTGGTTTCGCGTGTTAAATCCGGGTTTGGCCAATCCACCTGGAAACCTGCAGAGAATGTTGAGCTGAACTTCTCAGAGGCAGGTTCCCTCAACCATTTAAACTGGCGTGGGCAGCAACGTATTGAGCCATCTGAGGACCATGTTGAGATTAAAGTCGCCGCAACTGGTTTGAACTTCCGTGATGTTATGTGGACTTTGGGCATGCTTCCAGAAGAAGCGCTTGAAGATGGCTATGGTGGACCAAATCTCGGCTTGGAAATTTCAGGTACTGTTACACGTGTTGGCAAGAATGCCAGTGATCTGGCAGTTGGTGACAAAGTGGTTGCGTTTACGTCTGGTGGATACTCTTCCTATGTAACCTGTCCAAAGTTTGCAGTGGCGAAACTTGACCAAAGTCAGGATCTTGTCTCTGCTGCGACTTACCCAGTTGCATTCCTGACCGCTTATTACTCGCTCATCCATCTTGGTGAACTCAAAGAAGATCAGTGGGTCCTTATCCACGGGGGCGCAGGTGGCGTTGGCCTTGCTGCACTGCAAATTGCAAAGCATATCGGCGCAAAAGTCATTGCAACCGCCGGGTCTGAAGAAAAACGAGAGATCCTCCGCCTGCTCGGCGCTGATCACATTCTTGATTCCCGCAGTTTGCAGTTCCCAGACAAAGTCATGGAACTCACCGATGGAAAAGGCGTACATTCAGTCTTGAACTCCCTTGCTGGCGAAGCGATGGAAGCAAGCATCAACATTGTACGCCCGTTTGGCCGCTTCCTTGAGCTTGGCAAACGAGACTATTATGCAAACACCAAGATCGGTTTGCGTCCGTTCCGTCGTAATGTTTCTTACTTCGGTATCGATCTGGATCAGATCCTGCTGCATGATAGTGATCTGGCACGTAAACTCATTGAAGATGTCTTTGAGCTGATCAAGGACGGCACATTCACACCATTGCCTCACCGCGTGTTTGAAGGCCGTAATGTGCAGGATGCCTTCCGGCTTATGCAACGGTCTGGGCACATTGGCAAGATCCTGATCACCCCACCAAAACCTGAAGAAGTTAAAGTTCCGCAGGAACGCACCTCTCTCAAGTTCGCTCAGGACGGTCATCATGTGGTGATTGGTGGTCTCGGTGGTTTTGGCTTGGAAATCTGCCGCTGGTTGGCTGATAATGGTGCACGGCGCATTACACTAACAAGCCGGTCAGCAAAGGTGAGCGAGCAACACGAAAAGCTTTTTGAAGCCTTGGCAGAAAAAGGCGTAACAGTCTCTGCGGTCAGTTGCGATGTCACAGATAGAAAAGCAGTTCACGGCTTGCTCAGCGAACTACGCCAATCCGCGCCCCTCAAGAGCATTATCCATGCGGCAATGGTTCTGGATGATGGCATTATTCAACAGCTGGACGAGAAACGGTTCCGCAAGGTTCTGGAGCCAAAAATTCAAGGTGCAAGCTTGCTGGATGAACTGACCCGTCAGGACGAGCTGGACCAGTTTATCCTGTTCTCCTCTGCAACCACCCTGATCGGGAACCCTGGCCAGTCTCATTACGTCGCCGCCAACGGATATCTCGAAGGACTTGCAAGAGCCCGACGCAAAGCTGGCAAACCTGCAATTGCTGTCGGCTGGGGGGCGATCGGCGATGTGGGCTTCCTTGCCAGAAATGCTGAGGTTTCCGACAAGCTTTCCAGGCACCTGGGTGAAGCAACCATTAAGGCCCGTGAAGGTCTGGATATTCTCAAACTTGCCATGGAACAGGATGACGGGTCTGCGCCAGGTGCCGTGGTTCATATTGGCCGTTTTGCATGGGCAGCTGCACATCAATCTTTATCACTGTTGAGCAAGCCGCTCTTCCGCGAAATCATTGGCCGTAGCGATACGGATGGAGACAGCGACGGTGCGACCGATATTCTGTCTCTCATTGAGGGCAAGTCGGATACAGAGGCCAAAGAAATTGTCGCTCATATTCTTGCCGGTGAAATTGGCCGCATCCTGCGCCTACCAGCAGAGGACATTTCTCATCAACGCCCACTTGCGGAGTTTGGAATGGACTCCTTAATGGGGCTTGAACTGAGAATGGGAATTCAGAAACGCTTCAATCTGGAGATTCCGCTGGTATCTATCTCAGGCGGAACGTGTTTGGATGACTTTGCTGCGCAGATCCTACAAAAACTTCGCAAACGCGAAGGTGGAGAGGCTTCTGCTGAGGATGGCTCTCACAACGTTCTGGCCAGCCAACACCTTTCCGATGATCTGGATGACGCTCAAAAATCAACTGTGCGCGAAATCCTAGATACTCATCAGGACAAAACAGCAAGACTTTTGAATTAATGGCCAAATCAGACAAGAAAAAACTAAGCAAAGACGACCGGTTGAATGCTTTGAGCGCCGTCAGGCGCTCAAAGTCTGCACTTCCAAAGCAGACGGCTGCCAAACCTCAAGTTGAAAAAGCAATCGCACCAAAGTTTGCTGACCTTCCGGGGTTTAAGGAAATTCGCCTTCAGAAAGCAGCGGCTGATCTGTTGCAGATCAACAATCCTTTTTTCCGTGCGCATGACGCGCGTGCAGGGGCAACGACGCTGATTGATGGAGAAACCTACCTTAACTTCTCCTCCTACGACTATCTCGGATTGAATGGGCATGAGAAGGTTCAGGAAGCAGCCAAAACAGCCATCGACCACTATGGCATTTCAGCCAGTGCCAGCCGGGTTGTTGCCGGTGAGCGTGTAATCCATAACGAGCTTGAAAAGCTCATTGCCCGGATGCACGGTGTTGAAAGTTCTGTTGCGTTTGTCAGTGGCCATGCAACCAACGTCACTAGCATTGGCCAGCTGATGCAGCCGGATGATCTGATCATTCATGACAGCTACATTCACAACAGCATCGTCACAGGAGCAAAGCTCTCCGGTGCTGTTCGCCAATCCTTCCCTCATAACAATTTCGAGGCTCTGGAAAACATTCTCGAGCTCCGCGCCCATAAACATCCACGTACACTGATCGTAGTTGAAGGCGTTTACTCGATGGACGGGGATTATCCTGATCTTCCGCGTCTGATTGAGATTAAAAAGAAATACGGTGCCTGGCTCATGGTCGATGAAGCGCACTCCATCGGCATTCTCGGAGAGAAAGGCCGCGGCCTCGCCGAGCATTTTCAGGTTGACCCAAGAGATGTCGATATCTGGATGGGCACGTTTTCCAAAACATTGGCAGGATGCGGCGGCTACATCGCTGGATGCAGTGATTTGGTTGACTACCTTAAGCTGACAGCTTCCGGTTTCGTGTTCAGTGTCGGCATTGCACCACCGATCGCAGCTGCGGTTTGTGAAGCCATCCGTCTGATGGAAGCAGAGCCTCACCGGGTACAGGCAGCACAGTCAAACGGGCAATATTTCCTTGAGAAGGCTCAGACAGCAGGTCTTGATACTGGTGTCAGTCAAGGCTGTGCGGTAGTCCCGATCATGATGGGCGACTCTTTGAAGGCAACTGTTTTGGCTGCGCGTCTGCTCGATCGTGGGCTCAATGTATTACCAATTATCTATCCGGCGGTTCCAGAAAAGTCAGCTCGTCTGCGCTTCTTCATCACCTCAGAACATACAGAAGAACAACTGGATCAGGCGATCGAGCTGGTGAATGATGAAATAGCGAATTACGATAGTAATCCTATTTCAATTCAACAGGTTATGTCAGCCTAGTTAACGAAGAACGATTAAATCAGCGCTGATAATTGAAGCGCTGATTTGCCAACCGGCGCAATTTCCACGGCAGCAGTTTCCCAACACGAATACTCAGAGCCAACTGCCATGGGAACGCATGAAATGCCTTTTTCCGTGCAATCGCTTTTTTTATTGAAGCAGCAGCTTGCTCTGCTGTGTATTCATAAGGGCGCCAGCTCTTAAACTGATCGGCCATCGGCGTCAGAATATATCCCGGACAGATCACTGATACTGACACCCCCCACCTATAAAGGTGGTCCCGCATCGCTTCACCATAAGCGATCACCCCAGCTTTTGATGCTCCGTAGGCAGGCCCATCAGATATAGGCTGCATTCCTGCCAAGGAGCTGATCAATGCAATTCGGCCGCTTTTACGCCGCTGCATATATGGTGCGACCGCTGTCAAAACATTGACAGCACCCCCGAGGTTAGTCGCAATCTGAGCATGCGCTGTCTCTGCCGTCTCGACAGCGCCATCAACCTCATGTGACCCCGTGATACCTGCATTAGAGATGACCAAGTCGAGAGGCGTATGCCGCTCTAACTCCTCAACCCAGTTTTGAAGAGCCACCGCATCGCAAACATCAAGCGCTTTCCAGAACACCTGGTTCCCACCCCGCTCAACCTCACGCACAGTCTCAAGCAACCGCTCCTCATTTCTCCCAGTCAAGCAAAGAGTTACGCCTTCCCCTACATAGGAAACAGCTAAAGCCCTCCCCAACCCGGAGCTGGCACCTGTGATGAGAATCGATCTCGGAGAAAACATCTAAATTGAGCTCCAAACAACACGCATTTCATTTGTTTTGGCAAACAGATAGTTAACGTGCAAGTTAGATTCTCCAGACTTCATCAGAAGTCCAACTTTCTCCAAAGAAAACAACAGGTAGTTGAACTCGTTTTCATTACTAAATTTGAATTCTATCTCAGATTGAGATACTAATCTCTCTATTAAAGCTGGATGTTTTTGACAAGCGTATTTTTGATCCGGCGGTAAAGTGGATAGAAGTTTTATGAATTTATTTTCCAATTCGACTGATGTGCGGTCAGCTCAAATAACTTCAGGTTTCGTAAAATCCATTGCCATCATTGTTCCTGTCTTAGGCGTTTTGTCCGGTTGCGCTGCGCTACCTTCAGCTGGTCCAGTATCTTCAGAGATCCAGGCAGCCTCTTCAGATCGACGCACAGAACCTTTTGACTATCATCTGATTGATCTTGATGACTCGGTTGTATCAGTGCTTTCAGCCTATCAACCGAATGGATTATCAAAAGTCTTCACAGGCGGGAAATGGGCACCTAAGCATATCGTTGGCGTTGGCGATACTGTTTCTGTAGTCGTTTGGGAGCAGGGCAATGACCGTTTGTTCACACCGAATGGACAAGCTGGCGGTGTCGAACTAGGCCCATTCATGGTCAACCAAAGCGGTGCAATCACCATTCCGTATGTGGGCAAGGTTAATGCACGTGGAAAATCAGTCGAGAGGCTTCAAGAGGCGCTCCAGGTTGCGCTTGATCGTAAAGCTACTAATCCACAAGTTATTGTTACATTAAAACAAAACGCTAGCAGCTTGGTCACAGTGAATGGTGCGGTTAAGAAACCAGGCCAATATCCCTTGGATCTAAGCGGCAAGCGTTTGCTCGACGTTGTCGCAAACGCAGGTGGCAACGCATCACCTGCCACTGAGAGCTATGTGTCGATTTCGCGCAACGGACGCCAAGCAAAGCAGCTGCTCAGCGCTGTTTTCCAGACGACAGACGAAAATGTCTATGTTCGACCAGGAGATCGGATTTTCGTCACACATGATCCACAGACCTTCACCGC
Source organism: Pseudovibrio sp. Ad37 (assembly GCF_001623075.1). Classification (GTDB taxonomy): domain Bacteria; phylum Pseudomonadota; class Alphaproteobacteria; order Rhizobiales; family Stappiaceae; genus Pseudovibrio. Next base: position 69,115 of record NZ_LMCF01000087.1, read on the forward strand.
CTTTGGTGCTGTGCCTAAAGTTGGTGAGTTTCCAATTCAAGCCTCGAATGTTTCGCTCGTTGAAGCATTAGGCCGTATAGGTGGTTTGGACAGGAATGCTGCCAATTCTCAGGGTCTCTTTGTTTTCCGCTACGAAGATCCCCAAGTTCTTTCCCAGCTAAAACCTGAGTATCTTGGGACAAAATCGGGAAAAATTCCTGTGATTTACCGCTTAAATATGAGAGATGCGCGTTCCTATTTCAAAGGCCAACTTTTCTTGCTACGTGATAAAGATGTTGTCTATGTTTCTAGCGCATATGGTGCTGAGCTTAACAAGTTTATCAGGATTTTGAGTGGAACATTGGCAATCAGCAAAACAGTGAGTACCTTTTAAGAATGCGGGTTTTTGGCTGTAACTTAAGTTTGCCGGTTGTTGTAATGCCAATATTTGCTTCTCAATTTGAGAAGTCGTGTTATGATTCAACGAAATCTTCAATTTAAGAAAATGGGCATTTGCCTGCAACTATGACCAAGTCCATTTAAAAAGGTGAAGACCCAGTATGGAAAATGGGACAACCGCAAAAGTCGCAGAAATTCGCCCTGCACCGCCAAAAACTTCAGGTAAAGTAACTCCAAAACACGAAACCAAGGCATCGAATCCTAAGGCATCTCCAACACCAGCAAAAAAAGCACCATTGCAGAAAAAAGTTGCTTCAGTTGTCACTTTGCCATTTGACAAGGCAGCTCGTTCAAAAACTACTCAATCTAAAACGTTGCTCAATTTCCGGTCATTAAGGCCTCAAGAAATACGAAGGAAGTTTCTAGCAATTTCATTTGCCTTGCTCGTGCTTGTTCCTGGCTTACTAGGTGCAACGTATTTCTTGTTTATTGCATCAGAACGATATTCTTCGACCATAGGCTTTTCTGTACGCGGCATGGATGGCTCTTCGGCTGGAGGAGACTTCTTAGGTGCTCTCACGGGTCTTGCAAGCGTAGGAACCACTACAACAGACTCTTTTATCCTTATGGACTATCTAGAGGGTCGAGAAGTTGTTGAACGTCTTTCTGATGATTTGGGTATCGTTAAACACTTTGGTGGTGACAACGTCGACTTCATCTATCAGTTAGACAAGGAATTTTCTATTGAAGACTTAGTCGGATACTGGCAGGGCATGATTTCAACTAGTTTCGACAACTCGTCGAGTATTATTGAAGTTGAGGTTCAAGCATTCACTCCAGATATGGCTGAGAAAATTGCTTCCAAAGTTCTGTCGTACGGTTCTGAACTTGTTAACACGCTTTCTCAAAACGCACGCAAAGATGCTGTCAAATTTGCCGAAGAGGAAGTAAGACGTGCAGAATTGAGATTGAAGATTATCCGCATGCGAATGAAAGAATTTCGCAGTACAGAGAGTTCAATCGATCCGACAAAAAATGCTGAAGTACAAATTGAGCTTATTGCAGGTCTCGAGAAGCAGCTACTAGACACACGGTCTCGGTTGGCAACACTGGTTGGAACAATAGATGAGAGCTCACCGACAATTCGTCAACTACGAAAGCAAGAAGAAGTTCTAATTCAGCAAATTTTAAGTAAGCGTGATGAAATAAGTGGCAAGAAACCATTCCAAGAGAAGCTGCCAGTTGAAACCGGTGATCGACTTTCGTCTCTTTCTGCATTGTTAGCGAATTATGAAGAGTTGGTGGTCGAGCAAGAGTTTGCTCAACAAGCCTATACTGCAGCACTAGCTGGTTTAGAGCGTTCACGCGCTGAGGCAGATCGTCAGCAAAGATATCTTGCAGTTTTTAATCCTCCCTCAAAGCCAGAAGCGGCTATCTATCCTCGTCGCCTCATCAACTCTCTGATTCTCTTTCTTGGGCTACTTTCCATCTGGGCACTTGCTACAGTAATTACCTACTCCATTCGTGACCACCTCAAATAAATCGCTTGCTATGGAAAATGTTATTACAACTCAAACCCGTGTTATTGGTGCTCTTGTACTTAGAGAAACTCGAACAGCCTTTGGGGACACTCAGTTAGGGTATCTCTGGGCAATTGTTAACCCAGCTCTAAGCACTCTGGTCTTAGTGTTGATCTTCTCAAGTATCGGAAGATCACCAGCCTTTGGAACCAGTTTTGCACTCTTTTTTGCGAGTGGTATCTTACCGTTCCAAACTTATTCCAAACTATCTAGTTCACTTATGACAGCGGTTAGCTCTAGCAAAGGGCTGCTTAGTTATCCGCTCGTTAAAGAGACTGACATACTTGTTTCTAAATATATTTTAATTACTTTAACCTATCTCATGATAATTATAGTTTTTTTCACGATGATTATCTGGGGTGACGGTTCACCGTTGCCAGTCCGCCCAGAGCAATGCGCAGCCGCGTTTATTTTTTTAACGTTGCTCGGTTTCGGTGCAGGAACCACGAATGCCGTTTTATTCAGATTATGGCCTACATGGAAGCAACTAGAGTCAATAATCAGTAGACCGCTTTTCTTTCTTTCTGGAATTTTTTATGTACCAAGCGATTTTCCAACCCAAATTGTGAGATTGCTTGCCTGGAACCCAGTGCTTCACGGTATTGAGTGGTTTCGTGAAGGTTACTATGGAAATTACGATAGCATCGTCTTGGACAAATCATACTTGCTAACCTGCATAGTAATCCTGCTCCTCGTTGGTTTATTCGGTGAACGCCTCTATCGAAAGAAATCTATCTGATGATCGAATTTCTCGATGTTTCAAAAACTTACCGACTTAAAGGTGTAAGAAAAAATATTTTGAATGGGCTTACAACAAGATTCCCAAAAGGTAAAAATATCGGCATACTTGGTCATAATGGCGCAGGTAAATCAACATTAATGCGATTGATTGCCGGTGCTGAACTTCCTGATAGCGGTCGCATCAAGCGAAACGTAAAGGTTTCTTGGCCTCTTGGCTTTGGAGGTGGTTTCGCAGGGAAGATGACAGGAATCGAAAACGTTCGCTTCGTTGCTCGAATGTATGGCGAAGACACAGAGCGTATGGTTGAGTTTGTAGAAGATTTCTCTGAACTTGGACCGTCTATGACATTACCAATCCAAACATATTCCAGTGGTATGAAAGCACGCCTTGCTTTTGGTGTTAGCATGGCCATAAATTTCAATTGCTATCTAATTGATGAAATTACTGCTGTTGGCGATGCTCGGTTCAAAAGAAAATGTGATAAAGTTTTTGAAACAAAGCTCAAGCACGCCAACATCATTATGATCTCGCACTCAGAAGCCACCATCAAAAAGCTCTGTGACAGTGCCTGCCTGCTGCACGACGGTGAGTTGACTATGTATGACTCTGTCGATGAAGCGCTTGCTCAGCATCGCAAAAATCAGCTTAAGTAGTTGAGTATAGGTACTATGTCAGTTCGATCAGTTCTTATTTTACAGTCCCACCCTTCTGCCTTTTGTCGGGCGCTTGTTGAAGAGTTTGAAGCCCGAAAGATCAAGTACACCATCGTTAATTTTTCTCTCAGTGACTGGTATTTTCGCGTTGGGTTGGGCGCGAAAGCTTATTGGGGGCGGTTGAAGAACTGGCAAAGCAAGCTGGAGCGGTTGATTGATGAGAATGGCATCACAGACATTCTCTATTATGCAGATCGGCGACCGTATCACCGGGTAGCGCATGATGTTGCCATGCAACGGGGCATCAACACATTTGCCTATGAGTTTGGTTATATGCGCCCGGATTGGATCACGCTGGAGCGCGGTGGCATGGGAGTGTACTCGCACTTCCCGAATGATCCGGCACAGATAAGCCAAAGCGCCGCTGACTTGCCTGAACTGGAAGCTACAACCCGTTTTCCGCATGCGTTTTTGCAGGAGGCGACCAATGAGGTCATCTGCAACCTGATTCCGATCTTCTTCCCGTATCTATTCCCGTTTTATCAGCGGGATCGCTACTATCATCCGTTCAGAGACTATTTCAGTTACATCCCACGCTTGATGCGCCAGAAACGGCTTGGGCAGGAAGCGGAAGAGGCAATCAACACGCTCATAGAAGAGCAGGCCGAGTATTTTGTCGTCCCTATGCAAATGCAGGGCGATTATCAGATCAGGCATCACTCCCACTACAAACATCTGTCCGGTTTCATTCGTGAGCTTTACAGCACGTTTTCGCAAAGCGCTTCAGCTGCGAGCAAACTGGTGTTCAAACTTCATCCGTTTGACAACAACGTTGAGAACTGGCCGAAAGTCATTCGCGAGATTGCTGCGGAGTTCGGTTGTTTGGAGCGCACTATCATTATTGATGGTGGCAATCTAAATCAGTTGCTCAGGCATTCGCGTGGTTGCGTGTTGGTGAACAGCACGGTTGGTATGGAAGCACTGAAAAGCGGCGTACCAGTGAAAGCCATGGGTATTGCTGTCTATGATATTGCCGGATTGACGGACCAGCGGTCTCTGGATGACTTTTGGAGGGAACCAGCTCTACCGAATGCTGACCTTTACCACGACCTGGAAAAGCTTATGGGGCATACCATTCAAGTGCATGGAAGCTTTTTTAATCCCGAAGGTCGGAAGATCGCGGCGCAAGAGTTTGTGAAACGCATGATGGAGGATGGCGTCAACGGTCATGGCGCGTTTGTTGAAACGCCGCCGCGTCTGGCGCAAGCCAAAGCTGCTTGCGTTCCCATCCCGGCAAATTGTTACTGGAGTGACAAATGACTTCAGAAAACAAGCGCTGCATCTTGCTGCTGCAAGGTCCACTTTCCAAATACTACGCCCGCACTGCACACCATTTGGAGAAGCTGGGCGCGAAGACGCTTAAGGTCCATTTTTGCGGCAGTGATGTCCATGACTGGGAGCAAACAGAAACCATCCATTTTTCTGAGCCTGCTGAGAACTGGGCTCTTTTTCTGGAAGCCTTGATTGTTGCGCACGGGGTCACCGATATTCTGCTTCATGGGGACCGGCGCTACTACCATAAAGTCGCAATCGGCGTTGCCAAGCGTTTGGACGTCACCATCATTGCGACCGAGCTTGGCTATCTGCGTCCGGATTGGATGACGGTCGAGTACGGCGGCTGTTCTGCGCTTTCGCACTTCCCGCAGAACAAACAGGATCTGATGGCATTGGACACGCAGCAGGCGGATGACACGTCCACCGTCCTTTATCCTGGCAGCTATAAGCAGATCGTACTGCAAGAGCTCGGCTTCACATTCTACAACGCAGTTCATGCCCGCAAGTTTCCGCATTACCACAATCACCGCACGGAATCTCGTGTGCAGGTTTATGGTGGCTGGCTCAAGGCTCGCCTACAGGCCAAGCGCCGAAAGCAGGAAGCGGATGTTATCTGGAACCAGTTGAAGCAAAGCGGCACACCTTATTATCTCTTTGCCTTGCAGTTGAATGGAGATTTTCAGATCCGAGATCACTCTCCCTTTGCCAGCATTTATGAGGCCATTGAGAAGGTCATCGCCTCTTTTGCCCGCAATGCACCAGAGGGGACACTGCTGCTGCTCAAGAGCCATCCGCTGGAATACCGCTTCAAGGAGCTGTCTCGGGCAATTGTTGAGGCCAGCCGGAAGCATGGTGTTGAAGAACGCACGCAGCTCATTCATGGGCAGACGATCAAAGCACTTGCTGAGCCATCCCTTGGCATGCTGACCATCAACAGTTCTGCCGGCATTGAAGCGCTTGAATATGGTGTGCCGACCTGCTGCATTCTGCCAACAATTTACGATATGGACGGCCTGACGCATCAGGGCGATTGGGAGACTTTCTGGCGCTCAGCAACTCCGCCGGAGCCAGATGTGTTCCGCAAGTTTATCGATGCGTTGAAAACCACCATTCAAGTGCGCGGGTCGCTTTACAATGCGGCTGGCCTGGAAGCTGCAGCAAAGGGGACAGCAGAAAAGATCCTCTCCACCTCCTACGCAGAGCAACGCCTGAAACGGGTAGAGCCGCCAAGGATGGAAAAAGCACGGAAAATGGGCGTCACCTACGATTACTTTATGTAGTTGACGACCACACTATGCAATTGGGGAGTATGCATGCAGATTTGTCTTGTTTCCAACGCCAGCGTTTACACTGATGCTGCTTTACATTCTTTGCTGGCATATCCGGAAATCAAGATCTGTGGCCTTGTGAAGTGCACCGCCGTATCGGGTAAGCGCAATGACTGGCGGGCTTATAAGGACCTGATGCTCCGCTCCGGTCCGCTCTATGCCGGATACCTGGGTGCCGTGACAAAGCCAGCCTACCGGATGCCACATGTTCCCAAATGGAAGAGCATGCGGACCTGGGCTCATAGCCTGCAATGTCCTGTTTTACCAACGAATGACGCCAGCGCGCCTCAGACTCTCGACTTTATCGAGCGTTGTAAGCCGGATTTGATCCTGACGGTTCATCTGGGGCAGATTTTGAACGCGGCATTTTACGAGCGGTTTTCCGGCAAGACCTACAACATCCATCCCGGTAAACTGCCGATCTACAAAGGGCCGGATCCAGTCTTTCATGCAATTTTGGAGAATGAGCAGGCTTTCACCCTCAGCCTGCATGAGAGCATTCAAAAGATTGATGCGGGTAAAGTGCTGGCGGAAACGACTGTGGTGCCGGAAAAGAGAACGCTCTTCCGCACCAACCTTGACCTGTTCCGCAAGACGGGGAAGCTCGTCGCCTCCCATTTTCTTGGCAAGAACGACTGCCCACCAGCGCCGGATGACCGGGCGCCGCGGTATCGCAGCTGGCCCACCAATGGCGATGTCCTGAAGTTTCTGGCCCGTGGCAACCGTCTTTAATCCGCGCGATAGGCACGCAGCACGTTAGTCGGCGCGCGCAGCCACTTCCTCTGAGGTCTCAGGTTCAACTCCCGTTTCCTTCTCAGCCGCACGGATACGCTGGCGAGACAGCGAGAACAGGCCCGCGCCCACCACGATGATTGCACCGAGAATGGTGCTCCAGATTGGCAGGTCGGAGAACACAAGGAACCCGATCGGGATCGACCAGACCAGCTGAAGATAGTTGAACGGCTGAATGTCGCTTGCCTGTGCCAGCGAAAGTGCCTTCATCAGCAGGAAGTGTGCGGAGGTCCCCGTTGCGCAAATGCCGAGCAGCAACGCCCATTCCACCTCATCAAACGCCATCATGTGTTGAGAGCCGATGATGGTGGAGAGAACAGTGCCCACGATACCAACATAAAGGAATGACGTGAGCGCGCTGTCATCCTGGCTCGCAACACGGGTAAACAACTGATACAGCGCAAAGCTGACCGAGGCAGCCAGCGCCACCACAGCGCCCCAACCGCCGATGTTGCCGTCCGGCTGCAGCATCACCAGCAAGCCTGCCATACCGCAGAACATTGCCAGAATGCGGCGCCAGCCAACCGTCTCGCCAAGGAAGAGAGCCGCAAGTCCCGTCACAATCAGCGGATGAGCCTGAAAAATTGCCGTTACATCGGCCAGTCCCAGCATGCTGAAGGCGAAGGTGATCAGGCAGATTTCAGCAAACAGCAGCAGGCCGCGAATAATCTGGAGCACCGGACGTTTGGTGCGCACCACATTGTAAAGCCCTTGTTCGCTGATCATGGCCCAGCCAACCGCAATCACCAGCAAAACCCAAAAGCGCACCATCATGATGAACCAGACCGGATGGTCTGATACGAGCTGCTTGGTGATCGCATCCTGCATCGCGAAGATGAGCGTAGACAGGATTGTAAGCGCGATACCCATGTTTCGCTTGCCGAGGAGCTGAGCCATTTTGTGTCCTTGTTAGCAGCACAAATCCGCTTACCGAGGCGAACCGGAAAGCGAATACAGTGGGAGGAAATGTGCTGAAAAGAATTCTTGGATGCCAATCGACATCAATACTGCACGTATACTGTGATGCATCACAAAGCAAATGCAAAAAGCAAGGGACACTCCTTTTTGCATCACAGTTAGGTCAGGTGCTTTGTTTTTCGAAAAACGGAGCTTAGCAGCCTTCTGTCACTTCCTGCAGGTCGGCAGGCTCGTCACATACTTTCACAAGCTTCGACAGCAGGGCGATCACCAGGGGAAAGACCAGTGAACTGATAACAACAGCAAGTGCGAAGGCAACAGAAAACGACTTGAACCACAGCACCATAAAGTTTTCGACAAACCCGAGGTTCAGCACCAGCATGGCAAATGACATCATAATGCTCATGAAGAATGAAATGCTGATACGCAGCAGGTAGCCATAGGTCCGTGGGGAAACATTCATGCACTTATCTCTATTTTTTGTTTGAGGTCAAACTATATGAAATCAAGTCAAACTGTCAAGATACCGTAGTGCATGGCAGTTATGCAGAGCCGTGGTTTCATCATCTCACCAAAACCACCAGTAATTGCATTGTATTTTCAGTATGATCCGACATTAAATTCAGCGAATTATTAAAGCGGCAATGCCTACACTCGCGCATCGGGTCATATCCCGCGAGGACCCTCGATGTGACCATCATGATGCAATCAAGTCAGGCTCTATGGATACAAACAACAGCTTATATCGCCCTCCGGCACCTCACCCATACACTGAAGGCACGGGGGACTTTGACGGCGTTGAGACAAACCTCCTGAGGCACCTCCCGGAAGAACTTTACAAAGCAGATATCGTTGACATTTCCACGGCAGAGCAACCCAATTACCTGATTAACGACCCGGACCTCATCTCCGTTATTTTTGAAGAGAAACCCGAGATCTTCGTCAAAGCCGAGGGGATGATTGAATTGCTGCGCCCGTTGCTGGGCGATCATCCGATTGTGACAAGCAACAACCGGTGTGTAGACCAGCGCGATATGATCCGGCCCATCGGCACCATGCGCACCCAGCAGGTGAATTTCGAACACATCCAGAACTCAATCAACCGGTTCGAAGATTATTGCGAAGAAATTCAAAATGAAAACCGGGTGATAGACCTGTCCTTACTGCTCAGACGCCTGAATGCAGACATCGCTTACAGAATGCTGTTTTCCAACGAGCTGCCGACAGATGTGTTCAACGAGATCAACTCACATGCCCGTGACTTTGAGAAGCGCATCTCGCAAGTGATCCGTGAGACGGCAGAACAAGGTGTTGCCTGGCAGTTGCCCAAGCTGCCACAAACAGCCATGTATGCGGCCCAGCAACTGCGATATCTGGTCAGTATGCTCATTGATGGCAATATCCAGCACAACAGCTTTTCCCATCACCGCTTCTTACATAAGTTTCTCATTGCCCGCTCTCCAGAAACCAATATCCCCTTCACTCGCAAGCAAATCGTGGACCACGTCACCACAATCCTGAACAGTCAGGAGCTGGCAGCCGCAGCTTTGATGTGGGCGTTCTTTGTTCTCTCCCAATGCCCTGAGGCCAAGCAAAAGATCCGTGAAGAGGTCAGCAAAGTGGGTGGGCAAGACGATATTCAGTTCGAGCAGCTTTCACGCCTCAGATACACCCGCAATGTCTTCCGCGAGATCCTGCGACTCTACCCGCCTATTCCGCACCTGACCCGTCGCGCCAGCAGACCAATCAAACTGGGTAAACTGGACTTGCAGGAAGGTGCGCAGATTACAGTGTCCCCATGGATTGTGCATCGACATCAGCAGTACTGGTTCAATCCGGATCGTTTTGCTCCTGAACGTTATATGCGCAAAGACCAGCACATCATCATGAAGAGCTTCCTGCCCTTTGGGCGCGGCCTGCGCATGTGCACCGGCGCAAGCTCTGCCATTCTTCAAGGCACGCTCATTCTAGCAAACCTCGTTACACGGTTCGATATAGACATCCTCAACGCCGACAAAGTAGAGCCGGAAGGTGTCCTCTTTCTCGAACCCACCCGCCCCATCGTCTGCAAAGTCACTCCACTCCGCACTTAGGCGGGCATTCCAACATCACAACCGCTCGACGCCAGTCCTCATTCAGTGCTAATGCATTGCTCTGCTGAGTAGCTCCGACATGTGAGGGTGGTTATGTCTGTTGAGTTGAAGCCGATGGTATTGGCGGATATGCCTGTGCTGAAGAATATGTTTCAGCTCTACCTCTATGACATGTCCAAATACATGCACTGGCCGGTTTCTGCATCGGGTGGGTTTGAGTTTGATGAGAACATCGTGCTTGCTTACTTCCGCGAGGCTGCCCATCATCCCTATTTCATAATGCAGGCTGGCGAGATCGCAGGTTTTGCGCTGGTGCGGCAGTATCCTTATGACACCACGCTGATCGACATGGGCCAGTTCTTCGTGCTTGGAAAGTTCACACGGCAAGGCTTGGGACAAGCGGCCCTGAAAGCCTGCCTGAAGCTGCATCCGGGAGACTGGCAAGTGCGCGTGCTACCCAAAAACACTGGAGCACTGGCATTCTGGACAAAGACAATCTCTGATCTGACCAACGCCGCCTATGAGACTCGTTCCAGTGACTATCAAGGAACAGAGATGACCTTCCTCCACTTCTCCACCCAAAGCGCTCTGGCCTCAAGCACCTAACCAACAGCTGGTGCCTCTGCCTACCTCGTTATACTAGCCACGAAATACCCGAAAAAAGGACCAGCTTTGAAAATTCAGTCGCTATGGCACTACCCAATCAAATCTCTGCTTGGAGAAACGCTTAGTAAACTCGACCTTGATGAAAGAGGTGTGGTTGGCGATAGGCAATTCGCTATTTCTGATGACCAAGGAAAATTCGGTAGTGGCAAGAACACGCGGCGGTTCAGACGTATTGATAATCTGTTGTCATTACGTGCTGTGTCGAAGGAGGGCGTTGTGTCAATTGGTTTTCCGGATGGATGTGCCGTTGATATTAGCTCAGAAAAAATCAATCACAGACTCACTGAGTTTCTTGGACAGCCAGTGACAGTAGTCCCAGAAAGAAACATTCCACATTTTGACGATGGTTCGGTGCACCTGTTGCTTTCATCAGAGGTGGCAAAATTGCAAAGCTTTGTTCCAGGGACACAAATTGATGAGCGCCGTTTCCGGCCGAACATCACCTTGGATGTACCGCAGGATGTAACCGATGACGATTTAATTGGCAGGATACTGACAATAGGTGGTGTGCAGCTGGAAGTGACACATAAAACAGAACGTTGCAGAATGGTAACCATCGCCCAAGATGACCTTGAGTTCGAGCCAGACATCTTGCGGCCAATTGCACGCGATTTCGACGTTAAGTTTGGCGTTTATGCCAAAGTTGTCCAATCTGGTTCAATTGCTATCGGACAAAAGGTGAGTGTCTCGTAAGGCTGCATAGCACATACCTCTGAAAGGCCCAGAGCAGGATTTGCGGTTTTTTTGTTAGACGGGAAAGTTCCAGTACGTATGCATCGCAAACCACATAGGTTCACTAAAAGATGACTCCAGAAAGACATCTTTGGGATGACATTCGGAGAGGCTTCGCTTTAGATAAGACCAACAGCAAGTATTCGATTATGTGTGCCGACCTGCAATCATAATCATCTCGGCTTGCAATCATCGGCTTTTTGAGCCCGAATTAAGTGACTTTATCTGAGGGCTCAAACCCACATTAATTGCGAATGAACCCAGATTGCTTGCAACCAACCTGCAATCATAAGCTCAGACCCACATTACCTGCGAACAGCCATTCAGCGGACTTTGCTGACCTTCGCTGCGGCGCGAAAGCTCAGGCAACTGAGAAACCTTTGCCAGCATCCAGGGCCAAGAGCTGCTGTTCAGAGAATTCTATTATGGGTTGAATGAGCGTATCAAATTCTTGATTGCCCGTGACGAGATATTCTTCTCATTAAGAAGCAGACAGGGTAGGAACGACGCTCAAGAGGCGAGACCTTGAAGGGGTGCTATAAACAAATCTTCGGGACAAGCTTGAAGTCGCGTGATTTTGAACACCAGAAGAGGGAGGCCAAAATCAATGTCTCCGTCCCTTGCCGCTACAAGTGATCTGCAGATCATTTGTAGCGGTTTCAAATATAAGCAATGAATGGCAAAAAGCATAAGACAAGTCCGCCCCAGCTCTGTTACCAAGTTTTATGTCGTTTTCAGCACACCAATCATCAGCGTTATTTGATAAATTCATGAAAGGCAGTATGACCTTGACCCCAAAATGCGGGCCACCTCTACCATCTAGTGGGTAAGATTAAGAATGATATCGGTAAATCGTGCATATAGTCAGCAGGAAGTGCAGGTGATGTTTAATCGCCTTGTTACTGACCTCCTTGCTGGACTTGGCTTTTCTGACGACAAAATTCGCAAAGTAAGTCTTCATCAGACGGTGACGGTTCAGTTGCAGGATGGGCCAGACATTATGCTTTCGGTTGATGAAGGGCGTTATTGGATTTGGAGTCGCATACCACATATTGAGCCAGTCAATGTTACGGCTAATGCCGAACGCATTCTTCACACGCTAATCCAGCCAATCATTGGAATTGAAGGCGGACAACTTCAACTTGGTTTTGGTGAACCTGATCTTGAACTAAAAGGCCTGCTAAATATCGAGTATATCTTGTCCGGCGAAGACAAGCTGAAGACCACATTTGCAGCATTTCACACCTATGTAGCTGAAATTTCAACAGCTGTAGGCAACTAACAGAATTAATGAGTGAAGAACACTATGCCATCAATCTCTAGCAATCATAATGCTGCCGCAGCAAATACAACGAGAATTGACAGTCAATTTACTGATCGATCAGCTTCTAATAGAGATAGTCAGTTTTCTGGAATTGGCAACTCTCCCCAGCAAGCTCCAACATCCAAGAAAACTCATCTTTATGCTCCGTTCGCATCAAAAGATATTATTTATATGGCTTTCGGTATCAATGAAAAAAATGTTGGAAAAGGCAAGCAAGTGGCTCAGCTAATTGTTAAGAGCAATGAGGACAAGGCGGCTCTGGAAAGCTTCAGGAAGAAGGCAATGGGCGAAGCATTCCAAAATAGCTCGGGTTTCTTTCATGTTGTTAATGATACTATGAAGAGCAATGAGATGAATGCAGCTCAACTTCGAAGCGCATTGGGCGAAAGTGAGTACGATTACGCGTTAAATGCAGCAGAGATGTTTGCGAACAACGGCGCAATCCTTGCTGACCTTGAAATAATTAGCAACGAAGAGGTAGAAGTTTTATCATCACTCAAGGAGGGCGAAGACAAGCTCGTGATTTTAGGTCATGGTTCATATGGGGATAATAGTTTAGCTTCGGATGCAAAAATGTTTTCCAAGGAAGTCACATCAGAAGATATAGCACAACAATTAGCGGATGGTGGTTTGGACAAGTCGTTTGGGGATATTCGGGCGCACTCGTGCCATAGTGCTGATGCTTCAAAACCGACCTCATTTGATCCGAAAGAGCTAGATCGTGCGCAGCAGCCATTTGTTGAAAAATTCATGTTTTTCAGCATTGGCATGAAAGTTTCATTTGCTCAATCGCTTGCTAATGAATTGGCGAAGGCAGGCTTCGAAAATCCTGAGGTATCGGGTTATCATGGGAGTGGCCGAATGGGACAACTTGATGGGCATTTGGTTCAAATATTACCAGATAACAAAGAAGCTGGAGCAATCAGGTCTTCAGATGTTCGACGGGTGTTTACCCCAATCAAGGTATAACGTTTCAAGTTGTTGGAAAACGCATATGTCATGAGTTTCGCACCATTGCCCAAAACGCAGGAAAGGTGCGGGTAATAAGTGGTCGATTCTGTTAATCTGAATGCCTATGCGCCGACGAACGGCAGCAAAGGGGCTCCGAGCTGTCTTTGGACCGTATAGCAAACGGTCGTTTGGCAGATGGTCAGGAAACTCAAAAATCCGCACTGATATTGTTGAATAATATTGTCTGTTTACCCTGTCTGGAAATCACCGAATGCTTTCCGTTACGTGACTTGGGTTTCCGGATGATTTGCTATGCTGGTTGGTTATGCGCGGGTTTCAACAGAAGATCAGAGCCTTGACTTGCAACACGACGCGTTACTGGCGGCAGGCTGCGAGCGCATTTATGACGACAAGATCAGCGGGGCGAAGGCAGAGCGTCCTGGCCTGACCATGGCTTTTGATCAACTCCGGGACGGAGATACGCTGGTCGTCTGGCGATTGGATCGTTTGGGGCGCTCCTTAAAAGATCTGATTGCCCGAGCCGAGGAACTGAAGGAAAGAGGCGTTGGCCTCAAAAGCCTTCAAGAATCCATCGATACGTCCTCAAGCGGTGGCCAGCTCATATTTCACATGTTCAGTGCTTTGGCTGAGTTTGAACGCAACCTCATCCGTGAACGCACACAGGCGGGTCTCAGCGCAGCCCGCGCTCGGGGCCGTAAAGGCGGGCGTAAGAAGGCGCTCAGTTTTGAGAAAAGAGCGCATGCGGTTGAACTTTACCGTTCACGTCAACATACGGTGCACGAAATCTGCAACCTGATGGAGATCTCCCGCGCGACGCTTTATGCCTATATCGACGAGTTTGCCAATGGCAAATAGAGGCATCCGCATTCCGCCTGAGACGCTGCTATCACTGAGAACAAGATTGAGCGGCTTACCACCGCGCTCAGCAGCACGGCGCGAGGAAATTAACCGGATTGCCGATCTTTTCGGCGTCAGCCCGTCAACAGTCTACCGGGCGCTTAATGCGCTCCATAAACCCAAAGGCATGCGACGCTCTGACCGCGGTAAGCCGCGTAAGGTCCCAGAGCGTAATATGGACCGCTATTGCGAACTCATTGCAGCCTTGAAGATCCGCACCACCAATAAGAAGGGACGGCATCTTTCAACGAACAGAGCGATAGAGCTTCTCGAAGAGCATGGTGTTCATACGCCAGAAGGCCACTTCCAGCCTCAAAAAGGCCTTTTGAAACGCTCCACGGTGAACCGTTGGCTGAATGATTGGGGGCTGGATTATCCCCGCATGACACGTGCAACACCAGCAGTTCGCTTTGAAGCCCGTCATTCCAATATGTGCTGGCAGTTCGATATGAGCCCGTCGGACCTCAAACATATTCGGCAGCCTGCCTGGATTGATCCCAAACGCGGTGCGCCAACGCTGATGCTCTACAGCGTCGTTGATGACCGCTCCGGCGTTTCCTATCAGGAATACCGCTGTGTTTATGGTGAGGATGCGGAAAGCGCGCTGCGGTTCCTGTTCAACGCCATGGCTCCTAAGGAGGACAATGCGTTTCAGGGCATTCCCGACATGCTGTATCTGGACAATGGACCCGTCGCGAAGAGTCTGGTGTTCCAGTCTGTCATGGAAAAGCTCGGTGTTGCCTGGCAAATGCATATGCCAGCCGGGTCTGATGGCAATCGTGTCACCGCCCGCTCCAAAGGCAAGGTCGAACGCCCTTTCAGAACCGTCAAAGAGGCCCACGAGACGCTTTATCATTTCCATGAGCCGGAAACCGAAGCGGAAGCTAATCTTTGGCTTAAGAATTTCATTGGCAAATATAATGAAAAAACCACCGGCGTGAACCTCATAGCCGGATGGAAGACTGGGGTACCAACCTGCCGGAAAAGGGCTTGCGCGAGATGTGCTCGTGGGAACGCTTTTGCGCCTTTGCTAGGGAACCTGAGACACGGAAAGTAGCAGCTGATGCGCGTATCTCAGTTGGTGGAGCGTACTATGAAGTCGATGGCGAGCTGGCTGGCGAAAAAGTCCTGCTATGGTGGGGTCTGTTTGACCATGAGCTGTTTGTGGAATGGAATGATAGGCGCTTTGGTCCTTACCGCGCGGAGGGCGGTCCGATCCCGTTACACCGGTATCGTAAACGGAAGACATCTCGCCGCGAAATCCGCGCTCAGACTGTGGCACAGCTTGCCGAGCAGATAAGCCTGCCGCGCTCAGCACTTGCTGGCGGGCCGGAAATAGAAAGAGTTTCTGCTGATATTGTGCCCTTGTCCAAGGTCCGGTTTGCGGACCCTGACCCATGGGGCCAGTTCACCTATGAGAATACACTCAGCGCCCGCCGTGCAATCTCCGACATTCTCGAACGCCCACTAGGGGAGCTACCTGGCGACGACCTGAGCTTTATCGGTGATCTCGTTACCCGGACCCTTAACAAGGCAGAGATTGAAGCAGCGATCAAGGACCGGTTCTGACGCAAGTAATTAAACGACAAGATATAAGGGGGAGGCACATGCTCAGCACACAGGTCATGAATCATTTTCGTATCGAACGATCCTGGAACCAGGCGAGCTATTTTGAGACGGAACGGCAAGTCCAGTTCAGCGATGATGTGATGGCGGCCATTATGGCGGGGCACCTGATTGCTATTTCCGGCCCCGTTGGTACCGGCAAGACGATGATGATCAACCGCCTTCAGGAGCAGATCATCAAGTCAAAGAAGTTCATTGTCTCCCGAAGCCTGTCCGTCGACAAGCCAAGAGTTGTTCTGCCCGCGCTGATCACCGCCCTGTTTCTCGATATCTCTGGCAAGCCGGATCTCAAAGTTCCCAAACAGCCGGAGCAACGCGAACGAATGCTGCAGGAAGCTGTGCGCAAGGCGCGCAAACCGATCGCCATGTTTATTGATGAAGCCCATGACTTGCATGGCCATACGCTCAACGGCTTAAAACGGTTGAAGGAAGTCATCAGTGCTGGTGGGGGAACCCTATCTATCGTTCTTGTCGGCCATCCGCGCCTTCGCAACGACCTTCGATGGGCCACCATGGAAGAAGTTGGGCACCGCACCGTGAAACTTGAATTCAACAGTATCAGTGATGAGCGCCGTGAATTCCTTGTCTGGCTTCTCAGCCAGTGCCTTGCAGAGGGCATGAAGCCTTCGGATGTTATCGAGGAGGAAGCTCAGGACTTTCTGGCCGAACGCCTGTCTACCCCTTTGCAGTTTGCCGAACATCTGGACCGGGCATTTACCGATGCCTACCGGATGGGCGCTGAACAGGTCACCCGTGAGATTGTGGAGGAAACCATTTCAATCGGGTTTGATGATCTGGACGCCAAGCTGGCACGGATCGGGTACGGCCCGAAGGCCCTGGCCGAGATGACGGATAGTCGTGTTCCCGAGATCCGCCGTTTTCTCAAAGGGCAATTGGATGCGGACAGAACCGACGAAATTTCAACAATAATGCGAAGAGCTGGGCTGCCGCTATGACATCGACCGATGAACTGAGGGACCCCGATTTTGAACAGTTGGATAAGTTTCTTGCCAGTGTCAAAGGCGGAGCAATCCCCAACACTGAGGCGCTTGACGGTTTCTTTGCAGCCCTTGCCTGTTGCCCTGATTTTGTCGCGCCCAGTGAGTATATGGACGTGCTGCTCGGCGAAGAAACCGAGGGCGACGATTTTGCTTTCGGAACCAAAGAAGAAGTCATCCAACTCGGGAAACTTGTTGCGCAGCACTTCAATCATGTGATGGAGCAGCTTTACTCTGAGGTTGGCTATTGTCCCGTACTTCTGGAAAACGATGAAGGCTTGGTTCAGGCCAATGACTGGGCCAAGGGATTTCTGGTTGGAATCGATCTGCGCCGCTCAATCTGGACAGAGTTATTTGAGGATGAAGAGCATGCTGGCTCAATGGTTCCCATTTGGGCTCTGGCTTACGAGAACGATCCTGATCCGAAGATGCAGCCATTCAAGGAACCCGTCACACCTGAGCAACGAGATGAGCTGATCATTGCCTCCGCGGCAGGTGTCATGCGTATGTTTCGGTACTTTTCGGCCCAGCAAGATCAATATGTTGAGCCAAGCGGTACCTATGTCCGTCTCGGCCCAAAAGTTGGCCGGAACGACCCATGCCCTTGCGGTTCCGGCAAGAAGTTCAAAAAATGCTGTGCCACAAAGCAAGTGCTTCATTGACCTGTTCGCATTTAATGTGGGTCGGGACTTATGATTGCAGGCTGGTCGCAAATAATCTGGGTTCATTCGCAAATAATGTGGGTTTAACCCCTTAGATAGATGCAGATAATTCGGGCTCAAAACAACGATGATTGCAGGCCGAAGTGATTATGATTGCAGGTCGTGACAATTATGAATGGAGAATTGTATGAGTCAGCAAGCGTTTAAGGCCCATAGCCTTCTTGGTGCATTTGTTGCGGACGCCGCCTCGCTGGGGCTGCACTGGCTCTATGATGTTGAGCGCATCCATCATGTCACTCAGGAGCATGACGACTCTGCTGCTTTCGTGCCGCTGACCCCATCTTACTTTGAGGGCGTGCCAGCTTATTTCGCTCATGCCAATCGGCAGGATGGCCAAGTCACCCAATACGGTGAAAACCTGCATCTGGTGCTGGAGCATCTGCTGGCTCACGACAAACACCTGAAGATGGAAGAGTTTCAGCAGGCCTTTACGGCTCACTTTGACGCTGGTGGCACCTATAATGGGTATATTGACCGCCCAACACGGGGCACGCTGGAAAACATTGCTAATGAGAAGCTCACCCCTTCTGGCGTAGATGATGATCAGCTTCCTGCACTCTCCAAGATTCCGGCCGTGCTGTTCGCCTATGAGCAGAGCGAGCAGATGCAGGATCAGGTGGAAGCGATTATCCGTTCCACAAATGACAATGAAGAATCCGTCGCTTACGGCTTTATGTTTGCCGATCTTCTGGACCGTGTTGTGAACGGTGAAGACTTGCAAAGCGCCTTGTCCACTGCAGCTGATGCTGCCCATCCTGATATTCAGGAGAAGCTTTTGGCTGCTCTTTCCGCATCAGAAACGGACCCCGTGGCATACGGTGAGAGCACGGGCCGTGCTTGTCACCTTGGCATGGGCGTTCCGCTGAGCTTCCACATCCTCAAGAACACAGGTTCTTATCGCGAAGCGATTGAGGCCAACATTTTGGCAGGTGGAGACAGTGCTGGCCGTTCCATTCTGATCGGTGCAGTTCTTGGCGCAGTACATGGTTTGGATACCGACAAAGGCATTCCACTTTCATGGATTTTGAAGGTCCAGAACAATGCAGAGCTCTGGCAGGAGTGCTGCGGCTTGACCGGGCATAACTAGGGACTAGATCCGAAGGCCGTCCCCGGTCTTTTGGGCGGAATAAGTGCAACATCGAATAATTATGCATGCTGCGCGTATTCGTATGAACGCAGTGTGTTTTTAGCTGCTTGAATGTCCCAAAACGCTTTCTCGGTTTGTTAGGGCTATCCCTGAGTTTCCCTTGTTGGTTGCGATAAAACACCTCAAGGTTGCAGGCGCACCTCTTTCAAACCAAAGTGTTTCCAATGGTCTTTCGCCCCCGCAATAGCAGCCTAAACCGCAGGAATTTCCTTAAAACTTCAGCCTCTTCCGTCGTCTTTGCCGGTCTGTTTGATCTGAACCAGAGCCGGCCCAATGTGTCGGCCAGAGGCAAACGTGTGATCATTATCGGAGCTGGTATTGCAGGCCTCGCCGCCGCCCGCGATTTGATGGACACGGGCTATAGTGTGCTGGTGCTAGAGGCAAGCAACAAGATTGGCGGGCGCATTCGCACCAACCGCGCACTGGGTGTCCCAATTGAAGAAGGTGCGGGCTGGATACATGGCCCCAAAAACAACCCCATCATGAAACTGGCTGAACAGTCTGGCCAAAAAACCTTCGTCACGAAAGATTCCAATTTCACCGTTTACAACCATATGGGCAAACAAGTTTCCAATCAGAAAATCTCTAAAATGGGTCAAGAACATGAACAGATGCTGGGCCTGATCGGCTCTGGCATGAACAAAGATATGGCTCTTTCGGAGGTCCTGGAGCATATGGCGCCCAGAATGACTCGAAACCCAATATTCAGGTGGATGACATCCGCTTATACTGAATTTGATACAGGCAGTCCGGTGACCGAACTTTCCGCCATGTATTTCAGCCAAAATGACATGTTCGAAGGTGAAGATGTGGTTTTGGTAGACGGGTACGATCGGCTTCTGGAACCTCTCACCCACGGTATCCCAATCCTCAACCGCAAACCGGTCCAACGCATCGCTTATCATGACCGAGTTGGCGTGTTCGTACAGACAGACAAAGAGATCTTTGAAAGTGATTTTGTGATTGTCACAGTACCACTCGGCGTGCTCAAGGCGAAGGACATCGAGTTCATCCCCCCCTTGCCCAAAATACATAGGAACGCAATTGAACGCGTTGGTATGGGCGACGTCACAAAAATAGCGATGAAGTTCGATGAACTCCACTGGCCTGAAAAAACACAGTATTTTGGCTTAATGACGCAAACTCAGGGCCGCTGGAATTATTTCCTCAATCATAAGCCCTTTATCAACGCAAACGTACTCACCGCGCTGAGCTTTGGCAATTACTCCCGCATGATCGAGACCATGGATCACGACTATATGCTTGAAGATGCTATGAAAGCCGTGCGCACAATGTTTGGCTCGGATACACCTGATCCTCGTCACTACATTGCAACCCGATGGTCGCAAGACCCTTACACGAAGGGCTCTTTTTCTTACGCAAAAGTTGGTAGTGATCCGTATGATTTCAATATTTTATCCGAACCTATCGGTCACTGCCTGACATTTGCCGGAGAACATACTGATTTTAAGTATCATGGTACCGTTCACGGTGCATATCTGAGTGGCAAAAAAGCTGCAAAAGTTGCAATGGAAACAATGCTTTAGCTTTCTTTTCCCTCAATCGTTATGAAAAAACCGCAGGAGAGTAATCCCACGGCTTAATCCTTTTCAAAATTTCATCTGCTATCTCAATAGCTTATGCCTTGGAATTAATCTCTTCGAGCACATCCAGAAGCTGATGCGGAAGGCCAATTGTGTAATCCGGCTCTTCATCCGCATTTGCTGGTTCTGTCGGATAGCGCAGCGTCCAGTTGATCCAGACAGATGTCATCCCCAGGCGGTTGGCGCCGGCCACATCACGCTCAAGGTTATTCCCTACCATGACGCAGCCAGCGTGGTCCGCTTCTTCCAGCCCCAAAAGCTTGACTGCTTCAAGGAACATCCGCGGATCCGGCTTGGGCAACCAACGGCTTCTGAGATCGACCGCGCATCGAATTTATGCCAGAAATCCATAGCCTTATGGACATTCTCAAAGCTCTCCACCAGACCGTCTGCAACCAGCGCAACCATGTAGCCGCGCTCCTTGAGCCAGTCCACCAGCTTATCCCCGCCCGGGATCGGTTCCGCAGAGAGCACTAATTCCCCCTCAACGAAAATTTGGGAGCCCTCGTCGATCAAAGTATCCCCGCTGTCGAGGAACACAGCCTTCACACCTTTCGCCTCTTTTCGCAGCTGAGCCAGAACAGAGCAAACCCGAGACGGAACAGAAGCCTTCAACTCTTCCCAGGGCATCATCTCAACAGAGCGCAGATCGAAGATTTGATCGAAATGATAAGACGGTTTGAACGCCTTAGATTCCATATACTTACGAGCGACATGATGATCATAAGGCTTCAGGTCAGCCAGCTCTGCAGCAAACATATCCTGCACAAGAATGGTACTTGATCCCGGCCGCTCACCACAGCAGATGCAAGTCACCGCAAAGTTCGCCCGCAGCGCTTCAGAACTCGCGGCAAAAGCGTGTTTTCCCGTTTCAGAATAAAGAGTTACCCGCCCTTCTTGCAGCGGCACCTGATGGTCCCAGGTGCTCAATTCTCCTGCATAGCCATGCGCACTGCCTTCAACACGCATCACCTCACCGGCTTCACTAAGGTAAACCCAAATGTGCTCCAGCTCATACAGGTGTTGGATATCCCAGTCCCACCAGATGGCATACTCGATTGCAAGCGCAGCACCGTTTAGCTTTATTTTATGTGCACTTGAGACGGATATGCCGTCCTGATCATAGAGCGTATACCCCAGTGCAGACGGGAGGAAAGGTTCTTTGTCGTCAAACCGGATAACAGGCGCATGCTGCTTCACCAGCTCTGCAATATCTGCCGATGTTGCCTCAGAAAAAGACAGAGGGGCTGCGGAAATGTTCAATTGAAACTCCTTGTTCTTCTTGTCCAGCAAGAAAGTTGGCGCCTTACGCAGCACCTTTAGAAAGAGGAAGAGAACCCTTACGGGGATGAGAAACGGAACGCCGCTGTTTCAACTCAACCGGTTTGGTCTCATGCAGACGCTTACTGGAAGGATTGCGTATCTTTTCAATGATATAACGGGCAGCAGACGCGCCCATTTCAGCAATCGGCTGCTGGATAGTGGAAAGCTGCGGTGAGGTGATGCTGCTAATCGGGATGCCATCGTACCCGAGAATGGAAATGTCCTCTGGCACACGCAAACCACGGTCAAAGCACGCATGCATTGCACCAATGGCTGCAGTATCCGTAATCGCAAAAAGCGCTGTAATCTCAGGATTTTGATCCAGCAATTCATTGGCGGTTGCATACCCCAGATCATAACGCTTACGCTCGTTGGGCTCAGGCAGGTAGACAGATTTCTCAATCTGATACTCGCGGGCAACTTCCAGTATGCCGCGCATACGTAAGTTACCAACGCTCTCACGGCGTGGATCATGATCAGCTTTGGTCGCGAGCACGCCGATATGTTTATGCCCCAGAGCAACGAGATAGCGCATACCAATCCGGCCACCCTCAGTGTTGTCGCAAACCACAAAGGATTCAGAGCGACGCCCCGGCAGAATATCCACGTAGACCGTCGGAATATCATTGGCTTGCAAGCGCTTAACGTTCTTCAGTGTCTCCGCTGCCGAGTTGGACGGACGAACGATTGCACCTGCCACCTGCATCTCAATCATGGTCTGGGTGTACTTGCGCTCGCGCTCCGCTTCTCCCCGTGTGCAGCAGGAGAGGACCTTGAAGCCTTCATCATGCAGCGTCTTCTCAATGGAGGCATAAAGCATAGTTGCGAACGGGGATTTCTGGTTCTCCAGAAACAGCGCGACCAGATTGGAATCCTGCCGGCGCAAAGAGGTTGCCAGACGGTTGGGGCGATACCCCAACTCATCAATGACAGCCTGAATCTTTGCGCGGGTTTCATCCTTCACCCGCTCATCCTTGTTCAACACACGAGAGACGGTTGCCGTTGAAACTCCAGCTTTTTCTGCTACATCCCGGATACTTGCCATCAGTGCTACCCCGCCATTGCTTCAAGCTGGTCTACTGGCGTATTTTGCACCACATCGGGATGATGGCAAGCAAGCAGATGGTCCGTGCTGATCTCACCAAGTGATGGATCAGAACTCTCGCAAATACTTGTGGCATAACGACATCTCGGCGCAAACGGGCATCCCTTTGGCAAGTTGGCCGGGTCCGGTACATTGCCTTCCAGACGGATGCGCGTGTCATCCGCGTGGGCATTCGGCACGGGTTCCAGAATCGCACTCATCAACGCTTCGGTATAAGGATGCCTTGACGCGTTGAAGATCGTCTCCGTATCTGCCAGCTCCACAATCCGCCCTGCATACATCACAGCAACACGGTCACTGATATGGGCGACAACGCTGAGATCATGACTGATGAACAGGTAGGTGAGGTTCAGCTCTTCCTGAAGGTCTTTCAGCAGGTTGAGGATCTGCGCTTGTACGGAAACATCCAGTGCAGAAACCGCTTCATCAGCAATAATCACCTTCGGGTAAGGAGCCAAAGCACGTGCAATTCCAATACGTTGACGCTGACCACCACTGAAAGCATGCGGGTAGCGTTTGAGAAACTCTTTTGAGAAGCCGATTTTATCGAGCACCTCAAGAACACGCCCCTCAATGTCCTTCCGGCTCTTCAGATCCTGCCCAACTCGCAGCACTTCTGCGATGATATCATAAACCGCCATGCGAGGATTGAGTGAGGAGTTCGGATCCTGAAACACCATCCGAATATCCGCCCAATAAGGTCGCAGCTGACTGTCGGTTTTACCAGTCAGCTGCGACCTTATTGGGCGGAACAATACCTTGCCCGTGGTCGCCTTGTGCAACCCAATAATCGTCTGACCCAATGTGGACTTGCCGCAACCAGATTCTCCAACAAGACCAAGGGTTTCACCACGCCAGATATTGAGCGACACATCATTCAGCGAGCGCACTGTTCCGGTCTGGCGATTGAAGAAACCTGAGCGGATCGGGAAGTGTTTACTCACGTTCTGCAGTTCAAGAATTGGTGCGGCTGTTCGGTCTACCGGGTTTGGGGCGTGCAAGCAGTCATCAACTTGGGAGGTCGACGCATGTAGTGGGACAAGATCTGCCTGTGCCCCAAACCCGTGACAGCGGACGCTTTGCACGTCACTGACCGCAGTGAGTTCTGGTAGTTTTTCGTTGCAAAGCCCGGAGACAAAGTGGTCACAGCGTTTCTGAAACGGACAACCCTTTGGCCGGTTCTGCAAGCTTGGGACTACGCCGGGAATGGCATTCAGACGGGCGCGCCGTTTGCCGTCCGTATGTGGCAGAGATGCTAAAAGCCCTTTGGTATAAGGGTGTTGCGGGTCTTCTGCAGATCACGCATCAGATCCAGAATAATCGCCTGCGTGGTCACATCCAGCGCGGTGGTTGGCTCATCCGCAATCAGAAAACGAGGATTACAGATCAGTGCCATCGCAATCATAGCACGCTGGCGCATACCACCAGACAGTTCAAAGGTGTAGCTGTCGAACCGGTCAGCAGCTGATGGAATGCCCACCAGCCGCAGCATCTTAATCGCCTGAAACTTGTCTTCTTCCTTGCTCAGATTCGTATGCCAGCGCAGCACTTCCACGATCTGGTTGCCAATGGTGTAGAGCGGAGACAGCGAGGTCATCGGCTCCTGATAGATCATGGAGATCTCATTGCCTTGAATAGCGCGAATGTGCCTGGCTTTTGCAGGACCTTGGGCAAGATCAAGCAGATCACCATTCGCACGCTGGTATTCTATTCTGCCGCTTTCAATAGCAGCGTGGTTGTCCAGAATTCGCAGCAACGCCTTTGCGGTGACGGACTCCCCCACCAGACACACCGTTTTCCCCTCAGGAATGGAAAAACTGATGTTGTCCAGCGCGGTTACTTTCCCATCATCTCCTGAGAAGGAAACACTGAGATCCGTGACGTTAATCATGGGTTTCATGGTTTCAATCCTCACTTGGAATACGGGTCGGCAGCATCACGCAAGCCATCACCAAAGAAGTTGAGTCCAAGCACAGCGATCACGACCATCACCCCAGGCCAGAACAGCCATGGAGCATCGGCGATGGAGCGGATGTTCTGCGCTTCCTGCAGAAGCACACCCCAGCTGACCACGGGCTGGCGCAAGCCAATCCCCAGGAAAGACAAAGACGTTTCAGCAACAATCATGCCCGGAATGGCGAGCGTCACCACTGCGATGATATGGCTGATGAAACTTGGCACCATATGACCTACCAGAACACGCGGAACAGAACATCCGTCCAAACGAGCGGCTTTTACGAAGTCCTCCGATTTAAGAGAGATAAACTTGCCACGCACCACGCGAGCCAACCCCGTCCAACCGATGATCGACAGGATTACCGTAATCAGCAAGTAGGTCTGCAAAGGCGGAGTATCTGGCGGAATTGCAGCGGCGAGACCGATCCAGAGCGGGATACTTGGCAAAGATTGCAGGAACTCAACAACACGCTGCGTGACCGTATCCACCCAACCACCGAAATAGCCGGAAAGACCGCCGATCAGCACACCCAGTACGAGGCTAAGGGCAACACCAACCAGACCGATGGTCATAGATACGCGCGTGCCATGGATGGTGCGGCTCAACACATCGCGGCCAAGACGGTCCGCTCCCAGCAAAAACATGCGATCACGTTTCTTGACCGGACCAAACAAGCGGCGCTCAGCAGGAATGAAGCCATACAGATTGTAAGGCTTACCTTTGACGAAAAAGCCCAGCTTCACAACACGGCGCGGGTCTTCAACAAAGGTACGGCGACCTGAGTTGTAGTCAATCTTGGAGCGGTATCCCAACACATGCGGCTGAAACACTGTACCGTCCTTTGTCTCCAGCAACCAATGAATGCTCTGCGGCGGTGCATAGGTGTTGCGCACGCTGAAATCATTGGGGTCATGAGGCGCAAGAAACTCCACGAACACAGCGATCAGATAGATCAGGAGTGTGATGATGCCACCCAGCATGCCAAGTTTATGTTTGCGGAACCGACGCCACATCAAGCGCCACTGGCCCTCATAAGCGCGTGAACTTGTTGGTGCACCAGCGAAATCAGTAGCGCTCATTACAGCCCCCCATTGTTGAACTGACGGCGGATACGCGGATCAAGCCAGGCAAGTAGTATGTCGGAGAACAACGTTCCAATCACAGTCAGGAAACTGAGGAACATGATAAGGGCAGCAGCTAGATACATATCCTCCTGACGCAACGCATCAAACAGCAACGGACCTGCGGTTTGCAAACCAAGCACAATGGAAACAATGGTGGAGCCAGACACGATCTGCACAAACAGCTCGTTGAGGCTGGAAACAAACGGATTCAAAGCATGACGAACCGGATACTTGGTGAGCACCCAATGTTTCGGCATACCTTTGGCGCGGGCGGTAACCACATAAGGACGGTGTAACTCATCCAAAAGGTTCGCGCGGATCGTACGGATCACGCTTGCAGTGCCTGCAGTCCCTAAAACGATCATAGGAATCCAGATATGAGCCATTAGGTCACCGACACGGGCGAAGGACCATGGTGCGTTTACGTAATCCGAAGAGAACAACCCACCGACATTTTGGCCAAAATAGCGGAAAGACACATACATCAACACCAGTGCCAGCAGGAAGTTTGGTACAGCAAGGCCGATAAAACCGAGGAAGTTGGCGACATAATCGCCAAGGGAATATTTGCGAACAGCGGAGAAAATACCAACGGGAATGGCAACAGTCCAGATAAAAACCATAGAGCACAGCGAGAGCAGAGTCGTCATACCCAAGCGGTCCCAGATCAACTCTTCAACCGGCAGCTCATAGCTAAAAGAGCGTCCAAGATCTCCATGGACAACCATTCTCCAGATCCAGTCGAAGTATTGGGCCAGAACGGATTTATCCAATCCATATATTTTCCGCAGACCTTCGGCT
This sequence comes from Pseudovibrio sp. Ad37, assembly GCF_001623075.1. GTDB lineage: Bacteria > Pseudomonadota > Alphaproteobacteria > Rhizobiales > Stappiaceae > Pseudovibrio. The sequence continues at coordinate 95,932 of NZ_LMCF01000087.1, forward strand.
TCAGCTGCGGTGATGTAATCTCCATCCAGCGATGCTTCCAAAACCAATCGGTCAATTTAGTCTCCGGGTGGCAGCGTGATCACCAAAAACGCGACGAGCGAAATCGCGAGCAAGGTTGGGATCATCAGCAGGACCCGTTTGACAACAAACATTCCCATTTAAAGCAGATATCCTAGTTGCAAGGCTCTGCCTCTCCACGCAGGGAGAGGCAGATTGGTTCGGGCGACCGATTACTTCTTGGAAGGATCGATGGAGAAGTTGGAGAAGTTCACAGGTGCAGGACCCGGATACAGCCAGCCTTCCAACAGTGTGTCAGGCACATTACGCAGCTTGTTGCTGATGGAGCGGAAGCCACCGCCCGGCAACGCAATGCCCATGGACAGGAAGTTGTCTGCAGAAAGCTGCATAAACTCCTCCATCAGCGCAGTTTGCTCATCACCCACCTTGGTTGTTACCAAGTCAGTAATTTCATACATGCGCTTCCCGCCGGCAGGCGGCTCAGTTGGCACAACACCTTCACGAACAGTTGCGTTGGCATCCTTTTTCAGGTCATGCCATGCATCCCAGCCTTCCCAGTTGCCGTGCTCTTTGAAGTTGGTCAGTCGCTCAAGGTTCACCAGCGGGAACTGACCGCAGCCATTTTCACCCACCCAAATGGTAATCTCTTTGTCAGCACGATCCAGTGTTGCCATGTGGATCTCATCACTGGCCACGCTCACCACAACTTCAAGACCCTATTCCTGCCAGTCTTTCGCGATGATCTGCATCATATCCACCCAGTCCGGGCGGAAACTTTCGTTCACATGAACAATAAACTTGAATGGCTTGCCATCAGGGCCGACACGCTTGCCATCTGGACCCATCGGTAGGATCTTATCGAGATGGTCCGCTGCCAGATCAGGATCGAACTCAGTGTACTGGCGCACCAGCTGATCGTTGTAATACGGCGATTCAGGACGCGGGCTGACCTGATACGGCTCCCCCTGCCCCAGATACACTGTGTCAATGATCAGGTCGCGGTCCATGGCAAGTGACAAACCGATACGGAAGTCTTTGCTCTGGAACACCTGCGCCTTGACCGGGTCAGGGTGGTTCATGGCAAACATGAACTGCGCATTGTTGTAGTTACAGCTGTTTGCTGTCACCAGACGGTAGTCGCCGCGCTCTTTGTTATCAAAGAACACTGTACGATTTGGCGGGGTTGAGATGTTGCGCGGAGAGATGTCGATCTCACCCTGAACGGTTTTCAGCAGCGCAACTTCCGGATCTTTCGCCAGTACCCATGTGCGTTTGTCGATGTAAGACAGCTGGTTACAGGAGCTGTCGACTTTCCAGCAATACGGGTTGCGCTCAAAGGTGAAACGCTCTTTGCCAAGAACAGCTTCAGTCGGACGCCATGCTAGCATGGTTGGGCGGTTGGGATCGTTGTGCTCAGCATTTTTGCCGAAGGTTCCAATGCAGCCAAGCCACCATTTGCCGAAGTCAGCCTCACCTGCATCTGCCATCATCTTGGCAACGCCGTCCGGGTTCAGGTCTTTCATAAAGTCTTTGACGTAATGCTCAGCAAACTGGACAACACGCTGACCGTAGGGTGAAGCCATATCCAACATGAAGACACCGTTTGGCTGGCTCCAGGAGAAGCGCACTGTTGTGTCGTCCAGCGCTTCGACTTGCGCTTCTTCACCATTGACGATGAACATCTTGCGAGGACCCTTGGGGTTAATCTCGCGGTTGGTTTCAATGTGATCCCACCAGAACTGGATGTCCTTCGCAGAAAACGGCTTCCCATCAGACCATTTCAGGCCTTCGCGCAATTTGAAGGTGTAGGTGGTCGCATCCGCCGAGATGTCCCAGCTCTCAGCGATATTAGGCAGGACCTCGGAACCATCCGGGCTCCAGCGCACCAGCGGGTCATATCCATAACGACGATAGTCACCGATCCGGGACCCGGCATATACTGTACATACCGGAGACATAGGTGACAGGCGTTCGGAGAGATGGTTGACACATTAACATGGCATTCAGGGAGGGACCGGGATGCCTTGGCGCGATGATCTATGGCAATCTACTAAACGCCCGTATTCACCTCAACGAAGACACGCTTTATTCGGGTGAACCAACTCGTATTTACCCGGTGCCGGAAATAGCAGGTCAGATTGCGCATGCAGAAACGCTTTTAAGAGACGGAAAGCTCTTTGAAGCGCAAGAGTTTGTGCTCAAGAACTGGACAGGACGGCAAGGGCAAGCCTACCAACCAGTCGGCAATTTGTTCATCACAATGAAAAACCAAGGCGAAGTATCCAGCTATCACCGAGCATTGGATATCCGTCATTCTATGCATCATGAGAGCTATGAGCAGGGCGGCGTGAAATATGAGCGCACCACCTTTGCTAGTTATCCGGATAATGTCATTGTTATCCATCTGATATCCGACAGACCCGGCACACTCTCCTTCACTCTGCGTTAAGACAGCCCGCACCCAACATGCCGCGCAACGCTTGAAGCTGAAAACACCCGTCTGCACCTTCGCGGACAAGCGCCAGCCTTTACCAGCAGCCGAGCGATTGAGCGCATTGAGCATGATCAGGAGCAGTACCGAAACCCTGAGATCTTTGGCCCCGGTGGCAAACTTCGGCCCTTTGCTGAGAATGAGCAGGACGGACATCGCGGCGGTATCGTTTATAGCGAAGATGGCTTGGGAGAAGGTACGTACTTTGAAGCAGGCCTTGCTGTTGAGTTAGAGGGCGGGAATATTCGCCCGGAACGCGGTGAACTGCATGTTGAAGGCGCGACAGCTGTTACCCTTCGCATTGCCATGGCAACAAGCTTCAACGGGCCAGACAAAAGCCCAAGCCGCGAAGGAAAAGATCCTGCACCGATCGTGAAAAGCGCTCTGGAAAAAGCAGGCTCTGTCTTCTATGAAGATATTCTGCAAAAACACACGGATGATGTGTTGAAGAGGTTTGATCGCGTATTGCTTAAACTAGGCAATGGCGACGTTCCGAACTTGCCGACCAGCACGCGGTTGGAGCAGTTTCAGGAAAAAGGCGATCCAGCCCTCGCCGCGTTGCAGTTCCAGTATGGCCGCTATATGTTGATTGGGTCTTCTCGCTCAGGCAGTCAGCCGCCAAACCTGCAAGGCATTTGGAATAACCTACGCCGGCCGCAGTGGTCCTCCAATTATACGATGAACATCAATCTGGAGATGAACTACTGGCCCGCCGAGATCACAGGCCTTTCCGAATTACATGAGCCGCTCTTCATGCTGATCGAGGAATTGGCCGTCTCAGGTGCACGCACGGCCAGGAAAATGTTCAATACTCCCGGATGGTGTGCGTTCCACAACAACACCATCTGGCGTGACAGTGTACCATCTCCGTGTGATCCTGCCTCTGCGTTTTGGCCGATGGCAGCAGGCTGGTTGCTCTCTCATATGTGGGAGCATTTTCTTTACGCTGGCGACAAAGAATTCCTCAAGAACCGCGCTTACCCTCTGATGAAATCTGCAACGGCATTCTACGAATGGTGGCTCTGTGAGAACAAGGAGGGTTATCTGGTACCAAAAGTCAGCACCAGTCCGGAAAACCGGTATCTGGACGAGGATGGCCATGTCATCACCGTCGATCAGGGCAGCACCATGGACTGCGCCATTATTCGGGAGACCTTCACCAACACCGCCGCTGCAGCCCGACTACTGGGACTTGATGACGTTCTTGCAGAGACATTAGAGACGAACGCTGCACGGTTGTTGCCTTACCAGATCGGAGGACAAGGACAGGTGCAGGAATGGTCTCAGGATTTCAAGGAGTTCATGCCAACGCATCGCCACTTGTCTCACCTCTATGGCTTGTTCCCTTGTGATCAGATCGGCAAAGACACACCAGAATTGCTGAGAGCTTCCGTACGCTCTCTTGAGATCCGCGGAGATCTGGCAACCGGGTGGAGCATGGGGTGGAAGATTTGCCTCTGGGCCCGTGTTGGTGACGGAGACCATGCATACAAGATCATCCATAACATGTTCAACCGCGTGGAGAATGAAGCGCCGAAGAGTGAAGACGGCGGCCTTTATGGTAACCTCATGATCGCGCATCCGCCATTTCAGATCGACGGCAACTTTGGTTACACACGCGGCGTTTCCGAGATGCTGATGAACACGACCCACAACGGCATCGAGCTCTTGCCTGCTTTGCCAAGCGCTTGGCCAAAAGGAGAAGTTCGCGGTCTGCGTGCCCGTGGTGGTTTTGAGGTCGATCTTATCTGGGAAGATAACAAGCCCACTCAGGCCCAAATCACCAGCCATCAGGGAGGTGATCTGACTGTGCTTTGTAAGACGCCATTTGGGGGATCTACTTTTGATCAGACCCTACAACTCTATGTGGCGAAACAAAAAACTGTCGCGGGAGAAACGTTGGCACTGGCCTTTAACGAAGCCTTACTGGTCTCCTAGTCCGTAAAACCTGCTAGAAAATGGGGTGACTAATTGTAGAATTCGACTGAGAACTTCGCGTTACTTAGACGGATTCTACAGTTCGCAGTAAATCGGTTGCACTGCAACAAATGTTTCGGTGAATTTCTTGATATTTCATTGGCATTTCATACCAAGGTTGAAGCAGAGTTGAAGTCAACCGCGTTCTGCGGTCCCAAGACGCGATAGCATCGCACCTACAAAAATGAACAAGTCCGCAGTCTTTCTCGCAATGGGGAAGGCCCTTTCCATATCTCCGTTTTGTCTGGCCCTCAGGCAAGACACTCCACATCTATCGGAATACGCCAATGATTAAGACCATTGTCTGGGGCGAAAACGTCCACGAGCAAAAGAACAAAGTTGTTGCCGGCATCTATCCTGATGGGATGCACAATCACATTGCTGCTGCTTTGAACAATGATCCAGAAATTTCTGCAACCTCCGCAACTTTGCAAGATCCAGAGCACGGCCTGACCGAAGAACGTCTTGCAGACACAGATGTTCTGATCTGGTGGGGCCATGCAGCGCACGGGGACGTTTCCGACGAAATCGTTGAACGTGTATGTGAACGTGTTTGGTCTGGCATGGGCATGATCTTCCTACACTCTGCGCACTTTGCTAAACCGTTCAAGCGCCTGATGGGTGCACCTTGTAACCTGACATGGCGCGAAGCTGGCGAGCGTGAGCGTCTTTGGGTTACATCCCGCAACCACCCAATCACTGCTGGCATTCCAGACAGCTTTGAGCTTGAAAACGAAGAAATGTATGGCGAGCCATTTGGTGTGCCGGAGCCTCTTGAAACCGTCTTCATCAGCTGGTTCCAGGGCGGCGAAGTCTTCCGTTCCGGTCTGACTTACAAGCGCGGCGCGGGCAACATTTTCTATTTCCGCCCAGGCCATGAGACATACCCGACATACCACAACGAAACCGTACAGCGCGTTATCGCCAACGGCGTAAAGTGGGCATACAACCCGCAACCACGTGTGGCAGACCCGAATGCGGCGCCGAATGTGCCAGTAGATGAAGCACCAGAGAAAATTGAAGAACGCGGGCCACGCCTTCATGAAGCAGGTGAGGAAGGGTATCGTTGATGCGTCTCGTTATTGTAGGAACCGGAGGCATGGCAAATAGCCATGCCAACAAGTTTGGTGAAATTGACGGTGTTGAGATCGTTGGCGGTGTTGATCGCAATGAAGAACGCCTGACTGCCTTCTGCGATGAACATAACATCCCTAAACGCTTCACCTCATTGGAAGACGCTCTTGCGTGGGGCGAGTTTGATGCCGTGGCAAACGTCACGCCTGATGCTGTCCATCACCCAACCACAATGCCGCTTCTTGCAGGTGGCAAGCCCGTCTTCTGCGAAAAGCCATTGGCGAGCAATTTTGCCGATGCTGACGAAATGGCGACTGCAGCCGAAAAGGCCGGCCTGATCAACATGGTCAACCTGTCTTATCGCGACGTGTCCGCGTTGCAAAAAGCTCATGAACTGATTGCAGCTGGTGAAATTGGGGAAATCCGCCATTTCGAGGCCTCTTACCTCCAAAGTTGGCTGACACAGCCTGCATGGGGGCATTGGGACAAGGAAGAGAAATGGCTTTGGCGCCTATCTGAAGCGCACGGGTCATTGGGTGTTTTGGGAGACGTTGGCATTCACATTCTCGACTTTGCCGGGTTTGCGATTGGCGCTCCGTACCAGTCTATCTCTTGTCACCTGAAGACCTTTGATAAAGCACCGGGCAATCAGATTGGAGAGTACAAGCTGGATGCCAATGACAGCTTCACCATGATGGCCGAAACCACATCAGGCGCAGTCGGTGTTGTTCATGCCAGCCGTTTTGCCTCTGGCCATATGAACGACCTGCATCTTCAGGTTCACGGCACAAAAGGCGGCATCAAGGTCACCAACACAGGTGGTCTGGGTGAACTGTTCGTTTGTTCCGGTCCAAACCTTGAGAGAGCCGAATGGAAGCAGATTGAGCTCACACCAACGCCAAACAACTACCGCAAGTTTGCGGAGGCCGTGCAATCTGGTGTGAATGGCCACCCAACCTTCCGCCATGCAGCGAATCTTCAGCAAGTGCTTGACCTCGCCGTTGAAAGCAGCACGGCTTGTGGGCGTCGGGATATCCCGATATCTGCGCAGCTGCAGGACGCATAATCAACAAAAGGAGAGCAAATGCTCTCCTTTTTTGATCTACAATCTACCCTTGTATACTCTGTGAAACATATGGATAATAATTAGAACTAAATCTTTCCCTTAATTATCTGCAGTGAAGCATTGCGATTATCTTTGAGTTTAATTATTCAGTGCATGCAATTTTATTTCGAGTCTAGCCGAGGATCTTGTGTCTGTACCTCCTGAGCTTCTGTCAGTTGCAGTAGAGCAATGTTCTGAAACCATCATGGTTGCAGATCATGAAGGTACAATTGTCTATGTGAATTCTCAGTTTGAAAAAGCAACCGGATACTCAGCAGAATACGCTGTTGGCCGTAATCTGGACTTTCTGCGCTCCGGCAAAACGCCTCCAGAAACCTTTGATCATCTCTGGACCACTTTGGGTGATGGCAAGCCGTGGGAAGGTGAGTTCATAAACCGTCGCAAGGATGGCTCCGAATACGTTGAGCATTCCAAGATTTCTCCGGTTGAGTGGCAAGGCGGCAACGCAAACAAGAAGTACTACCTTGCAATCAAAAAAGACATCACGGCCAAAAAAGAAAGCGAAGAGGAACTTTCCAAGCTCGCTTACACGGATGCTCTGACTGGACTGCCAAACCGCGCACATTTTCTGCAAGAATTGGAAAGAGCTGTCGCGACAACCAAAGATAGTTCAAATCAATGCGCTGTCATTTATATGGATCTGGATCGCTTTAAAGAGATCAATGATACACTGGGGCATGACGCTGGCGATCAGTTCCTCGTGCAAGCTGCAAAGCGCTTTGAAAGCGTATTGCCGGAGAATGCCCTGCTCTCCCGTCTTGGCGGCGACGAGTTTGTTATTCTGCTGCGAGATACGTCCAACGCAGAAGCGGAAATGACTGTTCATCGTCTGGAAACAGCAATGGTCGCTCCAATTGATTTAGGCGAGCAATCTCCAATTTTATCTGCAAGTATCGGCGTGGCTGTAAGCCAGCTGGCAGGTGCCTCCAGCGGCACCATGCTCAAGCAAGCCGACATTGCCATGTACCATTCCAAATACAACAATCTCGGCTTCAGCTTCTACACCTGCCAGATGGAAGAAGCCGTCGTACGCAAGGTGCTGATTTCCGAGAAGCTCACAACTGCGATTGAGGAAGGTAACCTGCGCCTCAAGTATCAGCCAATTGTAGAGTTGAAAAACGACAAGCTTTACGGCGTTGAAGCTTTGATGCGTTGGGAAGACCCAGACCTTGGTCCGATCTCCCCTTCTGAGTTCATTCCAATTGCCGAATGTCAGAACATGATCGACGATATCTCAGATTGGCTCTTCCGCGAGACAGCCTGCCAATACCGTCGGTGGGTTGCTGAAGGGTTCGAGTTTTCTGGCCGCATCGCGATCAACCTTTCAGAGCGAGAGCTTGCAAAGCCAAATCGTGTGGTTGAAATCCTCGCTCTACTGCAGAGCCTTGAAGTCCCGCCAGAAATCTACGAGATCGAGCTGAGTGAATCCGCATTCATCAATGAAGCAGGCGATACTCAAGCCAACCTGGATGCGCTTGCCAATGCAGGCATGATCATCGCTATTGATGACTTTGGCACCGGCCACTCTGCGCTTTGGCAACTGCGCACGCAAAAGCTGGGCAAGCTCAAGATTGACCATAGCTTTGTGCAGAAAATGGAAGCAGATCAGGCCACACGCGATATTGTTGAAGCGATCACCGCGATGGCCAGCCTGCTCGACCTGAAGGTTATTGCAGAAGGCGTAGAGAACCTGACGCAAGTTGATCTGCTCAAAGATATCAAATGCTGCTATGCACAAGGCTATCATTTCGCCAAGCCACTGACGGCAAAAATCTTTGCAGCTGACTGGCTTGGAAAGGCTCAGGCAGTCGCCTAAGCCTTCAGCCTCGAGAGCTCGAACTCACGACCATCTTCACCCAGAGAAAACTCAGCGTAATCCTTAATGGCTTTAGCTACAGCAGGCCTGGACGCATCATCAATGTGGTACAGCACCCAGCAACTTCCTGCTTTTCGCGGCAAGTCTTTTACATCTACCCAAGACCCATGCCCGTTTGCTGCAGTCATGTACTCGCACTCGATAAAGGCGAGATCTGCCTGCGCAGCAAGTTGTTCACCTTCTGGAGACAACAGGCCATCGCCTGAGTAAAACAGCGTTACAGCTTCCCCCTTCAGCTGCAGGCTACGGTTTGGCACTGAGTGATTGCTCGCAGCGGTCATTGCATTCCATGGACCGACCACTGCCAAATCCTCGGAATCTTGCCAGTGAAGGTCAAAGCCGAGGTCTTTTTCCGGCCAGTATGCAAACTCCATGAGGCGATACAAAGCCTGATGCTGAGAGGCCTGACGAAAGATGGTCAACGGCTTCGAACGCTTGAACGACTTCATGTAATTGAGCAGCGTTGTTAAACCAAGGCAGTGATCAGGATGGCAATGCGAGATGTAAATGCAGCTGATGTCTTCAGCCGTCATACCATTTGCAAACAATGCCTGGGGCACGGTTGGACCGCAATCGATGAGCAGCTTGAACTCACCTTCTGAGATCAACAAAGATGAGTTCGTTTTTTGCGGATCGTACGCATCGCCACAACCAAGCATTTTCACATGCATAATGTTCCCCCTCGCAGTGATCCCCCAGTTTTAAAGCAGAGAGTTTTAACAATCAAAGCATTATGCAAAAGCAGATGGTTGATCTATGCAGCTCGTCCCAAGACTTTTTCCCGGTGCCACATATAAATGGCCGATCCAAAGATGACGGCGGCACCAACAAGTGTCAGTCCATCAGGAAACTCGCCAAAGAACATCAAGCCAATCAGCATCGCCCAAATGAGGCTGCTGTAACTGAAGGGCGCGATGGTTGAAGCCTCCCCAAAGAAAAACGCCTTCACAATGGCGTAATGCCCAAAACCAGAAACCGCCCCAATCAATGCCAGCAGAGCCCAGCCTTCCAAATCAGGCACCTGCCAGAAAAATGGCGTGAAGAGAGAAGTGACCACAGCACCCAGCAGAGCAGTATGAAACAGCACAGTGGACGGATTATCAAACTTGCTCGCGTACCGCGCCACGATATGACCTGCAGAATAAACCACAATTGTTGCCACAGCGATCAGCGCACCAAGATCAAGAACACCAGCACCTGGCTTCACAATCAACAGAGCTCCAATGAACGCCACGAGGATGGAAACCCAACGCCGCATTCCAACCTGCTCGCCCAGAATTGGAACAGACATAGCCGTCACCATCATAGGAGAGAGCAGCGCTATAGCGTGGAGCGTTGCGACGGGGATCAGTTGAGCAGCTGCAACCGAGCCGATTGTCATAACCAAAACAAGAATTGCACGCAGATAAACCACTGACCCGTTGTTGGGGGCGATCATTGTTTTTACGCGAGGCGCCAAGAAGACCAGCATGAACAGCAGATGGAAAAACATCCGCCCCCAGACCACCTGCAGCACTGGATATGACAGAGACAAATACTTGCCTACACTGTCAACAATCACGAACATAAACATGGCTGCTACCATCCAGAGGATGCCAAATTTAACGTTCCCCTGAGCTGGGGCCTACGAAACCATCTCACTCATAACTGGCCTGCGTATTCCGGAAGTGTGCCGTAGTGCCCGCGGAAATTGGCCAGCGGGCGACACATCATTTGATTTTGAGGGAAGGTGCTGAAACTCATGCCCAAACACCAAGGAATAGATTGCCACCTATCGCAGTTCCTCTTGGTTTTCTTTGAGTTTCTGCTTCTGAATGTTGAAGAAATTACAGCGTTTGGCAATCTATTTTTTGCGCATTAATTGTTGCTGTTTATTGCCAAAATGACGCTTAGATATATTTGTAAATTACTCAGCCTGTGAGCAACTTTCTTCGCCAAGAGCTCCTGTAGCCCCCTTTCTCTCTCTACCACACGCAAATCCGCGGAAAATGAATCAAGAACAAAGGTTGACGCACTTCAATTGATCACTTAACGATTACGCTAATTAAAGAGATGATGAAATGAATACACAAACCAACTTGCCGGAAGTTTTTGGAGCTTTGGCCGACCCGACGAGGTTTGCCATTGTCGAGCGACTTCTCAATGAAGGAGACTTGCCAGTCGGGCAACTGGCTGAACCCTTCAAGGTGTCTGCTCCGGCGATCTCCCGGCATCTTAAGCTGCTCGAAAGCGCTGGCCTCATCGAACGACGCGTCGAAAAGCAATGGAGGGTGTGTGCATTGAAGAAAGAACGTTTTGCAGACCTGCATCAATGGATAGAGCGTTACCGAGCCTTCTGGAACACCAGTTTCGACCGATTGGAAACGTTACTCGATAATCAGCGAGGGGAAGACAATGACAGTAGCCGATAGCATGACACAGGAAGAAACCACACTGCGCATCACACGGGACTTCAAAGCTTCTCCCGAAAAAGTCTTTGATGCTGTCAATGCAGGGTCAAATTTCCCCAGTTTGAGGTTTGGTGACCAGCCTTTTTTAGGTCTAGTTCTCCTTTTTAGGTGGTCTTCCGCGACGTTTGGGTGGTGGTGGAGGAGTTATTGATGCGTTGGCTCTTATATGCTCTGGAATAAGGTTGGTGTGACCGCGCAAGCGGTAGCT
>NZ_LMCF01000088.1 GCF_001623075.1 Pseudovibrio sp. Ad37
GGCCCTGTCTTTGCACCTGTTGCAGGCCTCGCTGGTTTACGTCAACACCCGCATGGTGCAATCGGTGCTTTCAGATCCTGTTTGGGCTGGCCGACTTGCCGCAGAAGATTACCGAGGTCTGACACCGTTGATATACAGTCACATCAATCCTTATGGCCGATTTGAGCTTGATCTGGAACAGCGCATAGACTTTGAAAGTAAGCTAGCTGCATGACTAGGTGATATTTTGAGTATACTCAAAATACGATCTCGAATGAACACCAATTGCACATAGATCCATGTTCATTTTGGGTATAATATGTGTTAGTGAACAGAAATGGCTCATGGCACACCCAAAATGAACAGATCTACGTCCCGCATCGGATATGCGCGCACCTCTACTACGGACCAGAACCTAGATACCCAGATTCATGCATTGGAAGCGGCTGGCTGCCATCTGATCCGTACAGAACAGAAGAACGGCGGCACTCTCAAAGACCGTGTTGAGTTACAGACAATTCTGGACTTCATCCACCCTGATGAAACTTTGGTGGTCACCCGCATTGATCGGCTCGCCCGGTCTATGCATGACCTGCAGATTATAGCGCGGCGATTGCAAGAAAAGGGGGCGCATCTTTATGCAACCGAACAGCCTGTCGATACTTCAACGGCGGCAGGTAAAGCCTTCTTCGATATGCTTGTTGTCTTTGCTGAATTTGAAACCAATCTGCGGCGTGAGCGACAAGCGGAAGGCATTGCGATGGCCAAAACAAGAGGCGTCTATAAGGGGCGACCGCCGCGGATCGATAAGACTGAGATTGAAACACGCCTTGCCACGGGCCAGAGCCCAACGGTCATTACCCGTGAACTTAGCATCTCAAGAGGGACAGTATACAAGGTGAAGAACCAAGGATAATCACTCTTTGCACCTATTTTCTTTATGGAAAATGTTCGAAGATTCTAACTGTTGGTATCTCAATCTGATGTTTACTTACCCAAGCCTATTGGCTCTCCACTGGCAACCATGAGCCAGAAAAATAACCGGGATCAGGGCAAGCTAGTTTCCAAACCTGATCTGTTGACTTACATTTAAAGTATCGATCTCTCCATTGGTCGCGAGCTTCATCTTTATCAAATATTTCTTCACAGTTACCTTGATGCACCTGATTTTCGATCCACTTTACAAATCTTTTGTGCTCTCCTGGTGAACTAAACGAATGAATTTCTTCCCAATGGCATTCTAACTTCATCTTATCCAACTCGGGTTCAGAGGGTTTAATTTCTTATCGAAGTATATCTGGTTACCACCGCCTACCAAACCTCTCTGTTGCGCAGCAATCCCTTCAAAAAACTTTGTACCAACGGGGACTTTCATCTCGATTACCTTTGTTGCGGAGTTACCCCAGTTTTGATCAAGAGCACTATCGATTACTGACTGAAACGGGCCTTTAGGTTTAGATCTTGTCCAATATCCCCCGGTTGGGTTCCCATTTTCACTAATCACTCTATAAAGAATAGTCGGCCTAGTGATGACAACTTCATTATAAGTACCGCTACGGAAGGTCTCAACGATATCGATTGGTAGAGGACCTTTGTTTAACGGGTTATATTCTGCAACAATGCCTTTGCTTTTTCTTTTATATTCTCTCGCAACCTTTCTGAGAGGCTCTTTTAGTTTCTCCAGAATTTTAGCGCGGGTCTTCTTAGGAGCTAACGCAAGAGCTGTACCTGTGACCAAAGTTGCGAGGATAACAGCTTTTTCGGGATCTCCATTAGAATATTGCTCGATTGTTGCAAGAACTTCATCAGTTCCTTTTGTAACAGCGGCACCAATATCTTCTTGGAACTTTTCATAGGCTTGCTTGTCGACCAAACCAGATTTCAAAATAATCTCTGTTGGGATGTCCAGAGCCTTTAAAGCCTTTTCTAGACCTTCTGGATCATTTTCATATGCTACATTGAACTGCTCAAGCATATTAGCGGAGCTTTCAGCTGCTGCATATTTCACGGTGTCATCGAATTTCAGACAAGCTTTAATCTCTTGAATGGAATAAACGCTACATGCAGTAGAAGCATATGCTGAAGGTATAATCCAATCCCAAATACTTGCGCTGTTGGAAAGGCAAGCTCGAAGACTTTCTGGCGGTATCTTCTTATCCAACAAGTCCGAATAAACCTTCGCACCAATCGAAGCTTCTTCTGGGCTTAACTGCTCACTCGCGATGAGAGATTTCTTTACTTGATCAATTACTTCACCGATCTTCTTGCCCGCTTCAATTACTGCCACTACCGCCGTATCTGATACATAGACACCGACATACTCCTCTTCATCCTTTGTGACTTCCTGGGCGAGGTCTACATCCCGGTTGAGTTCATCAATACTCTCCGTCTCGCCACTGTCTTCGAGTTCTTGCTGCTTGTCCTCATCGCGGATGATGATCTCGCCTTCTCTGACCGTAGCGCGGGTGATCTGGCGTTTGTCGCGGTTGGCGTAGCTACCCTCAAACTGCCCACCATAGGATGTCTCAGCCTCAGATTCCTCGCTGTCGGTCTGATCTGAAGTATTGTCAGGTTGATCTTCAGGGCCGGTTTCTCCGCTCTTATCTGTCCCCGCGGGGCCCGGCACGGTGAAGTTGACGCCGACAGAGCCGCCGATGTTGGACTGCTTGTCATGATCGTCGATATCGCTGAAGGTGAGTGTGCGGGTGGAAAGGGTCAGGTCGTCCGTGTCGGACGCAATCAGCCCGCCTTTGAGGTCCGTGTTACCAGTCACATCAATCTCAAGGGTTTCTTCCGTGACAATACCGGTTTGCTCAGTGACCCAGGCTCTGGAGCCTTCACCTTTGCTGCCATTGACGCTGAGATTTCCAGAAACATTGCCTGTGAAGATGTCCACCGAGAGGCCACCGGAAGCACCTGCTGAGGAGGACGAGTTGCTGCCGGTATCCTGAATGCTCTCGATATTCAGATCGCCACCAACATCCAGATCGGCCGTCTTAGCGGTGACTTGCGCACCTTTAAGCGTGGTGTCGGCACCGGACGCCAGATCCAGATTACCTGCAACATTCAGTTTGCTGTTGGTTTTATAGCTCTGCTCGCTTTCGTGTTTGCCGTTTTGAATGCTGGCATTAACCCCGGCACTGACAGATACGGCACCTGTCCGGCTGACCCCTGCTGTGACCGAGATGCCTGCGGATTTAGACGAGTTCTTCCCAGAGCTTGCCATGGTGTTGTCGGCAGCCTCAAGTACGATCTCGCCGCCCGCATCAAGGGTGGCATCCCCGCCAACATCAATTTGAGCGCCTTTACTGGTGATATCCTCACCCGCAATCAGGGTCAGATCATTGCCAGCATTGAGCACAGAGACTTTCGCAGCTGAGCTTTCCTCGTGCGACCTGCTCTTTTCACTGGAAACAGTCAGGCTATTGGTGATCCCGGCAACCGTACCGCCATTTTGCGCTATATCGACAAGAGTGTTTGCCGCGCCTGATCAGCCCCACTTGAGTGGTCCGGTTTGAAAGTTAGTGCATGACTGACCTTTGGTCTACTGGAATGATTACTTCAGGAGCCGGTGGGCGGAAGTTCAGCGCACTATGGGGGCGTTTGGTATTGT
>NZ_LMCF01000089.1 GCF_001623075.1 Pseudovibrio sp. Ad37
GGGCAATCACATCAGCACTCACAGCACCGCTCAAGAAAACCTGATGCCCGCCCGCAAGGCGGATCCCAAGGCATAGTGGCTCTGCTTGATTTGAAGAGACTTCGCTATTCACCGGTATTGGTTGAGGGGCTTCTTCTGCATCCACGCTGACAGAGATAAACCCAGCCTTTGTTGGTTCTGCCGCCATCTCTTCAAGGGCGGGATTGAAACGAGGGTCTTTCAGCCAGTAATAAAGCCGCGCTTTTCTTATGCCATGTCGCTTGGCCACATGCGCAACCGGATCGCTTCCTTCAACGGCTTCTCGGCAAACCGCGCGCTTCTCATCGTCACTCCAGCGCCGTCCTTGGCTTTCTATCATCATCAAAGTCCATGCAGATAAAACTACACGTACGATAGAGCAGCAAAGCTAGAATCGTCAGGTCGGGTTCGCCGGACGCTTACGTTAGTCAGCCAGCCTGCGTCTCTCAACAAGGCTGCAATCCGACGGTAGCCATACCGACCATACTGACGTGTCAGCTCGATCATATCCGCGATCAGGCGTTCTTCATCAGTACGCCCACGTGGCAAACGCCGCTGTGTTGATCAATGTTGCCCCAGAACGCGGCAAACACACCGCTCAGAAACCTTGAACCGACTATGCACATGATCGATACAGGCCCACCTGCGTGAGGGGCTCAGAAGTTTCCCGATGCCGCTTCCTTCAAGATCAGCTTGTCCAACGTAAGGTCTGAAACCGCACGCCGCAGGTGCTCGTTCTCTTTCTGTAACCGCTTGTCAGTGCTGGATGTATTTTCCCCATTTGTGCTGCTTGAAAATTCCCCACTTTCGCAGCTTTGACTTTTGATTGAAGGGGCATGCCCCTTCAATCAAAAGTTGGCCAAACTCTCCCTGAAGTCCAG
>NZ_LMCF01000090.1 GCF_001623075.1 Pseudovibrio sp. Ad37
CGCTTCTCATCGTCACTCCAGCGCCGTCCTTGGCTTTCTATCATCATCAAAGTCCATGCAGATAAAACTACACGTACGATAGAGCAGCAAAGCTAGAATCGTCAGGTCGGGTTCGCCGGACGCTTACATTTGCAACAGAAAGTATCAAAATCTAAATAGAGGTTTTCGTTTTGGAGGTGCTGCGATAATTTTTTCCTTAATCCTGTTGCTTCTTTTGAGTGCGCAAAGTCCGATTGATAAGGAGGGAGTCAAAGTACTAATAAATGGATCTGAGACGGCACTAAAAGTGCAAAGTAATGTGGGAGTTTCACTAATTTTCGGGCCTGAAAGCTGAAGCCCACCTAAACCGTCTCCTCTTCGCCACACAACGCCCGCTTGCAAACCTTGGCCATTGACACCGCATGCATCTGGTTGCATGCTCTTGGGTGAGGCCCAAAACCTCTCCAAACAGCGGTACCCGCTCCCGTTAACTAGCGGATTTTTTGTGCCTTTTTTCCAAAAGTGCGCAAACCCTTCGTTATGAGCGGGAGGGCGGTGAATACAATACCTTCTTCGGAGGGGAATAAACCCGCCTGTCTGTTTGCAGGTTTTTGGCCTCCCGCTCGCCAGCGAGTCCCAAAAGCTCTTTGTCGTGCGGCCTTCAACACCCTAAACAGAGGGATTGAATATGGTCGACTCCGCATGCGCATGCAGCGCCACAAACACTCTTCAGAATGAAATTGACGAAGTCCAGATCGTCGTCTCTGATCTTCAGAACCTCGCGTACATGCAACAGCTTGTACTCAGCGAGCGCGTGAAGAACAGCTGCGAGCGGGATGCTTTGCTCACTCTGCACCACGCTTTATGTGTATACTCCCTGAACTTATCTGTTGCGGCTCGAGATCATCAAGGCCCGGGCTTGAGATTATCCCGATTTTCGGCTCAAATTAATTGAGACACTAATTCCAGATGGGCTCAGATTAACTGAGACTGGGCGCAAATTATATGAGACAGGTTCACATTGCTGAGACTGAGTTCATTTCCTGGAGAATGAACGCTTGTGTACCCTGTTACCGTCTAAAATTCTAGAATAGCCTTTAGGAAAGCAACCATCGCAACACGTAGGTTCTGCGTTTTTTGCAGCGGGGAGGCCGGTGGCAAATGGTCACAGAGCTAAAAAAGCCCCGGCGTATTCGCCGAGGCTTTGATTGCCTAACTCCAGGCTGCATTGATCGCCAGTTGAACTGGTTGCGGAATTGCCGAGCTTGTTACACCACCATTACCATCGCCGATATCAGGCCGGTAGGAAGCCATGGCTGAAACGAGTGAGCTGATGTCCTTATAAGATAGCTCTTCTGCCCCTATCTTAAGATGGTCGAGATGTTTACCAGCTGCTCCAGATGTCTCAGAGGTATACCAACCTTCCAGTGTGATTGTATCGTGGCTGCCAAGCACTGAAACTTGCAGATCATCGCCAGACTTATCAAACCACAAGTCTGATTTGCTCACACCTGACCCAAACAAGAGCTCATCATCATTTACGCTGCCCTGACCGAGGATCCTGTCCTGTCCATGTCCTCTGGAGTACTTGAAAGTATCATTACCTTCTCCTCCAATGAGAATGTCATTTCCTACTCCTCCAATCAGAGTATCTGACCCGATGCCGCCATTGAGGACGTCATCGTCAGCACCACCCTTTAAGACGTCGTCGCCGTCGCCACCAAAGAGAAGGTCGTTGCCTGCGCCGCCATTGAGTGTGTCATTGCCAGATTGTCCGCGAAGTGTGTCATCACCGCCAAGACCAGAGGCTGTGTCGTTTCCATTGCCCAGCTGTATGGTGTTGGCATCTTCTGTGCCTGTGAGGTTATCGTTGCCGCGACCACCAACTGCATTCTCAAAGTTTCCAGTACTCAGTGAGTATGTCATACCTTGATCGGTATCGAACTGGACCCAGTCATTGCCTTCACCACCATCATAGGCGGTATCTTCGTGATCCACGACCAAAACGTCGTTGCCGCGTCCACCATATAACTTGTCGGCTCCTTCCCCACCAATGAGAAGGTCATCACTATTGTTATCCAGATTGAGTTCAGTTGATGTCAGGTCAATCCGATCTACTCCGAGGTCTGACAGAGTTTTCAGCTCCCCGGCATCTGTGACGCCATTTCCGTTGTCATCCTGCCAGAGACGCAACTCATCAAACCGCTCATCATCGCTGCTGATAACGCCGTCTCCATTGCTATCAAACTGGCTGCGGAGGGCTTCAATGTCCGTATCCGTAACATCTGTGAGTTCAGAAAATGAGACCTCTCCATCCTGGTCGATGTTTCCATCAAGTGGAGGAGGTACAGTTTCATAGACAGGGTGGGCATCGACAAACTGCCTATAATCAGGATCTAAAAGAGAATTATTTAGCCATTCTGGCGTCATAAAGTCCTTTTTTTGCTCTTCATCGACAATGTACGCAAACCAAGGATGCGAGTAAGCTAGGGTTAAATACTCTCCAGGGTCTAAGAATAGGCTATGAGACACGTTTCTAATTGCTCCTGGGCGATGCTCTCGCAAATACTCAATATATTTGGAATCGACCTGTTTGGTCTCTATCGTGTTATGTTCTCCGTACGTTTCTCCACCACCATAGGCGTAGAACGGGTCTCCGTAGGGTTCAGTTTTTACAACAACTAAGAAAGAAACCAATTCTCCCTGCTCATAAGCTTTCTTGCGAGTAATCGGTTTTGCCCCCTCCTCGGGCAGATCCACAACCAGCTTACCGCGGCCTGCAGTTTCCAGGCCCAAACCTGCGATAGAGGAGTCGGTCAACTTCAGAGTATTGCCAACCTTCTGCAGAGCAGTCTCTCCATTGGCGCCAAACTGGTAGATATGGCTTTCATCCACATCACCCCAAAGCACATCATCGCCCTTGCCGCCGTTGAGTGTATCTGAGCCACCATTGCCATAAGCTGTGTCATTGCCATCACCAAGTTCCATGGTATCATCGGCCTGACCACCCGTGACAGCATCATTGCCAGATGAAGTGCGGGCAAACTCAACGCCTCTGGCTGCCATGTCCAGGGACAAGTCTTCTGTACCGTCAAAGATCAGGCGGTCGTATCCCTCTCCGCCATGATAGTCGCTGTCATTTGCATCGATCAGGAGTGTATCTTTACCTGCGCCGCCATAAAGCTTATCAGCCCCTTTACCACCAATAAGCAGATCATCACCTGCCCCACCGGTCAGGGCATCATTGCCATCGCCGCCCATCAAATGAGCATCTTCTGTTAGACCTGAACCATACAGTACATCGTTCCCTGTGTTACCGAATGCACCGCGTAGCCCCTCACTGGCAAGGTTCAGATCTGCTGTCTGACCTTTTTTGACGACCCGATACTGGGCATCATTTGCATTCTCAAAGTCGATCTTGAAGCCATCGGCCGTATCAACCAGCTTCTGACCATCATTTTCATAGGAGAGCACCGCATCACCGCCAAGCAATGTGGTTCCATCGCTTTTGAGGATGTTGAAGTTGGCATCAATACGTGAGCCATCAACATAGGCATCAACCTCACCGAAGGTCGTCAGATCAATCTCTGTGATCCCGTGTGCTGCCAATGTTTTGAGCTCACCAGCCGAGACCTTGCCATTGGCATCTTTGTCCTGCCAGACTTTGAGCTCATTGAAGCGAGCATCACTGGCGTTGACTTTGCCATCTTTGTTGCTGTCAAACACCTTGGCCAAAGCTTCCAGATCACTGTCATCTTCTGGTGTCAGGTTGGCTAGAATAACTTCTTCTGCGCGCGTGATGTCGCCATCCGGCCCGGACGATCCGTTTGCAGCCAGATCAACAACGATGAAACCATCTTCACCGCCAACCCAGGCCATTGCTTCATCATAGCCATCATTATCGACATCAAAGCGGGTGAAGCTCTCATTTAGGGGTTTGAGGGCGAGGCTTTGGTCGTTGTTCAGATCAACAATCAGTGGCCGTTTGCCACCGCCGCTATCGTTGTCATCGGAACTCCCCCCGCTACCATTGTGAGCATTATCGTAACCTCTATCAAATCCACTTCTCCAGCCAGACCAGTAATCATCAGTGTCTGGGTACGGTGAATCATCATAGTCGTGCCCCACTCCATCCCGATATCCATCCCGATATCCACGTTGATAATTTGTCTCTCTACGTTGTTCTCTTCTACGCTCGGTTCTGTCGCTTCCGTCACGATCATCATTACTCGATGAGTTATGCCCCCCGACAGAAGTCCAGCCATTACCCGTTGAATCTGGAGTAGAAGGTGTTGGAGGAGCAGGATTTGCGTCCTCCCACTCCTGTTCAATCGTATCGAGACGAGCTTCAATATCAGCGGTTAGAGCAAGGGAATCTGCATCTGCCGAGTTGTGCAATGAGGCTCCAAAGGCCTGAGAAACCTCTTCCAGGCTGTAGCCCGCTTCAATGGCACCATGAGCCGCAATCTCAGCAGTCTCAACCGCATCCCGCGCTTCATTGGTGGCGTCTGCCAGATCATCTTCACCGGTGAACACATCAGAAACAGCTTCCCCAACAGAACCAACTGCATCTACAAGCGTATCGCGAACATCCTTGTAGGCGTCAAATGCAGCGGAGTCTTCGATTGCCTTGGCAACATCCGCAAGCTGCTGGATCGCAGAATTGTCAGGGAATACATCCCCGTAAAGCTGTGTAACTTCAACAATATCATCGGCATTGCCAATAACTTCCCAGGCTTTTTTCAACCAACCAACCGGTGTCAGGGAAACGGCCAGATCAACACCAGCTTCTTTAGCAAGAGACTTCAGATCTTCTTCTGACAGCTGAAGACCAGCATCCACAGCTGCCTCTGCCAGAGAAATATCCTTCGCAGCAGCTCGTGCTTCGAGGGCTGGATAGATGGCCGCTGCAGCAAACCCAAGAACGGCAACAGGTGCACCGCGTCGCAGGAGGCCATTAACACGGCCGACACTTTTCTTCTCGATGCTGTCGCTGTAGCTATCTGGCAGTGTAGGCTTGTGTTCTTCCAGGTTGTGGGACGATCCAAATTGGCTTGCATCGATTTTGGTTTTCAGCTCATCGAACTGTTGCTGAGTATAATCGACATCAGGATCAGTCAGAAGATCTGTCAAAGCAGACTTCACGCTGACCCGGTCAAAATTCAACCGCTCTAAATCAGTTTGCTTGTTGAACTTATTGTCGAGAAAATCCTTGTCGCGGCTGATAACTTCAAAGTCGTAATAGTCTTTATTATCCTGCATGAACTTGCGGGCACCCATGTCCCACAATTCCTGGTTATTGCCTTGCGTACCGCGTTTGTGATCCGGATCGAACTTGTTCTTTTCTTTGTCGGTCTTAACGGGATCGACCTGTTCAACTTTACCGGCGTAGCGCTTTTCGTTAAGCCAAGCGTCGAAGTCGTTTAGTTCTTCTCCGGTCAAGGTATTTGAGATTTCCTTACGAGCCCCTCTCACGTAAAGAAACTTATCTCCTCGAGAGACAATAGCATCGAGAGCTTTGGTGCCACCATTTTTCATAATTGTCTGGATCTGAGAGTGATCCAGAAGAATAACTTTTTTCTTCACCACAAGAAACGACCTTCAATTACTCGGAAACAAAATTACGATATTTACTCAGGATATGACTGCGAACTTCTGGTGACTTAATATTACTGTATTCACCATCTAGAATTCGGTAGAGAGTATGAATTCCAGCTGTTTCAAAAGCAGCGGCCACCGCGTCATAATTACTCTTCCAGCAAAAATAGTAGAAGAAATCTTCTAAAGTTTGGAACGCGTCATCTGGGCAGTCGCTCATGTCTGGTAACTCATTCCCGTGCGCGATAAGCACCTTGTTCCATTCCCAGCGCTTCTCAACCGCCTCACGCAGCTCATCATGCTGGAATAGGACTTCCATGAACTCCAGAACCTGAGAGACCGGAATAAGAGGCTCTACCGTGCCATTGAACTTATTATAGAACTCTTTTGTCTCTTCATCGTCGCGCTCATTGAACTCATAAAATTCCTGGCGCCAATTGGAGATATCGCTAAAATCTGCCATTTTGCTCTCTTTTTGAATTTCAAATACTTCTTACAGCTGTTCAAGCTTTGATCGCATAGTTACCGCCCAGTGGCCTGCAGCCCAACTTTCGCAGAAAGCGGTCAGTCTCTGCAGGCTTCACACCAGAGGTCACGTGGAACAACAAGTAGCTTGAGCCCATATGTTCGGACCACTGTTTTGCTGCCTTAAATAGACGAAGTGCGACTTTGCCGCTTAATACTGACTTGCGTACGCTTGGATGGACAAAGAAGCCATGAATGGTCGTCACCTGCGTTTCGTCGCTGATGTAATAATCGCCAATAACAGCATAAAGCCCGCCCACAAGTTTACCGTTGTGTTCGACCACAGCGCACATGTGCGCCGGATTGGGTCCCAGTGCTTTGTCTGCCATTGCCTGCACCTTTGAAGGAGAGAACGGGATTTCAGAAAGTGCACTTTCTTCATGCCAGAGACGGAATAGCTCGATCAGCATCGGAACGTCTTTTTCTTCCGCTCTGCGTGTCTTTAACCGCTGCTCAGAAGCACTAGAGTTATGAACCATCTGTGTTTGGCTCTCCATTGTGATAGGTTGGTCCATGTTTCACTCTCCCGACGCCAATTTGTTAAGTTCTTGATAAAGGCCTGCTTGTCCGATGAGCTCATCATGCCTGCCTTGCTGAATGACTTGCCCTTGATCCATGACCAGGATCTTGTCGGCATGACGGACCGTTGAAAGACGATGAGCAATGATGATGACGGTTCTTCCCTGTGCAATCCTTGCAAGGTTCTGCTGGAAGATGCGCTCACTTTCATAATCCAACGCCGCGGTTGCTTCATCTAAGATCAAAATGCGTGGAGCAGTCACCAAAGCTCTGGCAATCGCAATGCGTTGGCGTTGACCTCCAGAAAGATTGGAACCGCGCTCTTCAAGTACGGTGTCATATCCTTTCTGGAGCTGAAGAATAAACTCGTGTGCTCCAGCTAATTTTGCTGCCTGCATAATTCGGGCCATAGGCATTGCCGGGCTGGAAAGAGCAATATTGTCACGAACCGAGCGATTGAACAGAATATTTTCTTGCAAAACAACGCCAATTTGCCGTCGCAACCAAGCTGGATCCATCAAACCAAGATCAATACCATCTATCAGCACTCGTCCTGTTTCGGGAACATAGAGCCGTTGGATGAGCTTGGTGATGGTGGATTTGCCAGAGCCAGAGCGACCAACTACGCCAATGGTCTTTCCTGCTGGCATATCAATTGAGACGTTGTTGAGGATCTCCGGTTCGTTAGCGCGATAACGGAATGTCACATTCTTAAGCTCCACCTTCCCTTGCACAGGTGGCAGGTTTTCCGGAGAAGATGTCGAGGTTTCGGTTTTAGTGTTTAAGATATCGCCCAGGCGCTGGATGGATATGCGAAACTGCTGGAAGTCCTGCCACAGCTGAGCCAAACGGATTACTGGTTGGCTGACTTGCCCGGCAAGCATGTTAAAGGCGACCAGCTGGCCGACAGTCATCTCTCCAGACATCACAGCCTTCGCTCCGACCCAAAGCACTATGCCCATTACCAGTTTATTGATGAGCTGCACTGCTTGGGAGCCAAAGGCTCCTAAAGAAATCGTGCGGAATGATGATTTAACATAGGCTGCCAGGTTCTCATCCCATCGATTATGCATCTGCGGCTCAACCGCCATCGCCTTTAAGGTCTCGGCTCCCGCAATGCTTTCCACCAAAAAGGCTTGATTGACTGCACCACGATAAAACTTTTCATCCACTCTCTTGCGAAGCTCTGGGGTGATGGCAACAGAGAGCAAAATGTAAAATGGGACCGATGCCAAAACGACAAGCGTCAAAGTGGGCGAGAATACCCACATGACTGCAAAGAAGACGACCGTGAAGAGAAGATCAATCACCACCGTCAGTGATGATGAGGTAATAAAGTCCCTGACATTTTCCAGTTCGCGCACGCGTGCAACCGTTTGGCCTGTAGCACGTGTTTCAAAGTAACTGATTGGAAGAGCCAATAGATGCCGGAACAGTTGCGCGCCCAACTGCACATCCACACGGCTGGTGGTGTGAGAAAACAGATAGGTCCGCAGGAAGGAGAGGATGGCCTCAAATACAGCAATTGCCAGAAGCCCAATGATGAGCACATCCAGCGTTGTAAGACCGCGGTGAACAAGCACTTTGTCGACTACGACCTGAAAGAACAGTGGTGAGATGAGCGCAAAACACTGAATGAAGAACGAAGCAAGCAGGACTTCAGAAAATAGCTTTTTATATTTGAGGAGCACTGGTAAGAACCAGCGCATACCGAACTTCAGCTCTGAGGCGATTGAACCCGCTCTACGCGCGGCCAGGACCAGAGTTCCTGACCAAAGCTGTTCAAGTTCAGCCAAGGATAGTTCTTCAGGTGGTTTCCCCGGATGTTGGAGCAAGACTCCATCGTCATTTGTTTTGGCAAGAACAAACCAACTGCCCTCTTGAGTGATAGCCAGTGCTGGAAGCGGCAGCTTTCTTAACTTTTGGACCGAGCTATTGATTGCCTTACACTTCAAACCATTTTTACGCGCGGCTCTAACCATGTTGGTTGCATTAATAACGCCGGCTTCATTTGCATACTCATGAGCGATTTGCTGCGCAGAGGCACGGATCTCATGGAAGGCAAGTAACATGGCAAGACTGTGAGCCCCACTCTGATCAGCAGGTTTGTTGTTTTGACCTAACCCGGCCGTGTTCTGCTTATTATTTTCTTCGACAAGAACTTCGGTCATCAACTCATTCTGTGTATATAGGCGGAGAGCCTTAACTGCGTGTTGCAACCTAACGGAAACTTGATACATGAGTAAATAACTCAAGTATCATTTCCGACCACGCGAGCTCACCTATGCACAGATCAGATAACTCTAACCAAAAGATATCAGATTCCACGGAGTTCCTTCCAGCAGCCTTGGAAGTCTTAGAACATCCTCCATCTCCTATCGGTCGTGTGATTGTATTTGTGCTGTGTGCATTTTTCTTGCTGGCGGTTATCTGGTCGTGGTGGGGTACGGTTGATATCGTTGTAGTTGCTGAAGGCCAGACCATCCCAGCAGGCAAAGTGAAAAACATCCAACCTCTGGAGACCGGTGTTGTCCGTGCTATCCATGTAAAAGATGGACAAAAAGTGGTTGCAGGTGATCTTTTGCTTGAGCTGGATCCAACAGAAACATCTGCCAATCTTGAGAGTCTGCAGTTTGAGTTAGCCCAATCCCGAGCCGAAGCTGCAATAGGCCTCGCGATGCTGAGCGATGAACCGCTTGAAGTGTTGGTATTGCCAGAAGAACTCTCGTCAGAACTTGCTGAAAACAGCCATACCTTGCTTCAGGATAGCCTTGATCAGCTCAGATCTTCCTTGAAAGCAATCAAGTCAGATATAGAGCGAAACAAAGCCACCCTCCGGGCAACTGATATTGAAGAGATCAAGCTGGAGCAAACGCTTCCACTCATCAGAGAACGTTTAGAAGCGCAACAAGGATTGCTTGCAAAAGGGATTACTCAGAAGCCGTTGGTCATGCAGCTTCAGCAAGAGCTTTATGAGATGCTGGCTTTAAGAGATGGCCTTGAGGAAACCCGCGCGCAGGCAAGCGCCTCTATAGCTTCTTTACAAGCACGCCATGTGGAAACCATTGCATCTTACAGGACTGCAGCGGCAGAGCGGCGCCAAGCAGCTCTGAACAAGATTGCAGCTCTAGAGCAATCATTGCGCAAAGAAACTCAGCGACAGAAGTACCGAAAGCTGCGGGCACCTGTATCTGGTTACGTGGACAAGCTTTCAGTAAACACCATTGGAGCAGTTGTTGAGACCGGAAATCTCCTTCTTTCCATTGTCCCCTCAGAGGTTCCGTTGGAAATCGAAGCAATCATCCTCAATAAGGATATTGGATTTATTGAAGTGGGACAAAACGCTGAGATAAAGTTGGAAGCGTTTCCGTTCACCCGATATGGCGTCCTTCAGGGCAAAGTATCACGTATCTCCAATGACGTCCTTCTTCATGAGCAACTTGGGCCGATCTATAAAGCTCGTGTAGCTCTGAAAAGTCAGCACATCACTGTTGCGGGAAAGAACATTCCGTTGGTTCCAGGTATGACTGCATCTGCGGAAGTAAAAACGGGCAAGCGCAGGATCATCGAATTCTTCCTGTCGCCGCTGCTCAGATACAAAGACGAAGCCATCCGAGAGAGATAGTTTTTGCCTTTAGATTGAAGGTGTCAGTTCTTCTCATTTCTAACGTGCCTACCAGAAAAACCTCCGTTTTTCTTGCAAGTGGCTCGAGCCCGTAAAACCTTACGTCACCTAACAAGAAAACCCGTTGCAAAAAACATCGCCAGATTGCATCCTGATCTTAGTCTTTTCTGACAGATAGGGCGGGATCATGCTCATCGGGTATGCACGAGTGTCTAAAGCAGATGGAAGTCAACTGCTGGATTTGCAGCGGGACGCATTGATTGATGCTGGTGTTGAACTGGACCGGATCTATGAAGACAAGGCCTCCGGAAGGCGCGATGATCGCCCCGGACTGACTTCCTGCCTGAAAGCTTTGCAACCAGGTAATTCCCTTGTTGTCTGGAAGCTGGATCGACTGGGGCGCGACTTGAAGCACCTCGTTTCTACAATAGATGAGCTCAGGGAACGTGGTGTTGGGTTCAGGGTTCTTGCTGGAGCTGGTGCAGAGATTGATACTACCACCGCAAATGGTCGTTTGATTTTTGGCATATTCGCTTCGCTGGCAGAGTTTGAGCGCGAGCTGATTGCAGAGCGCACCAAAGCGGGGCTGGCAGCAGCAAGAGCACGAGGACGACGAGGTGGGCGACCACGTAAGATGGACGTTCAAATGCTCCAGATGGCGATGCGTGCTATGGCCAACCGAGATACCAAGCCAGCAGATTTAGCTCGTCGCCTCGGTATTACGACGACCACACTTTATATGTACTTGAATGGGGATGGCTCGGTGAAGGCACCTGGACAGGCCTTACTGAAGGCGGCAGCGCAATGAAGCGCGGCGGAGGCATACCGGCAGAGGCGCTGCTCGACTTGCGCCGCCGCCTCGATCAGTTACCGCCCCGCCATCCAGAACGAAAATCCATCATTGAGGGAGCTATCCAGTTCTATGGCCTATCGAGAGCGAGTGTCTACCGCGCACTTCAAGGTCAATTGCGCCCACAAGGCGTGCGCCGTGCCGATCATGGGGCACCAAGGAAAATCCCACGTGGTGAGATGGTGCGGTACTGCGAAATTATCGCCGCCTTAAAAATCCGCACCTCCAATAAGAAGGGGCGCCATGTATCAACAGCGCGTGCTATTGAGCTGCTTGAAACGACTGGGGTTGAGACCCCCCAAGGGTTGGTTCAAGTTCCCAAAAGTCTCCTTAACAAAGTGACAGTCAATCGGTACCTGCGGCTGTGGGGTTATGACCATACCCGCATGACAAGAGCCCCAGCCGCTGTGCGTTTTGAAGCCAAATCCAGCAACGCACTGTGGCAGTTCGATATCAGCCCATCCGATCTGAAAGAAATTGAGCAGCCGACCTGGATTGATCCTCATCGCAAAGGAACTCCAACGCTCATGCTGTTCAGCGTGGTGGATGATCGCAGTGGTGCTTCCTATCAAGAATATCGCTGCGTTTATGGTGAGGACGTTGAAAGCGGGTTACGATTTTTATTCAACGCCATGGCCCCAAAAGACAGGGACGGCCCAGCATTACAAGGAATTCCAGAAACGCTTTATCTGGATAATGGACCGATTGCCAAAAGCGGGATCTTTGCGACAGTCATGGAACGGCTTGGAGTTCTTGTTATGCCGCATATGCCTGCAGGAAGTGACGGTCGCCGGACAACCGCTCGTTCAAAGGGGAAGGTCGAACGACCCTTTCGAACCGTAAAAGAAGCGCACGAAACCTTGTATCACTTCCATAAACCGACGACTGAGGCCGAAGCCAACAGCTGGCTTGCCCGCTTCATTGACCGCTACAATGCCCAGCCTCACAGACGGGAACCCCACAGTCGGATTGAGGACTGGGTGAAGAACCTGCCCGATGCCGGGATACGGCAAATGTGCTCCTGGGAACGGTTCTGTACCTTTGCCCGCGAACCAGAGACCCGCAAGGTTGCTGGAGATGCCCGCATACAGGTGGGTGGAGCCTTTTATGAAGTTGATCCCGATCTTGCCGGTGAAAGCGTAACACTCTGGTGGGGGCTGTTCGACAATGAGCTGTTTGTCGAGTTTGGCACAAAGCGATTTGGGCCTTACAAACCTTCTGGTGGCCCTATTCCGCTGCACCGCTATAGAAAGCCACGGAAAACGGCCTCACAAAAGCGAGCGGATCGCATCGGGACTTTGGCAGAGAACATATCTGTGCCCAAAGCTGCGCTGACTGGGATGGAAGATGATGAGCTCTTTCATGAGAACGTTGTCCAGTTACACAGCCAGCCGTTTGTTGACCCAGACCCGTATGGACAACTCGCCTATTCTAACCGCCTGGATGCCCTCAAGGGCATATCCGAAATGCTGCAAAAACCGCTGTCCAGACTTAGCCAGGATGACCTTGCCTTCGTCAATGCGCTCGTTGAGCGTACGCTCGACAAGGCCTTGATCAAAAACGATATCAGTGCCCGGTTCTCTTTTGTGCGGTTGCGATCTAGCAAGGAGATACCGGAATGCTAAGTGCCGAAATTATGGATCATTACCAACTGACACAAGACTGGCGTCATGCTGGGTTCTTTGAAACCCAGAACCATCTGCAAATCGGTAAAGCGGTACGATCTAGTTTGGGAGCTGGTAGACTGATTGCAATCACCGGTCCCATCGGAATCGGCAAGACAGTGTTCTTACAGCGTCTTCAGGATGAGATTGCCAAGGAACGGAAGGTGATTGTCGCGGAGAGCTTGTCAGTCGATAAAGCACGTACCACTATTCCAACGCTGATTGCGGCTTTGTTTTATGATATATCACGAGAGAAAACTCCCAAAATACCAACACAAGGCGAGAAACGTGAGCGCGAGCTGCGAAAACTGGTTGCCCGATCTGGAAAACCCGTTGCTCTGTTCATCGATGAAGCCCATGACCTGCATGGGAAGACATTGATTGGCCTGAAACGCTTGATGGAAGTTATCGCCCGTGGCGGCGGAACACTCTCCGTCGTTCTGGTTGGCCATCCTAAACTGCGCAACGACTTGCGCCGCCCAACCATGGAGGAAATCGGGCACCGCACTGATGTCTTGCCTTTTGAAGGGCTAGGTGAGGACGCGCGCGCATATCTGGATTGGTTGCTCAAGGCGTGCGTTGAAGAGCATGCGGATATTGATACGCTTATCCAACCTGAGGCTCTAGATCACTTGGCCGACCGTTTAAACACACCGCTCCAGTTTGCTGAATATCTGGACAGGGCCTTTGAAGCTGGGTTCCGCCTTGGTCAAAAGCAAATCACCATTGACATTGTGACTTCGACACTGGCTCCCGATTTTAATGACCTGGAGCCACGGCTGACGCGGCAGGGATATTCGGTCAAAGTGCTGGCCGATCAGTTCCACGCCCGGCAAGGCGAAATCCGTAGCTTCCTCAATGGGCAGCTGGATAATTCGAGGACGCGAGAACTTGCTGACAAGATGCGGGCGGCCGGGCTGGCGCTGTAGCGCTTCCCCTTAATCTCGAGGGATTGAGCTCAGTCTCAGCAATGTGAACCTGTCTCACTTAATCTGAGCCCAGTCTCAGTTAATTTGAACTCAGCTGGAATTAGAGTCTCAATTAATGTGATCCCAAAATACCGATAATCTCAATCCCAACCCCCGATGATCTCAATTCGCTACACTTATCAATCCATTCCCAAGACCCTGGAGACTTTCGTTGTCTACTTTTCTTGCCCCGGATCTCGTCTTGCTCTGCGCGCTCGTCTGAGGTGTGGGCTCCTGTCCGTCGTCGAGTGAAGTTAGACAGAATTAGCTTCTGAGTAGCAGAGTGTTTGGCCCGGTTCGCGTTTTGATTTTAAGCGGCTTGCGCGTGGTAGCGCAAGCGACGGTTTTGAAGAGTTTTCCGTTTAATTATCTGCCTGTGCTCCAGGACCTGCTTATGGCGTCCCCAATAGGCATCAGCCGGGGTTACGTTCCCAAGGCTCTCGTGATAGCGGTGGTGATTATAGTAATCGACGAACCTTTCAATCTGGGCTTCCAGA
>NZ_LMCF01000091.1 GCF_001623075.1 Pseudovibrio sp. Ad37
ACTGACCGACCGGACACTTCGACCATCCCGTAAAACAAGACGGCGGATCTTGGCTGCACTTTCCATCAATATCACCCGTTCATGCCCCGCGCTAAATGCACGGATCCTAACAAACAGGTGGGTCAATCTTAAACGCTCATAACCCACCTAACCGGGTCAATTTTGCATGCCGATTCACAGAACCCAGATGGTCGTCGTCTCAGCCTCGTGCTGGAAACCCGCTGGGACATCCAGGGTGAGCTGCTCGAAGTGGTCCGTACCTACTGGCAGAATGTTGGCATTGAAGTTCTGGTGCGTATTATCGATCGCACCTTGTATCAGCAGCACGTTGATACGGCAGACTTCGATCTGGTCCTCGATATGTTTGATCGTTCCTCCGTCATTACAGCTGGCCCGCTTCGTTTCCTCGGTCGCTATGGCTTTGCACCAAGCTACTTCAACTGGTGGAGCACCAACGGTAAGGCCGGCGAAGAGCCGCCGAAAGATCATCTGATCAGAGAAGTCTGGAAAGCTTGGGAAAGCGCCCAGACCGCACATAACCTTGAAGAAGCAATGCCTATGCGCAGCAGATGGTGACCTTGCACAAGCAATACGGCTGGCATGTGGGGCTCGTTGGAGAAACGCCTGCAGTCTACGTGCGCAAAAACAGCCTGAAAAACTTCCCTGCGGGGTTCGTCCACGACGACGCTTTACGCGGCGTTGGCCTCGCATATCCGCAGCAGTTCTATTTCTCCCAAGATTAACCTGCCTTGCGGTTGAACTGGCGGCGGCGATTCCGATGCCGCCACCAGTTCACAACTTCAATGCTTCCTTGCAAGTACAATAAAACGGAAAAGGGATATGGCAGGTTATATTGCGCATCGCCTACTGTGGTCGATCCCGACATTGATCGTTATTACGATTGCCACATTCGTTATCATTCAGCTTCCACCGGGTGATTACGTAACAGCATACATTGCAGAACTGGTAGAAACTGGCGAAGTTATTGATGCGGAAACAGCTGCTCACATACGTCATGAGTTTGGTTTGGACCGTCCAATGTACGAGCAGTTCCTCACATGGATCGGCGGAATTCTGCTTCATGGTGACTTCGGGCTGTCTCTCGACTGGAAACTCCCGGTATCTGAGCTGATCTGAGACCGTATCGGTCTCACCCTGCTGATCTCCATGCTCTCATTGTTGATGACATGGGCGATCGCTATTCCTATCGGCGTATATTCCGCCACGCGTCAGTATTCATTCCTCGATCATCTGTTCACCGTTCTTGGCTTCCTCGAGCGCGGTATTCCGGACTCCCTCCTCGCCTTGGTGCTGATGTGGATGGGCTTCCTCTACTTCAACTTTCACGTTGGTGGATTGTTCTCGCCAGCCTACGAAAATGCACCGTGGTCCTTTGCCAAGTTCGTTGACCGTCTCTCCCACCTCTGGGTGCCGGTGCTTGTACTGTCTACCGGCGGTGCTGCTGGCCTGCTGCGCATCATGCGCGCCAATATGCTGGAAGAGCTGGGCAAGCCGTATGTTGAGACCGCCTACGCACAAGGCTTAAGCGAACGACAGGTCGTCTGGCGCTACCCTGTGCGCGTTGCACTCAACCCGTTCATTTCCACCGTTGGCTGGGCTTTGCCTGCACTCATCTCTGGCGATGTCATCACAGCCGTGGTGCTGAACCTCCCAACAACCGGCCCACTGCTTCTGCGCTCCTTGCAGAATCAGGACATGTATCTGGCTGGTGGCTTCATTCTCATACTGAGCGTCTTCACCATCATCGGCACGTTGCTTTCAGACATCTTGCTGGTGCTGACCGATCCACGCATTCGTCATTCGTGAGGGCACTATGTCAGAGCAAACTTTAAGTGATACTGCTGTTGAACCTGCAGTCGAGGTGAAGGAGAACTCCTCCTACACCGCTAAGCCACTGACCCTGAGCTAAATGGGGGACGCTCAGCACTTTCTCCCGCGATGGCGGCGATATCGAGCGCATTCGCTTCTCCAACTGTACAGTCCAGTGTGAGCAAACGCCGGACGGGTTCTGGGGCAGTGGAGAGGCCATCACCATCAACGCCTTGCCACGTGTGGCAGGTGATGTCCCTGGCTACGTGCGCGATGTATCTGCCGATGGCATCACGGGGCGAGCACAAGGGACGATTAACATTGTTGGTCACGAAACCCAGAAGATCGAGAGTGTCTCGCTCAGCAACATCCAACTCACATTGGAAACCGGCAAGTTCTCGGATGCCTACTATCTCGATCTGCGCCCAAGCCCGCACGATGTGAACCTGCTTGATAATCCCGAGCAAGGCCGCCGCAACGCATGGGTTAAAAATGAGGCAGGGCAAGTCCTTGGCCTTGAACCCTATCTGAACGGATTGCCGGGCCTCTGGCTGGATCATGCCAACAACGTCCGTTGCAATGATGTCGTGATCCACAGACCCGCACCGCTGCCGAAGGGCTGGTCGACGGAAGAGGCGGAACTCGGCCACGTAACCAACGTTTGCTTCAGCAAACCTGCAAGTTCTCACAGTGTTGTTTAGGAATAGGACATATGCTGAAACAGTTTGATTTGAATGGAAAAACCGCAATCGTAACCGGCTGTGACACAGGCCTCGGTCAGGCTATGGCCGTTGGTCTGGCAAAGGCGGGCTGTGATGTGGTCGGCGTCAACGTGGTTGAGCCAAAAGAGACAGTGGACTTGATGGCGGAAACTGGCCGCAAGTTCTTCGATCTGCGTGCTGACCTGAGTAACAAGGAAGCGCTGCCGGGCATCATTGCTGATGCTGTCGCGGCCACTGGTCAGGTTGATATTCTCGTCAACAACGCAGGCATCATCCGCCGCGAAGAGGCTCTGGATTTCTCAGAAGACGACTGGGATGCGGTGATGAACCTCAACATCCGCTCACTCTTCTTCCTCTCTCAGCTGGTTGCAAAGCAGTTCGTGAAGCAGGGCAACGGTGGCAAAATCATCAATGTTGCTTCCATGCTTTCCTATCAGGGCGGTATTCGCGTGCCATCCTACACCGCCTCCAAAAGCGCTGTTCTGGGCCTGACCCGCGCGCTGGCAAACGAGTGGGCAAAGCACGGCATCAACGTCAACGCAATCGCGCCGGGTTACATGGCGACCAACAACACCACCGCCTTGCGGGCCGATCCAGACAGAAACCAAGCGATCCTTGAGCGCATCCCGGCAGAGCGCTGGGGCGAACCGACGGATGTCGCAGGACCATGCGTCTTCCTCGCGTCTGAGGCAGCCTCGTATGTCAACGGCTTCACCATTGCTGTCGATGGCGGCTGGCTCGCCCGCTAACTGAAACACAAAGCCAAAAGCAAATAACGCGCAGTTGAAAAACTGAGCGACTGGAAAAGTGCGCTCAATTGCCGAATTTTAGTAGATCACCATGGAAGTAAGACAAGCAATTCACAGCGACCAAGCTAAAACATTGGATACAGAAGGCCTGCGCCGTGAGTTCCTCATTGAAAGCATATTTGCTGCCGATGAAGTCACCATGACCTACAGCCACGTAGATCGCATCATCATAGGTGGTGTGATGCCACTGAACACAGAAGTCGTATTGGTGGCAGACTACGGCAAGAAGCTGGGCGTTTCCTACTTTTTGGAACGTCGCGAAATCGGCTTCATCAACGTGGGCGGCCCGGCTGTCATCACAGTAGATGGTGAAACCTACGAAGTCGCACAGGAAGAAACGCTTTACATTGGTATGGGCGCAAAAGATGTGTCTTTCAAAAGCATCGATAAGCAGAACCCGGCCAAGCTCTATTACAACTGCGCCCCGGCTCATAAAACCTATCCAAACAAGAAGGTCACACTGGCAGAAGCCTCTCCGGTCACTCTGGGCGATGCTGAAAACTGCAATGAGCGCACGATCAACAAGTACTTCGTGCCGGATGTACTCCCAACCTGTCAGCTGCTCATGGGCATGACCAAACTGCATCAGGGCTCCATCTGGAACACCATGCCAGCGCATACCCATGATCGTCGTATGGAAGTATATTTTTACTTCAACATGAAGGAGGATGCCGCAGTGGTGCATATGATGGGGGAACCGCAGGAAACCCGCCATTTATTCGTTCACAACGAACAGGCAGTGATCTCCCCAAGCTGGTCCATCCATAGCGGTGTCCGCACCCAGTCCTACACCTTCATCTGGGGAATGACCGGTGAAAATCAGGAGTTCACCGACATGGACCACATTGCAGTTCCTGATCTGAAGTAAACAACATCTAATCTTTGAAATGACTCAAGCCTCGCTCTGAAAAGAAGCGGGGCTTTTTGCTTGCCTGAAGGATGTTCGGTTCAATATCCTCAAGATCTAAGTACGGAAAAATAGGCGCAAATTGTCTCAGTTGTCGGACAGGCTCTTGCTTTTAGCGTGCTTCAGGCGGCCAGAGTGCATCCGCAATAAAGCCATATAACCTCTGATATTTTTGCACTTACCTCTCATTGTTCAGGTCAGACGCTCTTTCAGTATGCCTGAATTAAACTGGAAGAATTCCAGAAATTGACTCGCGCAAACGTTTGCGCAAACGGTTGCGTAACCCATGCGCGCCTGCTAACGTCTCTTCAATCGAGACAACGCGGAGGAACTGCTGCAATGAAGAAGGGCGTACTTTTAAACGCTCCGGTCTCTAGCATTATCTCTCATATGGGCCATGGGGATGGTCTGTGTGTTGGAGACGCCGGGCTCCCAATTTCCAAGGATGTCGAGCGCATCGACCTTGCCATTACAAAGGGTTTGCCAGGCATGCTGGAAACGGCAAGCGCGATCACAGCTGAGATGCAGGTAGAGCGGGTTGTCATTGCTGAAGAGCTGATTGAACACCAGCCAGCCTATCACATGCGCTTGCAATCATTGATTGCTGAAATCGCAAAGTGTCAGGGCAACAGCGTAGAGACCACAACTGTCTCTCATGAGGAATTCAAGGCATTAACTGGTAAATGCCGGGCGGTGGTGCGCACGGGAGAATGCACGCCCTACGCCAATGTGATTTTTTATTCAGGCGTAACGTTCTGAGGGAAATCTGAGATAATTCGGGCTTTGGGAGAGGACACCCAGTGACAACCCTTCTTGAACTTCAGGGAATTGAAAAATCCTTCTCCGGGATCAACGTGCTCAAATCCGTTGATCTGACGATCCAGGCTGGGCGCGTTGTGGCGCTGGCCGGTGAAAACGGAGCCGGTAAATCAACCCTGATGAAAATTATATCGGGCATCTATCAGCGTGATGCAGGCACGGTGATCTATAAGGGCAATGAGGTCAAATTCACCACGGCACGTCAGTCCATGGATGCCGGAATTGGCATTATCCACCAAGAGCTTAATCTGCTGCCTGAACTGTCCGTTGCTGAAAACATCTATCTGGGCAGGGAACCCACCAAACTGGGCAAAATCCAGTGGGATGTGATCGAGCGGGAAAGCAAAAAGTACCTCGCTCAGCTGAAGCAGGATATCGATCCTAAAACGCCACTGGGTAAGCTCTCCATCGCACAGCAGCAAATGGTTGAGATCGCCAAAGCGCTCTCGCTGAACGCTGAAGTGATCATTATGGATGAGCCAACAGACGCGCTCACCGATATTGAGACAGCAATCCTGTTTGAAGTCGTGGACGAGCTGCGGGCGCAAGGCAAAGGTCTGGTGTTCATCTCACACCGTTTGGGCGAAATCTTCCAGATGTGTGATGACATCGCCATCCTCCGTGACGGTGAAATGGTCCATCAGGGGCCGGTCTCTGAAATCACCGAGGACGACCTGATTCGCCACATGGTGGGCCGTGAACTCTCCGATCAATATCCATTCGTACCAGCCGTTCCAGGTGATGTACGTATTGAAGTTGAAAAGCTTACTGCCCACGGCGCAAAGGAAGTCTCCTTTACTGCACATGCAGGTGAAGTTGTCGGCTTTGCAGGCCTTGTTGGAGCAGGGCGCACCGAGCTTGCAAAGGCGATCTTTGGCGCCAATCCAATCCAAAGCGGCACCGTCAAAATCGACGGCAAGGAAATCCGCCTCAAATCACCACAGGATGGTGTGAAAGCGCAGATCGGTTACGTCACTGAAGATCGTAAACAGGAAGGCCTCGTTCAGTCGCAGGAGCTTGGCGCGAACATGTCCCTCACAGGGCTGGACCGGTTCTGCAATGCGCTCGGGTTCGTCAACAAAGCCTCTGAAGCCGTCACCATCAGCGAATACATCGAAGCGTTCGCCATCAAGACCAGAGATGCAAACACAATCATCTCCAATCTGTCAGGTGGTAACCAGCAGAAGGTCTCCATCGCCAAGTCACTGGTGCCGGAACCCAAGGTCCTCATTCTTGATGAACCCACACGCGGTGTGGATGTTGGCGCAAAACGCGAGATCTACACGCTCATCAACAAGCTGAAGGCAGAAGGGCTCTGCATCCTGCTGATCTCCTCCGACATGCCAGAGCTTCTGGGTATCTCTGATCGCATCCACGTCTTGTCCAGCGGCAAGCTGACCGGATCGTTCGCACGAGCCGAAGCCACTCAAGAAAACATTATGCGCTGCGCCGTTGCTGGCCAAACAAACGGGTAAAACAGATGAAGCTCAACGACTTTATCAGTGAAAACAAGTCTCTGATTGGCCTTATCATCCTGATGGCCGCAGTGTCCTTCGCCAATGCCAACTTCCTTGGCATCGACAACATGCTCAACATCCTGCGTCAGACATCAATCAACGCAGTCATCGCCATGGGCATGACCTTCGTGATCCTGACGGCGGGTATCGATTTGGCGGTTGGTTCCATTCTGGCCTTTGCGGGTGCCATCTGCGCAAGCCTCATCGGCATGGACACACCGCTCATCATCGCACTGGTTGCCACCATCATGGTTGGCGCGGGCCTTGGTGCAACAAGTGGCGTGATCATTAGCTACTTCAATGTCCAGCCGTTTATTGCAACGCTGGTTGGTATGACCATGATCCGCGGCGCGACGCTGGTCTATACGCAAGGCCGCCCGATCTCCACCGGTTACTTTGATGTGGCTGAAAGCTTCTATCAGTTTGGTGGCGGTTACATGTTCGGCATTCCGAACCCGGTGATCCTGATGGTGGTTATCTTTGCGCTCTGCTGGTTCGTTCTCAGCCAGACCCGCTTTGGTCGTTACGTTTATGCCATTGGCGGCAATGAAAACGTGGCCCGTCTGTCCGGCATCAATGTCAAAAAAGTCAAAATTCTTGTCTACGCCCTCAGCGGAGCACTCGCAGCACTGGCAGGCATCATCCTGACAGCTCGCCTTGAATCTGCACAGCCAACAGCAGGTCTGGGATACGAGCTCGACGCAATTGCAGCTGTGGTTCTTGGCGGCACAAGTCTTGCGGGCGGTAAAGGCCGGATCTTCGGCACCATCATTGGTGCCCTTATTATCGGTGTATTGAATAACGCACTGAATATTATGGATGTTTCATCCTACTACCAGATGATCGCGAAAGGTGCGGTTATCCTTCTGGCGGTTGTCGTCGACAGCCGTGGCAAATCAAACGCGTGAGCAATCAAACTGAACCTCGGGAGGTTTCTATGAAAAAACTAGTAAGTTTGGCAGCAGGTGCTGCTCTTCTTCTCGGCTCCACAGCAGTATCAATGGCACAGGACACACTGGCTCTGGTCGTGTCCACCCTGAACAACCCGTTCTTTGTGACCTTGAAAGAAGGTGCTGAAGCACGCGCAAATGAGCTCGGCTACAAAATTGTTGTCCTCGACAGCCAGAACGATCCAGCAAAAGAACTGGCAAACGTGGAAGACGTACTGAGCAAGAACGTTTCGATCCTGCTCATCAACCCAACAGACTCTGACGCTGTTTCCAGCTCCATCCGCGCTGCAAACCGCAAAAACGTACCAGTGGTCACACTCGACCGTGGCGCAGCACGTGGCACGGTGGAATCCCACGTGGCTTCCGACAACATCCTCGGCGGCGAAATGGCTGGTGAGCTGATCGTTGAAACCCTGCGCGGCAGTGGCAAGATTGTTGAGCTGGAAGGTGTTCCAGGTACTTCTGCTGCACGTGATCGTGGCACTGGCTTCAAAAAAGCAATGCACGGCGCTTCTGGCATCGAGCTTGTTGCTGTACAGCCAGCAGATTTCGACCGCACCAAAGGCCTGAACGTGATGGAAAACATCCTGCAGGCACAGCCAGAAATCGATGCTGTTTTCGCACACAACGATGAAATGGCTCTGGGCGCGATTAAGGCAATCGAAGCGGCTAACCGCGACATCCTCGTTGTTGGCTTTGATGGCACTGACGACGGCGTAAAAGCTGTTGAAGAAGGTACAATGCTGGCAACTGTTGCACAGCAAGCTGGCATGATCGGTTCCATCGGCGTCGACACTGCGGACAAAGTCCTCAAAGGTGAAAAAGTTGATGCGTATACCCCAGTTGCGCTGAAGCTTGTTACCAAGTAAGTGCAAGTAATCTGAATAAGATCGGGTTTGGCGTAAGCGCCAGACCCGACCCTTAAAACCGGAGCGGAAATGGTCAGTATCAAGGATGTTGCACAAGCTGCGGGGGTATCCGCATCTACAGTGTCTCACGTGATCAACGAGACGCGCTACGTTGCACCCCTGACCAAACAAAAAGTCGAGGAAGTTATTCAGGCTCTCGGCTTCCAGCCAAGCATGATGGCGCGCGCGCTAAAGGTAAAGCGCACCAACATCATCGGCATGCTGGTTTCAAGCAGTTCCAACCCTTTCTTTGCTGACGTTGTGCGCGGTGTGGAAGAGGGGTGCTACCAACACAATTTCAGTCTTATCCTGTGCAATTCAGGTCATCAGTCCGACAGGCAGCTGGCAAACCTCAACACTTTGCTTCAGCGCCGCATTGATGCCCTCATGGTGATGACCACCAAGACAGACCCGGCGCTGTACCAGCAGATCAGCAAGCTCGGCAAACTGCCCAAAGCCATTCTGGATTCTGCCCCGCACCCAAACGCCTGCACTTTGCAGGATGACTCCGTACTGGGTGGCAGATTGGCTACAGAACACCTGATCAAGCGCGGCCTGACCAAAATCGGCTGTCTTATGGGGCCGGAAGATCATCCCCGTTCTATTGAACGCTACAAAGGTTTTGAAAATGCCATGAACGCTGCCGGGTTGCCGGTAGAAAGCAAGTGGCAAGCCGCAGGCCTTCTCACCGCATCCAGCGGGTATGAAGGCATGAAGCAGATACTGGACGCTGATAGCCAGCCCGAAGCCATCTTTGCCTTCAACGATTTGATGGCAATGGGGGCGTACCGCGCCATTCACGAACGTGGCCTGCGCATTCCAGAGGATATCTCCGTCATCGGCTATGATGATGTCGAGTACGCCTCCTACATGGCGCCAGCGCTCACAACCATCAAACAGCCCAGCTTCGAGCTTGGGTTGAGCGCTGCAGAAGCGCTGATCAATCATCTGGAAGAAAAGACAGAGATGCCGCCAGTCATCCAATTGGTGCCTGAACTGATCGTCCGCAGCTCTGTTGTTAACTAGGAAGTATTCATGTCCATCGTCATTGTCGGTTCCATCAATGTTGATATCACAACCCGTTCTGACCGGTTGCCGCAGCCGGGCGAGACACTGCATGGACACAGCTACGCCATCAACCTGGGCGGCAAAGGCTGCAATCAGGCCGTTGCAGCATCAAAGCTGGGTGGTGATGCACAACTGGTAGGCCGCATCGGTAAAGACGGGTTTGGCGACATCGCAGCCCAGCACCTGAAAGACATGGGCGTCTCAACCGAACATGTGCATCTGGATGAAAACCACGGCACCGGCATCGCGGTGATCGGTGTGGACGCAAATTCCGAAAACAGCATCACCGTGATTGGTGGCGCAAATCTTGCTGTTGACGAAAGCGATCTGGAACGCACATCAGATGTGCTGAAGAACGCTAAAATCATGCTGATGCAGCTGGAAATTCCGGTCGCAACGTGCCTGAGCGCCGCTAAAAAAGTCCGCGCGTCAGGCGGCAAAGTGATCTTCGATCCAGCGCCTGCACCCGTCGA
Organism: Pseudovibrio sp. Ad37; assembly: GCF_001623075.1. GTDB lineage: Bacteria > Pseudomonadota > Alphaproteobacteria > Rhizobiales > Stappiaceae > Pseudovibrio. Next base: position 10,004 of record NZ_LMCF01000091.1, read on the forward strand.
TGGTCTGCCGGAAGGTTTCCTGCAAAACGTAGACGTTGTAACACCGAACGAGACAGAAACCGAAATCCTCACAGGCTTCCGCCCATCCAATGCAGAAGAAGCAGCCCATGCTGCAAACCTGCTGCATGAACAGGGCGTTGCGGCCGCTGTTGTGAAACTGGGCGCACGCGGCGTTTACTTCAAGGATGAGACAAGTGAAGGATTCGTGGAGCCGTTCAAGGTGAACGCGATCGACACTGTGGCAGCAGGAGACTGCTTCAACGGCGGTCTGGCGTATGCGCTGGATAGCGGCAAATCTCTGGCTGAAGCAGTCCGTTTCGCAGCAGCGTGCGGTGCACTCTCCACCACCAAACATGGTGCAGCCACATCCGCGCCAACACTGGTTGAAGTCGAAGCTCTGATGGGTGCATAGAGCGCGTTCCATTTGATTGAATTCAATCAAATGACAAGAATTCGCTATGCTCTAAGGCCTTTCAGAAAAGCAAAGTTGGGGTTGGCAGCCTTTTCGCAACCCCAACTGAGTACATCCTAAACAGATATCTAGCCGCGACCGCGATAGGTCGGCACGCCCTGTTCTGGAATCCAGACGCCTTTTGGCTCTTCACCGGTCTGGTAGAACACATCAATCGGAATACCACCGCGCGGATACCAGTAACCGCCGATGCGCAGCCAGATCGGGTTCAGTGTGTCAACAAGGCGCTTACCGATGGACACAGTGCAATCTTCATGGAACGCACCGTGGTTGCGGAAGGATGTCAGGAACAGTTTCAAAGATTTGCTCTCAACCAGCCACTGGTCCGGCACATAATCAATCACCAGATGAGCAAAATCCGGTTGATTGGTAATCGGGCACAGGGAGGTGAACTCAGGTGCTGTAAAGCGAATTGCATAAGGCGTGCCCTGTTGTGGGTTTGGAACCCGTTCCAGAACCGCTTCTTCAGGGGACTGCGGCTGAACAGTATCACCGCCCAGCATGGTCAGATTTTTATAGATATCGTCGTTGCTCATTGTTCTCTCGAATTCTTCGTTCTCATGCATTTCCGTCATCAAAGGCTGATCATCAACTTGCCGGAATATGCTTTAAACACCGCGCTTGTTGCCCCACAGCAGCACATGCAGCTGTGGCAGAATGCGTGGCTTGAACCATTGGTCGGAAACAGTTTTGTCCACCAGCCAGTGCATGCGATCCATGATGCCGTCCATGTCAATGGTCGCATCATCCTCCTCAGGTGGAGGAGGGGTATGGTTCCCCGGTTGCAGGTACATCGGCAGATAAGGGTAGCGCTCACCAACGTCCTTGGCCCAGTCGTAATCGACATCATCAAACACAACCACTTTGATCACGCAGGTGGTCGAGTTGAGGGCTGCATCCAGACAGGCATCGAACTTGTCCCAATTGACAGTTTCACCAGAGGAAGGCGGCTTCGGGCTCAGCACCAGCGTGTCCAGATCTGCAAACCAGTCCCGTGCAACTGATCCCTGCGTCTCGATTGCGAATTTGTAACCCTTCGCTTTACCGAGTGAGATCAGCTTTGAGAAATCCTGAATGGCAGGGTTGCCGCCAGAAAGGGAAACCGTGATCGGTTGATGACCGGACAGTTCCTCAATCTTGTGCCAGACGTCCGCACTGTCCATCTGGTCCCAGGTATGACGATAAGCGCTGTCCACCGCATGCAATGTATCACACCAGCTGCAACGATAATCACAGCCGCCAGCGCGTACAAACACGGTCGGTTCACCAATCAAAGCACCTTCACCCTGAATGGTTGGTCCAAAGATCTCACTGATACTGAGTTTACTCATGGTCGGTATTCCGCCCATGTTTTCGGCGTTTCACTCACACGCACTGCGCAGGTTTCCGCCCAGTGCCCTTTGCAGAACTCATAGATGGTCCTGGCGAGATACTCAGAGGTGACCTGATCGTGTCCAAACACCTCATTGAGGTGGCGGTGATCCAGCTCATCATCAATGAAACGCTTGAGCGGCTTCAACTCAATGAAGTCCACCACAAAGCCGTGTTCATCCAGTTTCTTGCTGGCAAGTTCAATCACCACAATGTAGTTGTGGCCATGCAGGCGCGCGCAAGGGTGCCCCTCCGGCATTTCGCAGAGTTGGTGCGACGCTGAGAAGTGAAATTCCTTGGTGATTTTGTACATTAGGCTTCCGCTCGTTCCACTACGGATTTCCAGTAGTGGGGATCCGCGTATTCTGTTGGGTCCTCAACACCTGCCAGATCAAAGGCTTCACGCCGTTCAACACAGGTGCCGCACCGCCCGCAATGTTTCTCTCCGCCTTTGTAGCAGGACCAAGTGTCTTCAAACGGCACGTTGATCCGGGCACCTTCTGCAACGATGGCACCTTTGGAGATTTCTACAAATGGCGTGTAAAGGCTCACATTGGCATAGCCGTCCAGAGCCAGCTTCTGCATGGCTTCAAAACTTTTGATAAAGTCAGGGCGACAGTCCGGGTAGATGAAATGATCACCCCCATGAACCGCCGCAGCCACAGCATCGGCCTGCTGAGCAGCCGCAATGCCAAAGCCGATAGACAGCATGATTGCGTTTCTGTTGGGAACCACAGTGACCTTCATGTTCTCTTCGGCATAATGGCCGTCGGGAACATCAACATCATCGGTTAGAGCGGAGCCGCTTAAATGCGCTCCTATCTGGCTCATGTCCAGAATATGATGTGGCACACCAAGTTGCTTTGCAGCATGCGCTGCATAGTCCAGCTCTTTTTTGTGCCGTTGGCCATAGTCAAAAGAGACGAGGCCGAGCAATTCGTTTTCACGCGCAACCTTGTAGGCAAGCGTGACCGAATCCAATCCGCCTGAGCAGATTACGATAGTCTTCATAAGGTTTAGTCCTTGTTTTCGCTGTTGCCGGGTAGGCTGCGACCGGCACTCATTGCTGAGCAAATCGGTAACTACCAGACTAAAACCTCAAGGAAAAGGACTAATTCACCCTCTGCATACATCTCATGGATAACCTGCTGAGTATAAATGCAAATAACACTTTAAAGTTGCGCGTAATGTGCCCTGCGACCACATGCGGTGCCGCAGGGTTCGTATGCATCAGGACGCGAGGGTCAGCAGTTTAACTTCAAGCTGCACCAGAACGGGCCTCAGGACATTGATGTCATTGTCCAGTTCGCTGAAGGGATGCCGCCTGTAAAGCTTGATCGCCTTGTCGCTGTCGAGCCGTGCCAGCAAGGGCCGCACAAGGCGTAACGCCTCTTCGCGGGCCTTTTTGCGCTCTGTCAGTGATTTCTTGCTGTCACCGATGACCTGCGCATACGTTCGCAGTTCACCTGGTATGATTGGCTTTGATACGCAGGTGGTGAACCGCTTTAAACTGCCCGCATTGACGTAATCTTCGCCAGCTTCTTGCTGGCTGGCTACACCGGTGATGAAGTCACCTTCAGCAAACGCCTTTGCAGATTCCATACGCGTGATAGCCTTCTCTGCGGCTTTAACGACATCCTTGGCGATGTCTTCTCTAAAGCCTGTCAGCTCGCCGCGCATGGCATCATACATGCCCTTCAGCTCTTTCAGCCGGTCCATGTTTTCATCATAAGAGGAGTTTACTGCGCATTCCTGTTCAAGCAGCTTTACCTCTGTCAGTAGATCTTTGAAACGGGTCGGATCGAAAGTGGCCTCGTCAATACGGGGGAAGCCTTTCAAAAGTGCCTTTGCACCTTTCCAGCTCTTGGACTTCGCGGTGAGCATTTCCAGCTCATCCTTCATAGGGCCAGAGGTTTCATTGAATTTGCCCTTGGCAACCTTGCGGTCAATCTCAAGCTGAACACCATTTTTGTAGTCTTCTTCGATTTTCTCAAAGAACTCATCCCCTTCAGGGGTGGTGACAGGTCCATCCACATCCTCGCCAAGCAGCGCTACACGAGCTCTCAGCTCTTCAACATACTTGTCCGCTTTAATCTTGACGGTATTCACCTGTGAGATGGCTTCTTTCACATCATCAACAGTGGCAGCGTTATGAGCGGTGACTTTCGCCTGTTTCAGTTCCAGCTCCAGCTCACCGTGATAGACTTTCTCCTGCTTGGGCTGCCAGATCTTCTTGAATCTCATGGCAAGCTCAGGGCGAGCTTTACCCAGCCTGGCAAGCAAGCCCGGAATTTCCTTGAATATCTTCTCAATCGGTTCCAGCTTCATCTCAAAGACCTCTCTGAAGGCGAGGGATTCCTCGAGCTGTCTCAGGAGTGGATGAAATCGTGTACCTTCCAGCTTGTTGCACCGACCGAGAGCCTTGTTGATGTTCATATCCGGTGCTTGTTCGCGTAAGAGACGGATATCCTCTTCAAGGTTCATCTTGGCTTCAACGTAATAAATCGCTTTCTTGCCGGATTTGGTGGTTGCAACTTTATCAAGCATCTTCTGCGTGCGTGTTTGAAGGTCATCATATCCGGTTGGATTGGAGTTGATGCCTTCCAGAATGTCTTCTGTCTTGATAAACTCTTCAAGTGCAATGGCTTCCATACCTGTCACACCCGATAACCGCATTTCATCTAAAAACTCAAAAGATTCCAAAAGCTTGTTGATCGTCGCACGGGGAACAGCCTTAACATCCTTGCCGCGGGGTCGCTTCGGCATTGTTGCCATGACATCTTTATCCAGCCCTTCAGTATCAACAGCGCGAGCACGGGCTTCAGTCTTGCTTTCTTTGGTAACCACCTGATGGTCTGCATCAAACACGACAAACTTCTCAAGTTGTTTTCGATAGGCCTGGGTGCGTACATCCAGATTTTTCTCGGCCCATTCCTCTTGTTTGATCCACCTTTCACGGCGTTCAGCCTTAGCCTTGAGACTCGCGATAACGCGCAGGGTTGATGAAAGGTCGCGGGAACTTTCACTTTGATAGTCACGGAGTTCTTCAAGCGTATCTGCAGCAGCAGTTGTTGGCTGCGCCATGGTCATGCTTTCGCACAGGGTCTCAATGTATTTGGCCGAGCTGCGCAGTTCCGGCAGAGCTTTTTTACAGGCCTCCGCATCTGACATAAGCTCTGTCCAGCGCGCATCTGATGGCCGTGACACCGCATCCTGATACTGGTTCATTTCGATGAGAAGGCTTGTTCCCAATCCAGTATAACCAGCGTCCTGCAAATTAAAGATGATCTCCTTCACCTTCTTAACATCCTGACCAATCAGAACCTGGTCTTCGTTACTGACATAGGTTGCTGGATGCACTTGGGCATCTCGAAGAAGGTTTTTCATGTCTTTGAGCTTGCGTTCCATCTCGGACAGAGTCACTTCGCAAGCGGCAAAGTTGTAAACGCCGCTTTGAATATAGGCTTTGTCTATAAGCATCCCAACCAGCTCATTCGCGGTTGTGAAAGCCAGCTTCTCAGCTTCCAGACCCTTAAAGACCTGAACTTCCAGAAAAAGTTCTTCCTTCTGCAATTTGAAAGCTGCGATCTGATCGATGATCACCTTACTCAGCGACATGTCAGGTGAATCTGGCATGTCGATCGCTTCCATGGGATTGGATTCGAGTAAGGTCATCTCATTTTTAAGTTCGAAGAAACGTTCACTATCCTCAAATGCCAATGTAGAAGCAGCATCGTGTCGTAACTCCTGCTCAGCCTGACGACGGTCATCTTCATCCATTCGGGCTGTTGCCTGTGCAAGCTCTTCCCGTTCCCGTTCCCGTTCTGCTTCATAAACTTCGCCAAATGCATCTGCCCAGGTTGGAAGCATTTCGCCCCATAGCTTATAGATTTGCTGAGCCCAGGTTTCCTCGCTCTGGTTCATTTGGTCTTCTGCAGGAATAGGACTGGTGTCAGTGCCAGTATCGGTATTTTGATTTCCGGGCATCGGAGGTTCACTCACCTTAATTATGAGAGGTACACAAACAGGAAAACCAGCGGGCAGACGCACATGGCATCTCTGCAAGGCTCCACTCCAACAAGTCGTCGCGTGCACGCGCACCAGATTGTTATGACGGACCCAGATGAAATATGCGTTGTGATAAATGGTTCGGTTTTCTCTTATTCTTGATCTAATTCTGCGGCACAGAGCAACAACGGGGAATCGCAAACACCACGCCAGACTTTCTTAGGACAACAGCGTATAATCTGAGCACAATCCAAGCCTGCGTGAGAAGGAATGCCCTCATGAAAGCAATGGTTCTGACCGAAATTGGAAAGCCACTTGTCTTGCAGGAACGTGCTGCGCCACCAACACCGCGCGCCGGCGAAATCCTGATTGAGGTTGAAGCCTGCGCAGTTTGCCGGACAGACCTTCACGTCGTGGATGGCGATCTGACGAAACCAAAGCTCCCGCTCATTCCCGGCCATGAAATTGTCGGCAGGGTACAGGCATGTGGGGCAGGTGTTGATGACCTCACAATCGGCACGAGAGTAGGCATTCCCTGGCTCGGGCATACGTGCGGCTGCTGTTCATTTTGTCAAAGCCATCAGGAAAATCTCTGCGATCATCCCATATTCACGGGCTATACACGCGATGGCGGCTTTGCAACGCACACCATCGCAGATCGTCACTTTGCGTTTGAGTTGGACGACAAAGCCGATCCCGTATCCCTTGCTCCACTTTTGTGTGCCGGATTGATTGGCTGGCGCTCTTTAAAAAAGGCTGGCAAAGGCAAAAAGATAGGTATTTACGGCTTTGGTGCCGCTGCTCACATCATCGCGCAAGTCTGCATCTGGCAAGGCCGTGATGTCTATGCGTTCACCAGATCAGGCGACACGCAGGCGCAGAACTTTGCAAGAGAGCTTGGAGCCACTTGGGCAGGCAGCTCTGAAGACCAGCCACCCGAAAAATTAGATGCGGCCATCATTTTTGCCCCCGTGGGGCCACTTGTTCCAACAGCGCTGAGAGCTCTGCGCAAAGGTGGGCGCGTGGTGTGCGGCGGCATTCATATGAGCGACATCCCGCAAATGCCCTATGCATTGTTGTGGGAGGAGCGGGAGGTTGTTTCCGTTGCCAACCTGACCCGAGAAGACGGGCTGGAGTTCTTTCCCCTCGCCAAAAAAGCAGGCGTGAAAACCCACTGCATTCCCTACAAACTTGAACAGGCCAATCAGGCACTGGAAGATTTGCGAGGGGGACGGTTATCCGGCGCAGCTGTCCTCGTGCCGTAACACGAAAAACAACTGCCACTGGCCAAATCAAACAGGATCAGGCTTGGTGCCCGCCAGCATAACCGCTGCGTTTTGCGGCGGACCAGCCTTTCAAGCTACCCTCTGCCGGTTTGAAGATCTCGACAAGAAGCGGATAGCACGGCGTATTGTCGTCAGAGTGACTGCTGCCGCAATCACCACCCGGACAGGTGGAAAGCGCACCCAGAAGATCGATCTCCGCAAAGAACTCAATAAAATCACCCGGACGAACAGGGCTGGCTTTCATAAAGTACTGGTGAGTATCGCGGGTAAAGCCCGTGCACATGAAAACATTCATCACATCATGCACATGAGGCTCAGCACCATCTATGGAAAGACCTTTCGCATCTGCCAGTGCGCGGGTCAGGTTGGAGTGGCAACAATGGTTGTAATCCACGTTCTTGAGCATATGGTTGGTGTAAGGGTCGCAGCGCGTCCCAATCACATCATGGACGCCCGCGCCATCCTCATCCCAGCCGTACCAGTCCAGCGTGTCCTGTGTAATCGTCGCCATAGGGCGCAGATACGGCATGGTGCTCCAGAGCCGATCTCCGGTTGAAAGGTGCGAGGCGTGCAGCTGACGGGTCTTGCCGCTGAAAAACCGCTCATTAATGTCATTGGCATTCCACAAGTTGAGATCGCCAACCTGCGGGCCTTCAACGCTCACAATCCGGAAGAAGTGGCCAGCAGGCACCTTGAAATGACCGCCATCACGCGGTGGCACGACAACTTCGTCGATCTTCTCCAGGCTCTCCTTTGCCTGCTGATAAAGCTCAGCGTTATAGGCAGGCAAATGATCTACTTCGTAACAAACAATAGGAGACTTGGAGCGACGATCTTCGGAAGGAGCAGGAATGTCGGTCGTAATCGAGCGGGAGGCGATTTTTGTCATGAGCCAATGATCCTAAAAAGAGCAGAATTATTGGTTCTGATTGAACCCTCCAAATTTCAATTAATATATTGATATAATTTCACTGATCCCTTCAGTCCCGGCACCTTTCGAAGGCACCATGAAGCCAGACAACTAAACCTTGTATCTGGCTTGAAAGAGTTGATCGCTGCACCGCCAGGCAATGCAGCGATCCTCATGTTGGCCAAGCTCTACTTGGCCGGGGCGAACTTGCCGGAATGCCGGTTAACTTGCTGAAGCAGAAACTTAAACAGTTTTCGGAAACCAAGGCCGGAGCGCATCTGGTATTCTTCATAATGAAACAAGCGCATTGGGTACTTCAGGGCTTTCAGATCCCGTATCAATGCTTTGCGCATAACTTCTGGACCACAAAACGCAATTGGCATCACATCAAAGAATTTTCCCTGCAGGATTTTCAGCAACCGCGCGTCGATGTACTCGCCCATGTCAGACTCAAAGTACTGTACATGAAGGTTCGGCAGACGGCTTTGCAGCGCGTCCAGCTCCTCCTCAAACGGGTTCTCCAACCGGTTACGGACGCCATAGTAAAGGTAGAACTGTCCAGTCTCATCACCCCTCAAAGTCTGCGCCCATGACAGGAAAGGTGTGATCCCGACACCGCCCGCAATCCAGATCTGGTCCCGATTGGAAGCAATTGGGCGGAACCCGCCATATCCCTTGCTGATCTGAGCTTTTGTGCCGATCTGGAGCTCGTGCACACGGGATGTGTAATCGCCCAGCGCAGAAATGCAGAACCGCAGTCTTCCGTCTTCGTGCGGCGCAGATGCAATCGTGTAAGGATGCACTTCGCTCATGCCCTCTTGATCAAAGGAGAGGTAAGCAAACTGACCGGCATCATGAGAAATTGGCTTGCCTTCAGGTTTCAATGTCACACTGGTGATGCGCCCGTAAATCTGAACATCTTCTACCTCATAGGTCTTTGTGCGCCCGGCCATGCCTTTGTAAGTCAGGTACAAGAAGGACGCGACACCGGCAAAACAGAAGAAGGCGACGTAAAGACCAAGCGGATCACTCCAAGAGAACACGTTGGGGATCATCAGGAAATGCGCAGCAGCAAGAGCGAAGAAAATACCGATCAAACGGTGGGTCCAACGCCAGATATTATAGGGGATGAAGGTCGCCAGAGAACCAAGCCCGAGGATTAAAATACCATTATACCCAATCTCACCCAGCTCTTTCGCCAGTCCATCCGTATCGCCGCTTGAAAGGGCATCCGCATCAATGCTTTCATGCAGGAAAGCAGCAGCAATTGCGAAAATAGCCAGCCATTTATGCAAGACATATACGCGGTCCAGCGGGCCAAACAGAGCCTCAACGCCTTTCATCCGTGTGGCCATCACCTGAACCAGCCCCATGAAGATCAGTGAGACCATGCCAAAATACTGGCTCAGCAAAGCTCCTGAGTCTGCTTGACTGCCAAACTGGGAGAAAATCAAAAGGGGGACTAGGATGCTGGCGATAATGAAGGTCAGGCCAATCGGTTTCATTCCGGTACGCTCATCTGAGTTAACGATGCGCACTCAGAGGAAACTCTGGCTATGAAGGGTGAGTGATACCGTTGGGGGGCATCGCACACCATTCATAATCAGACCACCCCAAATGAAGCTACAGATGCAGCCTCGGAGTAGGTTTCAATCTGAGTGCTTCCCCTAAATTCACTTGGAAGCTGAAACCTACCTGAAGTTTACGACACTACCTTTTCAGTTTGAGCATAAAACAGGCCCCGCCCAGTCGCTCACTCTTGCCAAGGGAAATCTCGATCCCATTGCGGCGACACAGAGTTTGCGTAATAGACAGACCAAGGCCTGCACCTGAACTTGATTGCCCCGGCATGCGGAAGAACCGCTCAAACACCTTCTCACGGTATTTCTCAGGCACACCCGGTCCGCTGTCTTCAACACTCAGTTGAATATGATCGTCACCGCGCTCAAGAACCACGATCACCTCACCATCAGACGGTGTATGCCGGATTGCATTGCCAATCAGGTTTCCAAGCACAGCGCCCAGATCTTCCGGATCAACAACGGCTGCCACATGTTCTGATTGAAGCAGTTGCAGCTCCACATTTTTATCAAGTGCCGCATGGGCCTGTTGTGCAAGGCTTTCCTGAAGAACAGGCAGCAAGTCGTGCTCTGTTATCTCTTTGTGGGCATCTTGACCTGCACGAGCATGTTCCAAAAGCTTGGCGGCCAGATGTGTGGCCCGGTCAACACCTTCAATGATGTTGTCAAACCGCAGCCGTGTCGCATCATCCAGCGCGTCCCGCTCAATCACCTGACACTGGGCTTTCACCACGGTCAGCGGTGTTCTGATCTCGTGTGCCGCATCATCAATAAACCGCTGCTCGCGGGCAAGGTAGTCTTCAATCTTGTCAAACAGCATGTTCAGGGAGTTTACAATCGGCACAAGCTCATCTGCCTGCTTCTCCGTTGTCAGCTTACCAAGACTCTCAGGCTCCCGAGTTTGCAATGTCTCAGAAAGAGTGGTGAGCGGACGTAACCCGCGTTTGACGATGAAAACCGTTGCGATGATGGAAAACACCAGCACCAGCCCCAAAGGGATGGAAACCGTGGCAACAGTCTGGTCGGCCAGCTCAATGGCTTCATCAAACACGATACCGATGATGTATTGCCTGTCAGTCTTTTGGCCCGGAAAATTCCAGATCACCCAGCTGTCGCCCTCATGCTCAATTTCCTGAGCACCCGGCCTGAGATACTGGGGTAGTTGTACTTGGTCGGATGACTTATATAAATCGTTGCCGTCTCCATCGCGGATGACCACGAAGTAATCATTAAGTTCATGATGATCATCCAGATGCTTGGGAGAAATGGTGTCCCCCTCCAGCTGTGCAATCGCGCTGACAAGCTGAAAGGCTTGCGCATCATGGGTCTCGTAAAGCTCTTCCTCTGTCATATTGTAGACAATGGCGGAAAAGACGCCCCAGACCACAAACAGCAGCGGGATCAGAAAGATGAGGATGCGGCTGCGGATGGAGGAAAGTTTCATGCCGGTACGTCCTCATCAACAATATAGCCTACGCCGCGGATGGTCCGGATCAGCTTGGACGTGGTTTTCCTGCGGATCTGAGAGACATAAACTTCAAGTACATTGCTCTCCGCATTCTCCTCCCAGCCATAGAGCTTTTCCATGAGGTCTGACTTGGAAACCACACGGCCACGACGCTCCAGCAGGATTGTCAGCAGTCTAAAGGCGAGGGGCTGCAGCACAACCTCAACGCCTTCGTAGCAGGCCTTTTGCTGATCCAGATCAAGCGTTAACACCCCATGTTGCAGCAGCATCCGCGTCCGTCCGGCAGACCGGCGCACCAGCGCCCGGCATCGGGCCAGAAGCTCTTCCATATCAAACGGCTTGGTCAGATAATCATCCGCACCCAGATTAAGCCCGTCGATCCGGTTCTTGGTGGTTTCCCGAGCAGACAGGATCAGAATAGGCACATCTGCCTTGTCATCACGAACGGCCCGCAAAAACTCCAGTCCATCCTGTCCCGGCAAACCCAGATCCAGAATAACCAGGTCGAATTCTCCGGTTCTCAGAGCGTCTTCTGCCAAAAGACCATCATCGACCCAGTCTACTATAAATTCATGCCGCTCCAGAAAAGCTTTGATCGCATCCGCGATCAGCCGCTCGTCCTCAACCAACAATACGCGCATGTGTTCCTTCCAGTAGGGCGAAGTGCACCCAATATTTGCCTCAACTCTTTCACATCTACAAAGAACATGAAACTGAATTGTGCCTGAAGAAATCTCTTAGGCCATTATGAAACTAAGGAAAATATGAGGGGCTTGCGGTCAGGACTATGAAAGGTGCAAAACATCAGTAAGACCCGTAACGCACCAGCTGGCTGAAGGCCTCGATGATCTCTTCAACGCTTTCCTCAACGGGTTTTTCAAAGGTGTCGACCACAAGGCGGTGCTTCTTCCACGGCTCATAGCGTCGCCGCTGTACATCCTCCCAGCTGGGCAGAGACATAGCGGAGATATCGTTGTGTCTGGTCTCAACACGTGTCTTGTGCTCAGCCTCGTCAGAGCAGATCACCTCAATGTTGAGCGCTTTCACCTTAGCACCAAGCGCCGCTTCCAGCCAGATGTTGCGGGTAATCTCAATCGGATTCACCGCATCCGCAATCACATTATTGCCCAGCAGCAAGTTGTCTTTGGCAACGGCTGCTGCTGCAACATAACCAGCATCTTCTGCTGGTGAAATCGCAAGAACGGAGGTCTTGAGGGCAGCCTCAAGTGAATCAATACGTAAATGAACGGCTTGCAGGCGCGGAGAAAGGGCCTTTGCCAAGGTTGTTTTACCAACACCAGGCAATCCCGAAAGAACAAATAGAATAGCCATGCCGGGCTCTTACCAGCCCAAGGTTTCATGAAGCTTTCTTCATGAGAGGCTAAATTAGAGCGCTCTTAAGCAATCCCACGCACTTCCATCGGTGTCTTGCCCGTCCAACTGTGAAACGCGCGAAAGAACGAGCCGGTATCCTTGTACCCAAGCAGATAGGAGATTTCCGGAATGCTCAGATCACTGCGCACCAGATAGTGCTGGGAGAGTTCGGCACGGGTCTCGCTCAAAATGTCCTGAAAACTCTTGCCTTCTTCCTTCAGCTTACGCTGCAAGGTCCGCTTGCTGGCGTTCAGGTTCTGGCTGATGACGTCAATGGTGTTCTGGCCCGCTGGCAGGCTTTCCAGCAAGGCATTCTTCACCCGGCGGGACATTTCATCAGAACTGCCAGTGCTCTGCAGTTTCTGGCGCAGCCCATCTTCAAACGTGTCCCACATGCCTTCCATCTGCGTGATCAGCGGACGAGTGGCATCCTGTAGGGAAAGGGTGATGTGCGCCACCGGAGCAGGGGTTGCCTTCACTCCGCATTCCGCTTCAACAGCAGACCAGTCCAAGTCTCCAACAGGGCCTCCCACACTGAGCGGCACAATCTGCTCTCCGGTAAAGGTGCGGCTGCAATTGGTGAAGTAGACAATCTCGAACTGAGCCAGAATTTCAGGAAACGGTTCCGTCGGATCGCTGGAGGTAAACAAGATGGAGACTGTGCTGTCCGTGCGCTCAACTTCCAGCTGGATAGGCGCAATCAAAGGCTTAAACAGCGCAAGACGCTTCACGCCTTCCTCAATGTTTGGACTACAGGAAAACGCAAAGGCATGTGGAACAAAACTGCCTTGCTTGATGGTGTGCCCAAGTTTGACGGCCAGATCGTTGCCGCCATATTCCTGATGCAGCGCATGCCAGATGGCGAAATACTGCGTCTGTGTGATGCCCTTGGCCGTCGGACCCAACTGCTCGATTGAAACTCCCGCACGGCGCATCACCCGGTCAACAGGCAGGTCAAGGTACTGAATAATTTGCGCCATCATGGCAGCGCCTGGGTAAAGATGTGCGTGTTTCGTCATGCTCGGTTCAGTCTCATTGGTCTTGCCACTCTTTCATCTCGAATTTTTGCTAGGTGTGCCAGTACCAATTTACATAGTGGCGCGATATGGCAGTACTTTGGCGCGATTTGCCACTGAAAGCGAGAGAGGCGAGTGCTAGGGATAACTACAGATCATCTGTTTCAGGCTCAAAAAGCAGAAAAGCGCATTCCGCATACAACACTGCCCCATTCAAACAATGCCTGAGATTATTGCTGACCCAGCCAACCGCTACGGATCAAAAAAGGGATTTTTTTTGATGGCAATTTCTTTAAAGCTGAACGGCGAGACGCATAAGGTCGACGCTGAACCAGGAACCCCGCTTCTTTGGGTGATCCGCGATGAACTCAAGCTCACCGGAACAAAATTCGGGTGTGGTGTCGCCTCGTGTGGGGCGTGCACTGTTCATATGGATGGCGAGCCGGTCCGCTCCTGCCAAACATTTATTGAAGATGTTGAAGATTCTGAGATCACCACAATTGAAGGCCTGAAGTCCACGCCAGCACAAGCCGTGCAACAGGCATGGACAGAGCTGGACGTGGTCCAGTGTGGTTACTGTCAGTCCGGCCAGATCATGTCTGCCGTTGGCCTGCTCTCTGAAAACGCAAAGCCGACACTGGAAGAAATTGACGATTACATGGACGGCAACGCCTGCCGATGCGCCACCTATCAGCGCATTCGCTCCGCCATCGTACGTGCATCAGAAATTATGGAGGCTTGATATGAATGTTTCTTCTTCTCGTCGCGGCTTCTTTAAAGGTGCCGCAGCCTCTGCCGCTGCCGTTCTTGTTATTGGTGTTGCCCCATCAGGTGTTATCGCCGCTGCAAATAGCGCGGAAACCACCATGCTCAACCCGTTTGTAAAGATTGCTGCAGACGGCACTATCACCGCCATCGCCAAGCACTTTGAAATGGGGCAGGGTCCATCAACCGGCCTCACCACACTCATCGCAGAGGAGCTGGGCGTCAGCATGGATGCGATCGAGTATGAGTTCGCCCCCTCCAATCCCAAGCTTTACAACAACACCGCGTTCGGTCCTGTTCAGGGCACCGGCGGCTCCACCGCCATGTTCAACAGCTTCAAGCAGTATCGTCAGGCTGGCGCTGCAGCACGTGAGGTGCTGTTGCAAGCCGCATCACTGGCATGGGATGTGCCCGCCGCTCAGCTCAAGCTGGAAGATGGCGTGATCTCAGGTGATGGCAACAAAGCGCCAATCGGCGAGTTCGTAGCCGCCGCGAGCAAGCTGACAGCACCTGAAAACCCGCGCCTGAAAGATCCATCCGAGTTTAAGTTGATCGGCAACGCCAATGTGCGCCGCAAGGACACACCGCCAAAGATCAACGGCACCGCCAAATACGCGATGGACATCCAGCTTGATAATCAGATGGTCGTCACCATCAAGCGGGCTACCCGCAAAGGTGCAACTGTCACGTCCTTTGATGACAGCGCCGCGAAGGATGTCAAAGGCTTCATCCGTGCAGCCACACTGCCCAACAAGGCGGGCGTAGCGGTTTACGCAGAAAACACATGGGCCTCTCTTCAAGCACGTGAAGCTCTGGAAGTCACCTGGGACAACTCAGCAGCTGAAAGCCGCAGTTCTGAAGACGTCTACAAAGAGCTGATGGCTGCGCTCAACACAGCGCCGGAATATAACCTGACCAAAAACGATCAGGCCGAGATTGCAGATGCGATTGAAAACGCAGACAAGGTGGTGGAAGAGACCTTCTACTTCCCACTGCTTGCTCATGCGCCAATGGAACCGCTCACCTGCACCATTGAGGCGACAGAAGATGGCGGCGTGATCCTGCATGACGGCTGTCAGATGCCAACCTCACCACATGCAGCGATTGCGCAAATCCTTCAGGTGCCAATGGACAAGGTGCAGGTCAACACCATGTTCGCTGGCGGCTCGTTCGGTCGCCGTGCAACACCAACGGTTGACTATCAGGTAGAAGCAGCGCTTTCCTTTGTGATGACGGATCGCCGCCGCCCGGTCAAACTGGTGTGGTCCCGCGAGGATGACATCACCGGTGGCTACTACCGCCCGGCATTTGCGCACAAGGTTCGTGTTGGTCTTGATGCAGATGGCAACATCGCTGGCTGGGATCACCGCGTTGCAGGTCAATCCATCTCCAAGGGCACCCCATTTGAGGCGTTCTCGGTTCATGATGGGGTCGATCATCTCTCCGTAGAAGGCGTCACCCCGACGCAGTACTCCATTCCGGGCATGTTTGCCGGCCTGACGGACATCAAACCAGCCACAACCGTTTTGTGGTGGCGCTCCGTTGGTCACACCCACACCGCCTACGTCATGGAAGCCATGATGGATGCCGTTGCAACAGCAGCGGGCCGTGATCCGGTTGAGTTCCGTCTGGCACATCTGGCAGGCGATACGCCAGATCAAAAACGACTGACGGGCGTTCTCAAACTGGCTGCTGAAAAAAGCAACTGGGGCAAAGGCGCTGAGGGTCGCTCTCAAGGCGTCGCGGTCCACAAATCCTTTGGCAGCTATGTTGCCGAAGTTGTCGAGATTTCAGGTGACGCAGAAAACGGCGTGAAGATCGAAAAAGTCACCTGCGCAGTTGATTGCGGCATCCCGGTCAATCCGGATGTGATCAAGGCACAGATGGAAGGCGGCATCGGCTACGGCCTTGGCCACGCCATGCGCGATGAGATCACTCTGGAGAACGGTGAAGTTATCCAACAAAACTTCCCGGACTACGAACCTCTCCGCATCGGAGATATCGGCGAGATTGAAACGCACATTGTCCTCTCCACACAAGCCCCAACAGGCGTCGGCGAACCGGGCACACCACCATCCGCTCCAGCACTGGCAAATGCCATTGCAGCGAAAGGACCACGTGTAACCGAACTCCCAATGACTAAGGTAGGCATAAACTTCGCCTAAACTGATTTGGCAGAGCAAAAGGCAGGCTGAATATCCATCAGCCTGCCTTTTGTGCGTTTTACAAAAAAACGCAGCTCACACGTAAAAAACGCAAACCAACGCACAAAAACACGATCATTTTTCAGCTCACAACTTATTTGGTATGTAAGGCGCACTAACACTCTGTTTTTTATGAGTAAAATCAAATATATTCTGATCTGTGAAGCGAAAACTGCTTCTGACGGATGAAACCTTTTCAGCTCACTTTGTGAACCTTCAATTGTCGCAAATTGAAGCCTGCCTGCACCCTATGTTCCCCTTAAAAGCGCGGAGCAGTGCTCCCGAATTCTGTCTTTATCCCCGTTGATGGAATGGGCTTTGGGAGCTGAGCAATGGATTTCCTGCAACAAACCTGCAAAAGCCTTTATCTGGCTCCAAACTCTGGCGACAACGCCGGTGGTTTTGCGTTTGTTGTCAGCAAGGTAGCCACCAGAAAAGCCAAACTCCCCAAGCGCATTTCGCTCAAAGACGCGCTCACCAGCAAAACCTATTCAGGCTCCTTCCTCTACTGCCCGGATCCACTTGAATGTGGAGGCAAAGAGAGCAGTCAACAGGACCTGGTATCCGGCCTGCATGCCTACTTGCAAAGCATGAATGTACTGCGCGGTTTCATGTGGCTTCCCAGAGACTTAACACCGCTTCCAGTCCCTCGTGACTACACCGGCCAACGCCCGGCCTTCTTCTCCATTAATGCAGCGGGAACAGTGACAACCAGCAGTCTGTCCTACCTTCTGGCACCCGAACTCACCATCGAGTTCTATTCAAGCGCTTACATTGGTGTTTCTGAAGATGAAGAGAACCTCCAACTCTCAGAATCTGCCATCCAGTTGGGAGGATATCTCAGTCCGGATACGGGCTCGGTGAGCAAGGCAGACATCCGCTGCTCCGGCCCGGATCGCGGTGCCATTGTGTTTGATGCCGAGTTCGAGCGCGGCGCCCTTCATGATCAATGGAATCTGGGTTTTCAATGGGTTACGAAAGATGCGGAGACCAAAACCGGCGTCAATCGCCAACGCTTCGCCTTAGGCACAGGCGACAATGGCAGCCGTAATCCTCTGCCTATGACGCTCATTGTGGACGTCACCGACGCGTTGAACATCTACCCGACGCACAATCGAACAAATCCCAACCGCTGCGCCTTCTATTTCCGCGCCGAAGAGGAGAGCGGGCAGGGACCAACCCTGAACAGCTTCTATCGAACCACCTACGGCGCTCCTGTTGTTTTACAAAGTATCACCGCTGACAGTCATATGACTGATGCACAGCCTGCAGGAATTATCCTCACCCCGAGCTACGAGAATGCCTCATCACTTCATAGTTTTATCGCCAGTCCTGTTGGAGATTTCCTCGTCTGCGCACCGCTCGCGAAAGACGATACAAAAGCCCGCTTCATGTGCGGACTGGGCGGCACGGAGTTTCTGGAAGTACCAGGCGTTGCAAAACACGCGCTCTCAGAGGGAGCACGGCTGCGGTTTGTACCCGATCAGCCTGCCTACGCACCGGTATTTCCGTTGCCTTTGTCGTCTCCCGTTGGGCGCCCTGCACCCAAAGGAGCACCGCTCAAAGGCAACTACAAAACGTCGTACGTACAGGTGTTCCCGCCAGATAAGACCGCAGAAAAGAGTGAGACATCCATCACCTATGTGGCGCAGCCCCACGGCAGCGCACTGCACGGCTATGATGATGAAATCTGGCGGGAAAACAAGGAGTTGCTGGGCACTGTCAGTCCTGCCTACACACTGCCGCCAATGAAAGAACAGGCCTTCCCCATGTTCCCCTACGCCGGCACGGATGAGGGCGACCCGAGCTATTCTCAGTGTGATGTCGCCCTGTTTGAAAAAAGCATCATTGCGCCAACCCGCCGCAAGGTGATTGCGTCTCTGACCAACGCTCAGTCCAACGCCAGAGAGGCTAAGGCGCAAGCAGGAGCGGGGGATGCAACCCTGACCACCCCACTGGGCGTGATCGCCACGCTACAATCACCCACAGACGCCAGTCACTGGAAGGAAGTCAAGCTCGCACAAATCAAAGTACCAACACCTTCCGATTTTGCCTTCAAAGATTTATCCCCAAAACTCATAGAGGCCTTCCAGACCAATCAGCTGTTTCTGGTCGCCGCAAACCCATCAGAATTAGGTGAAGCAGGCTCAACCTTCCTCAACACGCTGAATATTGAAGACTGGCAGATCGAAGCCGACGTCGGCAATTCACCAGATTTCGGCAACTACGCCAACATATTGATTATTAAAGGAATACGCGGTCCACTCTACGATCCGAAGGGCAGTGAAAAAGACAACCTCATCTCCAATCCGCAAAAATGGACCCAGAAAGAAACCTTCGCCGCTCCAACAACCGAACGCCAAAACACACCAGACAAAGCCCAGCTGGTCAACGTTTCCTCATGGCTTCAGGATTACTTCAAAGCAGCCTATGAAAACCCGGCAACAGAGTACTTCGAAAGCTTCAACCAGACTGCCGCTGATCCCAACTGGACCGGCGTACTTATGCTACGCGCGCGTATCAAATCACCGCCCGAGCAATTGGCTGGGATTGTGGCCGGTGTGCGCGATCCGGCAAAGTTTTATGCCCACCACCTCGCCATCCGCATCAATCAGATCAAGGCAGGTGCAAGCGGTGAAAAAATCGAAATAAAGAAGCAAAGCTCAGTCTATGGGCTGATTTACTACGAAGACAATGACCTCATTGTACCAAAGGGAGCGACAAGCCCGGAGCCGGTTGTGCCCTCTGCAACGCGCACATATGATTTCATCCTGCTCTCGCTCAAAGTGCTTTTTGAGAACTCGGCTATAAAGAAGTTCTCCTCCTTCGCACAGCTCTCCATGACCAGGATTTTTGGCAGCAATACGGTCAGTTCAAAGCCCGTTTTTCCGGCAGGCCGACCACAGCCCAAAGGTAGCCAGTACAAGTCGCTGATTATGAAAGCGAGTTATCAGGACAACAACAACCACCCGTCCTACACCATGGCCGCAACCCATCCCTATCTGTTCACGGTCGACAACAACATCCTGGAGCAGGTAGAGTTCACATCCGCGCGAATGAACACCATCTCCAAACACGAAAAAACGCAGGAAAATCAAACAGAACCACTCATCCGCTTCGCCTTCACCGGCTTCCTCGATTTCGCGATCCTCAGTGCAGGCAAGAACGAGCCAGTTGACTTGTTCTCCTTTGGCAATGAGCCAGACCAGCAAACCAGCCAAAATGGACTGGCGTTTAACGAACTCGGCCTGCAAATGAGCTTCACACAAACGAATGCCTACGAAAGCCAGAAGATCACTTGGGACAGCGCTCAGCTGACATTTGACAGCAAAAACAGCACGCCTCGCGGCGGTAGCCTGGTCGCCACTATGCCATTGCAATTGAAAGGGTTTGTCAGCTCCGACAGCGCAGACAAGACGCCAGCTTCCATGGGATATTTGGATGTTGTGACCAGCGTCCGCCAGCAAGGTCTGTCAGACACATGGAACGGCCTCAAGTTCGAAGTCAGCCTCGGCACCGCCGGAGACCTCGCAGGCAAACTGGGCCTCACCGCTGATTTGCTGCTGGCATGGTCACCAGACTCCACGGGCGATACCTACAAATCCAAGACTGCCATCCATATGCCGGGCTCCTCCAACGGTGCCTCGCTCATCAGCTTGCAGAACGTGCTTTCCATGTCCTACGGCCCGATCCAGCTGCTCTACACGGAAAACCCCAATAACAAAGAGGCTGATGCCAACAAGCAATACATGTTTGTTCTCAATGAGATCGCTATCAAATTTCTGGGGCTGGCCAAGATCCCGCCAAGCGGCGCCACATCGTTCTATCTGTTCTCAGACCCAGATGAGAGCAACGAAGGCTCGGCCAAAACCACAGGTCTGGCCTGGTACGCGGTCTACAACAACGAGCCCGCTGACAGCAAATAAATCACTCCTTCAATCAGCACTGGTGCAGCAAGATGAACGAGCACAGTCCAATCGAACCACTCGAGCGCGTAGCCACGCCAGACGAAGAGAGCCTGTCTTCAGAGCTTGCCAATCTGGTGCAACTATTCGCCTCTGCTGCACAGGATTTGAATGCAACGCTCTCCAGTCACATTATTGGAGGGCTCACGGATTTTCTGCGTGGTAAAAAACTGCGCTACTTCCTCTCTCAAGACCAAAGATCAGGCAGTGCCGCCAACACCATCAATCTCTTAAGGCGAATGATTTCCCTTGGATTTCAGGTAGATGTGGACCTGATTTACGACAGTGGCCAAAAAATGCTCCTGCAGGAACTGGCGCAGCTGTTACCCGGCTTTGACCCGACTACCCACACATCAATGACGCTGGACGGCGTTACAATCACCTTTCACGCTTATCAGGAAACCACCGTTGGCGAGATAACCCACCGTTCCGTACCAGGCCTGTCTGGCACGATGCCGCTATGTCTATGTGGCGGCGGTAATATTCCAAACATCGACAACACAAGCATCGCGACTGCAGTGAAATGCAGCTACTTTGTCCTGCTACAACCCTATCTCTGGACAGCCGAAACCTGCACGCAGGCTGGGAAGGCCTGTTCCGCCAACTCCTTGGTGGTGCTACCGGGCCTGAAACAGACCATAAACCTCGATGATCAGCTCGTTCTGCAAGGCTCACAGTTTGCCTATCGCAGTTTCAAACAGGACCTGACCACAAAGCTCAACTGGGCGGACCTGAGAAAGACCCCGGAGGTCAACACCAAGGCATTAAGTGCGGCGCAGAACATCAGCAATGCCCTTGGAAAATCAGGCCAATCCGGCATCGAGTTCTTTCCGGTTGCGAGCCTGCCAGGCTCATCGATAGACAAAACATCACTTGTCGGCAATGCAGAAGGGATTGCTTTTGAGCTCATCGCCGCAGCCGCCCTTCTGCAAAAGCAAAAAGGCTTTACCAAAAAGCCCGTTGTCATCGCTGTTCTGGATGATTTGAGCAATTCCACATGGCAAACACTTGCGCGATACTTTCCTCAAAAGAACGCGGTGAAGCAGGGCACAAGCACGTCTCGTGATGAGCTGACAAAGAACATCAACGCTTACTGCAAGAACCAGCAAGTGTTCCGAAATACCTCTGGCTCAGGTACTGGTATTTACCTGAATAAAGACCTGTCAGGCTCTGCTGGGGCTGCTTTCCTCAGCAAACTGAAACCAGGTGCAACGGTTGTCACCACCTTGTCTGATCTGCCGCCAGACGCGATTGACTATTTGTATGGCGCAGCCACATTGCCAAGCGTTCTGGAAGGTACTCAAAGCGCCAATCTGGCTGTAAACCTGGGTAAGCCGTTCTTCAAACTCGGCAATTTCACGTCCAACCCTTATCCAAGCACATTTGGAAACGGCAAGGGCAAAGCCGCCAGCAGCACAACACCAACCACCGCAACGCTTTTAGATACCTCAAAAAACCAGATTGCTCTCGGAACATCCGCGTTTCAAGAGGGCTACAAAGCAACCATGCCGCCCAATGAACTGGCGCAAACCATATCGGATATGGTGACCCAGTTTCGCTCAGAAAAGGGTGAGTACTTCGAGTATTTTGACGGCCTCAAACAGTATTACACCGCACCTCAAAACGATAAGCTCTTACAAGCGCTCGGTTTTTTAGCGGCCAGATTTGCTCTTGTTTCAGTCGCAAGTGGCGTCTCCGACAGTATTTTTTCTGATCTGCAAACACTGCAAACCTCGCTGACGGAAAATACAAAAAATGGGATGCTCGCTCTGATCCCCAATGTGCTGAAAGAGGGACCGTTCCACACCTTCCTGCAAACAGTACTGGGCTCAGGCGGACTGACAATTGGCTCCGCAAAAAGCCCTGTGACGATCAAACCCGTCTACACCTCAAAAAAGCTCAGCAAGATCATCGTACAGGGAAAGACCTCGGATTTTCTCGGCACAGAACTGGAAGTCACACTTACCGTCTCCAGCACAGGGCGAGCGAGTAAAAACCAACGCAATTACAAAGTCCAACTCCAACTCTCGTTGGAAAAGCTTGAGTTACCAGGCGTCGAATGGTTCGCACTGGAAGACACAGGTCTGTCCGTTGAGTTTTCCAGCAATGGTGCGCGTCTCACAGGCGGTGTGCAAACTTCCATTGAGGTCGGCGATACGCTCATTCCATTCAACATGGATTTCCCAAGCTCTGCCAAAAACAAGATGGTGGTGCAGGGGGCATTTGCAGAGGAGGCAGCCCCGTCACTGAACTCCCTATTCGCACTCATCGGCGGGATGAACTTTGCAAACTCGATCCCCTCAGAATTCGCCGACCTGAATGAGCTGAGTGTGGATGGCCTTCGCTTCAACTATGACTCAAAAAACAAGAGAATAGAAAGTTTTCAGGTTTCCCTGAAAGACAGCAAGGAATGGGATCTGTTTGGTGGATTGAGCCTGAAGAACCTGAGTTTTGAGATCACCGCTTCACAGCCAACCGGCAAGCGTCAGATAAGCTGGGTGGCATCCACAGATGCTATGATCGCTTCAAGCAGCAACCAAGCAATTCTCGATCTTTCTGCCACCTATCCGCAAACCACAGTAACGGCAACACTCAGCCCGGATGGGGCAAACCTGCCTGTCTCGGGCTTTGTAAATGCACTGCTGCCAAGCGGTTACCACCTTGACGTTGATGCCGATATTGCAAACCTGTCACTGGAGTATTCTCCGGGGCAGAACAAGAACAGCAGTACCTATTCCGTTGAAGCTGGCGTGAATCTGAAAGGCTGGCAGATCACCTGGCCACCCGCAAAGTTTGAGCTCAACGACATCTACATCCAAGTCAAAGGCGTTGGAACCAACTCGGTAGGCTCCATCAAAGCCTCTACAACGCTGTTTGATGGTCTGCCAAATGTTCAGCCCGTCCCGGTTAATGTGACAGCCACATTTAACACGCAAAACCATCTCTGGACGTTCCGCGGGGAACAGGGCGACACATCCATCAAGATCAGTCAGATCATTTCTGCCTACCTTGGAAGTGGCTGGGCGACCAGCGCTCTTGATATCGACGTCTCAGGCCTAAATGTGACCTTCTCAACGGGCACCGGAACATCAGCGGCCAGCTACGAGTTCGGGGGCACTGTTGATCTCAAAAATAACGGACCAGACTGGCTTCCGAGTGATGCGACCTTCACAGCAAAAATTGGAGATACGGGGGGGCGTGAGCTGCTGTTAACCGGCAGTAAAGCATGCATTCCGGTACTTGATGACCATGACGAGGTTATCTTCATTACCCCGGAAAGATCATTGGTCCGGTATGAAACGGCAAAAGCAAACGGCAAATATGCCTTGCTGACTGCCGACATCCTTTGGGAAAATATCGAACTCACGGTATTTTACGAGTATGCCAAAACCCATTCTCACTTCGGCATCACATGGGGTCAGTTTTCGGCGGAAGTAGACGATGATCAGACTGCGACGATCAAGTTCACAGATACTACTACACTTGGTGCC
Source organism: Pseudovibrio sp. Ad37 (assembly GCF_001623075.1). Lineage (GTDB taxonomy): Bacteria > Pseudomonadota > Alphaproteobacteria > Rhizobiales > Stappiaceae > Pseudovibrio. The sequence continues at coordinate 33,914 of NZ_LMCF01000091.1, forward strand.
ATGGTCGAAACCTTTGTGGAATGGATGACCGGTGCCAAGTTTGGTCTCGCTGCACCTTTTGACCTGCTGAATGACGTCAAACTTTCCGATTTCGAACTCAAATGGAATTTCAAAACCGGAAGCGTTGAGTTTGATGTGAAGATCGGCCCCATCGATCTCTTGATCGCCTCAGTAACGGGTATCTCGCTCATCTATCAGAAGGGGGCAGGTGTTTTCGTTCAGCTGGAAGGTGATTTTCTCTGGCTGCCTCATACCGGACTAGAAACAACAAAACTGCCGCCATGGAGAGCTGATCAGCCCTCTACGACGCCAAGTCCCGGCGGCGCAGGCAACAAGTATCTTGACCTGCGTTTGCTCGCTGGTGGGCAGCATGTAGACGTCAAAGGTCTGCAAGATGTCACCACGGTACAGCAGGCTGTCGATATACTGGCGGATCTTCACAAACCTTCAGTGGGGCAAGTGCTGGATATCGGCTTTGCTGGTGATATCAACTGGTTGTTTGCAACTGACTTCGGTGTTTTGAGGATCGATTCCAGCAAAGAGCTGGGGCAAGAACATCAAGGCGAGCTGGAAAAGAGCGGCCCAAAGTACACCTTCACACTTCAGGTGGTCCTCACAGACCCCAGCCTTTATGCGCTGCGGATTGCTTGCAGTGGCAAAGCAGCAAAGATCTTTTCCGGTCTGGATTTTCAGGTCATCTACAAAAAAGTCTCACCAGGGCTAGGCAAATTCTCCGCTTCAATCGAACTGCCAGAAATCATGCGTCGCATTGATGTTGGCGCCGTCACAATCACACTGCCAACATTCGGCATCGAGGTTTACACCAACGGCGACTTCCAGATTGATGTGGGATTTCCCTGGAACAACAACTTCTCGCATTCTTTCTCAGTTGAAGCCATTGTCCCACCAGGCATCCCGGTAAAAGGCGGAGGAGGGTTTTATTTTGGCAAGTTACCAGCCGCATCTGTAAAGGGACTGCCCACATCCAAGCTGGGCTTCTTCAACCCCAATCTGGTCTTTAGTTTCGGCACGCAGTTGGGGCTTGGTAAGTCTATTGAAATGGGCATTCTAAAAGCCGGTTTCAGTTTGATTGCTTTTGGTATTTTGCAAGGCATTCTAGCCAAGTGGAACGCCTATGATGATACGCATTCAGGCAGTGGAAGTGCATTGTCATTGCAGGGAGAATACTTCTTCTCCCTCACTGGCACCTTCGGTATCATCGGCAAGCTTTATGGCTCCATTGATTTTGCAATCATCAAGGCCTCGGTCAACATCAGGATCGAAGTCAGCGCCCAGATCCAGTTCGCCTCATATGAGCCGATCCCGCTGACAATCTCGGCTAAAGTGGATGTCCGTGCATCCGCGAAGATTGATCTAGGCCTCTTCACCATCAAAGTGAGCTTCAGCTTCTCCGCACACGTCCACACCACGTTCACACTAGGTGCAATCCAGAACCCGAAAGACGCGCCCTGGCTGGATCATTCAGAAGCCTATGAAGGCCTGCTCGCAGCACCGATAGCGGACCGCCTAACACTCTACAGCCGCTTGCCAATGCTGACGGGGGCCTATGAGACGGTTCCCGTTGAGTTCAACTGGGCAAACCTGCAACCCGCCGCAGACCCCTCTCAAAACCCACTGGAGATCCATCTGGGTTACGGCTTGACCCTGGCAAAGGATGAGAATTGGTCATCCTCTGAACAGGCCCGTCCACCCCAACTGCCATGCTACGTCGCCAATCTGTTCATTACAGCACCAGCCCCCGCAACGCCGGAAGACACGGAACTCTATGAGAAAGCAGCAGGGCAGCAAGCTGATACTGGTTTTGAGGCTCTGGCCAAGATGGTGACCCGCTGGCTTATAGCTGCCACGATGGGTGATGAAGGCCACAGTGCAGACCAGATCGACAAAAACATGATCAGTGCGGTTGAGATCAACGCCATACTGGATAGCCTGAGCGGATTGGAAACCTCGCCAGACGCACCGACGCAGCAGGACATCACTTCCTTCCTACAGCAACAATTCATGCTTGATATTGGCTTACCCTCACGCCAGGGTGAAGCGCAGGCAACCTATTTCCCAATGGTGCCATCGCTCAGTATCGCGCTGGAACAAGGCAGCAAAACGGCGCTCTCCTATGCCTTTGCAGACTACAATACGATAACCACCAAATATCTGAAGGACTTAACAGATTACTTTAATCAGCTCAGTGTTCAGGTGGAAAAAGAGAGCAAGAAACCATCCTCTGAAGTAGATTCATCTGGCGATGAAATGTCAATTGCATCATATATTTATGAGAACTATTTCATGCTTATCATGAAGCAAATGATGCAAAGCCTTTTGAGCGGTCTGCGCGACTTCAATTATCCACTCACAGCTGGAGAAGCACCCAATGCCATTGTGAGTTGGATCAACAAACAAGGTGCGTTTTCTGGCGCAGATTTCACACTCACCGATCTCTTCAAAGCCAACAACAGCCACCCTCTGACAGAAGGTGCGGACGTCACAATCCCAACAGCACCGCTTGTCATACCGGCGGGCAGCTCCTTCCAAACGCTGTCCAGTAACAACCCATACAAGGCGATTGTCGAAGCCTCTGACCTCATGTGTAAAAACAAGAAAGTCGCTGGCCTTTTACGCAGTGGTGCGCAGATCGATTACACAGCATCAGATGGAACTGAGAAGAAGCACATCATCTCTGGAGGGCAAACACTGTGTGCAGTCGCCTCTGCTCTTGGGATCACAATCGACGAGCTGACCAACAGCGACACCATACAGCAACAAGAGAACCTTCTGGTTGTCGGATCTACTCTGCAGATGCCTGCATTCACGCAAAAGGCAGCAGACGCAGACACGCTCTCATCCATCGCGCAAAAGTTTGAAACCGATGTTGAAGCACTGGCAATAGATGCAAACGGAGAGGTTGCAGATCTGTTTGCTGGTGCATCAGGCTCCAACGCAGGATCAGATGCTGGCGGTCTGAGCATCGTGCATCTACCTCAGTTCCCTGTTGGAGAGCTCATCAAGGAAGTTCAGCGTACAGGTGGCATAACCCACCTGTCAGGCATGGCCTCACGCTATTACTTCCACGGCATGCGTCTGCCAACAGATGGCATTACACCACTTGTTGAGGGCATCTGGGTTGAAAAGGATGAGGCTGGAAAGCTCAGTCTGCCAAATGAGGCTGGCCTGTTCGCTCTGTCCGGTCAACAGCTCGCCATTCCTACACCTCTTACAAGCAGTCTCTCCTTGCTGCTGAGCAAGCCAAAGGATGCAGATTGGATCACACTTGGAAATGACCAAACCACCCTGAAATACGATGTGGATGTACCATCAGACAGCGAGGCGACTGCAAGCAAGGACTATCAACGCATAGAAGCCGTCACGGCCTACGGGAAGACAGAGTACCTGTCGGCTGGACCAGAGGAACTATCTCTCCTTGCAAAGGTTGAGCAGCAACCAAGCGCCTTCCCAATCCCGCACTTCATCAATTGGCAAAGTGCAGAGCCTATCAACGTTCCTACACACGACCCTCAAAAGCCATCCAACACCCAATATCTGCGTCTGTGGACACTTTCTGCAGCACTAACGACACTTGGTGCCAACAGCGCGCAAAACAGCGCTGTTGTGCCTCCTCAGCTCCTTGTTGAACAAGTGTCGATGGATGCTGCTACGGGGAAGGCCATCAAAGCCCCACTGACGAACTATGGCTGGGCATCAACAATTGAGTTCTCCATCAAGAAACTGCCAGTGCAAACATCGAGCGCTCCAGCGGCAGAAGCCAAAGCGGCGCCGGATGCGGCCTTGAAAACAACCTATGAGCTGAATGGGGTGAGTTCGGCTGGCGTAGTCATTCTGGAGCGATTGCTGCAAAGTCTGCCTGAGGATCATAGCTTTGCGTCTCTCACGCTCGGTTACAGCAAGGGCTCACAAAGCAGCGGTACACATTTTGTGGGTGAGGGCGGCAGCAATGTCACCTTCGGCCTGTCGCAAACCAACCTCTCCACGGTGATAAATCCAACCGGAGAGCTGTTGTCTGAGGCGGCAAAGGAAAGCCAGAGCCCGACGCTTCTCAATACGCCCATGTCACTGGTCAAACTGCTTTGGGAAGCTGGCGTCACCAACTCTGGCGGGTTCTATCTCTATTACACAGCAGATGACGGGCAGACAGGATTGCCGCCAGATATCTTTAACGAAAAAGGTGAGGCGACGCTGTCTCTGGTCATCATCCATGAAGATCAGGAGTACATGCACGCCTACATCAACGGGCTCGCAACTGCACAGCCAATCGCCGGCTCAGGTACATCATTGACCGCAGCTGCCAAAGGCGAGTTGGTGGAGCACATGACCACTGATGATGATACACTGGCAAGCATTGCACTGCGCTATCACTCCAACCTCAACTCACTCATCGCCAACACTCTGGCTTCAGGTCAGGAAACATCAGCGAACGGCAAAATCCAGCTGATACCGGGCAAAACCATCAGCATCGAGCAAGGTACCTATCGGGTTCCTCAAAGCGGTGATGTATCCTTCGCAAGTATCGCCTTGCGCTTTGGGACAAGCGTTGAGGCCCTGAAGCAGGTAAACCCACGCCTGACTGGCGAAACAGTTCCAGCGGGTGCACCAATACGGTTGCCTGTGATTGAACTGACAATTGGCTCCAAGACTTTGAGCAACGACTTGTCGAGCTGCACATGCCTGTCAGACATCGCAGATTACTTTGGCACAGAGCCCATCGTTGTTGCCAGTACAAACGCAGAAATGGAGCAACTGCTCGTCACCGGTCAAATACTCACGGTGCGTGCTGGCCCGCTGACTGTTCAACCTGGTGAGCACCCCGGTGTTCAGACGATTAATGCGCAACGTGAGCAGGCGCCGGAGATACCCAAGGGTGGAACAGGAGACGACTATGCTACGGCCTTGCTCCTCAACAACTACAGCCTGCTGGCCTATAAAATTCTGGGAAATCAGGACTTCAAACCAAGCAATATGGGCCTGCCCATTGGTGCTTCAGGCAAGTCCACCTCGCCCAATGAGGGAAAGATCCGATACGTTCTGGAAGCGTCTGCTGGCGATGCGGAAATGTATCATGGCGTAATTTCGTATCTCAGCCTTGTAAAACCCGAAAATGCCTCAGAAGGGACAGCACTGAACCCGTACAGTGCCAACGGATTGCTCCTGCAAACTCAACTCAGCTGGAACGACTATTACGGCAATACAATTCTCACGGTATTGGACGAGCCCACAAAGCCCGCAGGAAAGCTGAACAGCAAGCCGGCGCTTCAGGGCTACACAGATCAGATCATCCCGCTCTCTCAGTGGCCCTCGACCTCTGCAAACTGGACAGTGCAGCCTGAGGGTAGCGCCGAAACGACCCCGGAAAACTTCACGATCCTCATCACCTTCAGCTTTGATAGTGGGCCGTTCATCCTGCAAAAAGGTCAAAACCCGGAGATCGCCCAGCAAAGAGCGCACTCAGCACTGGTCATTGTTGAAGATATGCTGGCCCAGTTCAATGACCCCAACGGTTTTGCAATAGAGGTCAACTCGACACTCTCGCTCAACACCTATCAGCTCTCAGCACACGAACTTGAGCAGCTGGTCGGCTGGTGGCAAGACATCGAGCAATTCTTGATCAAGCAAAGCAACCCGGAAGAAACTGATACTTCTGAAACAATTCCGCCGCTCTCATTGCCTGTAACCGTGTCAATGAGCAGCCTCAATCAGGAACCAATCATTGAGATCACAACACAGCTTGTCTTCAAACGAACCCACGGCATAGCGGTCGGTGATTACGCAGCCGATCCGTTGACACGATCTGTTGCCAACACCATAGCAATCAGAACATCCGTCAGTGCGCCGAAATCTAAAAAAGGTGGCGCAAACTCCGAAAAGCCGACGAAGCCAAAGCCAGACATTCTGGCAGAGTTTGCGCAGTGTGTAGCGCAGTCTATCTATGGTCCGGATTTCATGATGATGGTCGCCTCCGGCATCAACCGATATGCGCCGTCTGCTGGCGTGTCTTCCAACGCAACCTGGGGCGTTCGTGTCGGCACAGAGCAAGGAGATCCAATCTCCTTCCACATCTCAGATGAAAGCCAGCCAGAAATATACGCACCGCTTCCGGTCAATAACACGCTGATCTCCCGCAGTGCCTCGGTTTATCCCTACGCCGGACTGGACGACTTTGACGCAAGCACAGGAAAGTTCACAAGTACTCCGATTCAAAGCACCTTCTCGAATGTAGAGATGGACGTTTGGCTGAAGCAGTACTTTGAATTTTTTGACGCGCTGCTGTCTCCAAAATACTCCTCCTCAATCCTGTTCATCGACAAACTCGCAGCCAATAAACCGCAGAGTGTCTCCTGCGCTGGTGAGAGCCCTGCAGTTGTCAGCGGCTTTATGGAGGCATTGACGGAGCAAAAGAAAAGCCTTGCACAGATCACAGCACGCATGCTGGCACCTATCTATCAGGACGGCACCAGTACGCGGCTAGCCTCCGCACAAGAAACCTTCAAACAAACGCTGCTGGAAGAGCTTTCCAACCTCTACACAACACAAGCTGTCCTCTCATTCGGGGCGGATATCACTGCCAACATTCCGCTGACAGGCGATGAAGAAACGCCGCAGCTTTACGGCAACATCAACCTGAACAGCGTGGCAGACTGCCCACCGGATGCACAGGAAGACGCGCAGGAGCCAAAACCTGCTAAATCCCTTTCAAGCCTCTTCTCGCTCACGTCTGCCAAATTGAAATTGCAGGATGGTGCAGAGCAACCGCTCACCTTCCTGCTTCAGGCCTCAGAAAAACTGGGAGAGACAACGGAATGCCTCGCTCTGGATCTGAGCTACAAAGTCACGTCTCTCGAACATCAGATCAGCCCGGTTCAGGGCATAGTCGACTACAAAGCCTCAAGCTGGCTCTCTCCGATCCAGGCGGAAGGCACTCCTGTTCTTGAAAAGCCGCTTGGGTCTTTCAAAGTGCCCATCTTGCTGCGCAGTTTCCCGGAAACACCGCGCATGGTCTCTCAAGCGGGCCCTGCCTATGACACGAAGGCTAAGAAGCTCTCCCAGATCACCAAATGGAACTACGAATACACTTACGGCCTGAACTTCCATTACCTTCAGGACAAAGCTCATGGCCAAATCCAGTTCAACCTCAAAGACAAACCGCAAGGTGAACTCACCGGTTTTATGGATGCCTTTGCCGAACTCGTGCAGTTCATCACTATCCAGAACAACCTCACCACGACGCTGGACCAATTTGCTCCAATCATAAACGCTGGTAATCAGTCAGCCGATGCCATCGAAAAAGCGGCTCAGGCTCTGGCTGTGATCATCAAGGTCAACGAAGACATAATCTGCAAAGCAAACGCCAGCAGCAGCTTTGCGATGCTTGCAGCAACCTCACAAAAAGAGGGCAGCGAAACAGTCAGTTTCAGCATTCTGGAGGAAAATCAGGATTATAGCACTCCAACGGAGCAAACATCTCAGCGTTGGATCGTGAAATTGATCCTGGAAGACTGTACCAAGCCTGCCGGATTAACCGGAGACCCTGTGGTCGAAATCCCGGATTGGACAAGCCACCAGGACAATTGCGAATGTGTAGATGGAAAGCTGACCTACACCTACTATTACACGCAGAAAACAAAGGGTAAGCAAACCTATCTGACACAGGATATTGCGCAGCCCTTGAGTGACCGCCAGGTTGTCATGCCGGGCATGCAGGTGCTCGCGCGGCAGGATGCACTGGCTTCCATGTATATGATCCGCAACAGCTACATCCACGGCAAAATCGCAGATGGCTTTGTATTCAGAACGCCGACGGCTACCTTTAAAAACCCGTGCCACCCAACACTGTCCAGCTTTCAACCGCTCAACATCGCATACCTCGGCAACCCCACAAATGAGCCTTATCAGCGGAGCTTGAAGGAGCATCTGGAACATCTCTTCTACGTGCTGTTTCATGGTGAGTATGCTGGCGACATTACGCTGCAGCTTAATATCGGCTACAGCTATCATCTTGCCCAAGGCCTCACAGAAGAGCCAATCGATCTGCCAATCGCTCTTCTGCCGCCAACCCCCGTCACCATCCAGAACAACGGCGAACCTGAGGGCGATATCCTTGAAAACCTTGCCAACTCAATCACGGCGTGGGCACAGGCGCATAAACCATCCTGCAACGCAGCTCAGCTGAACATTGCCATGAACATCATGTCCAATCTAACGGAAAACCCCATGCCCTTGCTCAACCTGCAAAACCTCTACCTGTGCACCGATGACATCATTCCACCTCTGCCATCTTATGAAGGTGAAATGGAAGGGGTGTGAGACACTCAGATAAATCCGGGAAAGGCGTGCCGATGCGCCACCGAATGTGCCATGCTGGCAAGAGTGATGATGTCAAACACTGGCCGTTTGATACGCGCTTGCAACTGATGCGCATAAGGCGGCAGGTCGGTACACTCCAAAACCACGGCACCAATATCCGGTGATCGCTCAATCATGTCATCTGCCGCAGCAAACAGCTCTTCTGTCACCTTGTCAAGGTCCATCTGTGTGCGTTCGCCGCGTAAGATCACAGCAGAAAACTCAGGGGCATCATCCAGTCCCTGAACCACAATCGGCACATGGGCTGCACCCACACCTTTCAGATGCTTGTCCGTCAAAGAGGCTGCGGACGCTGTGATGACTCCAACGGGTGCATTGGTCATGTGGTAGGCAAGGGGAACCTGTATGAGCGAAGACACGAAAACCGGAACAGAAACCACCGCTGCGATCTCCTTTTGAAAGATCGCCAGAAATCCGCAGGACCCGGTGATCGCATGCACGCCCTGATCTTCCAGCCGTTTGGCGGCGCTGAGGATCGGCTCAAGCAATTCAGGCGAGGGATCAGCCAGCAGTTTCTGTACCGTCAATCCATGCAGGATCTCATAGGTTGTTGTAAACGGCAGGCTCGACGGGTTCTTGATGTGACCGGGAGGCTTGGGGAAATAGCTTTCCAGTGAAAGAACGCCGATTGAAACGCCGCAAATGTTCTGGCCACCAGGATGAATGGTCATGCGAAATCCTTTAGTACCGTGTCACGTGATAGGGGGTCATATTGATGTTGGGGGTGGTGCCGGTCACTAGATCGGCAACCAATCTTCCAGTTTTTGGGGCCATCATCAGGCCGTAATGACTGTGGCCAAACGCGCCAATCAAATCCGGAAATCCGTCAATTTCGCCAATGCAAGGCAAACTGTCGGGCAAGCTGGGACGTTGGCCGGACCATGTGCTGATGTCATCCATCCGCAAGTCAGGCAACAGCTTGCTTGCAAGCTCCATCAAACCATCCAGCCGTTTCTGATTGATTGGCGCATCAAGCCCGGCAAACTCAGCCGTTCCGGCAACCCGAATGGCGCTCTCCATGGTGGAGGCGACAAACTTCATGTCCATATCCATGATGGAATGCGTGAGGGCAACACCGGGATTGCTGAAGGACACGTGGTAGCCACGCTCAGCCTCCATCGGCACCTTGACCCCAAGTGGTTTCAGCAGCTTGGCAGACCAAACGCCCATGGAAAGCACCAGTTTCGGTGCAAAATGCGCGCCTGTCTCCGTCACATATCTCCAGCCGCCGCCGTCGTTTGGCGTGATGGAGTGCACCTCGGCTTGCTCAATGGTGCCGCCCATCTGGCGTAGTTTGTCGGCAAGCACTTCGCCGATCTTACCGGGGGAAACGGCCCGAGCCTGTCCCTTGATGAGAATGGCGGCCTCAAACTCATGGGTTAAAGCAGGTTCCAGATCTCGTAAGGCCGCAGCTCCAATCTCTTCAATCTCAGCCCCCACAGCGCGGCGCATGGCATAATCCGGGCCATCCAGATCAATCTGGGAGGCATCCCGAAATGCATGCACATACCAGCTGTCTTGCAGTAGTCCTTCGTGCCCTGTGCCTGAAAGGTGATGGCGGTAAAGCTCAATGCAGTCATGATTGAGAGCATGCATGGCATCGCCAATCGGCTGAATGCGCTCCTGTCGTCCCTCATAGAGAAACCGCAGGCCCCATGTGGCCACGCGAGGCAGGTAACTGGGCTTGATCGTCACCGGACCTTGCGGATCCATCAGCCAGCCGGGCACCTTCTTCCAAAGACCCGGCATGGATTGCGGCACCACGGACCACGGCGAGATAATCCCCGCATTGCCAGCAGAGGTGGCCTGACCGGGAGCATCCCGGTCAACCATGTGCACGCGCAAGCCTTTCTCGGCCAGCGACAAAGCACAGCAAATGCCAACCAACCCCGCACCAAGCACAGTGACGTCAGGTACTACAGCTTCTGTCATTGTGTGGCCGCCTGCAAGTTGCGTTGGCTGGAAACCTGCTGGAACAAGACAGGCGCGATGATGAGAATTGCAGCCAGATCAGACCCCAGACTTGGAGCAACCAGCATCAATCCGCCAATAGCCATCAGCACACGCCACAGACCGTTGAGCGGAGCCATGAAGTAACCGGAAACGGCTGTTGCAATAGCAAACACACCCAGCGCACAGGTCAGCGTGACCTGCAAGAACGAGACGAGGGTGAAGTACTCTGGCAAAACAATCAGCATGGTTGGCGCATAGACGAACACCATTGGCACCATGAGTTTGCCAAGCCCCAAGGTAAAGGCACTCACACCAGTCCTGAACGGGTTCGCCCCTGCAATGCCCGCCGCAGCATAGGCCGAGGCGCAAACCGGCGGTGTAATCTCGGAGATAACACCATAATAAAGCACGAACATATGCGTTGCCAAAGCAGGCACGCCCAGTTGTGCCAGAGCCGGTTGAGCCACCGCGACAAGCATAATGTAAAGCGCTGTTGTCGGTAGACCAGCACCCATCAAAATACAGGCAATAGCGATCAGAACCAGAGACAGGAACTGTTGAATGGAGGCTTGCCCGAACACTTCCAGAGAGGTCCAGTCAAGCAGCGGAGCTAGTGAGGCTGCCATATCTGCAGCGCCGTTGGTGACCATAAAGCCAAGACGGAAGCCAACACCGGTCGTGTTGATCACACCGACCACAATACCAACAGCAGCAGAGGCAGCGCCCACGGCCAGTGCGTACTGCACGCCCACATGGCAGCTGTCGAACAGGTCTTTAAAGCTCTGCCGTTCATTGCGATGCAAACACCCCAGCAAGGTCAGTGCGCCAAGCACTCCGGCCATCGTTGGCGAGAAACCTTCACCGGAGTAAGGCGAGGCCTTCCAGAAAATGAAGCCCAGCAAGGCAAGTGGCACAGCCAGAGACAGCGGCTTATCGATGGCACAAAAGCCAACAACAACACAAAGCGAAATGCCAATAAACGCAGCCATGTTAGGCGAGTAGCCAGAAAACAGCACTACGAGCAGTCCGATGAGTGGCAGCACGGTAAACCAGCCCTCACGCCAAACCTGCACAAACTGCGGGATTTGGTCCTTAGGGTAGGCTTCCAGCCCAAGGCGTTTTGCAGTGAAGTGCACGATGGACATGACGCCGATATAGTGCATCAGGGCAGGCACAATCGCTGCAATCACGATGGTGGTGTACGGCACTTCCAGATACTCAGCCATCAGGAAGCTCGCAGCCCCCATGATCGGTGGTGTTATCTGACCGCCCGCACTGGCCGCTGCTTCAACACCGCCCGCAAAGTGCCCCGGATACCCAAGCTTCTTCATGTTGGGAATGGTCAGCGAACCGGTGGAAACCGTGTTGGCGATGGAAGAGCCGGAGATTGTGCCAAAGAAGGCGGAGGAGACGACGGAAACCTTCGCAGGTCCGCCTGTATAGCGTCCGGCTAGGATCATCGCATTGTCAACGAAGAACTGCCCAAGCCCCATGCGCTGCGCCACAACACCAAACAGCACGAAGTGAAACACAACAGTTGAAACGACCCAGAGCGTAACGCCAAAAATGCCTTCAAACGGGAAGTACATGTTGTTGACGAACTGCCGCCAGTCCACGCCCGGATGCTTCAGGATTTGGATCGGAATATATGGCCCCAAAAGCGCATAGCCGATGAAGACCAGAATGATCAGCGGCAGCACGATACCAATGGTCCGGCGCGCGATCTCCAGCACTGTTAAAATGATGATTGTGCCGAAGAAGATATCCGGTCCGGCTGGGTTGCCTTGTCGCAAGGCCTGCTCAGAAACCTGGATGCCAAAAAGGTCAAACCCGCGCCAGCTGAACCACAGATACAGCGACCCCATCATCGCCAGTATCATGATCACCCAGTCAAGGAGCGGGACATTACCAAAGCTCAAGAACTTACCGGGCGTATTGGCCAAGGCACGGTCGGATTTGAGAAACGGAAACGCCAGAAAAATGAAGAAATACAATCCGGCCAGATGGATGCCCATGTGAACATAATCAACCGGCGTGCCAAATCCGGCGGTCCAGAAGTGATAGAGCGCATAGGCAATGGTCGCCCAATAAACCACTTTTGTCAGGATTGGCCCGTTGTCACGGGTATGGAGAGCGGAGTCATACTTTTTCTCCAGCTCTTCCAGAGCCTTGTTATCAAGGTGCGATTGTAGGGGCATGGAACCCTCCCGGGTCTGGGGTGCGTCATGCGGTGGTAAGAGCGTGTTGGGCTATCTCATCCCAACACCAACAGCTGCGCAAACAAAAGCATGCGGCAAGGCTGAACCACCGGTGGCGACAGAATGCAGCGGAAGAACACTCCCGCTGCCGTTTTAAGTCAGACTGTGATTAATCGAGCTGGCCAACTTCTTTGTAGTAACGCTCTGCACCCGGGTGCAGCGGCACGCCAATACCATCAATGCCGTCAAGCGCACTCTTCATGGTGATGACCTTGCCCTTCGGATGTCCGTTATCCAGCAGTTTACGGGCGGTCTTGGACCAAAGCGCCTTGGTGATCTCGTAGACCAGTTCCTCATCAATATTAGCATTGGTCACAAACATGCCGCTCACTGCCACCGTGTTGATGTCATGCGTCACGCCCGGATAAGTGCCAGCAGGGATGGTGGAGGGAATGTAATAGGGAACAGTCTTGTTCGCCTGAGCAACTTCTGCCTCAGTGAAGGAATAGAGATCCATGCCCTTGGTGTTATCCAGCTGGATCATGGCAGCAACCGGGGTTCCTGCAGCATAAAAGTAAGCATCCAGCTGACCATCAGCTGTCCGCTCAGCGCTTTGAGAGTTGTTGAGCTCTGCCTCATCAATATTGTCACGATTGACGCCGTGGTCACCAAGAATGAGCTCAACTGCAATCTGTGTTCCAGAACCTGCCTGCGCAATACCAACCCGCTTGCCTTTCAGGTCCGCAAGGTTGTCCAGTTCACCACCCTTTGGCAAAACAAGATGCAGATCTTCCGGGTAAAGGTTCGCAATCACACGAAGGTCTGGTTTGGCGTTGCCCTCATACTTGCCAGAACCATGATAGGCAAAATGAAGTGTCGCAGCACCCGTCAAGCCTGCTTCCATCTGGCCCGCCTGAATGGCGTTCACATTGTGCGCTGACGCGTTGGTTGACTGCGCGATCGCCACCAGATTTGGAACACCGCAGTTGCCGCCCTGATCACACGGACGAGAGCCCGGTGGGTTGGAAATTGCGTTGGCAATGATCCCGCCAATCGGGAAGTAGGTTCCACCAGCACCTCCCGTACCAATGCGGAAAAATTTGATGTCCTGCGCAACCGCTGCACCACTGATCATCGTGCAAGCAAGCGCAATCCCGGCGCATTTACTGAATAATCCCATGAGTATCCCCCCTCTAATAAATTCAGATAAGCCCAATTCAAGGTGATAGGTATTTATAATTATTGGCCTCATGGTGGTTAGCCTTATTCATAAAAGCAAATTCGAAATATTATGGTTATGATAGATTTTGTTTATATATTGAGGTGCCCATGAACCTGCAGCAACTGGCGGTTTTCCGCGAAATTATGAAAACCGGATCGGTCAGCCGCGCTGCACGAAATCTTCATCGCACCCAGCCCGCCGTCAGCGCATCGCTCAAAGCACTGGAAGATGATTTGGGAATGCCGCTCTTTCTGCGTGAAGGGCGCCGACTGATTCCTGTCCCAGAATCCCATTATTTGCTCTCGGAGGCTTCAGGCATTCTGGATCGTTTGAAGACGGTTGAGCAGAACCTCAGCAACATGCGCGATCAGGTGCAAGGCTCGTTGAGTATCGTTGCCATGCCCGGTCCATCCTCCTATCTGCTGCCCGAGTTCATCAGCAACTTCATCGAGGACAAACCGCAGGTGAAGGTCACTCTGGCAACGCGCAGCTCACCGCAAATCCTCAATCTGATCGCCGCACAAAGCTTTGACATCGGCTTTTGTGATGCAGCTGTAGGCACGGAGCAGGATGTCCTGTCTCACAACACCACAATCCCATGCACCTGCCTGTGCGCTGTCCCGAAAACATCAGCACTGGCAAACAAGAAGGTGATCCACGCGAAGGATCTGGACGGTGTGCCCATGGGCGTGCTCCAGCCCAGCCATTCCACCTTTGAGGCCACCAAAACCGCGTTCCAATCCAGTGACGCGCATTTTGATATCCGCATCGATACTCAATACTTCCTGCCACTGTTCCATTTCGTCGAAGTAGGACAGATCTGTGCAGTTGTCGATGCTTTGAGTGCGGTCAGCTATCAGCGCAGCCGCGGGGATGCCTCCAAAATCGTGTTTTTGCCCTTCGAGCCAACAGTGCCTTTTGGCTACTCCATCCTCGTGCCGCACCAGCGTCCACTGTCCCGATTGGCAAGCTCTTTCGTCTCCTCCTGGCAAAACTGGGTGGAACAAACCATCAATCAGCCAATCAGATAGCAAAGAGCAGCTACAGTTAGCGCTCCAACAAGGACCACGCAGGCAAACCGATCTACTTTTGCCTCAAACACTCATATCGGCTGGAAGGGCGTAATGGACGAGGCTTGCCAGAAAGAAAACGAGACTGCAGAACGGGTCTATCACCAGCCTGTTTCCCCATGGGCATTGGAAAATCTGCCCGGCGATCCCATGATGTGGATCCTGATCGTCAGCGAAATCCTCGTGTTTGGCGGAGCGCTGTGGGCCTTCGCCGGCAATGAGCTGCTCAATCCTGAGATTTACCGCGAGGCGCGCACGCACCTGAACGTGCCTCTTGCTACCTTGAACACAATCATCCTGCTCACCTCAGGCTTGTTCGCCGCCATCGCGGTACGCTTTGCTAAAATCAAAGAGATTGTGAAGACAAGATTGGCATTGCTGGGGGCAGGAAGTCTTGGCGTCGTGTTCATCGCGCTCAAGATTTTCGAGTACAAGGAAAAGCTTGCCCTTGGCCTCAATGTTGAAACCAACACATTCTATACGCTTTACTATCTGGTCACCGGGTTCCATTTGGCCCACGTGATCTTTGGCCTGATCATACTCAGCATAATCGCCCTGTGGCCCACCGAGGATAATATGGAATCGGGCACAGCCTTCTGGCATATGGTTGATCTGATCTGGGTGATCATTTTCCCCATTTTCTATCTCATGGGGCAGGGGCTGTAATCATGGACACCAACAAAACACCCTCTAAAAGCATCCAGATGAACGATCTGCTCAAAGCCTGGGTAGTCTTGGTTGCACTCACTCTGCTCGGCTACGGCCTCAGCTTGTTTAGCAGCGAATTGCTTGTTTATGTGGGCCCGCTGATCATCGCTGCGCTGATCCTGTTTAAGGCGCGGATCATCCTGACCCGATACCTTGGCCTGACCAGATGCCCTGCATGGCTCTCCATGCTCACCTCTATGATTTTCACTTTAACAATGATTTGTGCAGCACTGCTCACCTACGGCTCAGCAGCGCTTACGCAATAAAGACCTGAACACACCTGCCAAAAGCAGAAACTGGACTGGCTCAGGAAAACTGGAGAGCCTTCTGATACGATAAATTGAGGAGGACTTCATGGGTCGAAAACATTATACGGAAGAGTTTAAACGGGAAGCGGTACGGCTGGTGGAAGTGAGTGGTCGGCCCATTCCTGAAATCGCTGCTGATCTGGGCGTGGGACCAGCTACCTTGAACCGCTGGATCAAGTAATTTCGGGATCAGGATTTGCTGTCAGGACCACATGAGGATGCCAGTAGAGAATTAGCCGTTTACGCAAAGAAAACGAGCTATTACGGCAAGAGAGAGATTTATTAAAAAAGGCGGCAGCGTTCTTCGCCAGGGAAACAAGTCGATGAGATATCAGTTTATCGATGCACAGAACGCGTCTTATTCGACTGCTAGCCTCTGCGCCTTTATGAGTGTCAGTTGCAGCGGATATTATGCTTGGAGAAAGCGGCCTGCTAGCGCCAGACAACGTGAGGATATGGTGCTCCTTGCTCATATCAAGGACAAGTTTGAAGCCTCAAACCGAGCTTATGGCTCACGGCGCATTGCAGCTGAACTTAGCGCTGACGGCCTTAATGTAGGTAGGCATCGCGTGGTTCGCCTGATGCGTGATAACTCTCTGAAAGTGGAGAGGAAAAAGAAATTCAAGAGAACTACAGACAGTCATCACAACAAGCCTGTAGCCCCTAACCTTCTGGAACAGGACTTCACTTGTACCGGCCCCAATCAGAAGTGGGGAGCTGACATCAGCTACGGTGCGCCTCGTCTCGGATTATCCGAGGAGGCATATGTTTGGAATGCAACTTTAGAAAGGAGAATGAGATCATGCCATGTCTCCCGCTACGGGG
>NZ_LMCF01000092.1 GCF_001623075.1 Pseudovibrio sp. Ad37
GCCCCATCAGAACTTCAACCTGCCGTAACTTCACAACAATATCTTCAGGTTTGGGGCGCTTGATAGCCATCTATGGTCCTCCGGTTTCCTAACTATAGGCGTGGACCACTTCAAAGGGGGAGGCTCAGCACAACCATCGGCGTTGTCATGATGATGGTGCTTATGGTGCTCATTGTCAGTCAGTTTCTGGTGTTTGAGAACATTCCGGCAATGGCAAAGGATCTGATTTATTCAGTTTCTGACAATCCGATCATCATCTTGCTTATGGTCAATCTGGTCATGATCCTCATTGGCATGCTCATGGATGATATTTCCGGCGTGCTGTTGTCCGCACCGCTTTTGCTGCCAATCGTGCAAAGTGTTGGCATGGAGCCAGTTCATTTCGCAGCGGTGCTTGGCGTCAATCTGGGCATGGCAAACATCACGCCGCCAACAGCACCACTGCTTTACCTTGGAGCGCGCGTGACGGACGCCCCGGTCAACAAGATGATGAAGCCGACACTGATAATGATCGCGTTCGCTTGGCTACCAACACTGGTAATCACAACCTTTATTCCGCAGGTTGCTCTATGGTTGCCAGAACTGGTGTTCGGCTGATCAGAGTTTAGCCTCAGCTCACTCTAATGAACTGAGGCAACTCACCAATATTACTTTCACATCGGCATATATGAAGATGGCAACACCAATGTATTCCTCTTGGTGCGAGATTTCGTGCACCCAAATTGAAGCGAATTTAAAGATTGCGCTCGGGCTCTTACCCGACAAAACCAAGTTTTGTGCAGTTGTTAAAGCGGACGCCTACGGACATGGTATTGCAAACGTAATGCCTATCATCCAACGCAACAATGTTCGTTATATTGGCATCACGTCCAACGCAGAGGCACAGGCTGTTCGTGACACGGGTTACAAAGGTGATTTGCTCCGGTTGCGGGCAACAACTCGTGATGAAGCAGAAGCTGCTTTGCCTCTTCAGGTCCAGGAGCAAGTGGGCAGTCTGGAGGGGGCATTGGAACTTGCGAGTGTCCAAAGAAACAACAGTGCACCTGCAAATTACCATCTCTCACTAAATGCGGGGGGAATGTCGCGGGATGGCTTGGAGCTTTCCTCCTCAAAAGGCAAAGAGGTTTGCAAACGCATTGTCGACGTTTTGGGGTCGCACATCATTGGCGTGAGTACCCATTTTCCCTCAAATCTGCCTGAGGATCTTGAGACGAGCATCGCACGGTTTCATAAGGACGTGGATTGGGTTGTCGCCAACACCTCATTGCAACGTGAAAACTTGCTGGTGCATGCCGGTAGCACACTGACACTTGTCTCACGATGTAACCCTTACTCAGACATGATGCGCTGTGGAGCGGTGTTATACGGAATTGTAAATCCAGAGCTTGGCTTCAAAACCACCATGACATTAAAGGCAAGAGTCATAAGTCTTGGAGAATTCCCTGCTGGCAGCACGATTGGTTATGACCGTGCGACGGTGCTGAATGAAGACAAGCGGCTTGCGACAGTATCATTGGGATACGCCAATGGATATCTGCGGCGCTTTGCTGGGCTAAGCAGCGTCCTCATTCAGGGCAGAAAGCAACCGGTTCTGGGGAAAATTTCCATGAACACCATCGTTGTGGATGTCACAGATCTGACTGGTGTTGCATTGGGAGAGGAAGTGGTCTTGTTTGGCCGCCAGCAATTCGCTGAAATCACAACCCAAATGGCGGAGGCGTCCTCAGGAACCATCATGGCTGATCTCTATACAGATTGGGGTCAACGCAATCCGCGCGTCGAAAAACACACTCAGGACGTCCCGAAGGAAGAAACGTTGCTCATCTGACTTCAGATAATCTCTGCAACTGATATAAATACGCCCGCCGGAACTTCTCTGGCGGGCGTATCTCGTTTCGCTGGAATTAGTTGCGCGGTGACAGGTGAAGACCTGCAATTGTGCAGCGTACAGAACCACCAGCCAGCTCAAGCGTTGGGATAGCAAGCGGCACCAGTGTCGCAGAAGCAGAGATCCTGTCGCGTTGCTCTTCAGTCAGAATATCGTAGGCAGTTTGCGAAAGTGCGAGCAGGGGGCCATTCTTGCCCATCAACTCTATTGCATTCCCGGCAAAACCTGAGATCTGAGCATTACTCAGCTCAATCACGTCACGACCTGTCGCCTCAAGGCGTGCCACAACTTCTGACCGTCGCGCCGTATCCGTGATCATATCTGTACCGATCAGCGCAAAGTTGGTCCCAACGCACATCAGCACGTTGGTGTGGTAGATCGACGTGCCTTTGTCATCTTCAGCAGCGAACACCATTGGCTCAAAGTTGAAGTGCGTGCAAAAACGCTCCAGTGCAATTGGATTGGTTCTGTCGCTTTCCACCGCATAGGCAACACGATCAATGTGATCGAGCACCATCGCGCCGGTTCCTTCAAGATAAAGCCCATCCTGCTCAAGGCCGGAGTAGTCGATGACATCTTGAACACGATAGTCGGACTTCAGCATTTCAAGGATGTCGTGACGACGCTCCAAACGTCGGTTTTCCGCTTTCATCGGGAAAATCGCAACGTGCCCACCAGCATGCGTAGAGAACCAGTTGTTTGGGAACACACAATCGGGAAGGCCCGGAGTGTCACCTTCAAAAACATGAACGCGTACACCATGAGATTCAAGCTGCTCCACCATTGCGGTATGCTCATCATACGCTTGTTTGGCATGCTTTGAATCTGTTGTGACCTCAGCCTGAAATGCGTTATCAGCTGCTGTCTCTGCATTCACTGAGAAGTGGTGCGGGCGAACCATGACGACGGCGCCAGGCGCCTGAACGGATGTGCGGTTCATGCAGCGTCTCCGCTTTCCGGTTCTGCGCGCATCACCATGCCGAACAGGTCACGTGGGTCATCAGGATCAGCCAGCATATCAAGGTCATGGTACAAACCAGTGCCCTTAAGCTGGTCACGTACGTAGCGAAGTGCGGAGAAGTCCTCAGTTGCAAAGCCGACACCGTCAAACAAGGTGATCTGACGCTCGTCCTTACGGCCCTCAGCCTGACCCGTAATAACTTTCCAGATCTCAGTGACCGGGAAATCCTCAGGCATCTGCTGAATTTCGCCTTCAATGCGTGTCTGAGGTGGGTACTCAACGAAGACATCAGAGCGGGTCAGAATGCCACTGGCAAGTTCTGTTTTGCCCGGGCAATCGCCACCAATCGCGTTGATATGCACGCCAGTGCCAACCATATTGTCGGAGAGCACGGTGGCATTTTGCTTGTCAGCAGTACACGTTGTGATGATCTGCGCGCCCAAAGCTGCTTCTTCTGCGCTTTTGCATGCCTGCAAGGTCAGGCCACGACCTTCCAGATTACGCATGAGTTTCTCTGTTGCTTTAGGATCTACATCATAAAGCCGCAGTGTGTTGATCCCGCAGATTTCCTTCATCGCCAGAGCTTGGAATTCTGACTGAGCCCCATTGCCGATCATCGCCATGGTATGGGCGCCTTTAGGAGAAAGATACTTTGCCACCACTGCAGAGGTCGCCGCTGTACGCAGGGCGGTCAACACGGTCATTTCAGTCACAAGGACCGGATAACCGGTATAAACATCTGCCAGAAGGCCAAATGCAGTAACGGTCTGCAGGCCTTCCTTGGTGTTCTTTGGGTGTCCGTTGACGTACTTGAAGCCGTATGTCTCACCATCGGAGGTCGGCATCAGCTCAATAACACCTTCTTTGGAGTGGGAGGCCACCCGGGGTGTCTTATCAAACAACTCCCACCGGCGAAAATCTTCTTCCACATAGTCAGCGATGCCAGAGAGCATGGTCTCAATGCCAATGCGATGGACCAGCTTCATCATATTGTCGACACTGACAAATGGAACAAACGCGAGTTCTGACGGGGCAGGGGCTGACATGAGCTTTCCTCAAGTAATTACAGTTTCCCTAGTATTAACTGTACAAATTGCAAAAAACATATCAATATTGCTAAATATGAGAGATAGTTTTTGACAGATTGCTAGGCAAATTTTATATTATTGCTAAACTTATTGGTTGAGAGCACTTATGAAGCAAAACCATACAGCGAAACATATTTATGATGAGCTCGACAGGCAATTAATCAGCCTTCTGCGTTTGGATGGCCGTGCTCCAGTCTCCAAACTCTCACAGATTATGGGCGTGTCACGCGCAACTGTACAAACACGCATGGACCGCTTGCTGGAAACAGGGGCTCTGCTTGGTTTTACGGCACGAGTGCGAGAAGATTATGACAGCGGCGAAATCAGAGCTGTCATGATGATCGAAGTGATGGGACGAAACACCACCCAGGTCATCCGCAAACTGCGTGGTCTGCCTGAACTACAAGTCCTCCACACCACAAGCGGCAAATGGGATCTGGTCACAGACATCCGCGTCGAAAACCTCTCAGAGTTCGACCGCGTCCTGCGCGAAGTCCGCCTGATCGAAGGCGTCATGAACAGCGAAACAAGCATCTTGCTGTCCAGCGTTTGACTGCAAACAATTTGTCTTGTTTTCTTGCCTAATTGATCCGCAACAAGCGTTTAAGCATAGTTTGGAAGCCGCCGCGTTTCTCTTTCCGTGCTAATTCCTCTTCAGAGATGAGAAACGTTACTTGCACCACATAGCGTTCGCCTTTGAACGAAGGATGGCCGTGCCAGCTTGTTTCTGAACGTTTGAATGCAAACACGTTCCCAGCAAGCGGAGAGACTTCCTCCGCATAATCGCCCATATCGGTGTCTCCATTGAGCGCACGAATGGCACCTCCGGCGGCGTCATCCCAGTCTTCATTGAGATAGATGAGCATGGTGCAGATCTTGGATTTGGAATCGTTGTGAATACGGCCATCACCGTGTTTGGACAAACGTCGGACTGTGATCATTCGGGGCTTGTCCATTAGATCCAAACTGAGTTTTTCCGAAAGAATTTCAGCCAGTTCAGGTTTATAAAGATCATCTACAAGTTGCTTGAATGCACCAGTCGATTCAAGTTTAGATAAGGGAAGATACCCAGTCTGTTTGATGTCAGGATAATCACGACGAACATCAGCAGCTTGCTTTTGGGTCAGTACATTTCTCCCCACCAGATACTGGAAAGGAGTTATACGAGTATTGGAGTCTCTGAGAGCATCGAAATTGATCATTTTCCAACTTCCCTGACGCAGCAAAAAACAAGTGGTAGCTGTAGCACAGGTTAGAAAAGCCAGAAATTCTCAGTTCTGAGTGCAGAAAATTTGAGACTGTAATTTAAATGGTAAAGGATCAAATCGACCAGAGAGATCGCTTATGTTGATTAGGCTGTAAAATAATAGTTCACTATCAAAAAGTCTATTCTACGCGCCTAATTTCTGAGATCTAGAGAACAAGTGCATAGGGAAATGCCATTTGAAAGAAATCCTCCAATCAAATGGCATTGCAGTCTTTTTACAGATGCCACTCAGCAAGACCGATGCGTTCTGAGCTGTCTATTCGCAACGTGATAGGTTGGCTATCTTTGTCGTGCATGAGTACCGTATCCGCCCCCACACATTCGGTGAGCATGATTACGATGTTTCCTCGTGACAAACTGTCTGTGTGAATGGTTCCACCCGGAAGCATAATTGCTTTGCCATCCGGAACTTTAATATTGGCCAGCGCAAATTGGTCGTCTTTGATCTGTTTACCCACGGTAATAACGATCTCGTCCTGATCTGACGAAGCCATAAAGATATGAGGGAACTCATGTCTTTCGACGAAAAAACCATTGGCTTCTTCGAGAGAGTATTGGTGGTTAGCTGGTGTAATTTGGTATTCAACGACGTTGAGATCACATTTGTCGAACTTCACTGGAACGGTTTCGCCTTTATCAAAGACTTTCACGCCAAAGGCTTGCGTTACATCTTCGAATGCAGGCGATAACTCCGTTACCATCGGAATTTCCAGTAAAACATCTGTGCAGGAAAGACGTCCAGATGCTCCAAACACGTTTCCAGGCGCGGCGATGCTGACTGTGTTTGCATCATGCCATGTCCCTTCGATAACAGAAAAGGCGCTATCTGGGAGCGAAGACAATGATGTTTTCGTCTCCAAGATACTCTGGTGAGTGCCCGCGACCGTTTGTGAAGGAGAAGCTGGAGTAATGTGTGGGGCACTTCGATTAATAACCACATCACTCCCCGGAGGGATGATGCTATGAAGAGCATTGGTCGTGACAGCAACTTTATGGTTGACCACACGGTGTATCGATACAGCCTTTAAAGAGCTCTCTACTTTCTGACTTGGGAGTTCTGCATTGTACTTGACCGTAATTCCAACATCATTCAGGCGCCGTTCCTGATAATCTGGCAGCTTTATGCTCTTATCGGAAGAGCTTGAGCACACTGTATTCTGTAGGTTTTCTTGTACCTGCGGTGTTGATGTGGCAAGTGTGACTGGCATTCTGGTTTCCTCTCAGAACTTGCAGGACTGATGAGCCTTTCGCTCACGAAAGGTGCTCATCCTCGTCCTGACTTAATTGAAATGAACATGCTGCGTTGTGCGGTCACGTCTGCACCAAACAGACGATGAACGAGCAATCAGCGGTTTGATGAACTCAGGCCTTACTCAGAAAGCCCCTGCAACTCAGTTTCAAACTGGGCGCGTTCTTCCGGCGTGAAACCGCGTAAGTGGTTGCCATCTGTGCGTTGCGCGATTACGCTGGCGACGAACTCATTGGCTTTGTCCGCAGGGATGTCCGGATAGTTTTGAGCCACATAAAGGGCAACGGTCTGCTGATCTTCGTTGAAGTTGATGCCACCCGGTGTCGTGATCTGCTGTGGTTTAAAGCTTTCAGTCTGGGCCGCAATGTTCAGCTGTGCTCCACCAATCAGGCGTGGGTCTGCAACGGTTGCGGGCTGTGTGCGACTCAAGCCTTGCGCCAGCAGGTCTGACACGCGGATTGGTTTAGCCGCGCCACCTAGATCGTTTGCCGCTTTGCTCCGTAAATCAAAGGTATACAGCAGCTCATTAACGTTACTCAGAGATTGCTCAGCATCGTTTGCTTTGAGTGCGCTTAACAGTGCTGCCTTCTGATCCTCATATTCGCCCAGTTTTTTCAAACCAGAATCTTGCTTCAGAAGTTGCTCAAATGGCTTTGCATCCAACAGAGCCGGAAAATGTTCTGTGGCCAAAGAGCGGAACTCAGGATTGTTCTCAAGGACAGTTTTGAGCTGCGAGCTGTAATCTGCATCAAGATAATTGTGTTGGATCCCACGGCTGGACTGCATCGCAGCAGCGCCGACCACTTCCAGACCTTCAGTCTTGGTCGTACCTGTAACTTCCAGGCCCACCACGTGCTGCCAGGCCCCACCGGAAGAGAGGTCACTGAAACGCTGGTTGACGTCGTAGACTGGTTGCAATTGAGAGGCCAGTTCTCTTTCAAGGAGCGGGACTTTCTTAGCCGCCCCTTCAACCACTTCGGTTCTGCTGATTCCGCCACCACGCTGACCGACTGCATAGACCAGGTAATCTGCTTCAAAGTCTCCACCATCTGTGCTGATGGTCAAGGGGCGATTTTCACCCGCAGAGACTTTGTTGATCTGCTGATAACGGAATACAGTGCCACCATCAGAACGGTCATTACCTGCTTCCTGTGCCGTAAAGGTGGCCTCAATACCAACAGAGCGCACATCCCATGTCAGTGCCACGCCAGGCTTTTGATGGGGCTGCATCATCCAGAAGATGTTTTCCTTATCAACACCGCGTGTTGAAAGCTCCATAATCGCATCTGTGCCCGCATTCGGACCCATAACAGCCACAACACGTCCGGTCAGGTCTCGTGTGCCTGCTTCGTTACGCTGGAACTGATCCAGATCCAGACAGTTTGCAGCATTGGGGTGACCAGATTTTCTAAAATCAGCAACTTCCGGTGGGACGTGGTGGTACTCGTAGTCTGAGCGTTCAATGCCGGCGCCTGTAGCAAGGACGACCTTCTTGGCCAGAAGCGGCTCGCTATCTGCATCAGTCTGCACCTTAAAAAGACCAGTCTCGCTGTCTCGGCTGATCTGGCGGACTTCGGCATCAAGGATGTTCCCACCAGAGACCTGATCGATGCGTTGCGCATTGAGCTGAGACCATTCCTGTCTGTCAACCGGGTCCAGACTGGAGGATGCAATTGGTTCATCGCCAGGGTTCACAAGCTGTTGTGCCTGGTTGATGCACTGAGTGTAATGGCCTTTCTCATAGCCTCGTGCACCGGCCCATGGATCATTTTTGCCAACCACAAGCACGTTGTTCTTTGTGCTGTCCGCAACAATAGAGCAATCACACCGTTTCAGGCTGGTGAGGTAGGCTGCTGCCGATGTGCCTCGCCCGACACAAATCAGATCATATAGTGATTTATCAGCACCAGCGTTTCCTTGCGTCGTTGCGAGTTGATCTTTAACAGAAGACTGGGTTTCAACCGCTTTTTGTTGGTGGGATTGCAGCGCAGGGTGGGTAGTGCTCGACGCTGGACTGCTTGTTGTGTCAGCCTGTGGTGGGATGTTGGCAGGAGCAATTGTTGGTGTCGCAGAAGTCACTTGCGGGATGGTCATGGGGGAAGCCCTCGTTCTTATGAGATCAGATTTTTAGAGAGTTTTGGGGAATTTCTGTAGCGAGCTCCTGTGTGAGGAGAACGCCAGCTTTCAAAAGCTCCCTCCAACCCTGCGCGCGTTCTGCAAACTCAGAAAGGGCAGCAAAAAGGTCGTGGCGAGCCAACCCATTCATCGGAATATCCCAGAGGAGGGTGATGGTCTTATCTGTATCTGCCAACATTGCAAACCGCAGGCTGCCGGTGCCCGCCCAAGACTGATTGACCTTTAAAAAGTACTCCAGCAGATCAACCCGGTTTTCTTCTGGTAAAATACCCAACTCCGCACTGATAGCGAGGGCATGCCGGTCTTCTTCCAGCGTCGCAATCACGTCCAAACCTGAAGTGAACTGAAACAGCCAACTGTCTCTTGCCGGATCCGCAAACACGGATGCATCAACGAATAAGTCACTCACTTCCGTGACGAGTTTCGATACTTCACTCGTATCAACCATAGTTTTCCGCCCTATGTCTTGCCGCCGTCCACGGCCTTGTGTCTGCGGAAAACATTAGAACAGGTTGCAATAGGTGATTGTGCCGATAGGCATAGCTCACAGAGGTGTGATGAAAATGTTTACCTATCGGAAGCTGAGTAATGAAGCAGCGTTACCAAAATGGTCTCAGCAGGGAAGATATTCGCTGGAGCCAAAGCTGCGAAGCCTACCAAGCATTTAAGAGAGACCGTCTTCGAACTTTTGGCTCGAAGACAGTCTCTTTAGATCAAAGCAATTCTGACTGCGACAAGTGCAGGTACTGCATGAAGCGTTCGTATTGTGTGACGACGTCCGCTATCAGCTGTTCTTCGGTGTAGCCGAGCACGTCGTACTCCTGACCGCCTTGGGCAAGGAACACCTCGACGCGGTAATAGTTGGTGCCTTCTTCTTCGGTCTCGTCTTCATTTTCATCTTCGTCGATGAGATGGCCGGGGCCGATGGCTAATGCTGTTGTGAAATAGCGTTTTCGCAAGCCGTAAACAAAGACGGTCTCTTCAGACTGTTCAATGGTCAAACGATAGTTCTTTGAGCCGGTCAACGTGGCGTTGAAACCGCGCTTTTCAAACTCAGCCTGTACTTTTTCCAAAGCGGGTTTGCCGACAGTGGCCATGAAGTGGCGTGCGTCTTTCAAAGTCGCGTTTTCAGTCAGAGTTCCGATGCGTTGCCGCCAATCCACTGTGCTCTTTGTGTATTGAACGGTGGTGTGGTGCATTTGCAGGTTTTTGGTGCGCAAAGCGTCATCTTGCAAGGCTTTGTAAAGGCCAAAGCACATGAGCAGCATAACAATGAGGAAGGGCAGCGCACTGGCAATTGTTGCAGTTTGCAATGCCCCAAGCCCACCTGCCGATAACAGCACAATTGCAACAGCCCCCTGTAGCACAGCCCAGAAAACGCGCTGCCAGACAGGTGAGTTGATGTCACCGCCGGAGGTTAAACTGTCAATGACCAAGGAACCGGAGTCGGAAGAGGTTACAAAGAAGACGACCACCAGCACAACGCCTAGCATGGAGAGCACTGATGAAAATGGCATGTATTCAAAAAATTTAAACAGAGCCAGAGACACGTCAGTCGAAACTGCTTCTGCAAGGTTATCAGCTCCGCCATGGAGGATCAGATCGATACCTGTGTTGCCAAAGATTGTGAACCAGATCAGACTGAACCCTGTCGGCACAAACAATAGTCCAACGAGAAACTCGCGAATGGACCGACCACGCGAAACACGTGCGATAAAAGTGCCCACAAAAGGTGACCACGAAATCCACCAGCCCCAATAGAGCAGCGTCCAACCTCCCAGCCAGTCATCTTTTCGGTCATAGGCGTAAAGGTTGAAGGTCTTATGGATCAGGTCGCCCATATAGGCACCAGCATTTTGCACAGCAGTTTGGAGCAGGGTGACGGTTGGTCCAACAATCAAGACCAGCAACATGATGCATACAGCCAAAATGAGGTTGGTTTCAGAAAGACGCTTCACCCCGCGATCAAGGCCGGAAAAAACCGAAGCCGTTGCCATGCTGGAGATAAGCACAATCAGAACAATCTGAGAGGTTGTCGATACTGGCACATCAAACAGGTAGTTCAGACCAGCATTCACCTGAAACGCACCGTAACCGAGTGAGGTAGAAACACCGAACAAAGTGCCCAATACCGCGAATGTATCAACTGCATGACCAATCGGGCCATAAATCTTCTCACCAATCAGCGGGTAAAGTGCAGACCGTGGCAACAAAGGCAGTTGGTGGCGATAAGTGAAATACGCCAGTGATAAAGCCACCACTCCATAGATTGCCCAGGCATGCAGGCCCCAGTGGAACATGGTGATCTTCATTGCCTCACGAGCAGCTTCGATGGTTTGCCCTTCCATGCCAGGGGGCGACATGAAGTGCATGATCGGCTCAGCGACCCCAAAGAAAACCAGTCCGATGCCCATACCCGCTGAAAACAGCATGGCGAACCAGCTTTTGTAAGCATAATCGGGCTCGGCATGGTCAGGACCCAGTTTGATATCGCCAAACCGGCTCACCATGATGAAAAGGATGAACAGCAGAAAAATCGCAACTGCCAGAATATAGAGCCAACCAGTATTAGTTTCGATCCAATCCTGAATGTTGCTGTAAAACCTCTGAGAGCCTTCTGGCCAGATAACTGCTGTAATCAGGAGCAGAAAAATCAGCGATATGGAGCTGATAAAAACAGGAGGATTAAACTTGTGCTTTATTCTCATCACGTGCTTCAACAAGCGCCGAAAAATGCAAAAAAAGGGCGCACGAGTGACGAGGACTGCATTTTTCAAAGCAAAGCTATCTCAGTTGTGTAGACGGCCTCTTAAAACAATGTGTCCAACTCAGGATGGTTCTAAGCAAAACAAATATATATGCTTCGAATGACCAAAGCTGGGGCCGAGCATTTACTCCTGCCGTCACCAAGAGGCAATAGCTTTTATGTCGCGCCTGAAAGTACGCATTCTTTTTTAATTTCAAAGGCTTGTAGATTTGAGTTAAGAGTGCTCGTGCTGTGCTGTAAAGCAGCGCTGTCAAATTCAGCGGTTTCGCCTGAGAGCCCAGTTCAAAACAGCATAAAACGAGATATCTGATCGCGAGTGGGCTTTGAAATGCTCAGTTCAACTCTGTAGGGAACATCAAAGCCGGATGACTGCCATTTTGTCTTGTGTCATGTCGTGCATGGTGTAGCCGATACCCCCGGTGTTGTAGCCAGACTGACGACGACCTGCAAAGGGCATCCAGTCCACACGGAAGGCGGTATGGTCGTTGACCATGACGGCAGTGGCATCGAGACGTTGGACGGCTTGGAAGGCTGTCTCTAAGCTTTGAGTGAAAACAGCGGCCTGGAACGCAAAGGGCAGGCTGTTTGCAGTCTCAATAGCCTGTGCAATACTATCAATGCTGTAGACGCAAATCACCGGACCAAAAATTTCCTGTTGTGAAACGCGGACATTGGCGGGCGGATTCAGCAACACGGTGGGCGCATAGGTTGTCGGGCCCAGGCGTTTTCCGCCTGCCAGCAACTCGGCACCTCCATCGATAGCCTCATTCACCCATTCCTCAACCCGGTCCACCTCACCAGGTCGGATCAGAGGACCGCAATCCGTTGTCGCATCAGTCGCATCACCCACTTTCAGCAGTTTGGCAGCCTCTGCCAGCTTTTGCGCGATCTCCTGCGCTTTAGAGGGAGGAGCAAATACACGCTGAACAGAAACACAGACCTGACCAGAGTGATAAAAGCCTCCCTTGATTAAAAGAGGGATCATGTCGTCGATATGGGCATCTTCGCTGACAATGACTGGCGCTGCTCCGCCATGTTCCAAAGCGCAGCGCGCACCTGGTGTCAGCTTTGAGCGAAGCATCCAGCCAACACGTGCAGAACCGATAAACGAGAAGAATCCAACCCGCTGATCAGTGATCATCTGCTCAGCCACTTCGTTATTACAAACAACTGCACGGCACCAATCCGCAGGCAATCCGGCTTCATGTAACATGCTTACAAAAGCTAAACAGGACAGTGGTGTATCGGGAGCTGGTTTGATGATAACCGGACAGCCGGTGGCCACCGCCGGTGCCACCTGATGGACAATCAGGTTGAGTGGGTGGTTGAAAGCGCTCGCTGCAACGACCACGCCGATCGGCTCGCGCTGGGTGAACGCGATGCGGCCTGATCCAGCCTCTGTCAAATCCATCGGAATTTCGCGGCCAGTCATTTGGCCAATCTCGTGCACGCAAAGTTCCACACCATCAATGGCACGCATAACTTCCACACGGGCATCAACCAATGGCTTACCACCTTCGTTGGCGATCTGGAACGCCAACTCGTCAAAACGAGCCTCCATGAGCTGAGCTGTTTTCTTCAGGATGGCAATTCGTTGAAAGGCAGGAAGCCACTCATCACACTGACGAAAGAGACTATGCGCAGTCTCCAGAAATGCATCGACCTGCTCCCATTCACTGGTCTCCACACTGCCTATGTATTTCAGGCTGTACGGGTTGACGACATCCAGTGTCTTGCTCATATCAGACACACCTTGGCTGCAAGCTCATCAATCAAGACCCGCTGATTTTCGCTGTAATCAACGGGAATATCAACCAGATGGACCCCGCCAGCGGTAAAGGCCGCTTCAAAGGTCGGTAGCAGGTCTTCTGTGCGGGTAATCCTGTGGCCAGTGGCACCGTAACTGTTCGCATACTCGACAAAGTTAGGGTTGCCAAACTGCAAGCCCCAGTCTTCAAACCCTGCATGAGCCTGCTTCCAGCGGATCATACCGTAAGAGCGATCATCCAAAACAGTAACCACCAAATTGAGCTTCAACCGAACAGCCGTTTCCAGCTCCTGACTGTTCATCATAAAACCGCCATCACCGCAGATCGCCATGACACGACGATCTGGATAAAGCTTGGCTGCCATCATAGCCGAAGGCAGGCCAGCACCCATTGTCGCCAATGCGTTGTCCAGAAGCACCGTATTGGGTTGATGAGCCTTGTAGTTGCGGGCGTACCAGATCTTGTAGATCCCGTTGTCGAGCGCAATAATATCGAAATCACCCATCACCCTGCGTGTATCAGCGACCACCCGTTGTGGGATAACCGGAAAACGCGAAACATCACCACCTTCAGAGGTGTGCAAGTCTGTCTCTTTTTTGATGCGCTGGAAATAACTGCGATCAAAGTCCAGCGGACCGCCCAGGATATCGCCGAGCCGCGCAACGGAGCGGGCAAGATCGCCAACCACCTCAACCTGAGGGAAGTACACCTGATCAACCTGCGCAGCCTTGTAGTTCATATGGATCACTTTGGTGCCGCCATGTTCCATTAGGAACGGTGGTTTTTCAACCACGTCATGACCCACGTTGATGATCAGATCAGCGCGTGCAATTGCGCAGTGCACGTAGTCTCCATCAGAGAGTGCAGCAGTACCAAGAAACAAGTCAGAGCGCTCATCAATAACGCCTTTACCCATCTGAGTGTTGAAAAACGGAATTTGGGTCTTTTCAGAAAAAGCACTGAGCACGGAATGAGCGTCCTTACGGTTCGCTCCAGCTCCTATCAACAGCAACGGCATTTTCGCACTGCGGATCATATCAGCTGCTTCATTCAGCACCGTATCGCCAGCCACTGCATAGTAACGGGGATGGGGGTGCAAGACAGCTTCATCCGTTTCTTCAATGGCGATATCTTCGGGCAGCTCCAACAAAACAGCACCGGGGCGCTCTTCTTCCGCCACGCGGAAAGCCTCACGGATCAGGGCAGGGATGGTGTTGCCATGGACAACCGCCTTGGACATCTTACAGATCGGCTCAAACAGACTGACAATGTCAATGATCTGAAATTGCCCTTGCTTGGACTTCTTGATCGGCTTTTGCCCGGTGATCATGATCAAAGGCATGCCGCCCAGAAAAGCGTAGGCCGCCGGGGTGGCTAAGTTGGTCGCGCCAGGGCCTAGCGTCGCCATGCAGACACCCGCTTTACCAGTCAAACGCCCATAAGTGGCAGCCATAAAGGCCGCACCTTGCTCATGTCGGTTCAACACCAGTTCAACTGTGGAGGTACGAAGGGATTCAAGAACGTCAAGGTTTTCCTCACCAGGAACAGCAAAGAGGTATTCAACACCTTCCGCTTCCAGTGCAGCTACAAGACGATCAGAAGCTTTCATCGGGGCATGAGAGTCAGGCATGGGGTCTCCTGTTCAGTCAACGCTTGGCTTTAGAACTTCAGATATTCCTTTGCTCTTTTGGGAAGAGCTGAGCGAGTAATCCGAATGGTCGAAAAACGGCCTGCAAACATCATCACGAACCGATATCTCATTGCAACTCATGCCTGACGTAGGTTTGATCAAAACTGCGTTGCAAGGCTCCAGATTACTCCAATGATCTCTAAAAGATCAGAAATAGGTAAAGACAGTATGCTCTCATTTAGAATTTCCAAACTTGCATGACAGAGGTACCAGCAATTGCTCATGCTTCTGACTTGTATCGCTTCCCTTGGTTTCAGGACTGCTTCTAAACAAGATGAATTCTTAACTTGCGCACTATAACGGCCAAAATTGAGTTCATTTAGTGGATTGACCTTTCCAAAAATAATGGCGTTAAAATCACTGTTGATCTCTGACATGCCAATTTCAACAAAAACTTGCAGCCAGAACTTCTCTGGGCATATCCTTGGGAATTAAAGGACGGAATGAACGCTGGATAAAGTTCTGTTTTGGGATCAGAGGCGGGTTGCGAGGGAACAGGCGGCGACCTATATGAGCGGTGCCTTCGGTACAACTCTGGATTACTTATGGTTTTTATAAGAGTGTTCGAAGCTGAGGGGGAAGTCGAGTGAGGGAAATTCTCAGACAGTATTCGACAGAGTTGGCGAAATCGATTCCGTGCTAAATGCGCAAGTTTAGGACAATAGCCCTTTTAGGGATGCCACATTCTTCTCATAATAGAAATTTCACAATGCAGTGCTGAAAAATAGAGAGCTTTGAGGAGCATACTTCGCATGACATTTAATCGAATTCTTGCTGCGATCGGCATGACCGGAGCCTTAACAGTTGCAGCTCATGCTGAAATTGTCGTTTCTTCCAAAATTGATACTGAAGGTGGTCTTCTCGGAAACGTTATTGCACTTGCGTTGGAAGATGCTGGCTTGCCAGTAGAACGCCGCCTGCAGCTTGGTGGCACTCAGGTGGTTCGCGAAGCGCAGCTTGCAGAGCAAATCGACATTTATCCTGAATATACTGGCAACGCAGCCTTCTTCCACAATGAGGCGGACAGCGAAGTCTGGAAAGACGCCAAAGCCGGGTACGCCCGTGCAGCTGAGCTGGATGTTGGAAAGAACGGCTTGGTATGGCTTCAGCCTGCGCCAGCCAACAACACCTGGGCCATCGCTGTAACAGGAGCATTGGCCTCCCAGAACAATCTTGCCACTATGTCTGACTTCGGCGCCTGGGTTGCAAACGGAGGTGATGTGAAACTGGCGGCCTCTACGGAGTTTGTTTCTTCTCCCGCGGTTCTTCCTGCAATGCAGGAAACCTATGGCTTTAAGCTGTCTCCAGACCAGACCGTTGTTCTTTCTGGCGGTGATACGGCCGCGACAATTCAGGCCGCTGCTCGTGGTACGTCTGGCGTCAATGCAGCTATGGCATACGGAACAGACGGTGGGGTAGCCGCAACAGGCCTTGTTGTTATGACCGATGATAAGGGCGTGCAGCCAGTCTACGAACCAGCTCCGGTTATTCGCGCCGCAGTATTAAAACAGTACCCGGAGGTTGCTACCGTTTTGAACCCGATATTTGCAGGGCTGGATTTGGCCACCTTACAGGAGCTTAACGGTCGCATCCAAGTTGGTGGCGAGCCAGCAGCCGCGGTTGCAAAAGACTATCTGACCAAGATTGGTGTTCTGGACTAACCACGCGAGTTATGCCTAACAGGATCAAATCAATCGTCTCCGGACCCGGTCTTTTCTTTACAGGCCTGGGTCTGGTTGCCTTATACGCACCTTTCATGACGCTTGCCGCCAATCGTATTGTCGCGGGTGAGGGCGTCCCTGTGTGGGACGTGGCCGGACCAGAAGCCGTCATTCCCGGCTTTGCTGGCTTGCTGGCTGGGCTCGCCCTTGGTTTGCCAGCGGCCTGGCAAGTTTTACGTTTAACAGGTGCAATGATCGGAATAGCCGCGTTGATTTGGCTGCTGATGGAAGGCAGCACCTCACTTCTTGAAGGAGCTGGAACTTATGCCAGAGTATCGCTAGGTAGTGGTTTCTGGTGTTTGCTTGCAATCCTGTTACTGCTAGCGGCTGACGCTCTGTCCTCTCTTTCCCCAGGCCCCAAAATGCGCGGCGCCTTGTTGGCTGTAGCGATTGTGGTATCAGCAATGGTCTTGTGGTCAGGAGTCTTGACCGATCTGTCAATCTTCAGAGAGTACGCCAGCAGACAAGATGCCTTCTTCAATGCGGCATGGCGGCACCTCGGCCTTGCTTTTGGCTCGCTTGTTGTGGCCGCAGCTATTGGTTTCCCTCTTGGTGTGTATTGCCACCGGAACAAAAGTTTGCGTAGCGCAGTCCTGCCTGTGCTCAGTTTTTTGCAAACAATCCCGTCACTTGCCATGTTCGGCATCATGATCCCGCTTCTTGCCTGGGTCAGTAGCGCGATCCCAGGCGCCAGGGAACTGGGTGTCGTCGGGATCGGCTTTTTGCCCGCATTTCTGGCACTGGTTATCTATTCCCTGTTGCCGGTGGTGGCAAACACTGTGGCCGGTTTGGAAGCCACTCCAATCGTGACACTAGATGCAGCACGCGGTATGGGAATGACCCGCCATCAACGCCTCATACAGATTCAATTGCCACTGGGGCTTCCGGTTATGCTGGCTGGGCTGCGGATTGTTCTGGTGCAGAATATTGGCCTTGCGGTAATCGCCGGATTGATTGGCGGTGGTGGTTTTGGAACCTTTGTCTTTCAGGGGCTCAATCAGACTGCAACAGATTTGATCCTGCTTGGAGCCCTGCCAACAGTCATTCTTGCTCTTATCTCAGCAATTACAATGGATATTCTGGTCGAATTGGCCCGCCCTAATAAGATGAGGCATGGATGATTGAGATCGACAACATAACCAAGGTTTACGACGGACGGCCTGCTGTCGATGCCGTATCTATGACGATTGAGAGCGCAACAATCACCGCAATCGTCGGCACATCCGGCTCTGGAAAAAGTACATTACTGCGTATGGTCAACCGGCTTGTCGAGCCCACGTCTGGTCAAGTTCGGATCAATGGTGAACCAACTGCAGGTTTGCCAAAAAACGCCCTGCGCCGCCGCATTGGGTATGCAATTCAGGGCCATGGTCTTTTCCCGCATCACACAGTTGCCAGAAACATCGGCGCCGTGCCGCGGCTACTCGGTTGGGACAAGGACAAGATCTATACGCGTGTGAATGAGCTGTTGGACCTATTCTCCATGCCGCCAGATGAGTTTCGCGATCGCTATCCTGCCGAACTCTCAGGCGGCCAGCAACAGCGGGTAGGCGTGGCACGAGCTTTGGCATCCCGGCCCGATCTGTTGCTCATGGATGAGCCCTTCGGGGCACTGGACCCCATCATTCGAACGCGCGCGCAGACAGACTTGCACCGGATTCAACGAACACTCGGCTCCACAATCCTTCTCGTCACGCATGATATGGAGGAAGCCATACAGCTTGGTGATCAGGTAGCGGTGATGGATCAGGGACAGTTGGTTCAGCACGGCACGCCTGCAGAGATCATCACCAACCCTGCCACAGAGTTTGTTGCAGAAATGGTTGGCGGTGTCGATCGGCCGCTTCGCCTGTTATCGCTGCTTTCCGTCTCCCAGATACTTGAAGAGGGAGCTGCAGAAGGGGAGCCAATCGACGAGGAAGCCAGCCTGCGAGAGGCTCTTTCTGTTTGCCTTTGGAGCGGGCGAAATGCTGTGCCTGTAGAACGCAACGGCAATCCTATTGGCCGTGTAACACTGGAAGCGATCCGCTCCAGAGCCGAGGGGATACATGAGCCGAGCTAATTTCCTAAGGGTTATCGTTGTTTCGCTGCTGCTCGCTCTTGTCCTTCGGCCTGAGTGGTTTGCACCCATGTTTGAACCCTTCACACCGCCCGGTGCCGCCGTGATCTACGATCGTACCTCGTTGTTGTCGCTTTCTCTGAGCCATCTGGGTATCGTTGCCTTAGCCTCAGTCGCCGCAATCGTTGTTGCGGTGTTACTGGCGATCCTCGTCACTCGCCCACAAGGGAAGGCATTTTTGCCGTTGTCACGAACCATTGCAAACATGGGACAGACGTTTCCACCTGTTGCCGTTCTGGCTTTGGCAGTACCGATGCTGGGTTTTGGAGCCGGACCAACGCTTGTTGCGCTGTTTTTGTACGGCATCTTGCCAATCTTCGAAAACACAATGACCGGTCTTTCAACCTTGCCACCTGCAACTATGGAAGCAGCCCGGGGAATAGGACTCAGCCGCCGGCAACGTTTGCTTCAAGTCGAGCTTCCACTGGCGCTTCCTTTGATCCTGACAGGTGTTCGTCTCTCTGTCGTAATTGCCATCGGCACAGCAACAATCGGCTCCACCGTCGCCGCCCACACGCTTGGCGAAGTCATCATCGCAGGCCTGCTGACCAACAACACCTCCTACGTCTTACAAGGCGGCCTCATAGTCGGCCTGTTCGCAGTCCTGATCTACGACGCACTGACCCAACTTGAAGCCAGCATCCGAAAACGCCTTGGTGTGAAATAACACCGAATAAGATGACCCTTACTTCGTGGCCTTACCGAAAAAATGAATATAGGCTCAGTTTAGAAGGCGACTTTTAGGCACGGGGAGCTTTTAATCAATGCTCAAGGGCGGTTTGCAGCAGGGCCAAAGTGGATTGTACCTCTTCGCAAAGATTGTGTTTCTTCAATTCATACGTTTTCGACATCTGACCTCAATACGCGTACAAACGAAAACAGGCCCCAAAGCAGAGCTTTGGGGCCTGTTTTTATAAGCTTTTGATCAGTAATCAGCTGCAGCCGCTGGTGGAGCCGCAGGTGTCGCATTTTAGGCAGGTGCCGTTGCGGACCATGGTGAAGTTGCCGCATTCCGCGCAGCTCTCACCCTCATACCCCTTCATGCGGGCCTGAGCGACCTGACTGGCGACAGATGGCTGTGCAGCTGCAGGTGTTGCTGTGCCAACGCTTGCTGTTGCCGTCGCTTCACCACCGCGCTGGAAGGCTGTTGCAATCGCATCAGACTGAGCTGTGATCGCACCGGCCAGCTGAACAGCTGGATCGCCACCTGGGACCAGACGGAACTTTTCGGTCTGACCGCGAACAAGGCCGTGAGAAACAATCGCAGGGCTGCTCTCTTCATCCTGTCCTTCAGCAGAAGAACGGGAGGTA
This sequence comes from Pseudovibrio sp. Ad37, assembly GCF_001623075.1. Taxonomy (GTDB): domain Bacteria; phylum Pseudomonadota; class Alphaproteobacteria; order Rhizobiales; family Stappiaceae; genus Pseudovibrio. The sequence goes on from NZ_LMCF01000092.1 coordinate 19,967, forward strand.
GACGTCGCACTGTCCAATGCTTCCGGTGGCACGTGGGCCAGGTCGTTACGACCGAGATAAGACACGGCCAACTCACGGAAGATGTAGTCAAGAATGGACGTTGCATTCTTGATTGCGTCATTGCCCATCACCATGCCAGCAGGTTCAAATCGGGTGAACGTGAACGCGTCAACATATTCCTCAAGCGGAACGCCGTATTGCAGACCAAGAGAGATCGCAATCGCGAAGTTGTTCATCAATGAGCGGAAGGCAGCGCCTTCTTTGTGCATGTCGATGAAGATCTCACCGATACGGCCATCCTGATATTCACCGGTTGTCAGGTACACTTTGTGGCCGCCAACGGAAGCTTTCTGAGTGTAACCTTTGCGGCGGTTTGGCAATTTTTCACGGTTGCGAACAGTACGCTCGATGATCCGTTCAACAACACGCTCTGCAACAGCTTCAGCGCGAGCTGCCTGTGGCTGGGCAAGGATGTCATCAACAGTGTCTTCTGCATCATCGTCTTCATCTTCCAGCAGCTGAGCGTTCAGCGGCTGAGACAGCTTAGAGCCATCACGGTAAAGAGCGTTTGCTTTCAGACCCAGCTTCCAGGAGAGCATGTAAGCTTCTTTACAGTCCTCAACGCTGGCCGTGTTTGCCATGTTGATGGTCTTGGAAATAGCACCGGAGATAAACGGCTGCGCAGCGGCCATCATCTTGATGTGACTGTCAACAGACAGGAAGCGCTGACCGATACGGCCACACGGGTTCGCACAGTCAAACACTGAGTAATGCTCTTCTTTCAGGTGCGGTGCACCTTCTAAAGTCATCGCACCACACACATGGGTGTTAGCAGCTTCAATCTCTGCCTTACTGAAGCCCATGTGGCTCAGAAGGTCAAAGTCCATATCTTCCAGCTGCTCAGCGGAAACGCCCAGCTTACCGGTCAGCAGCTCATCGCCGAGGGTCCAGCGGTTGAAGACGAACTTGATGTCGAATGCAGACCCAAGTGCTCCAGCCAGTTTCTCAAGCGCAGCATCATCAAAGCCTTTGGCCTTCAGGCTGGCACTGTTGATCGCAGGGGACTGAGAAATAGAACCATGACCAACCGCATAAGCTTCGATCTCGGCAATCTCAGCTTCTGAGTAACCAAGCGTACGCAGGGCTTCAGGAACAGCGCGATTGATGATCTTGAAGTAACCGCCACCCGCGAGTTTCTTGAACTTCACCAGCGCAAAGTCAGGCTCAATACCGGTTGTGTCACAATCCATAACCAGACCAATGGTGCCGGTTGGTGCAATTACAGTGGTCTGAGCGTTGCGGTAACCGTGTGCCTCTCCAAGCTCCAGAGCTTTATCCCATGCAAGACGGGCACGCTCAACAAGCTCAGCTTGTGGGCAGTTGGAAGCATCCAGAGGAACGGGCAGGGTGCTGAGGTTCTCATAATCCTTGCTCTCACTGTGCGCAGCACGGCGATGGTTGCGGATCACGCGCAGCATGTCCTTGGCGTTTTCCTCATAGCGAGGGAAAGAACCAAGCTCACCAGCCATTTCAGCAGATGTAGCGTAACAAACACCGGTCATGATCGCGGTGATCGCCCCACAAAGCGCACGGCCTTCGTCACTGTCATAAGCAATACCGGAGATCATCAGCAGGCCGCCAATGTTGGCATAGCCCAGACCAGTTGTACGGTACTCGTAAGACAACTTTGCAATCTGCTTGGATGGGAACTGCGCCATCATGACGGAGATCTCAAGCACGATCTGCCAGAGGCGGGTTGCATGCTCAAACTTGTCAAAGTCGAACTGCTGGTCTTCCTTGCGGAACTGCAGCAGGTTCAAAGAAGCCAGGTTACACGCGGTATCATCCAGGAACATGTACTCAGAACATGGGTTGGATGCGCGGATCTCGCCGCCCTGCGGGCAGGTGTGCCATTCATTGATGGTGGTGTGGTACTGAAGGCCCGGATCAGCAGACGCCCAGGCCGCGTAACCAATCTGTTCCCAAAGCTCAGCTGCTTTGATGGTCTTCTGGGTGCCACCGTCAATACGGCCAATCAGATCCCAGTCTCCATCTGCAGCGACAGCTTTCAGGAAGCCGTCAGTTACACGAACAGAGTTGTTGGAGTTCTGACCGGAAACAGTCAGATAAGCTTCAGAATCCCAGTCAGTGTTGTAGATCGGGAATTCAATGGTCTTGTAGCCTTGCCGTGCAAACTGAACCACACGCTGAATGTAGTTATCAGGAACCATTGCCTTCTTGGCAGCACGCATTTCGCGCTTGAGGGCAGGGTTCTTTTTAGGATCAAAGCAATCGTCGCCGCTGCCTTCGCAGTTGACGCAAGCTTTCATCACAGCCTGAAGATGCTTCTGACACACTTTGGAACCGGTTACGATGGCCGCAACTTTCTGTTCCTCGTGCACCTTCCAGGTCACAAATTCTTCGATATCCGGATGGTCGATATCAACCACAACCATCTTAGCTGCACGGCGTGTTGTGCCGCCGGACTTGATTGCACCAGCTGCACGGTCACCAATCTTCAGGAAGCTCATGAGGCCGGAGGACTTGCCGCCGCCTGCCAGACGCTCACCGCTTGCACGCAGCGAGGAGAAGTTAGTGCCGGTGCCAGAGCCGTATTTGAACAGACGTGCTTCACGAACCCACAGGTCCATGATGCCGTTTTCATTCACCAGATCATCGTCAACAGACTGAATGAAGCAAGCGTGCGGCTGCGGATGCTCATAAGCAGTCGCAGAGCGGGTCAGCTCGCCAGTTTCAAAGTCTACGTAATGGTGACCCTGGCTTGGGCCATCAATGCCATACGCCCAGTGCAGGCCGGTGTTGAACCACTGCGGGGAGTTCGGAGCAACCTTCTGGGTCGCGAGCATGTATCGCAGTTCGTCATAAAACGCCTGCGCATCAGCTTCGCTGTCGAAGTATCCGCCTTTCCAGCCCCAGTACGTCCATGTACCAGCCAGACGATCAAACACCTGACGGCTGTCGATCTCAGACCCAAAGCGCTTGTCTTTCGCCATCTTGGAAAGAGCTTTGTCGTCTGGAGCTTTGCGCCACAGCCAGGATGGAACGGTGTTTTCTTCTACCGCTTTCAGCTTGGCCGGAACGCCAGCTTTGCGGAAGTATTTCTGTGCCAGAATATCAGAGGCAACCTGAGAGAATTGCTTAGGAACCTGAATGTTCTCCAAGCGAAACACAACGGAACCGTCTGGGTTACGGATCTCGCTCGTTGCGTTGCAAAACTCAATATCTGCGTAGGGGGATTGTCCTTCCGCAGTATATCGCCGCTCAATTCTCATGTTTAGCCCCTTATCGCACCCGGTGACGGTCACCGCGGTACATCTCGGTTTTAAGAGCGCCGATAGCTAAGATTTTAACCAAAAGTCCGCCGCCGGTTTTGATTAATCCGCTATCTGGCATTTATCCTAGTAAACGCAGGTAAAGTGGCACGCAATTCGATGCTATCACAATATCTAGTGTGCTGATAATATATTAACACAATATTTAGGCTGCAATTGGCAAAAAAAGCGACCGCTGGAAGTGAATGTTAATCCAACTCCTAGCACTCGAAGCTACTTAAATGTGGTGAACTCCCAGCCGAGGCCGCACTATCCTGAACACGTCTTGATTTCGACCTCAAATTAGATTGAATCGGAAAGCATCGTCAAGCGCGATCTGTCCACTGGTTGTGTGCATAAGAGGGATCGAAACACCAAATATTGTAATCTGTGTGGATTGTGGGGAGACCCAGACCTGTTCCAAACCGGGCACAGGCAGCAGAACCCCGCCATTTCCGCAAAGCCAAGCGAAAATGCAAATTCAAGCTCATTTTTTCTGGGGGATATTTTTAGGAAAAATTATTCAGTGGATCAGAAAATTTCACGGGTAAAAAAGTCTGTGTACCCCGCGCAATTTTACGCAGTAGTTGTATGGAGAGATCATATATAGTTTCTCAATTACCTTCGGTATCTGGTTAGGTTAAATTAGCGAGCAGATATGCATCACACCTCCTTCGGCAAGGACATTTCTCAGTTAGATGTGGTTCTTGTGGAACAGTTAAAATCCACCCAAGCAATCCTAAGGGGTATCTTAGGCACCCTGAAGCTTGGGCGCGTGCGTGTCTATGACAGTCCCAAAGATGCATTACCAATGCTCATCTCGGACCCACCAGATCTGGTGTTATCCGGTTGGGAGATGAAGCCCGTCAGCGGTTTCCAGCTCTTAAAGCTTATGCGTTCAGGCCGAATCCCCGAGCTCATCAATGTTCCGCTCGTCTTTATTACGGCCTATGGCACCCGTGCTTTGGTGACGCGCGCCTTGGAAGCAGGGGCCCATCATCTGCTGGTGACGCCGATTTCATCCTCTGTTTTGAAGAAATCGCTAGAATCAATCAGCAAGGATCGCCGTCAGTTCGTCCGCAACAACGACGGTGGTTTCATTATTGATGGAACGGCAAAGCGGCTGGAACAGAATCAGGCCAAGTTCGCGGCGCTCAACAAAGCGCGCGAATACCAGAAGGATGAGAACGCACCATCACCCGAATCTGAAATGGCACCAAGACCACGCAGATCGACGAAAAGAGATGAGAATGAGCCTCTCTCACTCAAGGATCTGGAAGTTGGAAATGTTTCACCAGCAGACAAGTTCAGTCAAAACCCGTACTTGTCGCGCCGTGCCAAGAAATAACGCATAAAATAGGCGTCAGAATTGTGAAAATAATAACTGACCCTAGGATATTTAAAGCGACTTCCGGTGAATAGTTGAAACTACGGTACTCTAAGACTGGACAGGCACCCAAACACTCGTCATATTCCGGGAAAATTTACAAAGCCACCGATCTGGAAAGGCCAGACACATGAAACACCTTCTGCTTACGTTCTTCACATGGTGGAACAGTGACACGTGGGGCACTCGCTTCTTCACATGGAGAAAGGGTGAGTTCGTCGGGACCGATGACTTTGGTAACAAGTATTATAAAGAGCGCGGCGGCAAGCGTCGTTGGGTGATTTATAAAAACCTTGCTGAAGCCTCCCAGATCCCTGCCGGTTGGCACGGTTGGATGCATTACCGCACAGACACTCCGCCAACAGAGAGTGGTTATGTCGCGCGTGAGTGGGAAATCGCTCACTCTCCAAACCTGACAGGCACACCAAATGCATATCGTCCAAAAGGCTCCATCCTGACCCCGGAAAAACGTCCGGAAGTGACTGGAGACTACCACGCCTGGACGCCTGGCGAATAAGCCAGACACGAGTTACGAAAAAAGCCCGGTCAATCGACCGGGCTTTTTTAATGCGAAGATCATCGCTGATTAACCAGCATCTTCTCCGATCAGGCCGAGACGGCGATCGAGATAGTTAGCACAACTACCAATCAGACCATCTACATGGTTCTCAAAGAAGTGGTTTGCACCTGGCATTTCCTGGTGGTCGATGATGATACCCTTTTGGGTTTTCAGCTTATCAACCAGAGCCTGAACATCCTTCTGTGGAACCACTTTATCCTGCTCACCATGAATGATCAGGCCAGAAGACGGGCAGGGTGCCAGGAAGGAGAAGTCATGCAAGTTGGCTGGTGGGGCGATAGAGATAAAGCCCTCAACTTCAGGACGACGCATCAAGAGCTGCATGCCAATCCATGCACCAAATGAGAAGCCCGCAATCCAGCAAGCACGTGCATCCGGATGGATGGTTTGTACCCAGTCCAACGCCGCCGCAGCATCTGAAAGCTCACCTTGACCATGGTCGAACTGACCCTGGGAACGACCCACGCCGCGGAAGTTGAAACGCAAAACTGCGAAGCCGCGTTTCGCAAACATGTAATAGGTCTGATAGATAATCTGGTTGTTCATCGTGCCGCCAAACTGCGGGTGCAGATGAAGAACCAGTGCAATCGGAGCATTACGTTTTTTTGCTGGATGGAAACGGCCTTCTAGCCGTCCTGCAGGGCCATTGAAGATCACCTCAGGCATATACTGCAAAATCCTCTTGTTTTAGTCGGCAGCAAATGTCTGCCGGCTTTTTGGTATACCGGATCATTGTCGATTAAACTTGACTGCGAGACGCAAGTTTATTAGAACCAGTTTAGAATTATTCTACGATGAACCTCAAGGGCTACACTGAAAATCGGCCTCTATTGGAGAAAGGTATATCCAACTCGGCGCATGCACGTTATAGACCTCAACGAACTCAAAGGGAACTCTTTACCCCTTATCGTAAGCACCGTGGAAAATATCAAGGTTTCCATTTCCATAGAGACCCAATTAGGGCACTAAAGAACCCCATTTTCTGTGTTAAACTATGACAATAAACCGTGAACTGACATATTTAGACTATAACGCCAGCGCTCCGCTGAGGGAAGAATCTCTTTTAGCTCTTCAGGAAGCCTACAAAGCAGCTGGCAATGCGTCCTCTATTCACAGCAGCGGTCGGCGCGCCCGATCCATCATCGAAGATGCAAGGCACAAAATTGCAGATCTGGTAGATGGCAACCCGGCGAATATCATTTTTACGAGTGGAGCGTCAGAGGCAAACGTCACTGCATTATCGCCCACTTGGCTAAAAAATGGCGAGCCCTATATTCTGACCCAGGTTTTTGTGAGCGCAATCGAACACCCATCCATTATAGCTGGTGGTCGGTTTGCAGCCCAAAATGTTCAAAGCATTCCCGTTGATGAAGACGGGTGCGTGGTAGTGAGTGAACTGCGCAGATTGCTTGAGAAGCTGGGAGAAGATGAAACCGCGTTGGTATCTGTTATGGCTGCCAATAGTGAGACCGGTGTTTTGCAGCCCCTGCAGGAAATCGGCGTTCTCACAGAAGATTTAGGTCATCTCTACCATGTGGATGCAGTCCAGATGGCAGGGAAAGAACCACTTTCAATGGCCATGATTGGCTGCAACTCCATGTCGATCTCCTCCCATAAAATCGGAGGTCCACAAGGGGTTGGTGCTCTTATCCTCGGGAAAGGTGATTTTCGCCCCATTCCGCTGCTGACGGGTGGCGGACAAGAATCGTGGAGAAGAGCCGGAACAGAGAATACGGCAGGCATTGCAGGATTTGCGGTTGCGGCAGCGCAATCAACTAATCCTGATGAACATGCTAGGATTTCGCGCCTGCGAGACCATATGGAAGAGAGACTGAATGAACTTTCTTCAGATGCGATTATCTTCGGTAAAGATGTCGCGCGTCTTGGAAACACGACGTGTTTCGCAGTTGAAGGGATTTCAGCTGAAACCGCACTGATCAACTTTGACTTGTTTGGTGTCGCTGTTTCATCTGGGTCTGCTTGTTCATCCGGCAAAGTAGGCGCATCCCATGTGCTTCTTGCAATGGGAGTATCGGAATCATTGGCGCGTGGCGCAATCCGGGTCAGTCTCGGTTGGGCGACAACCCATGAAGATGTTGAGCGTTTTTTAGGCGCTTGGACGAAAATTTATAAACGAATGAAGCCCACATAGAAGGGGTGAACGCCGTATATAAAAATAAACGAGGACAAACCCTCGTATAAATAAGGATGCACTGTGTTGCGACAGAGCATCTGTTAAGTAAGGGCAAACGGGTCCAATAATCGTACCCAATGCGGCTTTGAACCGCGTATGGAGACAAAGCATGGCGGCAGTCCAGGAAACAATTGATCAGGTCAAAGCAATTGATGTTGATCAGTATAAATATGGCTTCGTAACCGATATCGAAAGTGAGCTTGCTCCCAAAGGGCTCAATGAAGATATCGTTGCATACATTTCGGCTAAAAAAGACGAACCGGAATGGATGCTCAATTGGCGCTTGGAAGCGTTCCGTCGTTGGAAGACGATGGAAGAGCCAACATGGGCGCGAGTTGATTACCCGAAGATCGACTTCGAAGACCTTCATTATTATGCAGCACCTAAAAAACGTGAGGGACCCAAGTCTCTTGACGAGGTGGATCCAGAGATTCTGGAAACCTACAAGAAGCTGGGCATTCCATTGTCCGAGCAGGAAATCTTGGCAGGTGTTGCACCAGAAAACCGCGTCGCAGTTGATGCCGTTTTCGATAGTGTTTCAGTAGCAACAACCTTTAAGGAAGAACTGGCCAAGGCAGGCGTTATTTTCTGCCCGATCTCCGAAGCAATTCGTGAGCATCCAGAGCTGGTTCAAAAGTACCTTGGGTCTGTTGTTCCGGTCTCCGACAACTTCTACGCAACATTGAACTCAGCTGTGTTCTCTGATGGGTCGTTTGTGTACATTCCACCAGGCGTACGTTGCCCAATGGAACTGTCCACCTATTTCCGTATCAACGAGCCGAACACAGGCCAGTTTGAGCGTACGCTGATCATCGCAGATAAAGGCTCTTATGTGTCTTATCTGGAAGGGTGTACTGCCCCTCAGCGCGATGAAAACCAGCTGCACGCTGCTGTGGTTGAGCTTGTTGCTCTGGAAGATGCACAGATCAAGTACTCTACAGTTCAAAACTGGTACCCAGGCGACTCTGAAGGCAAAGGCGGTATCTACAACTTCGTGACCAAGCGTGGCGACTGCCGCGAAAAGAACTCCAAAATCTCTTGGACACAGGTTGAAACCGGTTCTGCCATCACTTGGAAATACCCAAGCTGCATTCTGCGCGGAGATAACTCACAAGGTGAGTTCTACTCCATTGCGATCTCTAATGGTCATCAGCAGATCGACAGCGGCACCAAGATGATCCATCTGGGCAAAAATACCGCCAGCCGGATTATCTCCAAAGGTATCTCCGCAGGTGTCTCTCAAAACACCTATCGCGGGCAGGTTTCCGCGCATCGCAAGGCATCTAACGCACGTAACTTCACCCAGTGTGACTCGCTTCTCATTGGCGATAAGTGCGGTGCCCACACCGTCCCTTACATCGAAAGCAAGAACTCCTCAGCGGTGTTCGAGCATGAGGCAACAACCTCCAAGATCTCTGACGATCAGATGTTCTACTGTCAGGCCCGTGGCCTTGATGAGGAAGAAGCTGTCGCATTGATCGTGAATGGTTTTGTCCGGGACGTAATCCAGCAACTGCCGATGGAATTCGCAGTTGAGGCACAAAAACTGATTTCGATCAGCCTTGAAGGAAGTGTGGGCTAAAACGCGGACCACCGCGTTTGCCTCGTACCTATTGAAGAATTGAAAAGACGAGAACGATAGATGCTTGAGATCAAAAACCTGCACGCCGAAGTTGATGGCAACAAAATCCTTCGCGGCATTGACCTGACTGTACGCCCGGGTGAAGTCCACGCGATCATGGGACCAAACGGGTCTGGTAAGTCCACCCTGTCATATGTATTGGCAGGCAAAGACGACTACGAGATCACTGAGGGCTCCATCTCCTACAACGGCGTTGACTGGGCTGAACTTGGTGCCGATGAGCGCGCTGCTGCCGGTATGTTCCTTGCGTTCCAGTACCCGATCGAAATCCCGGGTGTTGCAACCATGACCTTCCTGAAGACTGCGTTGAATGCACAGCGCAAAGCACGCGGTGAAGATGAAATCTCCACCCCTGACTTCATGAAGCTCGTACGTGAGAAATCCAAAGAGCTGAAAGTGACGCCAGACATGCTCAAGCGTCCACTCAACGTTGGTTTCTCCGGCGGTGAAAAGAAACGCGCTGAGATTCTGCAGATGTCTCTGCTGGAACCAACTCTGTGCGTTTTGGATGAAACAGATTCAGGTCTGGACATCGATGCACTGCGCGTTGTTTCTGAAGGCGTCAACCAGCTTCGCTCCCCTGAGCGCTCCATGATCGTGATCACGCACTACCAGCGTCTGCTGGACCACATTGTACCGGACGTCGTGCACGTTCTGTCCAAAGGTAAGATCGTGAAAACCGGTGGCAAAGAGCTTGCTCTTGAACTGGAGAAAAACGGTTACGCTGATTACGTCGGCGAAGAAGCTGCTTGAGCTGGAGGGTAACCGATGAATGCTCCGGCAAAGATTCAAGAGACTAAAGCAGAGCAGAGCCTGAACGCTCAGTTCGACGCAATTTTCGCGCAAACAACGCAGGAAAACGCAAATCAACGCAAACAGGCGTGGGATGCTTTCAAAGCGAAAGGTATTCCACATCGCCGCGTTGAAGAGTGGCACTACACAGACCTGCGCACCAAGATGAACGATGCATTTGCATTGGCTTCAAAAACCGCTCCCAAAGCCGAGGCTTTGAAGGGGGCTGGTGATCTGAAGACCCATCGCATTGCCATCGTCAACGGCCGCTACGCGCCAGACCTGTCTTCAGATCAGGATGTTGCAGGCTTGAGCATCGCTCAGACCAACGGCTTCCTGGCAGCACAGCTCGGCACTGATGATGCCATGGCGCACCTCAATCAGGCTCTGGTTCAGGGCGGCATCAGCATCAAGATCGATGCAAATGCAAAGATTGAGCTGCCGATTGAGATCGTTCGTTACACCGACGGTTCCCAGGTCAGCTCCTATGCAGGCACCGCGGTTGAGATCGGTTCGGGCGCAAAAGCGCTCATTATCGAGAGCTTTGAAGGCGATGCAGATGCCGCTTACCAGTCCAACGCTCTCACAGAGATCAAGGTTGGTGACAAAGCAGATGTGCACTGGCTGAAGCTTCAGGTGGAAAGCGCAAAAGCGCAGCATATTGAGACGCTTAGCATGGAGCTGGGTGCGGAAACCAATTTCCAGCACTTCATCTACAATGAAGGTGCATCGCTGTCTCGTGCCCAACTCTTCCTTGAGTTCAAGGGCGAGGGCACCCATGCTGGCCTGCGCGGAACATCTCTGCTCAAAGACAACCAACATGCTGATATCACACTGTTTGTGAAGCATGCCGTTCCAGGATGTGAAAGCCGCGAATACTACCGCTCTGTCGTCGACGACAAAGCCCGCGCAGTTTTCCAGGGCAAGATCATTGTGGAACAAGCTGCTCAGAAGACTGATGGTCAGATGATGATCAAAACACTTCTGCTGAGCGATACCGCTGAAATCAATGCCAAACCTGAGCTGGAAATCTTTGCGGACGACGTTCAGTGCGCCCACGGATCCACCACCGGCGACATTGACGAAGACCTGCTGTTCTACCTTATGGCGCGCGGTATTCCAGAAGCGCAGGCACGCAAAATCCTCGTTCTCGCATTCCTTTCAGAAGCTATTGAGGAATTTGAAGAGGAACAGTGTGTAGAATTGCTGGAAGCAATGACACGCAGTTGGCTTCATGCCGATGATATGGTGAGCGAATGACCAAGGTCGACAACACGGCTTTCACAGCTCCATACGATGTTGAGAAGGTTCGGAAAGATTTTCCGATCCTTTCAACACAGGTCTATGGCAAGCCGTTGGTCTACCTGGATAATGGTGCGTCAGCCCAAAAGCCGACAGCGGTGATTGATGCTATCACCAAAGCCTACACCCAGGAATATGCCAATGTGCACCGTGGCTTACACTATCTGTCGAACACAGCCACCGAAAACTTTGAGGCGGCACGCGAAACCGTGCGCCGCTTCCTGAATGCTCCAAGCGTTGACGAAATTATTTTCACAAAATCAACGACTGAAGCAATCAACCTTGTGTCCTACGGTTTGGAGGATGACATGCAGGAAGGCGATGAAATCATCATCTCCATCATGGAGCACCATTCCAACATCGTGCCTTGGAACTTCCTTCGGGAACGCAAAGGCGCTGTCATCAAATGGGCACCCATTGCAGAAGATGGTACGTTTCTGCTGGATGAGTTTGAAAAACTCCTGACAGATCGCACCAAAATCGTCGCCATGACCCATATGTCCAACGTCACCGGAACTGTAGTTCCAGTGAAAGAAGTCACGCGCCTTGCACACGTACATGGTGCAAAAGTGCTGATCGACGGCTCACAAAGTGCAGTGCACATGCCTGTCGACGTTCAGGATATTGGCTGTGATTTCTATGCGATCACCGGGCATAAGCTCTACGGTCCAAGCGGCATCGGCGTGCTCTACGGCAAGAAAGAGATTCTCAACAAGATGCGCCCATTCCAGGGCGGCGGTGAGATGATCAAGGACGTGACTGAGTGTCTCATCACCTATGCTGAAGCTCCGCATCGTTTTGAGGCTGGTACCCCGCCAATTGTTCAGGCTATTGGATTAGGGGCCGCCCTTAACTATATGGAGAGTCTGGGGCGCGAGAATATCGCATTGCATGAAGCGTCCCTACGTGATTATGCAGAGCAGCGCTTAAAGGAAGTCAATTCTCTGAAGATCTTTGGCAACGCCAAGGATAAGGGATCGATCTTCTCCTTTGAGATTGAAGGGGTTCACGCCCACGATATCTCAATGGTGATTGACAGAGCGGGCGTTGCAGTTCGGGCCGGTACGCATTGCGCGCAACCTTTGCTGGCGCGTTACGGCGTGACCAGTACATGCCGTGCAAGTTTTGGCCTGTACAACACCCATGATGAAGTTGATCGCCTGGTAGAAGCCTTGCGTAAAGCGCAGATGATGTTTGGTTAGGACCTATGACAGACAACACACAAACAAGCGAGTTCTCTGACGGACCTTTGACAACTCCGGAAATTAACCAGAGTTCTGCAATTCCTGCGGAAGAGCTGGAGCGTTTGACCGGTGATATCATCGCTGCGATGAAGACCGTATTTGATCCGGAAATTCCGGTCGATATCTACGAGCTTGGCTTGATCTACAAGGTTGATATCGAGGATGACCGCACGGTTAAAATCGACATGACTTTGACCGCTCCTGGCTGCCCGGTTGCTGGCGAAATGCCGATCTGGGTCGAAAACGCAGTAAGTTCTGTACCAGGCGTTGGCACCGTGCAGGTGGATATGACCTTCGACCCCCCATGGGATCCAAGCCGCATGTCCGACGAAGCTCGCGTTGCATTGAACTTCTTCTAAGGTTCGAAAGCGCTTACAATGTATGGCACCTCGACTGTGTTGAGGTGCCCATGGAGGGTGCAAAATGGCCTCAGGATTTCAGGTACTATCGCTGACAGACGAAGCAGCTGAGTATATTCGCACTTTGCTTGATGCAAGTGATGCTGATCCGCTTGGATTACGTGTCGCCATCAAAACAGGCGGCTGTGCGGGCATGGAATACGAACTGAATCTGGTGACAGAAGCAAAGTCGGGCGATGATGTTGTTGAAGATAAAGGCGTAAAGGTCTTTGTTGATCCCGCAGCTACGCTTTACCTGCTTGGAACTGAAATGGGCTTTGAAACCACAAAGTTCCGCTCTGGTTTTACGTTCAAAAATCCAAATGAAGTCTCTGCATGCGGTTGCGGTGAATCCGTAGAGCTGCTGCCAGCTGATCTTTCAAAGTTCGCTCAGAAAAACTAGTAGCGCTCAAGTCTGAGCAGCTACGGCAATAGGTGGGATGCCGTGTCTCTTTTTAATTCATTGAAAAACGATAATCTCGAGACGTGGCATTCCTACACCAAACATGAATTTGTCCAGGGCCTTGGCGATGGAACTCTGCCAATTGCAGCGTTTAAGAAGTACCTCGTCCAAGACTATCTCTTCCTGATTGAGTTCGCACGCGCCTATGCGCTTGGCATGTACAAGTCCACTGACCTTGCTCAGATGCGAAAATGTCTTTCCTCCGCAAAAGGCATCCTTGAAGTAGAGATGGGCCTTCACATCCGCCTTTGCGAAAGTTGGGGGCTGTCTGAAAACGAGATTGTCGCAACTCCGGAAGAGCCAGCAAATCTTGCATACACCCGGTATGTTCTCGACACCGCAATGAAGGGCGATATGCTCGACTTGAAAGTCGCACTCGCACCTTGCGCTATTGGTTACGGTGAAATCGGTGCCGAGCTGGCAAAGCAAGATGGGGCAATAGATCCAAGCAATCCATATGCAGAATGGATCAAAGAATACTCCAGTGATGAGTATCAGGAACTCGCCGCTGATGCGGTGAAGGAAATCGATGATCTCGGCGCGCTCTATGCGACTGAGGCACGCTACGCCAAATTGTCTAGAATATTTAGAGAGGCCACTAGACTTGAGGCCAATTTCTGGCAGATGGGCCTCGAGCTATAATCATTCAAAAGAACACATCACATTTCTGTGAGTGGATGAAACGGGCAATAATCTTGTCGATCTTCGACTGAATATTGCAAGCTTTCAATATATTTATATCTTTTGGTGATTGCTTATGTCTTTATCCTCATTCTTTCTATCTGATAAACGCCCGGTATTCCTGAAGAATATCCGTTGTCGCCCCATGTTTGGAGGACACGGATATTACATAAATGGCAAAATGTTCGCACTCGTCCGCGAAAAGTCACTCTATCTCAAAGCGGGATCCAATAACGTGGCTGACTTTTTGCTGACTGGCCAGCTGCCTTACATTCATCAGTGTTTTGGAGAATATTTCCCGACGAACTTCTATTCGGTTCCGCTGAATATTGTCGAGGATGAAGTCCAGCTGACACGATGGATTGCAAAGGCAATACGCCAACTTGCTCAAGCCAAGGAGAGTGCGAAAGCCTCTTCGGCCTTGGATAGCCGACAAAAAAAGACGGCAATCATACGATCTGCCGTCTCGAATACGTTTCTATTTTAAAAATTAGCGCTGCTTAAGCAACCTGTGTCACGTTGGGGATCTTCTTCTCTTCCTCAGCTTTCACGAGGTTGCGGCCAGCTTTCTTGGCAGCATAAAGCGCAAGGTCCGCACGAGACACCATGCTTTCTGCACTGTCGCCAGGCCGGAAAGTTGAAATGCCAATAGAGATCGTTATGCGACCCAGGTTCTCACCGGTAGAACGCTTCACGAGTTCTTTCGCCACAACATTCTTACGGATCTTCTCCGCAATTACCTTTGCATCTTCAATGGTGGTTCTTGGTAGAATGATGCCAAACTCTTCACCACCATAACGACACGCAATATCGTTGTTCTTGACATTCTGCTTCACCGCCAGCGCCACAAGACGAAGAACCTGGTCGCCGGTCTGGTGTCCGTAGTTGTCATTGAACTGCTTGAAGTGGTCGATATCTGAAATCAACAAGGAGAGGGGAGCATGGCTCTCTTCTGTCTCCTTAACCGCACGCACAAGACTCTGATCGAAATGCTTGCGATTGTTCAGTGTGGTCAGTTCATCGGTGAGCGATTCATAACGGATCGCCTCCAATCCTTCCTGCAAGACGCCGATCTGACGGCGAGAATCAACCAGCTGCTCGCGAAGCTCTTGATTGCTCTCAGCGGTTTCAGTGGTCAGTTTTGCAAGATGAATGACAAGTTGGGAAAGCTGAGAACGATCACTGACGTTCTCAAGAGCGTTCAACGTACGGGCCAGCTCTTCACCGTATTCGGTGGTTTTGAGTGTTCCTTTATCAAGCGCAGAAATCAATTCCCGAACTTCCTCGGAGATCTTGTCGCCAACTTCGTCAATGCGCTCACCCAAACGGTTCGGCGACAAAAAGCGATTATAGATCTTCTGAGTCTCTTCAGGAGAAATTTTGCCATCACGGGCAAGAATCTTATTGATGGTCCGGTTCAGGGCACGGTTAAACCCGGAAGCGTAAGAATACCACAGCTCATAGTTGCGTGGAAACGCTGGAAGCTTATTCGTCTTGATGTAATCGAGCGCACTGTCTGCATAAACAATCGTACGCTTGAACTCGTCTTCTTGACTCATGATTGCATCACCGCGTCACGGAAAGGGCTACCCCATAATTAATAAGCTAATTTAACATTAGCTTATTTAATGGGATATACCTAACCAGTGGTTAACCTCAGGAAAATGGGCTATCGGCTTTGAACTTTGGAACGAGTTTCCCGCAGCAGGAAGGCCGGAACGTGGCTTGCATTACGGAAAATCGCATCATCTTTAGGTTGATTAGCGCGGCGACCGCCTCTTGGACGAGGTGGAGCAGCACGACGCTCAGCGTGCATTGGAACCACAGGTTGCTCTTCAAGGCCAGCTGGTACAGATTCGGTTTCCTGAACTGCTGCTTCCTGAACTTCAGCCTTAGGCTTGCGTGAGCGGCTTTTTTCTTTTGGAGTGCGGGTAGAACGGCGGCGAGACTTTTTGTCATCGGCAGGCTTGGAGAAATCAACCGGCTCTCCGACCCACTCGAGCTCTTTACCAATCACGTCGTTAATCGCTTGCAATGCTTTCTGGTCCTTGCCCGTCACAATGGAAATCGCAGTACCCTCACGGCCTGCACGCCCGGTACGTCCAATACGGTGGACGTAATCTTCTGCATGAATAGGAAGATCAAAGTTAAAGACGTGGCTCACGGTTGGAATGTCAAGACCACGTGCAGCAACATCACTGGCCACCAGAACCTTGATGTGACCCTTTTTAAAGTTGTCCAGCATGGTCATGCGAGAGCGCTGGTCCATGTCACCGTGAAGTGCACCAACAGAAAACTCATGACGCACAAGTGAACGGAAGAGGGTAGCTACATCGCGTTTGCGGTTACAGAACACGATCGCATTCTGCAGATCTTCAGCACCTTCGATCAGCTCGCGCAATTTCGCGCGCTTCTCGTAGTCTTCCGCATCAGCCGCCGCAATGCGCTGCGTCACAGTATCCGCTGTTGTAGAAGCTTTCGCCACTTCCACCTTTGCTGGGTTCTGCAAGAACGTGTCAGTCAAACGCTGAATCTCAGTCGGCATAGTTGCTGAGAAGAACAGGGTCTGACGCGTAAACGGGATAAGCTTACAGATGCGCTCGATGTCTGGAATAAAGCCCATGTCCAGCATGCGGTCGGCTTCATCGATCACGAGGATATCAACGCCTTGCAACAGCAGCTTACCGCGCTCGAAATGATCAAGCAGGCGGCCAGGTGTTGCGATCAGAACATCAGCGCCACGCTCAAGCTTGCGGTCCTGCTCAGCAAAGGAAACACCGCCGATCAGCAGTGCGACGTTCAGCTTGTGATTGACGCCATATCGATTGAAGTTGTCTTCTACCTGCGCTGCAAGCTCACGGGTCGGCTCAAGAATAAGAGTTCTTGGCATCCGGGCGCGCGCACGGCCTTTTTCCAGAAGAGTAATCATCGGCAGCGTAAAGCTTGCCGTTTTCCCGGTTCCAGTTTGAGCAATCCCGAGGACATCTCTACGTTCGAGAACGTAAGGGATGGCGCCTGCCTGAATGGCAGTCGGTTCTGTATAGCCAGAGGCTTCTACAGCGGCGAGAACTTTCTCACTAAGTCCGAGAGTGGAAAACGACATATTTCATGTTCTTTACGATAATTGAGGAGAGAAGCTGGAAGCCGTATGAGTTACAGGTTTCTCCAACCAGTTTGGCGGAACACTACATTTCTAAGCAGCGTTGTCAATAAATTCTGCGGTATAACCGATATATTCCTTCAAGTTATGCCAAGGTTGCCGAGTTATAACCTACGCAAAACTCAGCAACTATTCAGAATTAAGGGTCTTTTAAATATCCAGATCAGTCGCGAACTCTGCTCGCTCCTGAATAAAGTTGAAGCGCGCCTCAGGTTTATTGCCCATCAGCTGCTCAACCGCATTGCGGGTTTCACTCACTTCATCCTCGCCAACAACCACTTTAAGCAGCGTCCGACGCTTCGGATCCATGGTGGTTTCCTTCAGCTGAGCAGGCAGCATCTCACCAAGGCCCTTAAAGCGGCCAATTTCGATCTTGCCATTCTTCTTGAAGCTGGTTTTCAAAAGCTGCTCACGGTGCTCGTCATCCCGGGCATAAAGCGTCTTACCACCCTGACTGATCCGGTACAGCGGAGGAACAGCAAGGTAGAGGTGACCGTTATTGACCAGATCCGGCATCTCTTTATAGAAGAATGTGATGAGAAGGGCTGCGATATGCGCCCCATCAACGTCCGCATCAGTCATGATGACAATACGCTCATAGCGCAGATCTTTGTCATCGTAGTTAGATCGCGTCCCACACCCAAGGGCTTGAATGAGATCAGACAGCAGCTGATTTGCGACCAGCTTGTCCCGGCCAGCGTTCGCAACGTTCAGGATCTTACCACGCAATGGCAGAACAGCCTGTGTTGCACGATTACGAGCTTGTTTTGCTGAGCCACCCGCGGAATCACCCTCCACGATAAACAGTTCAGTGCCATCAGATTTGCTTGTAGAGCAATCTGCGAGCTTGCCGGGCAGACGAAGGCGACGAACTGCAGTTTTTCGCGCGACGTCCTTCTCCTGCCGACGCTTCAAGCGCTCTTCAGCACGGTCAACCACCCACTCAAGCAGTTTGTTTGCCTGGTTAGGAGACGCGGTCAGCCAGTGGTCAAACGCATCGCGGACAGCATTTTCAGCGATGCGAGTTGCTTCATTCGTGGCCAGCTTGTCTTTTGTCTGACCAACAAACTCAGGCTCACGCACGAACACAGAAAGCATACCAGCTGCTGACGTTAAAACGTCGTCACCGGTAATAATGGAAGCCTTCTTGTTGCCAATCAGCTCGCCATAGGCCTTCAGGCCGCGGAGCAGGGCGTAGCGCAGGCCCGTTTCATGCGTGCCACCTTCAGGTGTCGGAACAGTGTTACAGTAAGAGTTGACAAACCCGTCGCCAGCAAACCAGGCAACGGCCCATTCAACTGAGCCATGCTTACCTGTCGCCTGTGTCCGGCCTGCAAAAACTTCGTCAGTAACGCGGCGCTCTTTACCAAGAGCCTCTTCCAGATAATCCTTCAGGCCGCCAGGGAAATGGAAAGTCGCAGTCTCAGGCACCCCATTTGCTTCATCAGCAAGAGCCTTGGCACAGCGCCAACGAATCTCCACACCGCCAAACAGGTAGGCCTTAGAACGCGCCATCTTCATCAAACGGGCGGGTTTGAACTTGAGTGTCTTGCCGAATATTTCCGCATCCGGCTTAAACCGCACCATGGTGCCACGGCGGTTGTGAACATCCCCAACCAGCTCAAGGCCGCCATCAGCAAGGCCACGACGGAACGTCTGGCGATACAGCTTGCGGTTACGCGCAACCTCAACGACCAGTTCTTCGGAAAGCGCGTTTACAACGGAAATCCCCACACCATGAAGACCACCAGAGGTCTCATAGACTTTACTGTCAAACTTACCGCCGGCATGCAGGGTCGTCATAATGACTTCCAGCGCGGACTTGTCTTTGTATTTAGGATGCGGATCAATCGGGATACCGCGGCCATTATCTGTAATGGTCAGATAGCCATCATCGCCCAGGGAGACATCAATCCAGCTGGCGTGGCCTGCAACGGCCTCATCCATGGAGTTATCAATCACTTCAGCGAACAGGTGGTGCAGCGCTTTTTCATCCGTGCCGCCAATATACATTCCCGGGCGGCGACGCACAGGCTCCAGACCTTCAAGCACTTCAATGTCAGCTGCTGTGTAATCACCCTCAGCGCCGATAGGAGCGGCCTTGCCTGCGGATGATGGCTTTGCAGGTGAGGTCGGTGCGCTTGCGGCTGGTGCTTGTTTCTTCTCAGTGCTGCCAGAAGAGGATGTCAGCTCATCCATGCTTTTGGTAACATCTGCAAACAGATCATCAGGCGTGCTCATCGTACCTCTTTGGTCTTGCGCTTAAATAGTCTCGAATCAAACGGCAGTCTTGCAGGACTGAGAGAAAAGGGCAAAGATCTGCCGGAGTTCTACTCTTGTTCCTTGTGGGTAAGCGCCAGACATACGCCTTTTCGCTTACCTGAATGTGCCGAACCCCACCAAAAGCGGGCATCTGATGCCATATGCGCCATTCGCGGCGAAAATACAAATAGCATTTGTTATTGCCCCAAGGCCTGTGATCAAAACTTTACACCGGACATACACACGGCAGTTACGTCATCTGCTGCAGATTGTTGCGAGCATGCAACAGCATCTTGCGCTGACCCGAATGGTGGAAACTGACACTGGTTCATGAATGGCAAATTGGATAGTTTGCCTTGTCCATGTTTGATAGATGGTCGAACTGTGTAGGATTTTTGTCAATCAGATAAAAAGCTAGGCATTTGTAAGATCATTTGTGACAATTTGAAGGTATGTCACCTTTGGAAACAAAATTGACATTTTTTCCTTTCATAGCCTGATCACACAACGACGGTATGAAAAGATAAGAAGTCAGAACCACTGACAAGGTAGGCAGTGGTCAAGTGAGGCACTTTGATAAAAGCTCTGTTTAAAGATGAAATGGGAACGCACCACAATGCGTTGACGCGTCTTGTAACAAGCTTGAGCTGCGCCTCGGTTCTTACCCTTCTCGCACTCAACAGTGCACATGCTCTGGATACCAACAAAAGCGCAAGTGCAATGGCTGCCGTCAATCAGATGGCAAATGTCACACCTCAGCAAGCCTTGAGGGAAGGGGCCCGCGCTTACTACTCTGGTGACAAAGACAAGGCACTGTCTCCACTTCGCTACGCTGCTGAAAACGGACAGGCTATGGCAGCCTGGAAGCTCGGCAGGATGTACGCGCAAGGAGACGGTGTGCCGGAAGATGATCTTCAGGCGTTTCAGTATTTTTCCCAGGTCGTGCGCGAATACTCTTCCGATGGCCCCAAAGCACGTTCAGCCCCATTTGTCGCAAGTGCTCTTGTTGAGCTGGGCCGCTACTTCCTGACAGGTATTGGCGATAGTCCGGTTAAACAGAACACGCACAAAGCACGTGAGGTGTTCACTTATGCTGCCTCCTACTTTGGCGATGCGGATGCGCAGTACAATCTCGGCATCATGTATCTCAACGATAAGCTGCCAGATTATGACCGCCGATTGGCTGCCCGTTGGTTGAAGCTCGCAGCCGTAAAAGGCCATGTCGGAGCGCAGGCCAAATTTGGTGAACTGCTGTACTTTACAGAAGAACTGACAACCGCACGCATGACAGGTCTCAAATGGATGACCCTGGCGCGCCGGCAAGTGGTTGGCGGTGATAATGACGCCTGGATCGTCTCTCTCCACGAGAAGGCATTTTCTCTCGCCTCAGAAAAAGAGCGTCGCAATTCTGCTGAATGGGCAGACGCATGGCTGGTTAAGCGCGGCCACGTGATTGCTTCAAGCAACTAATCCACTCCCTTCTGATTTTCTTTTATAATATGACTTGACCACTCAGGTTATTTCTGCGATTTAAAACATGAGTTCAATATTCAAGTTTTGTTATTGACCTCTGTTTGGCGATTGTAGACCCCGATTGCGGGTCTCTGGAATGTACTTGGGGTGAGTCTTTTAGGCTCACCCTCTTTTTTTGCCCGCACGCCGCAGAAAAGCTAAAATTTTCACAGTCTTCACGCACATTGTTTAAGCCTCTGAAATTTCAGTCTTTTCAACAGCAGGATGCAGTTTTTGAAATTTTCTCGCATGATTTGGGAAAAACTATAAAACACGCTTGCCAAGCTTTAAAACTCTGCCTATATACCTGCCTCAACAAGACGCCGCAGGGCGTCACGTTGATGAGATCGGAGCATAGCGCAGCCTGGTAGCGCATCTGGTTTGGGACCAGAGGGTCGCAGGTTCGAATCCTGCTGCTCCGACCATTCATCAACACAAAGATAGATCGGAGCATAGCGCAGCCTGGTAGCGCATCTGGTTTGGGACCAGAGGGTCGCAGGTTCGAATCCTGCTGCTCCGACCATCTATCGACCCGAAGATTAGTTCGGAGCATAGCGCAGCCTGGTAGCGCATCTGGTTTGGGACCAGAGGGTCGCAGGTTCGAATCCTGCTGCTCCGACCATCTTCCCTTTTTCTTCCCCTAAATTTCGCAATTCAAGTAGACAGCATTGCTGTCTTTTATGCTTTTGTGCCCTCATATCTGCACAAAGTAGCGCTCCATTTGCATCTACTGTCGCACAACTCATTCAGCAGCATCGCTTTTTTGATTGAAACGGGCAGGGAAGGTCACTGACAGCGCCTCTCAACCAGTCTCGGAATAGGTCACCCTAAGTGCAGGCTAGCGCTCTGCGGCCCCTTAAATGCTCTATTGGGAAGCCGCAATACTCGCCATAAAACTACAGCCAATGCGCACATAGAAAAAGCCCGAAGGCGAGGGCCTCCGGGCTTCTTAAATCGTACGACTGTGGAATCTGCTTAGAACACGAAGAGATCCAGCACGTAGAACAGAGCGGCTGACAGGATTGCAGCCAACGGAACCGTAATCACCCAAGCAGCAATGATGGTCATGAAGTGCGAGCGGCGCACCAGCATGCGGCGCTTTTCATCCTCCTTCACAGTGTTCTGCTTAAAGCTTTCCATGCCAGTACTTTCTTTCACGAAAGCAATGCGGCGCTTGGACTTCATTGTGTACCACTCACGGAAGAAGCCAACGCCGAAGATTGCGCCAACTGCAATGTGAGTGGAACTCACCGGAAGCCCCAGCCAGCTCGCGAAGATCACTGTGATCGCAGCAGAAAGAGAGACACAGTAAGCGCGCATCGGGTTCAGCTTGGTGATCTTCTCGCCAACCATACGGATCAGCTTAGGACCAAACAGCATCAGACCGAAAGAAATACCAAACGCACCGATCAGCATAACCCAGAGAGGAATCGTCACAGCTTTCGCAATACCACCTTCCTGAACGGTGTGGACGATCGCAGCAAGAGGACCAATCGCATTCGCAACATCGTTCGCACCGTGGGCGAAGGAAAGAAGCGCTGCGGAGAAAATCAAAGGCCAACGGAACAGGATACGCAGGGACTGGTTCCGGTTTTCCATACCTTCAGACTGCTTGCGGATTAACGGACGACAAATAGCCAGTGCAGCAACAAAGGCAATTGCGCCAAGCAGTAGAGCGACCTCAATGTCGATCTTTACGATCTTCTTCAGGCCCTTCATTGCCAGATAAGTAGCAAACGCAGCGGCCATAATCGCGATCAGCAGCGGCACCCAACGACGGGCAGCAGCAATCTTGTCTTGCTGGTAGATAATGAAGGATTTGATGAAGGCCAGGAACAAGGCCGCAATAATACCACCCAGAACTGGAGAGATGACCCAGCTTGCAGCAATGCCGGACATGGTGCCCCAGCTCACAGAGCCAAAACCTGCAGCAGCAATACCGCCGCCCATCACACCACCAACGATAGAGTGGGTGGTGGAAACGGGAGCGCCGATCCATGTTGCAAGGTTCAGCCAGACAGCCGCAGAGATTAGCGCCGCGAGCATCAGCTTCACAAAGTCTGTGTAGTCTGTAATTTGCGTTGCGTCGATAATGCCCTTGGAGACCGTCTTCACGACGTCACCACCGGCAATCAAAGCGCCAGCACTCTCAAAAATGGCCGCAAGCAGCAGGGCGCCGCCAATAGTAAGAGCCTTTGAGCCGACGGATGGGCCCACATTGTTTGCTACATCATTTGCACCGATATTAATCGCCAGATAAGCACCAATACCAGCAGCAGCAACAATAATAATAGCGTTTGGATGGTCAGAGACATAAAAACCAGCCATCGCCATAGCGAACATTAGAAAAACAAATGCGACCGCAGGAGCAACCAATGGACGTGCCATTGCATTGCCGGCCAGCTCTAGCCTGGAAAACTTTTCTAAGTCTTTGTCTAGAGTAGGCTTTTTTCTAAGGTTAGACATGCTGTATACTTTTTTCGCCGCGTCTTCTTCGCGTAGTTTCTCATGCACCTGGTAGCAGGCATAACACCTGACTACAATTTTGCACCCTCCCTTCATCACAGGACAAAGGCAGGCGAGCGCACATCTTGAATGTGGCAGTGTTGCCCTCAAATGAGCGGGCACCAGAAAAACACTCGAGGAACTTTGTGTATTGAAGCTACCTTCAAGCGCTTTTATTTCCGGTGAACGCTCAGTTCGCGCGCAAACTAGTTTTGTCTCCGGTATATTTCAAGTTAAAATTACCTATAAACTTTGGAGAAGTAACTAGTCACAGAAATATCACGAAAGCTTCGCAATTTCTTAATTAAAATTCGCCCAACGTCAAGTCCGGTAATACTGGAAATAAAACCGCAATTATTGCACTTAAGGTCGCAATGAGTGCATCTATAGCTATTTACTAAGAGAAATCGGTATAGCTTGACCAAGTGCATTGACACCAATGGCATAATTGGAGAAGAAACAGGAAAACTGGTATATCGCGTTGGAGAGTGTGTTTCCGAATCCAATGCGAAAAAGAGAGGTTATATGGTAGCTCGCATTTACAATCCAGCCAAAACTGCAATGCAGTCCGGAACAGCCAAAACCAACAACTGGGTGCTGGAGTTCGATCCACAGTCCCCAAAATCCATTGATCCGCTGATGGGCTATACTTCATCAGGTGATATGAAGCAGCAGGTAAAGCTGAAGTTCCCGACTAAGGAAGAAGCGGTCGCCTACGCAACACGCAATAATGTTGCATACCGCGTTGATGAAGAAAGCAAACGCAAGCATCGCCGCGCATCCTATTCAGATAATTTCCGTTTTGACAGATTATCTCCGTGGACACATTAAGTTTCAGCATTGAGATTATTCTCTAACGGCCTTATGAAACATCCCACGCAACGGGCGATCCACTCGCCCTTGCGAAAGCGCGGTCCCTTAGCTCAGCTGGATAGAGCACCGGCCTTCTAAGCCGACGGTCGCAGGTTCGAATCCTGCAGGGATCGCCAATTTTTTCAATGGCTTAGCTGTTTCGTCCAGAAAGCAGACCCGACCGTTTTACAGTAATGTTCCCTTTTAGCCCTACTCGCTCCCATGACTTGAGTTTGAGCCATGTTTGACTAATGTTTCCCTGGGATGCTGTCTAGGTCTTTGATGTCACGCCAATACTGAGTAACAATCTATCATCTGCCTAACCCTCATGCTGCATCCATCGCTTTTCTGCAACAAAGTTTCAAGCCACCACTCGTCCGCGGCTTTCCACGCGTATTGGTGTGCATACATCATTTATCCTTGATGTTTGCTCCGACAACGCGCTCTTCCCAACCCGGAGCTGATGGAGGTGTAAAGATCCCTCGCGCGATCATGAGGTGCACCTGTTCTTGAAGTGCTTTTGTGTACTGCGGTGTATTGTAAGCTGTTTTATCCTTGTTCATGTTTGCAGGCAGAATAGGCTTTTCGTAGATCTTTTGGATGACCTCAGTCCGTAGATCTTTGATCCAATTCGCAACCTGTGCTGAGATGCGAAACTCTCGAAGTGCTTCGACATCAACTTCGCCCGCCATATAAGAGTCTGCCGCCACGGTCTTTTGCGAAAGGACCTGCCCATCATATCTGATGATCTGGGATCTCCCATCTGACATGCTAATAGGTTCATCTCCGAGATTAACACTAGCTGTCGCCATTTGGGACGCGACAACATACATTGTGTTGAACAAAGCGTGCGCTTTATTTTGGATCTCATATGCTTCCGAATACGGGCTTGGTAGATTCACACGACACAGTATTTCGGCGCCATTCATAGCGAGACCGCGAATATACTCAGGATAGGAGCCGTCCATAGCCACACTTATGCCGATCTCAGTCTTCGCGACAGGGAAAAATGCATCCAAGCCAGATCCAAACATTTCTTCCCATTGCTCCATAACATCATGAGGCGTTGAACAATGTTCGCCGGGATACAACACAGAGTTTTTTGTATGGCGGAGGATAATTTCACCTTCTGGGTTAAACAGGATACCTTCATTGAAATAGCGCCCTGGAAACTCTGGGCGATAAGTTCGAACTCCTGCAACGAGATATACTCCATACTGCTTGGCTAACTCACCAAAGCGAGCCATCTCAGGGCCGTCAGCAGTAAGCGCAATCTTGTCGATATACTCATTGGGATCCATATCATAGAGTTCATCCGGGAAGCCTTGCACTGCCGCTTCCTGTAACACGACCAGCTTTACCTGTTTTTTTGTGGAAGCGAGCCAAACCGCCGCACCAATCAACGCGTCAATCCGATCGAAAACACCATCCATTTCATTGCGATTCTTCACAAAGACGTAATTGAATGTGAGGCAGACCGCATTGTATGGAGCAATGTAAGATTGGTTCGTCATCTGAAGTCTCCTCATCAATTAACTTGGTACTGTCTGCATATTTGAATGCTAAAGCTTCATCAGTTTGCGGGCATTTTCTCGGCCAATGTTCTGTAGGTTGGCAGAATTGATATCAAGCGCGTCGAACCACTGTGCTGCTGCAACTGCATCCTCGTAAGGGTAGTCGGTTGAAAACAGCAACCGATCAGCACCAAGTAAATTCAATGTAATCATGAAGGATTGTGTACTGAAATTTCCGGCAACCGTAGCAAAAAAATATGCCGAAAATAATACGAGATTTCCTTCTCCGCTTCGTAACCTTTGGAGAAATCTTGCAACCAACGATCTGAGCGCCACACTGTAAAAGCATAAGCTTCTGCTAGGTGACCAAGTACGATGTTTAAGTTGGGATGCCTGTCGAATAAACCTGATCCGATCAGTCTATAAGAATGCAGGAGTGTTTCCACCGCAAATCCAAACACCGGCCCCAGCATAAATTCATGCCCTTTGTACGCGCAAGTTTCACTAGGCATCGCCGGATGAAGATAAAAGGGCACATTAAGCTCTTCAACCGTTTGCCAGAACGGAGCATATTCAGGGGTATCGTAGTAGATGGCGCGGCCATCATCCATTCGGCTGTATCCGTCAACCAAAGCCCCAACAAAGCCGAGTTTATTGACGCACCTAGTCAATTCTTCTATCGCGGCCTCCGGATGGTGCATTGGCAGGGCAGCAAAACCGGAGAACCGCGACGGGTTCGCGGATACTTTTTCAGCAAGATAGTCGTTGTAGCGGCGCGCAATACCTACAACCTCACCTTCAGGGGCTCCCTGACAACTTGCGCGAGGGAAAGAACCATACGTTCGATACCTGCCTCGTCCATGGCTTCGAGCCGCTTACTCCCAAAGTCACTGCCGCATTAGTATATCCGATCAATCCACTCTTCGGTTGCTCCAGCAGCTCCCATCGGTGCGACATCACTGCGTGACATCACATAGTGTTCTTCAAGTCCAATCTTGTTTCGCATTTTAGAGTTCGCCTCTATCACTTGGCTTTAGTGCACGAAGAAAAACTCACCTAACGGATTAAGAAGTAACAACGAGCACAGAAAATAAGGATAAGATTAAATGGCGTATACGAGTAATAGGTTTAATCGTATCAGGTCTTTTTCGATGCCAAAGTACACAACTAGACCTGTATCTATCATTAACATCAAGCCACTTACTATTTATGGGATATTTAGTGTCATATTCATCAATATATTTACCTGACATTACTTAATTAGTAGATATATGTACTAAATTTAAACATTATAATTATTAAGATGGGGCTAATCAAGACAACTCACCTTCTTCAGATGCAGCTTTTTGTTCCAATGTGGTCAAACCAAATAAAATCTTCAG
Organism: Pseudovibrio sp. Ad37; assembly: GCF_001623075.1. Lineage (GTDB taxonomy): Bacteria > Pseudomonadota > Alphaproteobacteria > Rhizobiales > Stappiaceae > Pseudovibrio. Next base: position 47,169 of record NZ_LMCF01000092.1, read on the forward strand.
TTTTGAAATGCTCAAAATCCCAGCGAAACTGAGGGGATGTAAGGTGTTCAATCAGTGGCAGTTTTAATAAATTCCTCTAATAGATCATTGTGCACGCCACATTTTTGCTGTAATTGACGGCAAAACACGCCCTAGGGGAAATCAACGAGTTGAACTGCGTGCAAAAATCATCTGACATTCGTACGAACTGGACGCGTGAAGAGGCTGAGTCTCTTTACAACCTGCCGTTTAATGACCTGCTGTTTAAAGCTCACTGCGTTCATCGCGAGCATTTTGATCCCAATGAGGTCCAGCAAAGCCAGCTCTTAAGCATCAAGACAGGCGGTTGCCCGGAAGATTGCGCTTATTGCAGCCAGTCGGCTCGCAACAACACCGAGCTCTCCGCCTCAAAGATGCTTGAAGTGCAAATGGTGCTTGAAGAAGCCAAAAAGGCGAAAGAAGGCGGCGCAACCCGGTATTGCATGGGTGCAGCCTGGCGCTCTCCGAAAGATCGCGACATGCGCGCCATTGAATTGATGGTGGAAGGTGTCAAAGATCTTGGCATGGAAAGCTGCATGACGCTTGGCATGCTGACGCCTGAGCAAATTTTGCGCCTCAAAGATGCTGGCTTGGATTATTACAATCACAACATCGACACCTCAGAGCGCTACTACAGCGAGGTTATTACAACCCGCAAGTTCTCAGATCGTATCTATACTCTGAATCTGGTCAAGGAATCCGGCATTAAAGTCTGTTCTGGCGGCATCGTCGGCATGGGTGAAAAAGATATGGATCGCCTCGATATGCTGGTTTCTCTGGCGACTCTGGAAGAGCATCCGGACAGTGTGCCGATCAACATGCTTATTCCAATTGAAGGCACACCGCTGCAGGACGCCGAACCGGTTGACCCGATTGACTTCGTTCGCCTGATTGCTGTTGCGCGTGTCATGATGCCAAAATCTCATGTTCGCCTGTCAGCAGGCCGGACAGAAATGTCTGATGAGACGCAGGCAATGTGTTTCTTTGCTGGAGCAAACTCCATCTTCAAAGGCGAAACACTGCTCACCACAGACAACCCGGAAGACTCCAAGGACGCAGCTTTGTTCAAACGCCTTGGTATCCGCCCTATGGGGCTGAAAAGCTGTGCGGCTGAGCATGAGCCTGCTGAATAAGCACCAAGGAGCGCTCGAGCGTCTGGCAGAACGGGGCAGGTCCCGTTCTCTGCTCAAAGCGCATGGCTGCGATTTCTCGTCCAATGACTATCTGGCGCTGACAACAGCGCCAGAAATGCGTTTAGCGGCAGAAAACGCTCTTGCCCGTGGTGTCAGTCTCGGCGCAGGCGGCTCGCGCCTCTTGCGCGGCAATGATCCTGAACACGAGGCGCTTGAGCTGGAAGCTGCAAAACTGTTCAACACTGAGCGATCCCTTTTCTTTGGTGGGGGATACAACGCCAACATGGCGCTGTTCTCAACCCTGCCGCAGCAGGGCGACCTTGTCCTGCATGACAGCCTTATCCACGCCAGTGCACATGACGGCATGAAGTTGGGTGCAGCCCAGTCCATGGCCTTTAAGCACAATCAGGTTGAGGATGCGCTGGCACGTATTACCCAGTGGCGCCAACAAGGCGAAACAGGGCGGATCTGGATCGCCTGCGAAAGCCTTTACAGCATGGATGGTGATCAGGCTCCAATCAAGGACCTGATGGACCTCGCTGACACACACGATGCATTCTTGCTGGTAGATGAAGCCCATGCAACAGGCGTGCTGGGTGAGGGCGGCAAAGGCCTGGCAGCAGAGTTTGAAGGCCGCGAAAACATCATTTCGCTCCATACTTGCGGCAAAGCTCTTGGAGCCTCAGGCGCACTTGTTTGCGGACCTGCTGTTCTGATCGACTATCTCATCAACCGTGCGCGCGGGTTCATCTATGCAACCGCGCCATCGCCTCTGGTCGCAGCCATCGTGCGTGCCTCGCTAAAGCTGGTGCAGGATCAGCCAGAACGACGTGACCAGCTTGCTGACCTCGTGGCCCATGCAAATGCTGAGATGAACCGTGTGTGCGGACAAAAGGGCCGCGGAACGCATATTCTTCCGTTCCTTATTGGCAACGACAAACGCACTATGCAGATTGCAAAGGCATTGCAGGAACGCGGCTTTGATATCCGCGGCATTCGCCCGCCAACTGTACCACGGGGCACATCCCGCTTGCGAATTGCGTTGACCTTGCATGCAAGCAAGCAAGATGTATCCAGCATGTTTGAAGCGTTTGCTGAAGAAATGGACCTTGTTCCGTCATGACAAAACCAATCGTAGTTACCGGAACTGATACCGGTATCGGCAAAACAATTTTCTCTGCAGCGCTAACACAGGCACTGGCCGCCACTTACTGGAAGCCCGTTCAATCCGGACTGGAAGAAGAAACCGACACACAGGCCGTGGTGCGTCTGACAGGCTGCAGAGCACTGCCAGAGACATACCGTTTGCAGGTTCCCGCTTCTCCGCATTTCTCAGCGGAAGCAGAGAATGTTGTGATCGACACGGAGAGCCTGACAATGCCTCAGGTCGATGGACCGCTCGTTGTTGAAGGGGCAGGTGGCCTCATGGTGCCGCTCACACGCGAGACGCTGTACATTGATCTCTTCAAAAAGTGGCAGGCACCAATTGTGCTATGCGCTCGCACTGGCCTTGGCACCATCAATCACAGCTTGCTTTCCATTGAAGCGCTGCGAGCACGTGGCTGCAATCTGCTCGGCATCGTGTTTATCGGTGAGGAAGTGGCAGATTCTGAGCGTACGATCGCAGAGTATGCAGGTGTCAAAAAACTTGGGCGCTTGCCACTGCTGAAACAAATCACCCCAGAAACAATAAGAACAGCGTTTGCAGAGAATTTCCGTCTGGAAGACTTCTGTCTGCAAAACGGGGAGAACGTATGATGTCCAAGCGCTCACCAATCTGGCATCCCTTTACTCAGCATGCTGTGCTGACGGAAATGACCAAGATTTCAGGCGGCTCTGGCGCTTACCTGACGAAGGATGATGGTGAAAAGCTGCTTGATGCCATTGCCTCCTGGTGGGTCGTAACCCACGGCCATTGCCATCCCCATGTTATTGGCGCGATCAAGGAACAGGCTGAGAAGCTGGATCAGGTGATCTTTGCAGGCCATACCCACGAGCCCGCAGAGCGCCTTGCACAACAGCTGCTCAAATGCACACCTGACGGGCTGGACTATGTCTTCTTCTCAGACAGCGGCTCCACCAGCGTGGAAGTGGCACTCAAAATGGCGCTCGGCTACTGGCATCATCTGGGCGCAAATCGCCAGCGCATCGTCGTCATGGAAAACAGCTATCACGGCGATACCATCGGCACCATGTCCGTTGGCGAGCGTGGCGTTTTCAACCAGCCTTATAATCCGCTGCTGTTTGATGTGGCCAAAGTGACATTCCCAACTGCAGGCAATGAGCAGACTACAATCGATGAGCTGGAAAAGCTTTGTGCGCAAGGCGATGTCGCAGCCTTCATAGTTGAGCCACTCGTTCTGGGTGCTGGCGGCATGCTGATGTATTCCGCTGAAACCCTACGGGCGCTTTATGAGGTCTGCAAGAAGCGTAACGTCCTGTTCATCGCTGATGAGGTGATGACGGGCTGGGGCCGTACAGGCAAGATGTTCGCTTGTGAGCACGCCCAAATCACACCAGATATCGCGTGCTATTCCAAAGGTCTGACGGGTGGTTCTCTGCCTCTTGCCGTTACCATGTGCTCCTCAGCAATCTATGATGAGCATTATTCCATGGACAGAAGTAAAACCTTCTTCCATTCCAGCTCTTACACAGCAAACCCAATCGCCTGCGCCGCTGCTGTCGCCAATCTGGAAATTTGGGAAAATGAACCAGTCTATGACCGCATAGCAAAGCTCATGCAAATGCAATCCGTAGGCCTTGCGCGCTTCAAAGACGATGGCCGTTTCACCAACATCCGTCAAACCGGCATCATCGCCGCTATGGATATCAACGTGAAGGATCACGGATATCTGTCTGACATCGGCCCGCGCCTCTATGAGTTCTTCAAGTCAAAGAACCTGCTGCTGCGCCCGCTTGGCAACACACTCTATTCCATGCCGCCATACTGCGTCACTCAAGGCGATATTGACCAGATCTACGATGCAATAGCTGAGGCTGCTGATGAACTCCTTTAAGGACCGCGGCGGACTAATCGGCTTCGGGCATTACGCACCAGAACGCCGCGTACTGAATGCGGAAATCGAGCAGGATCTGGGACTGGAAGAAGGCTGGATCGAACGCCGCACAGGCATTCGCGAGCGCCGCTATGTCTCGTCAGACCAAGCGCTGACAGACATCGCCCTGCCAGCAGCTCAAATGGCCATTGAAGACGCAGGTATTGATCCTGCTAAAATCGGCCTGACACTGCTGGCAACCAGCACACCAGACCATCTTTTGCCACCCTCAGCACCTCTGCTCGTGCACAAACTGGGGCTGCCAAACTCCGGTGGCATCGATATGGCAGGCGCTTGCGCAGGATTCCTCTACGCACTCGCCATGGCAGATGCCTATGCCAAAGCGCAAGGCATTGCGGTTCTCGTCGTCGCAGCCAATATCTTAAGCCGCCGCATCAACCCGGTAGAACGCGCCAGTCGCGTGCTATTTGCCGATGCTGCTGGTGCCGTTGTGGTTCTGCCACCAGCACATAAAGAGCAGGGCATCCTTGCTGCTGATCTGGCATCTGATGGTGCTTATTACGACCTCATCAAAATCCCCGGCGGTGGCAGTCGCAATCCATACAGACCGGATATGGCCCCCAATGAGTACCTGATGAGCCTGCAAGGCGGGCAGACGGTCTTCGCCAAAGCGGTCAACACGCTCACGGACTCAGCAATGAAAATTCTGGGGCAGGCGGACATCAAACCGTCAGAGGTAGATCACTGGGCACCCCATCAGGCCAACTCCCGGATCATTCAGGCTGTCGGAACCAATCTTGGAATAAACGCCGATAAGACACTGATAACACTGGGGGAATACGGCAATAGTTCAGCAGCCACCATCCCATTCAGCCTCTCCAAGTGTCGGGAAAATCGAAGCTATAAGGCGGGTGACAAAATTCTATTGTCTGCCATAGGCGCGGGCTTCGTCAGCGGGTCCTTGTTGATCGGCATGTAGCAAAAGCGCCCACTCGTGGTGGAAAGACGAGCGGGCGCGTGCGCATCAAACCGCAGTTATTTTGATGCGCTGTCCAGATAAGCCAACAGGTTCTCGATATCTGCTGGCTTCTTCAAACCGGCAAATGCCATACGGTTTTTGGCAAGAATTTCTTCGGCTTGGCGAGAAACTCGGTCAGAGACTCTGTATCCCACGTCACATCAGCACTTGCCATAACCTTGGAATATTTGAAGCCCTCAACAGCAGCGGCCTGACGGCCAATCACACCGTGCAAGCTTGGGCCAACTTTGTTCTGCCCTTCCTTCATGCTGTGGCATGCCTTGCACTTCTTAAAAACCTTCTTGCCCGCCTTCACATCCCCCGCAAACGCCACTTGAACTGGTGCTGGAACCGCAACCGATTCAGCTGCCGCCTGCTTCCCATCTGTTGTCAGCACAAGGCGAAGGGTAACCGGCACCGTCCGTGTAATCCCGTTCAGCTTGGCAAGTGTTTTCAACTGATCCACACCCGCATTCACACCCGCTTCCTCAGTTCCCAAAAACACCATGTCATTGGTAGTCGCTAGAACTTTGCTGTCGGAAATACGCGCTACAAAAACCTCTGTCTCTACCGGGATTTCGGTGCCCAGCAAATTGAGGGTGGCTTCCAGATCAACAACAGTGGTTGCACCAACTGCAAGCTGGTTCAGCTCAGCAGTGTCCAGCTGCGCAGTCAGATCAGCAGACCCGATGCTTTGGAACACGATCTGGCGCATACGCTCATTGCGGATATCGATGTTGGTCTCAACAGAACCCAGATCAATTGTCAGCTGCAGCTTGCCATCTTCCGAGACAGAGCCGGAGAGTTTCTCAAAGCTGTTCACTTCCCCCACGGAGTTCTTTTTGATGGTGCCGTATGAAAGGCGTGAGCTGTCGCTGTCCACGCTCCAGGTTTGTGCAAGGGCACTGCCAGACAACAGTAAAAGCATCGCGGAGGTGCGGAAAAGGGTTTTTACCATAGGTATGTCGCCTTCGTGATTTGATGTGATTGACGATTTTTGGTTGCTATCAATTGAGGAACACACGACAGCTGGCTTTTATTCGATGTATTTTGGAAAAAAATATCAGAAACGTTTTCAAAGTGACCTAATCACCCTCATGCCCCGGCTCTGGCGCTTTGCACTTTCGCTTGCAGGGCAAAAGGATCTGGCGGACGATTTGGTGCAGGCCACATGTCTGCGGGCATTGGAGCGGGAAAGCCAGTTTCAGGCAGGTTCAAACTTTGCCGCCTGGACCATGACCATTTGTCGGTCCATCTGGTTGAATGAAATGCGCAGCCAGCACCTGAGGAAAACCGGCCAGCTCGACACCGCCATCGAATCCAGCCTCATCGACCCGTCTCCATCCCCTGAAACGAATATTTTCGCCGCTGAAGTGTTTAAACAGGTGATGCGACTGCCAGAAGGTCAGCGCTCTGTGGTGGAACTTGTCTTCGTAGAGCAATTCACCTATCGCGAAGCAGCCGCAATTTTAGGTATTCCTATTGGAACGGTCATGAGTCGCTTATCTGCAGCCCGTAAAACGCTTGCACCTTTAAAGCAGGAACAAGCCAACCAGATGAAGAAGGGAGAGCTGGCATGATGTACACCGACGAACACCTACGGTCTTATCTGGCAGGCTCTCTGGACCTTGAAACCGCGCAGCAAATAGAAGTGGATCTGGAGAGCGATCCGATCCTGGAACAACGCCTGCTGGCACTTGAAGGCCTGCTCCCCGTCGTTCAGCAAGGCTTTGCAGAGATCCCTGACGCTGATCACCTGAAACAGCTGGAAGACAAGATCTTCGCACAGCCAATCCCTGCAAACGATCATGCAGTCGCTCCAACCTTTGTCCGCACATGGGGCACCCGCGCAGCAACGCTTGTGATTGGCTTGGCCATCGGAACAGGCCTCATGCACTGGGCAGATGACACAACTGACTGGCGGCAGGAAGTCGCAAGCTATCAGGCGCTTTACGTCAAAGAGACAATCGCATCCCTGAACAGGTCCGAGGATGAACTGAAACAAGAGCTGGCTGAAGCCTCAACCGCTGTAGGCCAGCAGCTGAACCTTTCAGACCTCAATGATCTGGAAGGCTTGAAACTACTGCGAACCCAGGTTCTGGGCCATGAAGGCGCACCACTCATCCAGATCGTCTTTGCAGACCCCAACGGTGCCCCGGTTGCATTCTGCATCCTCAAAGACACAGATGCCGCCGGAACCATCATGCAATCCACCAGCCTCAAAGGCATGGCCTCCGCTGACTGGACCGGCAACGGCTATCGTTACCTCGTTATTGGAGGCCAAAACCAAAGCCGCATCGACACCGTCGCCGAGCAAATCCACTCCCGCGTTTTGTAGGCAAGGAGAGCATCACACAAATCTTTCTGTCAGTATCTGTCAGAGCAAGCGCCGCGGGGAGGATCAGTATGCTAGGTCTTTCGGATTGCTGACTGGGACTTTGCGTTGATGAAAACATACGACGAGATTGAAACGGAGACTGAAGATAAGCTTGCAAGCCGTGTCTGGTTTCACCTGATGCGGGCCCACCGCTATCTTTACCCACGCTTTGAGCGCAGTTTGCGAACGCATGGCATTGATAACCCGGTCTGGTATGAAATTCTGCTGGAGGTTGAACGTGTGGGAGAGCAGGGGGCAAAGGCCTCTGACTTGCAAGACCATCTGCATATGGCGCAGTTCAGCATGTCACGGCACATCGCCCGTATGGAAAATAAGGGGCTGATTGAGCGTCGTCCAGATAAAGAGGACGGACGCGCGCAGCTGATTTTCCTGACACCTCAAGCGGCCCATGCCCACGAGGAAATCTGGCCGCATTATTTCAAAATCATCCAGCAGGAAGTCGGAGAACGTCTCACCAAGAAAGAGGCGTTTGAGCTTTTCAAACTGCTGACCAAGCTCTACGAATAAAAAGGGCCGCTAAACAGCGACCCCAATATCTCTTAAAACCTGTAGTTCGCCGTCAGACTGAAGGACCGCCCCGGTTCCTTCAGAGTGTTTACTGACTGGTAGTCACCACCATACGTTCCGCGATCTGAATAATCCTCATCAAAGATGTTGTTTGCCTCAAGTCGAAGCTTCAAACCATCAACCTGCTCTGGTTCGTATTCCGCAAACAATCCGACAACTGCATAGCCATCCAGTGTTCGATTGGAGTCACCAGATCTTGTGTCATAATCGAATGCCCCTTGCACATCTCCACCGATTGTCAGATCGTAGTCTTCCAGTTCATGAGAAACGTTGAAAGCAATGACTTGTCCCAGTGGGGCAACAAAGTCCTGAGCAACATAGGAGTCAGCTGCATTGCCATCGACTTCGACACGCGTGTTGGAATAAGTGATTTTTGCCGAACCTGAGGCCCACTTATAGCCCGCAGCCAAGTTGAAGCCTTCGGTAAGAACATCGACATTAGCGTCGCGCGAGCGCGCATCGCTAATGTCAGTTCTGAAGACTTCACCTGAGAGCAAAAAGCCGGAACGTTCAAACTCAAGCCCAGCAGTCACATTGTGAGAACGTGATGGCTTGATATCAGAGTAATCCCATGAGGAACTGAAGGTATAATTGTCTTCAAGTGCGATCCCACCAAAAACAGTAGCATATCCTGCTTTAAGCTTCAGTCCCTCCAAGACCTCATAGGATGCCGAGCTGTTGCCACTCAGACCAGTGACAGAAGTATCGAAATCTCCAAGACCTTCAAAACGCTGATGGTCAAGACGTAAGCCCGCTGACAGTTTCAATGCTGACGATGGTGTCCAACGTACCTGTCCAAAACCGCCAAAGTTATGAGCAACCTCTTCCAAATCAGAGGATGGGTCATCGTAGTTTGCGGTCTTCCTGTAAAAATCAAATCCGGTTGTGAAGCCAATATCCTCAGTTAACCGGAAAGTGTTTGCAACTTTGCCGTTCAAGGTATTGGAAGTCCCGTTGCTTCCATGTGGCACAGGCACATCAATGTTACTCTCACTGAAGCCAAGCACGATCTCAGGGTCATAAAGGTCTGTTGGTTCCAGATGCTCATAACGGAATGAGAAGCTCTTACGCATCGTATCATAAATGCGGGTCGGTGAAGTGCCTTTGAAAGCACCAAAGTTAGCACGATAAGGACGCTCTTCCTTATCCTTCAGCATCATACCGGAAATCTCAAACCGGTGTCCGCTCTCTGAGGAGTAGCCGGCTTTGAGTAAGCCGGTCTGCAAGTTTGCTCCGGTTCCCGGGATTTCCCAGTCGCCGCCAGAGGTGTAATCCTGCCCCTTGGCGTTTTTAGCGAAGGCCAGAATATCAAAGCCGTTGTGCTCCGCAAAGCCAGTCAGAGCTTGGGAGAACGTGTTGCCGTTTGTATCAAAGCTCAGCGTGGCTTTGCCGCCCATGGTCTCACCATCTTCCAGCAGGTCCAGTGCGTCAATCAGCTGAAAGGCGATCGAACCGCCCAGAGCATTTGGCCCAGAATCAGCTGCAGCAACACCCGCATCCACACGCACCGCACGTAACAGTGCTGGATCAATGGCATTAGCTGTCACATGGTGGAACGCACGGTTGTTTTGCATCGCACCTTCAATGGTCATGTTCAGGTTGAGAGCATCTACACCATTGACGAAGATTTTCTGGGCAATCGGGATACCGCCCCCAACCGTTACTGAGGCATTCTCAGCAAACACATCACGAAGATCGCCCATCTCTGCGGCTTCAATCGCTTGAGTTGAAACGTAGATTGAGGTGTTTCTGTCAGCAGCCACTGCAAAGCGGTCATTGTTGAAACTGTAGACAACAACAGGGTCCAGCTCCTCGCTGGCATCCACACTATCCTGCGCTGCAGCCCCGGTAGAAAAATAAGCACCGTTTAAAACACAAACGGAAACAAGCAAACGCCACCGAAGTTTCTTCATTAGGATCCCCACCCGCATATTGGCCGTATTACCTACGGCGAATCAAATATGAGATAATTACTCATGTTTATGCGCGAGGGTATATTGGAGCGCAATTATAGATGCAAATGCATCTATATCTATAAACCTGTGCGATTTGATCGCTGAATTGAAATCACCATAAAATGCAATGTGTTATGTGATTTTCATCAAAATTTAATCTGTGTGTATCTGCCGAATTTGATAGGGGTGTTCAAACATCACCGCGCACAAAGCAAAAAAAGCCCCCGCTAAAAGTATAGCGAGGGCCTTACAATAAAAAGAGATTTAAGCCTGGCGCTGGCCCATCTGATCATCAAGTGTGAGCAGGTGCCAACGGTCATCACCAGCAGCTTTCACTTGGTCCAGAACACGGCGGAACAGATCTTCTTCTTCAATCTGCTCTTCAAGGAACCAGTGCAGCATATTCTGTGTGCCGTATTCCTTTTCATCATGAGCAAGATCAAACAGAGCATGGATTTGCGACGTGACCTTCACTTCCATCTTCATGGCCAACTCAATAGCAGCCTGAGCTGAATCAAATTCAACAGTAGGAGCGGGTATGCCTTCCAGTGTAACGCGAGAGTCGCGCTTTACGATGAAATCGTAAATCCGCATTGCGTGGTCAGTCTCTTCTTTTGAATGAAGACGGAACCACTTTGCAAAACCTGGCAACTCAATAGAATCAAAGTAGGCAGCCACAGCGAGATAAACGTAAGAGGCACTCAGCTCAGCATTAATTTGCTGGTTAAGAGCTTCTGCGACTTTTGTGTTGAGCTTCATCGGATTCTCCAATCAGTAATTTTGTGGAGACAGATTTGAAGAGCTACAAACTATTCGCTTTGACTAAAGTCAATTTGAGAAGAATTATCTTAGCAATTGCAAGTGATTAGCAGTTTCAGAAATGGCTATTTTGCGAGCTCATGTCCTATGTTCGCCAGGTCTTCGGCGCTGAGCCATAGACCCGTTTAAAGGCATTGCTAAAGCTGGACGGGCTGTTATATCCCGCCATATAGGCAGCTTCAGAAACAGTAATGCCGCCTTTATTGATGGCTTGCCGGGCCTTCTCCAAACGCTGTTTGCGAATGAAATCAGAAACTGTCAGATTGTACTTATCTTTGAAGTGGCGCTGAATGCTGCGTTTGCTGAGGCCCGTTTCTTTGGAGATCCGCTCGATGGAAAGGTCTTCCTCCAGATGCTCCAGCAGAAATTCCCGCACCTTCAATCCTTTGATCCGTAATTGACTGTCCGCTTCCCGCTTCTCGGCCTGTACTGCCCCTTGCAAATGCGCGCAGCTCTGAGACATCAGGCTTAACGCCTCGGCTTGCCGTTGTAGGCCGCTAATTTCATCAGCCCCATCATTGGTCATAGCCAAAATTCGCGCAGCACGGTCTACCATGCGCTCATCTGGCTGCCAGATGAAGTAATTCAGATGGCCATTCATAAAGCTCCGCACTTCCTCAGAAAGAGCAGAGGCCTGAAACCCAATTGCACCGTACCAGTCCGGTTGAGCGGCGATGCCGACCTTGCGCAGGGAGTGCCCGGCTTGACTCGGCTTCAAGCGCAGATTGGCAGGTTTTCGCAGGTTGAACAGCAGCGCCTGAGGTTTGGGTGCTTCGTGATCCCCAGCATCCAGATCAAAATAAACATCATCAATGTAAAACTGCTGCTGACCTTCCAGATAAATGAAAATCTGGAAAATAGGTGAGAGCTCCACCAGACCGTCATGTTCATGGTGGCCCATAGTCTCGTCCAGGACTTTGACTCGGATCTGCTGCTCAATCTGCACGGAAAGTGCCCCCTGACTTTTCAGTGGCGCGAATGAATATGTTTTTGGCGCACACGCCAATGCATTTCCAATCGACGAACACCCCTTCATAAATATATTATGAGTTTTGAAGTCAAGTTTAAAACTTCGTATAAATGAAGTAAGTCCAGCGCGACCTTCCAGCTCACGAACATCTCGGTAAAGAGGTGCCCAAAGTGCTCGCTACATATGCGAGCGCTCATGGCGCTGTGCTGTCGCACGGATACGATTGGAGAATGTTTCGATGTCTAGCCGCGACGTTGATAGAGCACTTAAGAACGCCCGTTTTACGCAAAAAACGCAAATGAACGCACTAAACCTCTTATTGGTTTCAACCGCGCTGACTTGCGCTTCAATGGCGTCCGCACAGGAGAATAAACTGCTGGATGAAGTGGTCGTCACAGCCTCAGCTTCTGAAGTGACCTACAAGAACGCGCCTGCAAGTATCTCCGTTATCACCGCAGAAGACTTGGAAAATCAGGGCGCTCGAGACGTTCGTTCCCTTCTGGAAAGTGTTGAGGGCCTCACTTTCAACAGAGCTGGCAATCTCAACAAAGTGCAGATCCGCGGTCTGAACGAGAATTACACGTTGTTCCTGATCGATGGAAAACGCGTCACCTCTGCTCCAAACGCGTTCCGCGGAAACGACTACGATTCCGGCTGGGTTCCTCTTGAAGCCGTCGAACGTATTGAAATCGTTCGCGGTCCCATGTCCTCGCTCTACGGCTCCGATGCAATTGGCGGTGTTGTCAACATCATCACCAAGAAGGAAACTGAGGAATGGCACGGCTCACTTACCAACGAATATACCCTTCAGGAGAATCGCAAATCCGGTGATTATGGCCGTGCGGGCTTCAACCTTTCAGGTCCAATCCTCAAAGACAAACTCTTCATGAGAACTTACGGCAGCTGGGATTTCCGCCGCAAAGATTCAAGCAGCTTGAACCCTGACAGCTCAAGCGGACGAGCCAATGCAGGGTTCGCCAAAAGCGATAACAAACACCTTGATACGACGGTCACCTGGGACGTAAACGAAGAAAATTCCGTTGATTTCAACGCAGGTTACAGCAAACGCACGCACGATAAGACCACGTTGGACAGGTATTCAGCGGGTATAACTCATCATGGGTCCTACGAATTTGGTGAGACAGAACTGCGTGTCTTTGGCGACCGGATCGACAATTCCTACGGCCACGGAAACGCCGCTGGTGTCGATATGCCGAACACAGCCTATAACTTCAATGGAGACGGCAAAGTCAGCTTTGATGCAGACCTCTTGGTCCCGAACTTCATCACCGTCGGCGCGACTTACCAACATCAATCCCTCGAAGACAAGTATGTCCTTGTAGGCGAGGGTGGATCAGACAACTCCCTCTGGCAAGCCGCTGCTTCCGTTGAAGACCGCCTTGAAATCACAGAGAATTTTGAGGTGACACTCGGAGGCCGTCTGGACAAACACGAAAAATTCGGCTGGAACGCCAGCCCCCGCGTTTACGGCGTTTATCACCTCACGCAAGCCCTGACATTCAAAGGCGGCTGGTCCTCATCCTTCAAAGCACCAACCCTGCTGCAAATGTCCCCAAACTGGAACCAAGTCTCTTGCGGTGGCAGTTGTTTTCTTGGAGGGGCAGAAGATTTAAATCCGGAAGTTGGCAGCAGCTTTGAGGCTGGTTTTAAATATAACGAAGCAAAATGGAGCGCTGGCATAACCGGTTTCCATAATACGATCAAAGACATGATCCAGTTTCCACCTGCCAGAACAGCTGATGTCGCTGTTGCTCAGATTTATTCCAACTATGTTGGCCTTACCGCAGATGGCAAACCGATCTTCAAGTTTGAGAACATTGAAGAAGCCCGAACAATGGGGATCGAGGCCAACCTGACACTGCATCCAACAGATGAGCTAACAGTCTCTGCCAACTACACCTATCTGGACGCGAAAAACACAAGTGCGAATGATGCTCCACTTGCATTCCAGCCAGAGCATACTGCAAACGTCAAACTGGATTACAGTTTCAACGAAAAGCTCAGTTTTGCGTTATCTGCCAATTACGTAGGCGAGCAATACACATCGGTTCCCGCCAACGGAGACATGGCATTCGCACGCAAAGTAGACGGTTACATCACAGCAGATTTCACAGGTCGCTACGACATAACCGAGAACTTCACACTCCGCGCTGGCGTGCTGAACATTGCAGACAATCAAATCCTAAAAACAGACTGGGATGAATTCAATGTCGATGGTCGCCGCTATTTCATCTCAGGCACCACTCGTTTCTGATCTCCAATGATGAAAGAGCAGGGAGGTGGGCCCACGCCCGCCTTCAATACGTATAGGTGTATCACTATGTTTTCACTCAGGAAAACTCTAATTGGGTTGATTGTTTTTATGATGTCTCAAAGTGTATCGTCAGGGTTCACACTCGAACTTTCAAAAGCGGACACCCCGGCTGACGTACGTTTTCTTCAACAAGATCACGAGGAGGCCTTTGAGCTGCAAGCGAAACCAGGGGACTACGTCCAACTTGGTTGGCAAGTGGAATCGGGCCGCTTCAATCTGGACACTATCGACCGTTTGACGGGTGCTCATATCCGCAGATTTGTCTCTGCCAACACCGGACGTGCACCATTCCTGTTGGTCGCTGGTGATGCTCCAATAAGCCTCAAGGTATCCGCGATTGAAACTGGAAACTTCACACTCTCGGTCATCAACCAAGTTAGTATTGAACATCAAGAATCCCAACAAACTAAATACCTTAGCCCGCGTCTTTCTCGCCTTGCAGATCAACTAGGAGCAGGCAGTTCAACCGATACCTTCTGGACAGAGGTCGAGCAGAAAGGCACACCGTTGATCGAAGACAACGGGAATGGTGAAAGCATCCTGACATTCCTTGCAAGAGGTGCCAAAACCGGCGTCCGCCTTCTTGGTGCCCCAACAAGTAATCATGATGAACTTGAGCGACTTACAGGCAGTGATGTCTGGTTCAAGTCATTCATCGTTCCAAACACCACTCGTCTTTCCTATCAACTGGCTTTTGATGTGCCCGTGATTTCAGGCACATGGGTGGAGCGCCGCAGAGCAATTCTGGCAACTCTGGCAGCAGATCCGCTCAACAAACATCCTTGGCCTGCTGATGCAATCGATCCCTACAATCAGCACTCAACAGTTCTGCTACCAGAAGCAGCATCTCCCCGCTTCCTTGGTGATCAGGTAGTCGTAAAAAACCAGATCAAGCAGTATGAAATTGAGAGTAAAGCCCTTGGGAACAAACGCGATATCTGGCTATACCGTTCCGAAGGCTATGAAGCATCTAAAGCAACTGCTCCGCTGCTCATCATGTTTGATTCAGAACACTATAATGGCCGTGTCTCAGTTCCAGATATTTTGGATAACATGGTCGCAGACAGCGTAATTCCGCCAATAGCTGCCATTTTCATATCTCACATAGATTCTAAAACACGAACCGTTGAACTCCCCAACAACGCTCAGTTCGCTGCCTTTATCTCCAAAACACTACTGCCATTTGCGCAGGCAGAACTTGGCACATCCATAGCGCCAGAAAGAACCATCTTGGCAGGTTCCAGTTTTGGTGGACTTGCATCAAGCACCATCGCTCTGCGCTACCCGCAGCACTTTGGAAACGTACTTTCTATGTCTGGATCCTATTGGTACTCAGAGGACAATAACGAGAATTACGTCGCAAGCCTTGTTGCAAATGCCCCTCGCCAAGATGTCCGTTTTTTCCTCAGTGCGGGTCTCTTTGAGAAAAGTGCAGCCGGTCGAGGAGTTGGAATACTTTATTCCAACCAACATCTTAGAGATGTTCTGCTTGCTAAAGATTATCAGGTAAAGCTGGAAACCTACGCTGCGGGCCATGACTTATTCTCGTGGCAAACCATCCTCAGTGATGGTCTTATTCACCTGATTGGGAAGGGCGTTCCATGATGCATCCGGAACCCGTTTAGATGCAACTGCATAAATATCTGAGTGTAAACCTCAGGTATTGTTGGACTTCCTCTTTTTTTGATTTTAGATAGAAACAAAGCTCAACAGCCAGGCTCTTACGCCAAGCCATGAGACATCTATCCAACGGAGTTAGAAATGTTTCATCGCGTAACGAGATCAGTTGCCGCTTTCGCTTGCCTTGCTCTGGCAGCCTCTCCAGCCCTTTCAGAACAGGTCGAAATCAACACCGCAAATGGCAAAGCCAGCGTTGTTGTTGAGCCAAAGAATCTGGTCGTGTTTGATATCGGAGTAGTCGACAACCTGAATGCTCTGGGTGTCCAGCCGGCAGGCGTCGTCAACAAAATGTATGTCGACTATCTTGATGGTGTTCAGTCTGAGGCAGATGTCATCGGAACTCTGTTTGAGCCAGATTTCGAGGCAATCAATGTGCTTGAGCCTGAACTGATCATCGTTGGAGGCCGTTCCAGCAAACAGGCAAAGCCATTGTCTGAACTCGCGCCAACCATCGATATGACACCAAGTTCTTCAGAGGTTTCAGCAACGCTGCTCGCGCATCTGGAAGCCTACGGAAAGGTCTTTAATAAGCAAAAGGAAGCAGCGAAACTTACTAGTAATTACAACAGGTTGCTAGAACAAGTGAAAGCTTCAGTTAAAGACAAGGGCAAGGCGCTGTTTGTTCTTACCAATGGCCCCAAAGTCTCTGTATTCGGCCCGGGCTCACGGTTCGGCTGGTTCCATGATGAATTGAAAATTGAACCGGCAATGGCTGAGGTTGCCGTGGCGTCTCATGGAGAAGCGGTGTCTTTCGAGTATATTCAAAAGGCCAATCCTGACTGGCTTCTGGTGATGGATCGCGCAACAGCAATCGGCAGTGATGCTGAAAATGCCCGTCAGGTTCTGGACAATGAACTGGTAGCCAGCACGACTGCGTGGAAGAAGGGCCAGGTGATCTATCTTGATCCGGCTGCAACTTACATTGCCCAAGGTGGTTATCAGGCAACCACGCGCATCTTCAATCAGCTGATCGAAGCCTTCAATAAGTAATAGTTCTCGCCAAGAGCTGGGCGCGCGCTGCTCAGCTCTAGCCATTTCCTTGGTGTCCCATGAAAAACATCGGCGTTGCTATCGTCGCTCTGTTCGCACTTTCCTGCTTCAGCTTATTCGTTGGTGTCAAAGAGATCTCTATCTCTGACTGGTGGCAAACCCCTCAGAACATTGACCTCTTTTTTATCAGTAGAATCCCGCGCACATTGGCAGTTGTTTTGACAGGCGCATCCCTTGCTGTTTCAGGTGCTGTCATGCAAATGCTCGCCCGAAACAGCTTTGTGGAGCCTTCCAGCGTTGGCACAGCCCAAAGTGCAGCACTGGGCATTTTGCTTGTGACACTGCTTTATCCGGGTAGCCCATTGATTGTGAAGATGATTGTCGCGTCCATAACAGCGATGATCGGTATGGCTGTCTTCTTGGCTATGATCTCCAGATTGCCGGTAACATCTCCATTACTCGTACCGCTCGTTGGTTTGATCTTCAGCGGCATCGTGGAAGCCTTGACCATCTTCATCGCTTTTCAAACAGAAATGCTGCAGTTTCAGGGGACATGGATGAGCGGAGAGTTCTCCGGCATCTTACGCGGCCGCTATGAGCTCTTGTGGCTTTGCGGCGTACTGGCAATTCTCACATATGTTGTGGCTGATCAGTTCACCATCATTGGCATGGGCAAAGATGCCAGCATCAATCTGGGCCTCAATTACAAGCAAGTCGTGATTGTCGGCCTGTTTATCTTGGCACTTTCCACGTCATTGGTTGTTGTCACAATAGGCATGATCCCATTTGTGGGGCTGGTTGTACCAAACATTGCTCGCAAATTGATGGGTGACAACCTGCGGGCTAGCTTGCCGTGGGTCGCAGTGCTCGGCGCGCTTCTGGTGCTTGTATGCGATCTTATCGGGCGTCTGGTTCATTTCCCCTATGAGATACCCGTTGGTACGGTACTCGGCGTCATCGGGTCTTTCGTTTTCCTCTATCTGTTGTATGCGAGACCAGCTCATGCACGCTAAAAAGCTCATTATCCTGAGCGTTTTGCTGGCACTTGCTTGTATCGTTTTCATGACTCTTGGCGCCAAAGGCAGCTGGAGTTTCCTGCTTGTTTTCCGGGGAACAAAACTACTCGCACTTTTGCTGGTGTCAGTCTCAATTTCTGTTGCAACACTTCTGTTCCAAACCATCAGCGGGAACCGCATCTTAACACCCTCCATCATGGGTTTTGATGCTTTGTACTTACTGGTTCAAACGCTGCTGGTGTTTATGCTCGGAGGGTTCACCTACGTCGCTCTTGATGGACAAATCAAGTTTCTCGCAGAAGTAGGTGTTATGTTGCTTGCAGCCGTACTGCTCTTCTCAACGGTGATGGGAAAAGGCAGGCAGGACCTTCATCGTATGGTTCTGGTGGGTATCATTTTCGGGGTATTGTTTCGGAGTCTGACAGGGTTCCTGCAAAGGATTATCGATCCAAACGACTTCGCCATTTTGCAAGGTGCAAGTTTTGCTCAATTTTCCAGCGTAGACAAAGACCTGCTCGGCCTCAGCATCCTGCTCGTTTCAGTGTGTTGCCTTATCATTTGGCGGCTTAGATACAGCCTTGATGTCATTGCACTGGGACGCAGCAATGCGATCAATTTAGGCGTAAACTATGAGCGGGCAAGCTTCGCTGTTCTGGTCCTCGTCGCCACTCTGGTTTCTGTCTCAACAGCTCTGGTCGGTCCTGTCGCTTTCTTTGGCTTGTTGGTGACTAGTCTTGCCCATTTCATCATGAACACCCACCGTCACAGCATTTTGCTGCCGGCCTCTATCCTGATCGCTGCACTCATTCTCGTCAGCGGCCAAACGGTCTTTGAGCGCATTTTAAAAAGCCAGTCTACCCTGAGCGTTACCGTAGAATTCTTCGGCGGACTTCTCTTCCTGCTGCTTCTCTTTCGAGGAAAAATGAGATGATTGAAATTAATGGTGTTTCTCATAGTTATGGAAAGAGCAAAATCCTTCAAAACATCTCGCTTTCCATAAAAGAAAGCGGAATCACAGCCTTGATTGGGCCAAACGGGGCAGGGAAGTCCACGCTCTTGTCCCTCATGGCCCGCTTGCAGCCACTCCAGACAGGTTCCATCTCGTTTGATGGCCAATCAGTGTCTCAAACACCCACCAGAGAACTTGCAAAGACCCTTGCTATCTTAAGACAAGATAATGCACTCAGCAGTCGTATGTCTCTGCGGGATCTTGTTGGATTTGGCCGCTACCCGCACCACAAAGGTCGCCCCACAGCCAAAGATCATAAGGCGGTAGAGGAAGCGCTGGATTACTTTGATCTGCAAGATATGTCCGGTAGGTTCATTGATGAGGTATCCGGCGGCCAAAAACAACGAGCACTGGTCGCCATGGCATTTTGTCAGGAGACGAAATACCTCCTGCTGGATGAGCCGCTTAACAATCTCGATATGTACTATGCGCGCAGCCTCATGAAGCGTCTGCGCGAAATAGCCGACACCGGCAAACGCTCCTTTGTCATCGTCCTCCACGACATCAACTACGCGGGAGCCTACGCCAACGAAATCATCGCCCTAAAAGACGGCACCCTCGCCATCCACGGCACCCCACAAGATGTTCTGGAAACAAACGCCCTCCAAACGCTCTACTCGATGAAAATCACAGTCACCCAACACCAAGATCAACTCATAGCCCTGCATCATTTATAGGCAGCGCTCTTTGGGGCTTAACGAACTGTTTTGTCACTGGGAATGGTGAAATGCACAGTTGGCTGGGATATGTAATGTAGTCATAAGTCCATATAACATATTGATTTTTTGAATAATTATAAAACATGAATATTTAATTCATATTTGACTTTTGTCATTTGCGAAAGATGTTCTGTTTTCTATTTCTCGGATTGCAAATCATTCTCAATTGCGAGAGGGCGCTAGTTTTGCCCTGGTGATCCTATTGCATTGGAGAGGGATAGGGGAGGTTTGCTCATGTTGGGCTATCCCCTCAAAAGAGATTCCGAGTTTAAGCATGTTGAATAAAACGGCACTTCTATCATTCGTATCAGCAGTGGCAATCAGCTCTACAGCTCTTGCAGGTTCTACTGAAGTTAAAGTCGAGGTTTTAGACAAAATCTTTGATCCAGCGGGTGGTTTCCTGGCTTACACAGAGTTTGAGCTTTCTGGCGAACCTTTAGCGGAAGGTCTGGGGCTGGATCTTGATGTTCTGGACCCAAATCTCGTCAATCAGCCAACCGCTTTTGATTACGCAGCCGGCATTGAGAGTTATGAATACTCTGAGGAGGCTATGTATGCGGTCAATTATCAGTCTAAGATGGGCCCGCATATCGTAAACGGTCCACTAAACAACGCACGTGGCGGTTCACTTGAAAGCCTTGGTAAGCGCCTGATTGAACTGGCCGGATCTGTTGCCTTCCCAGTGGAAGAAATTCCGCTCAACATGTACCCGATCACCTTCCCATACATCTCAGCGCTTCCTGAATTTGGTCAGGAAATTGACAGTTCTGTCGTCTCCAGCGATGAGGCGGATATTCTGACCGCTCACGGAAAATCTAAAACAGTAAAAATCGATATTCCGGCGTACTTCCGCGATTATGCTTCGCTCTCCTGGAAAGAGGAAGGCATGGACAAGTCTTTCAATCCCGGAGCTGCGGCAGGCATCATGCTGAAGGATGTCATGTGGGCACAGGATTTCCTCGGCGGTATGCACACAATAGCAGAGGATCTGGAAGTTGAGGCTGAAAGTTCTGTCATGGATCAGGATGGCGTACACGCGCTCGGAGTATCCACGGCAGATGGCTTTAACGGCGTTATTCTAACTGAAATGCTCAATGACCGTATGATAACACTACGTGATCAGTTTGGTTATGACGGTAAGATGCTTGGCGCAAAGCTGACCGCGTCTTATGATCCAGCACAGGGCCCAATCTGGTTCCCGCGCAAGGTCGCTGTGACTGAAAAGACCGAGAACACCGTGAAAGCCATCGGGTCTTTGAAGGTCATCGACGGGGCATCCACTCTGCGTGACACATGGTTGATGCTATGGCCACTTTCAGAGATTTACGCATATAGCGACCAACGTACTGCAAACACAAATCAGAACCCGGCTTTTATCGCAGTGTTTGACGGTGCACCATTTGCTGCAGCTGCTGACCTAAACAAAGACAATGATCTGGTGAATGACATTGCTTCTGATGATGTCTTCTCCGCTGCAAGTGTTCTCACAAACGCTACTTTCAAAAACCTTGATGCGCTGCACTTCAACAAAGAAGCGGGCACTCTGGTTGATCGTTATGATGGCAAGCAGGGCTCCAAAGTTACCACTTATGATGCGGCATATGCTCTTCAGGCCCTGAACATTTTTCAGCGTTCTCAGGATGCACTGGCCGTTGGTTATGCCTCCGCTGATGCGGGCGAGAGCCTGGAAACTGCACGCGGCAAGCGGGCGCTCGAGCTGATTAACGCGCAGGCAGATTTTATTCTGAAGAATTTGATCTCTGAAAATGGCCTCGCAGTTGATGGGTTTGAGATTGGCAAGGGCGCGAGCACGGAGCAAAGCCTGGGTACGCAGTTCGCTGTTGTTCATGGGTTAACCTCGGCATTCCTTGCAACAAAGGATGAGAGCTACAAAGAAGCAGCACGTAAGCTGTTCCTGACCATTGAAGCGAAGATGTATGACAAGGCGATTGGCACATACGCTGCTGTGCCAGGCCAACCAGCTGAGCACACACCATACACCGCTGCTGCAATCAGTGCTGGACTGCGTAGTGCAATGCTTATTCTGCGCAACAGTGAAGGTGAGAATGAACCTCTATTGGATCTGGCAAGTCTGACGCAGCGATATGAAAGTTGGTTCCGCACTGTCATCAACGGTCGCAATGTGAACGAGGGCATGCAGCTTGCTGAATGGCTGGGAGACAGTGGTGAAAACGTTGTAGCTGGTAGTGAAGATCTGGACACGGATGCAGATGGTGTTCCGCAAATTGTGCAGGCTGGCACAGCTATGGTGATGGCCGGTAAGGTCAAAGTTTTTGCTGTAAAATAAGTAGTTTACCGCGATTTGAAACAGCCGGGGTGTAAAACATCCCGGCTTCTTCTGCCTGTTAACCTAAGTCAAATGCGAGGCATTCGCATTTAGCTATAGAGACAACAATCATAATAATCTGACGAAGAATCGATCTGCAGTCATGGATGATGCAAGCAAGAATAGCGTACCAGTCACTGGACCTAAGCCAGCACAACCCAGCGCAATAAAATTGTTCTGGAAGCGTCTCGGTTACAAGAGCAAACATGCTGAGTTTGTGCTTTACTTCCTCACTATCAGTGGGTTGATGCTGTGGGATGTTGTTGGCCTTCCTTGGCAGCTCATCCAACCTTCACTTGCCATGCATTTCATTGTCTCCCTTATCCTCTTTCCATTGTTCGTTCTTCCATTTTGGTTTTCTCATCGTGACCTGGTTAAGAAGAACGGACGCCCGTTTCTTCGTAGAACAGGCCAGATGATTGAGGTTGCCCTGGTACTGTTGGTTCTCAGTGGCATTTATCTCGCGTTTTTTGGCAATCGCGGCAACATGATGGGGCAGGTTGCATATTGGCTCCATCTGGTTCCAGCTCTGCCGGTTTCGTTATTGGTGTTTCACCATGCCAAGCGCTATTCGATGGTTAAGGCTGCAGCCTGGATCTTTCCGTTTCTTCTGGCGCTGGTCGCACTTATGGTGCCAGCCTATGCTGCCGTTGAAAGTGGCTCCCTTGTTCTCAATAGTGAGGGCACAAAACTCATCTCAGCAAACTTTGATGCAGGCAGTGTCACTGTTGTTGACCGCAGCTCTAACAAAGTGCTGCAAGAGATCAAGATCGGTGGTGAGCTACGCCGCATCGCGTTGGATGAAAAACAGCATGTTGCAGGTGTAACGGACTACACGGGTGACCGCGTGGTTTTCATTGATCTGAACACAAACAAAGTTCTCTCTGAGTTCAAGACTGACTATCGCCCGTTTGGCATCATCTATGACAAGATCAACAACCTGTTCTGGGCTTCATTGTTTGAAGCCCACAAGATCATTGCAATTGATCCGAGACAGGGCATTACTCAGGAAATCGACAGCGAAGAGACCCCGCGTGGTCTTGCTTTGCTCAGTGATGGTCGTCTGATCGTAACGCATGCCATGGTTGGCAAGGTCTCCATTTGGGATACCTCAGGGGCTAAGCTTACATTTCTGAAGACGATCAGTTTGGCTGAAACTCAGGACAACGACGAAGCTGTTTCGCAGGGTGTCCCGCGCATTCTGGATGATATTGCAGTAAGCCCAGATGAGAGCGAGGCCTGGTTGCCACACGTTCTTTGGAACTTTGATCATCCTTTCCAGTTTCAATCCACCGTGTTTCCGAGTGTCTCATTGTTGAGCCTTGAACAAGGGCAAGAGAAAGAAGTTGCTGAGCGCCGCAAGCACCTCTTCAAGCAAATCAATATTATCGATACCAACAATCGCACTCGCATTGTTTCAAACCCTCATGACGCTGAATTCTCTCAGGACAGTAAAAAGGTCTACGTGACATTGGCTGGCAGCGAAGATTTGATGATCTTTGATCTGACCCGCAGAACAGCCCTAACCAGCAAGAAGAAGCGCCGAGCGCGCCGCAAGGGCAAACTGAACCAAGGTGGAGCAAAGGTCATGCAGATCTTTCGCCACATTCCGGGCGATAACCCACGTGGGCTTGTCGTGTATGGCCAGGACATCTTTGTGCAAAACGCGATGACGCTTGATCTTGTAGCGCTGAAAAGAGGTGGGGACGGCCCGTTTGCGCGCGTCACTCTGAGTGAGCAAGCTCCAGTTCCACTGGTGCAGAGCGATCCGGTTGAGGCCAAGCTACGCAGAGGTAAGACCCTTTTCAACAGCGGCAACACAGATGATTCCAAACTAACGCCGACCACTGGTGACTTTTGGATGAGCTGTCAGAGTTGCCACGTGGATGGCTTCAACTTCACCAATGGCTATCTTTATCGATCTACACCAACCAAGAAGTTTGACCGCGCCACAATTGGCCACGACAATTTAAACAGTATGATCTCCGGTAACTTCATTGGTGACTACTTGCGCATCATGCAAAAGACGCAAGGTGGTATGGGCCATGACGACCGTGATGGAGCCTTGCAGATCAATCCGGATGAACCGTCAGAACCAGTCAAACGCGACATGGAGGCTCTGCAAGCTTTCATCACGTCACGTGGAAACTTACCGCTGAATGCAAGTTGGATACGCCTTGATGATGATCGGAAGATTCTACATGAGAAAGATTGGGTGAACTCAGCCGCCTGTGCGTCCTGCCATTCTGACATGTTTGAGCAATGGGCAGATTCAAACCACCGTCTGATGGGAGAATCTAACCCATACTTCATGGTCGTGAAATCCGTTGCAGAACAGACGGAAGGTAAGGACTTCGGCAAATGGTGCCTTGGCTGTCATGAGCCGCAAGAACAGTTCACCAAGCCAAAGACAGTTCCGCAAGACGGACATATGTTTGAGAAAGGCGGCGCCAGTCTCTTTGAAGCCCTTGAGAAGGGTGTACCGGATTCAGATGAAGGCACGGGCTGCTTATTCTGCCATCGTATCACTCGTATTGAAGCAGCCATGGGGCAGACAGCAGGTACCAACGCCAGCTTTACCGTCAATGTGAAAGATAGAGAAAAGTATATCTTTGAAGACAACGACAATGCACTGCTGCACTGGGTGGGTAACCGTCAGATCAACGCCAAGCCCGAAGTGCATGCCAAGTCGTACTCTCAGCCATTTTACAAGGATTCTGCTCTGTGTAGCACTTGCCATAATGAGGTGGCTCCAGGCACAGGTAGTGTCATCGTGAACACTTACGGTGAGTGGGAAAAATCCTCCTACAACAATCCAGCTGACCCCTCCAAGAACCGCACTTGTATCAGCTGTCACATGATGGCTGACGTGCAGAAAATCGGTGAGAATGTCCCGAGCATTTCTACAGATGGGGGCAAGGTGAAAGAGAATGTGGTGACACATCAGTTCACGGGTGCCAACCACCATCTTGTCGGCCTGCGCAATAAGAAGCTCTCAGACATGAGCATTGAGCTTTTGCGAACTGCTGCTGAATTGGAAAGCTACATTGACGAAAACGGGAAACTGATCGTTCGTGTCAAAAATGTTGGAGCAGGGCATGCCTTGCCAACCGGCGTTGCTGACTTCCGTCAGCTTTGGCTGGATGTGACCGTGAAAGACGCAAGTGGCAATGTTATTCTGGAAGATGGCAAGATGGATGATAAGGGCGTCGTACCAACCGATGCTCGTATGTTCCAGAAGGTCTTTGGCGACAAGGATGGCAAGCCTGTCGGCTTGCTCTTCTGGCGTTATGAAAAAATGTTGAAAGATACCAAGATCCCAGCGAATGGTTATCGGGGTGAAGCCTTTGCATTGCCAAAGGAAGCTACTTATCCGCTCAGCGTTGATGTGAAGATGATGTTCCGCATCTATCCGCAGTGGGTGACCGATGCAGTACGCCAATCCTACCCAGATCTACCAAATCCAGAAGCTGTTGTTATGGCTGAACTTACTCAAACACTGGAGCGGCCATAATGTTTGCCAGTTTTCTGATCACATTTCGCGAAGGGCTGGAAGCCTTTCTGCTGGTTGGCATCATCCTGTCTTACATGCACAAACTTGGCGTGCGGCATTTCAACAAATACGTCTATCTGGGTGTGGTGCTTGGGTTGATCGTATCATTGGCTTTGGCCTTCATTTTCCAGGTGGTGATTGATCAGTTTTCCAATGAACGCTATCAACATCTGCTGATGATCTTTATCCTGCTCTTTGCCACGTTGGTGCTGAGCTACATGGCGATCTGGATGCACAAACAAGCTAAGGCGCAGGTTGACCATGTCAAAAGGAAGCTGGAGTTCCACATCTCCTCAGGCAACCTGTGGGGCATGGTGTTTCTTGCCTTCATTGCGGTGCTGCGGGAAGGGTTTGAGACAGTGCTGTTTTTCTCTGCTCTCACGTATTCAGGGCAGGGCGTGACATTGGAGAACGGTCTGATTGGGGCAACTATTGGTCTTGTTGCATCCATCCTGCTGGTTTGGATCATGATGCGCGGCACCCGCGAAGTCCCGATTGCTCCATTCTTCAAATACACCAGCTTGTTGATCATTATCATCGCAGCCGGGTTGTTCTCGTCTGCCATCAATATGATGCAGGCAATTGATGTTGTTCCGATTTTGGTGGAGCAGATCTTCAACATCTCGTTTGTTCTGGATGAACAGGGCACCTTTGGCACTTTCATGCGGGCTCTGTTCGGATATAACGCGTCTCCAACGCTGATCCAATTTTCGAGTTGGGTGCTTTACCTTGGACTATTCCTGAGTTTCTGGAGCCGCGGCTATGCTCAAAAAGCCTGAACATGTTTTGGTGTTGGGGGCGGGGCCTGCTGGTCTGACAGCAGCAATCCGTTTGCTGGAAGCTGGTATTCAGGTCACCGTGCTTGAAAAGGCTTCCAAAGAAGGTGGCCAAAGCGGCACAACAACGTTTGAAGGGCGCCATGGTACCTATCGCTTTGACTACGGTGGCCACCGCTTCATCACTCACAACGCGCAACTGCTAAAACTGGTCGAAGAGCTGGTGGGGGATGACCTGCTGACCAGCCAACGCAAGAGCGTCATTCGCTTTCAGGATCGTACCTACGATTATCCATTAGCAATGGGCAACATCCTGAAAACGGCACCAGCCTCATTATTGGTTGGTGCGATAAAAGACTTGGCACTTCTGCCGTTCGGTATGCCCAAGGACGATAACTTCGCAACATGGATCACCAGCCGGTTCGGTAAGACACTCTACAAAAACTTCTTTGAAGGGTACACAGGTAAACTCTGGGGTATTGATCCGGTCGACCTGTCCGCAGACTGGGCTGGCCAGCGCATAAGTCTGTTGGACTTGAAAGATGTTGCCAAACGACTTTTGCCAATTGGGAACGACACCCCTCGCACCTATGCGAGAAGCTATCGCTACCCTAAGCATGGAATTGGTGCCATTTTTGAGCGCATGGCCCAAAAGGTTGAAGCGCTTGGCGGTGAGATTATCTTTGACGCACCTGTCGACGGCTTTGACTACGCAGCAAATAAAATTAGTGCCGTGAAAGCAAGGGGCTCTTCCTACCCAGCAGATGCTGTGCTCTCCACGCTCTCTTTGCCTTACATGGTTAACATGACAGGTGGAGAGAGTGCATTAGCGTTCAGAGGATTGCGGTTCTTTAATATGCCGCTTGATATGGACAATCTCTCGGACTGCACATGGCAATATCTATCTGATCCAGACATCATGGCGACACGCTTGCAGGAGCCCAAACGACGCTCATCGTTCATGGCTCCAAAGGGGCATACCTCTGCTATGCTGGAGATCCCATGCGATCCAGGAAGCAAGCTGTGGGAGATGGACAACGAGCAGATGTTTCTCAAAGCCTGTGATGTTTTGAACAAGCTTGGTATAGACAGCTCAACAGCGACAGGTGAGTACTTCTCAACTTACCAGCGGCAAGCCTATCCGTTGATGACAGTGGGCTATGAGAAGAACCGTGCAAACGCAATTGCCCACCTCAATCAGTTTAAAAATCTGATCCAGTGTGGGCGGCAAGGTACCTTCCGCTACATCTTCACAGACACCTCAATGGAGATGGGGCAGATGGCTGCTGATGCGCTGATTAGCGAAAAGGATCATCGCTCTACCATCTATGAACATCGTAGTGAAAGAACCGTTATAGAAACGGAAAGTGTGGCTTAGAGCGTGCTGCGCCAGATCTGATTCAGGTTTCTCATTTTAACTTTTTGTGATTCAATGTTGCCATCCTTGTTTTTGGAGGGCACATGGGCAAGCCATATCCGATAGAATTACGTGAACGGGTTGT
>NZ_LMCF01000093.1 GCF_001623075.1 Pseudovibrio sp. Ad37
GCCCCATCAGAACTTCAACCTGCCGTAACTTCACAACAATATCTTCAGGTTTGGGGCGCTTGATAGCCATCTATGGTCCTCCGGTTTCCTAACTATAGGCGTGGACCACTTCAAAGGGGGAGGCTCATTCGTAGCTCTCTTCAAATGCAGGACCACCCTCAAACGTCGGGAAATCAGGCGTCAGTGTCTGGGTGAGGTCAATCACGTTTGAAAACGAAACACTCTCCGGTAGAATATTCGCCGTTGCCGCCAAAGCAGATGCACTCAGCACAGCACCACCCGCAACGGATGCCGCCGCCCCACACATAAACCCTCTCCGGGACAACCGCTCCCTCACCATCCGCACAACACACGCATCACACATATCCGTTCCTCTGTGGTTCAGTTGAAAAGCGTATGTGAGAAGGGATACTGAAATTTGGTAGATGTTGAGTGAATGTTTGTCCTAAGAAACTCGCTTTATGCATGTTGTCGTGAGCATGTAATAGGATAATATCCTATCCCATTCAAATTTACTTATAATAGCCATATCCATAAGACGCCTGGTGTTTGTTGAGTTTGGCTTTGCTCACATCGAAATTGTTCAAAATGACTCCGAGCGTTTTTCCTGGAGTTTGATCCAGGAGGTCTTTTGCCTGCTCAACTAAACCGCCGTCCGTGTGGTTCCATGAAGCAACCAGCACGGTGGCGTCGACAACATGAGAGAGTACACGGCTGTCAATCAGTGGTAATGTTGGAGGACTATCGATGATGACCAGATCAAAAGACTTACTCGCTCCATCCAGCAGCGTTTTCATTGCTTTGGAAGAGAGCAGTTCGGCTGTCTCCCAGAGTTCTCGGTGACTTGGAGCAGGCAAATAATAAAGGTTTGAGCCTTCTTCATGTTTGGTAGCCTCAGCAAAGGTCACTTTTCCTGTCAGGACATCTGCAAGGCTCTTTTCTTTCAGATCTCCCGGCGCATCTGCTGAGATCTGACGACGCATATCGGCATCAATAAACAGCACTCGCTCTCCAGCCTTCGCAGTGTAGTGAGCCAGATTGCGTGAAATGGTGGATTTACCTTCTCCTGGAATGGCCGAGGTAATCAGCAGTGTCTTGATCGGGTTGTCCAGACGCGAGAATTTGACCCGTGATCGCAATTCGCGAATGGATTCCGCATAATGGCTCAGTGGGTTTGCCGATGCAAACTTAAAAATTCCTTTATTTAATGCATGGCTGCTTTTATAATTTCGTTGAGTACGTGGACTTTTAGCCATTAAGAAGCCAAAGATTGAGGTCATACGCGACTTAGTAGCGTAATGGTCTATCAGTGGCACTAGCGAAAAGAGCGGGAGGCCGATGCGGCTTTCAACGTCTTCTTTTGTTTTTAATGTGCTGTCGAAAAGCTCGATGATAAGTGCAAGCAAAGTTCCGATAATCAGACCCAAAACTAGAGAGACAACGAGAAACAATCTCTTATTTGGAAAGCTGGCGAGACTCGGAATTTCTGCGCGGCTTAATACCCTACTGCTAACAGAATCCATCTTCTCAAACTCTTGAGTTTCCTTAAGGCGTGCAAGAAAAGATTCATAAAGAGTTCTGTTTGCAGCTGCTTCTCGAACCAACTCACGTAAGTACACCTGCGCATGATTTTCTGTACTTGTTACATCACGCAATTTTTCAAGGCTGTCAAAGATTGAAGTTTCACGACGTTCTGCAACTGCTAGTTCATTTTGAGCGGTGTCAACAATACGCTGCAACTCTTTTTCAATTTGCTGACGCAGATCAATCAACTGAGAGCGAACACTCACCACTGCTGGATGCTTATGACTATATTTTACAGTAAGTGCTGCCTCTTTGCGTTCTACTTCAGATGCTTTTGCACGTAACTGAGTAATCACTGCAGATTGTGCAGCATCAGCAAACGATGAGGTAGAGCCACCTCGGACACGGACCTTCTCAATTTGGTCGACTCGGGCTTGAGCTTCAGCAGTTTTTGTTTGCGCGAATACAAGTTGTTGATTCAATGTGGCGATCTGTCTCTCATTGATCGTCCCACCACCCGCAACCTGCAGGTTGAATTCACTTCTAAATTGTTCAACAGCTTGCTCAGAACTGCGGACTTTCACGCCGAGCTCGGACAGGCGAACGCTCAACCATTCACTTGCTTCGCGAATGGCATCGTATTTGGTTGCCAATCGGTCTGCTAGATAAGCATCAGCAAAACCATTTGCTAGGTTAGCAGCCATCTCAGGAGAGTTTGCTTGATAAGAGAGGTCCACAACGGTGGTATTGCGGTTCAAGGTAACATTAAGCCCGTTGAGAACTCGTTGCTCAAGACTGGCTGATGCAGGAGGTTCACCGGAGATCTTCGCAAACACCTCCGATAGATAAGAAGGAGTGAGTTGAAACTCTGATGAATTCTCTAAGTCATGTTCATTGATGACGCGCTTAGCAACAGCATTTGAGCTGAAAATTTCGATCTGACTCTTCAAGAGTTTGTCGTCGGAGCCAAAACCACTAAGTATTGCTTTAACGTCAACTACATTCGCAGCCCTTGTTTCAATGTAGACTGAGGTAACTGCTGTGTATTTAGGTGAAGTTACCATAGAGTATGTGACACCAAGGATGGTGACAATGCCAGTGACACTGAGGATCACCAGCCAGTAATTGCGCAAAAACTGAAAAACCAGTCGAAGATTGATTGTGTCTTCTGGTGTGGCATTCGATGCTAGGGAATTTTGCATGGATCTCAATACTCTACTCTTGCGTTGATCCCTATCAGATGCCGGCTGTAACTGCTTGCAGCTTCAGTAGACTTGAGCCTCTCAAAGTCATAGTAGGCACCGAACTTCAGGTTGCGGTTGATGAGATGTTTTGTTTCCAGTCTCGCACGCAGTGTATCGTCGCGGCGGCTGGTGCCTGCGAAGTCCTCGCGTTTGAAAGAGAAAATTGGTGAAATGACAAAGTTTCGTCGGAGTTCGTAATCCATTGAAACTTTGGCGGTTGAGGTGAGTTTGCTGACATATCCGTCAAGTGAGCTCTCTTCCACCGCTTGGCGCCCGTCGAAGTTTACGACAAGGAGCGGAGAGGGCATCCATTGAACATCAACATTGAAAGAATAAGTTGAAATGTCTCCGCGGCTGCCCAGATCATAATCCTGTCTGAGGTACCCGATACCAGCAGCTCCGTGCAGGTTGCCGCGCTTATCCAGCTCCAGTCCCGTCAGAAACTCAAAGCCATTTGAGTCCCGATTTTCTGCACCGGTCGCCTTCCAGTCGCGCGCATCAAATTCCGCGCTAACAAAAGCGCTGAGCCCCGGCGAAAAGGCGTAATTGATTTTACCTAGCAGATTGTATCGTGTGCCATCGCGTGCGTCTTGATCAATGGTGCCGTCATCTTTGGCCTCAACGTCATGGTAGTTGTAATGATTTACAGAGCCGCCGCCAATGAACCTCAGGCGATTGAAGACCTTTGAAACCCGGGCGGAGGCAGAGTAAGCATCACGCCTTACACCGTGTTTTGCGTCCGAAGAGCCATCTGCATCACCCAATCCATACTGTTTGGATTCAATGCTTGTGCCGAGGTCCAATGCAAAGTCTTTAAGGACTTCAAGCTGTGCTCCAGCTGAAGCGCGTCCTGACAACGTGGAGGCATCTGAATTGGAAAATACCTGCTTACGTTGCCCGGACAAGCTGAAGTGAATGCGGTGACGTGACATGTCAGAGTTGATCGCAAGTGCTGGAGTAAAGACACCCACCATGCTGCTCTCTTGATGATCTCTCGTTTTATAAAGATTGCTGTTGAAAGAGAGCCCGGAGGTTAGGGATGGCATGAAAACCCAGTTTGCATGCCGAATACCTTGAGCATTGTATTCCGGGTGAGAGCGCAGGCTATATCCGCCCCCCTTTTGCAATAGAGCGCTGGAAAGATCTGAAGCCGTTGCAGCATCAAGAGCTGAAACGGCCATGCAGGCTGCAAAAGTGAACTTCACGCCATTCATGTAAGCACCAAGGAAAGCAGATATATCTTTACGCTACACATTTGATTGGAACTCATTTTTTTGTTCTGTGACGGGCCCAGATCGACGAAAGAGGCTCGTGCTAGCTCGATGCGTTTATGTCGTGTCTAATGAGATGAAAGTGACGTTCTGAGCGCCTGCATGTTCTGGGCGTTGCTTGAACGATTCTGACCTCACCACCGAGGAAAAGAGCGGAACTTAACCCACTCTTTTCACTCGCAAAGTTCAGTCCTTCTGCGACACTGAAAGTTGGCTGCCCTGAAATTCTGGCATGGTTGCGTGCCCCGCAGCGCTAATGCCTTCTCTACGCAGAACGATGATCATGGTCATGAAGATGATTTTCATATCGAGCCAAAAACTCTTGTTCTCGACGTACCAGACATCCAGCTCGAATCTGGAATCCCAATCGATGCTGTTGCGTCCGTTGACCTGTGCCCAGCCAGTAATGCCTGGTTTCACAAAGTGACGCATCATTTGACGCTTCGAATAGTGTTTCAAAAAGCCAGCATGTTGAGGACGTGGCCCAACAACAGACATTTCGCCCTTCAAAACATTCAGGAAACCTGGAAGCTCATCAATGCTTGTTGCACGCAAGATACGACCGAATAATGTTAGTCGCTGATCATCCGGAAGAAGCTTACCAGATGCATCACGTTCCTCGGTCATGCTCCGAAACTTGTAAATTTGGAAGACTTCGCCGTTTAGACCGGCACGATCTTGCTTAAAAATGATTGGGCTGCCCAGTCTGGTGCGTACCAAGATAGCTACCAAGATCATGATGGGTGATACAATCAGCAAGATAGCAAAACTAAAGACTACATCGAATATTCTAATCATGGTGCACTTCTAACTACTGTCGCTCACGGAAAGAAATACTTCATCCCGCCATGGTCTCAATTTGAGCAAGCCCCCAATACCCTCAGAAGAGCTACCTCACGAACTGTTTGCGATACAGCATGTCAGTCTTGCTTTGCTTATATCCCTGCAAAGCTCAACCACCTGCTGAATGACGCAACAGAAAACCAGATCTACGCATCGCATTAGTTAGAGTTTTCGTAGAATTCTTACCAATGCTATTCTGATTTCAATTGGGGTAGGTATTTGATTCCAAGTAATAAAGTCAATATGATAAATATAGATTGTCACATAACTTAATTTATAAATATACATGTAATAGTTTAACTATTTTAATGTGCGATTATACGAGAATTTTAACTAATATATACTTTAACGGTATTGAAGTATGCTTCATAAAATTTCCATAAAATGCCGCCCAGTTGTATCCTGCGTATTTTTTTTGGCGGAAAACATACGTTTTTGCGCTTCAATAATATGGGAATTAGACTGCATATGCACGACTGCTGGGTTTGAAAAAACCAATCTATCCTCTCAATTTTTCAGAATATTCGTGAGATGTGTTAAGAGAAAAATGCTGTGTTATCGTGGATAATTTAGTATAATTAGAATGAAATGGTAATGGTAATTTATTAAGTTAGATTTCAATTTGCGTAATCCTCACAATACTTTGCAAAATCATTTTATTGAATTGACTTAATTGCTTTTTGTAAAATATTTACGTCCTAGGTTGCTTTGGGTGCCAAGTGTTCACTGGGAATGTTCAGTAAAAATTTAATCTTACAGCAATCGTGCTCAGGCACTGCAGTGCAGGCCAGCATGGATCAGAAATCAACTTGTATTTTGGTTGCTCAGTCGCTCTGAAGGGGCAGCAGCAAGGGCAGGTGGGTTTGTTGTTATACCTAGTTTACTTGATTGAACATGACAAATGAGAATACTTCTTGTTGCCAACAGCAGCTTTAAACTAATCAACTTCCGGCGTACTTTGATTGAGCAGTTACTGCGAGAAGGGCATGAGCTGATTGCAGCGGCCCCTCGCGATGACTACACGCCAGATTTCAAAAAAATGGGTGTGACATACATAGAGCTCCCCATGGATGCCACTGGAACCTCGGTTGTCGCTGAATTAAAGCTGCTCCTGCGGATTTTCGGCATTACACGACGGTATCGACCCGATGCAGCACTGGGCTTTACAATTAAGCCCAACATTTACGGAGCTCTGTCTGCGCGCTTGCTCAGCATTCCGTTTATCCCGAATATTACAGGAATGGGCAGTGTCTTTGACCGTGATGATCTGTTCGCCCGTCTAATCAAAGGGCTCTATCGATCTGCATTTCGCAGATGCCCACGAGTGTTCCTTCAAAACCCTGAGGATCTTGCCTTTTTTGTCAAAACAAGTCTGATTTCCAAAGAGCAAGCCTGCCTTTTGCCTGGGTCAGGCGTTGATCTTACAAATTTCCATTCAACGGCTCTTCCGGGCAATAGTCATCGCCGAACTTTTACACTCGTCGCGCGGATGCTGCGCGAGAAGGGGGTTATGGAGTTTGTCGAGGCAGCTCGTGCTCTGTCTCCCAACTTTCCGGATGCCCGCTTCGTCTTATTGGGTCCGTCAGGCTCCGGAAAGGCCGGTGCATTAAGTGAAGACGATATGAAAAGACTGACAGCCGATGGGGTCGTTGAATACCTGGGATCAGTAAAAGATGTTCGTCCGGTTGTCGCTGATGCCGACTGTGTTGTGCTTCCTTCCTATTACAAGGAAGGCACACCAAGGTCGTTGCTTGAAGCCGCTGCTATGGGCCGTCCCATCATCACAACGACCATTCCCGGATGCAAGGACGTGGTTGACGAAGGCCAGAATGGCTTCCTCTGTGAGCCAAGAAGCACGCAATCAATTGAAACTGCAATGCGGCAGTTTCTTATGATGAGTGAGACCGCAATAAATGAGATGGGGCAAGCCTCACGCAAAAAGGCTGAACAGACCTTTGATGAGAGAATAGTAGTTGACCACTACACCTCTATTTTGCAGGCGACGGCCTAGGTCAAAATCTCAGTACCGTAAGCGTTTTAGAAGGCCTTTAAGGTTCATTCTAGATTGACTTTGGTACGTAAAATCATCGGTTTACTCTTTCTTGTCGCGCATTGGTTCGCAACCACGTTAGCCGCAGGATGAAAGAGAGTTGAGACAGAAGAAAAGGGAATTGGTGTGAAGCAAAAACTGCTCAATGGCTTAACAGGTCTCGTTATCCTTGGCCTTCTGCAGGGCTGCGCTTCGGGCGAGTTCGCAGAACATAACACGCAAAGTCAGATGGCATCTGGCCGCGTCTTTTCACAGCCAGAGGTATATCGCCTTGGTCCAAGTGACAAGCTGCGTGTCATGGTGTTTGGAGAGCCTGATCTTTCAGGTGAGTTTGTTGTCGATGATCAAGGGAAGCTCGATCTGCCTCTCATCGGTGATATTCCCGCTGGCAACAGCAGTGTAAAAGAGCTGGAATCCCGCATCATCACTGCACTCAAAGACGGCTATTTGAAAGAACCGCGCGTGAGCCTGGAAGTTATAAGCTCACGCCCGTTCTTCATTCAGGGAGAAGTCGCACGGCCAGGAGAATACTCCTATAAGAACGGACTGACCCTTCAGGACGCCATCGCTGTTGCGGGCGGATATTCTTATCGCGCGAATACATCCAACATCTTCATTCGGCCAGTTGGAAGCAACTATGAAGTACCGGTGAACCTGACAGGTGCACGCCTTTATCTGCGCCCTGGTGATAGCATCCGTATTCCAGAGAGATATTTCTAGTCCCGTGCAAACCAAAATGAAAACAATGCGATTTGCTCCTAAGCCAAAACGTTTCGGGTGTTCTGAAAAGGAACCATTGCTATGATCGCTCGCCTGCTCAGACATCAGGCTGGCATCAAGGTTCTGGCCCTCAAAGGCACTGAGGCGTTGGCCGGTGCTGCCATGACCATCTATCTGGCACGAATACTTGGACCTTCGGCTTTTGGTGTCTTTGCGTTCGGGCTCGCAACAATAATGTTGCTGGCAATCCCGATCAAAAACGGCGCATCCACGTTGATCACGAAGCATGTAGCTATTGCTCGTGAACGAAGTGGAGCTGAACAGGCAGGACCTCTGTTGGCAACCGGACTTCGCTTGTCTCTCCTTTATGCAGGCGTGCCGATCGTCTGTCTTTGGACAGTTGTGGCATTGAGTGAAAACGCGAATGCCTTTGTTGTAAGTGTAGCACTCTTCTCACTGGCTCTTCCATTCCTGTGCCTCACGGGCTTGATGGAAGGGGTCTTGCGTGGCAGCTTCCGGCCCAATGCTGCGATCCTTGTTGGAACCGTTCTTGTGCCATTGTTAGTCTTGGCGACAGCGTTTCTTTTGACGGAGCAAATGCAGGCGCAAGGCTGGAAGTTCGCTGTTGCAGCCTATATCGCAGCCGCGATCGCTATCACTGTTATGAGTCTACTGCTTTCCCGCCCATATCTTCACAACCTGCTACCCGTCCCAAAAGAAGACCGTATGGGTGGTCGTGAATGGCTACACCTCGTCGCTCCCTTCGCGATTGTAACAGGACTACTGATCTTCAATCGCCAGATCGACACGATACTTCTGGGTGTGCTTGCCGGAGAAAAAGAAGCTGGAATCTACCGCATCGCCGCTCAGGCATCAGTGCTTGTCACATTTGGCGTACAAGCCATTGGCCACCTTTATGCGCCCTATCTTGCGACAGCAGATAGAACGACAGCTCCCTTGAAAATCTCAGGATACCTTCGCAAGAGTGTTCTCTTCTCAATCGCCTTCGGCCTGTTTGCTCTCGTAGCACTTGCAATCTGGGGAGACGAAATTATCACCTTGTTAGCGGGTCCAGAATATCTGCCAGCCTATCCAGTGATGCTCATCCTCTGCGCTGCTAATCTGGCTGTGGCCGCTAACGGAGCAACTATGCAAGCGCTTTATATGCAAGGACATCAGAAGCGCACGGCTTGGATCTTCTTTGCATCGGGTGTTTTTTCCGTTGCTGCAAATGCGACATTGATCCCGTATCTGGGCATCAACGGTGCAGCAATTGCATCCTCTGCAGCCATTCTTTCATGGTCACTGGGCCTTCGCTGGTTAGCTTGCGGAGTGTGGCGACTTTCTTATCTAACACTCTCACCTCGTGACCAGGAGTGACAGCTCATGAAGCTACAAAACTTCCTTCCAACCGGACATTTCTGGGACAACGCACTTTCTATCTTAAACGCGCGAAAACGCTTGGGATATTTCCCGAATCCGCGGAAGCCACGCAGTTTTAACGAGCATATCCTTGCGCAAAAATGGGCTTTTCGGGGGGACCTTGCACTCGCAAGTCGTGTGACAGACAAGGCAGAAGTAAAAAAATGGCTCTCTGAGATCGGTATGGAGCACCTGATTGTGCCCACACTTGGTGTCTTTAAGAATACTTGGGATATTGAGGCGTTCCATTTCGAAGGTGAGCTTATTGCCAAATCGACACATGGCAGTGGCGAAGCTTTGATTCGAACCGCCCAGAACGGTAAGGCCTTTTCTTTGGAAGACTTAGAAGTCTTCAGAAGTTGGTTCTCTGAGGACTACTATAAACGCAGCCGGGAGCCGAACTATAAGGGGCTTAGCAAACGGATCATCGTAGAACCGTTGTTGCGTGATGAAACAGGCAATCCACCCAAGGACTTTAAGTTCTTTTGTGCAGACGGTGAACCTTTTGCTGTTCAAGTCGATCATGGTCGGTACACACACCATACCCGCCAACTGTATGATACGAGCTGGCAGCTTCTCCCATATTCAATGTGTTATGAGCGCAATCCGGTCCCAATGCGCAAACCTGCCTTGCTTGAGAACGCGCTTGAGGCAGCACGTCAGCTCTCAAAAGGCTTCGGATTTGTCCGCGTAGATTTCTATTTCATGCCATCAGGCCTCAAACTAGGAGAAATGACATTCTTCCCGGGAAATGGTGCTGAGCGTTTTTCTCCAGCAGAAGGAGATGCTCAGTTGGGGCGGATTATGCAGAATGTGTCGGGCAACGAATGACGCTAAGTACCTCAAAAATAGCTATCTTTTGTGCATGGTTAGCGACCGTAGCTGCGGGGTTGACAAAAACCTTGTCGCCTCCTGGGCATGGAATTGGTGGGCGTGTCTCAATAGGAGATCTGATCTTAATCCTGTTGATTGGCCTAGCATTCCTAATGATAATGCGGAATCGTGGAAGAATTCGCATAACGCGTCATTATCTTAGCATCTTGCCGTTGTTTGCAGTTTTTTTTATTTCAGGCACTTTTGCTGATGATCAGCAGGGCGCTTACATCGAATTATGCGTTCATATATTTGCTGTTTTGTTTTCACTTGCACTTCTTAACTTAATGCCTACAAAAATGGATGTAACATTCGCCCGTCAACTTACCAAAGCGATTCTTTTCGGCTCCTTTCTACTGGCGCTCTATGGTATTATAGTTCTCTTTTTCTTCCCATACTTGAACCCGGTTGTTGGTGGATTGGCGGGTAGTTTCCGGAATACAGGGCAGGCAGGGAACTACTTTTTAGCATTCTCCACGATTGGACTAGCAGCCATATTATCAGGGCTGATCCCACGTACATTTCTGAACGCTTCAATGGTTTTGACGCTATTGTTAGCGCTCATTCTGACAGGAAAACGCGCCTCTCTCTTAGGTCTTGTAGTTGGTTTCCTTCTCCTTTTGATTGTACTGATGGTTGTCTCAAGGAAAAGCTCTGATGCACGCGTTGGCAGCATGTTTGTCATCTCATCAATTGTGATCGGGATTGTGGTCTTTTTTGTGATTTCCTTCTCTCTATCAACGGTTGAGGGGGCGATGTGGCGTTTCGAAGCAAAATTCACTAAATCAGGCTTAGAAAATTTCTCCTCTGGTTTCTATTTCAGCAATCTCTTAGCTGGTTTTGCAGCATTCTCAGATCGCCCCATTTTTGGGGTTGGCCTTGGCAACATTGAAGGCATTTATCACGAGTTCGAGATCCACAGCACCTACGTCGCCCTTCTGGCAACCTCGGGAGTTATCGGATTTTTGGGATACTTTTTCTTTCTTTATCATATCATGCGAAGTGTCTTCATTCTGAGATGGAACAACGAAATGGAACGCTTTTTAGTTTTCTTCTTTCCGTTTATAATCGGTCAGGCAGGAGCTTGGATGTATACCTACACAGTTCGAAAACGGGAATTCTGGATCACAATTTTCCTGCTAGCAACGTTTACAGTGATACGACAGAGAATGAAGGAGCGAGACATTTTGAAAGGGATATAAACCGTCGCAAGTAGTCAATTCTAACAATTTTGAAGGCTGCTTAGAATTCAAATGGTAGAGTATTTAAAACTTCTTGAGTGAGGTCGAAAGGTATGGATTTTTGCTCAAATGGGCAAGACAAAAACCTCGCTCCTGTGAGTAGTGAGAGTAGACATTGAAAGAAGGGAGTACTTTACCACAGTCACCAAAAGCCAGGAATCCACTGATTTATAGTAACCTCATTTCCTATAGGCGCTTCGAGTTTAATATGGAATAGCACATTGACTTTATTATCAATAAGTTGCGTTACTGACTGAGTTAAGGTCCTTGTTCGTGTTTGCGACCAATTATGGCTTAAAATACTCTCAATATGAACGGAATTATGTCCTGCATCGGCCTCCACACTTGACCAGAAACTGGAGGTACCGATTTTCTCGCTGGAAATCGCTGGATTGGATCTGATCCGAACAGAGTGTCCGTCATCAGGGATAATTGGACAAAATCGGTTTTCGAATAGCGGAGTGTCTGGCCCTTTTGCTTGTTGATGTTAAGCGTCTTGTGTGTGGTAGCGCAAGCGGCGGTTTTGAAGAGAGAGCTGGCTCGGGAAATTTGGACAGGTTGTGAAAGTGGATTTAGCTCCTGAAACTGGCATGATGCCAAGAACAGGAGACCATCATGAGCAGACGTCCTCGCCGGAACCATAGCCCGGCTTTTAAAGCGAAAGTGGCACTTGCTGCTATTCGCGGAGAAAAAACCTTGAGTGAGTTAGCTCAGGACTTTGATGTGCACGCGAACCAGA
>NZ_LMCF01000094.1 GCF_001623075.1 Pseudovibrio sp. Ad37
ACTGACCGACCGGACACTTCGACCATCCCGTAAAACAAGACGGCGGATCTTGGCTGCACTTTCCATCAATATCACCCGTTCATGCCCCGCGCTAAATGCACGGATCCTAACAAACAGGTGGGTCAATCTTAAACGCTCATAACCCACCTAACCGGGTCAATTTTGCATGCCGATTCACACGCCAAAGAAGCCTTTGATTACATCAGCCAAGGCCGCATCACAGACGCCAGAGGCGCGCTGGCAGACCTGAAGCAATCTATGGTCAATCTGGACGCCTTTGTCGCCAATCCGCCAAAACCAAAGCAACCGGAAAGCTATCAGGCAGGTACGGAAACATCTGAAGTGGAAGAGGAAGCTCTAACTGTAGAGCAACTGGCGGAAAAAGAAGAGCAGGAAGAAATTGCACTATTCGTCAGAGAGTTAAAGCAGCTTCGCGTTGAGGTCGAACAGCTGAAAAACGCTGTCAAAGAGGGGAATAAAGTTTGGGAACGTTTCTGTGAAGGAGACTACCTCCAACGGTTCCAGAACTCATTCCAACTGGCAAACGCCTCAATCGATGAAGCGATGGATTGGCTCACAGGCGCTGACCAAATGATGACACCTGGCCCACGGATGAAAGTCAATCAGGATCTATTCATCACGAGCATACGAGAGCCAATCACAGAGGCCAAAAAAGCCTACCGTGACATGGAAAATGCATTTGATGTCAGCAAGCAAATCGTGATGTCGCAGCTCAACGGCATCTCTGAAGGAGCCAAATACTACCTTGCTGCATTCGAAGATATTTACAAAGTACGTGAAAACTTGGGTGGCTGGGCGATTGATCTGTCCGCATTAGATGATGCCTATCTGACAGCAATGGAGAATATTGCGGAACTCAAAATATCCATAGAAAAACAAGATGTTGCAGCATCTCGAGATGCTTTGGATCTGGCTGAAACACACCGGCAGAGCATGAGACAGGCGAGTGAGGCAGCGGAAAAAGCAGCACTAGACGAAGAACTTAAGGTCATCACGTCATTTTCTGACTTGCTGACTGACTACATTAAACTGTCCGAACTTGTAGACACGGTTGCCAAGTTTCCAGAGATTTTGGAAGTTTTTAAAAATGCAGATGCCACTGCGATAGCTGGTCTGGATAAAGCTCATGAACTGGCAAAATCTGGAGAGGGAAAGGCCGCAGTACTGCAGTTTTCAGAAATCGAGAAAGCTATGGACGTCATGCTCGATGCTCTCGGTGACGCAGGTGTTGCAGCTGTGAGAGCAGAACTCGACGCACAAGCCCAGTACGATGCCGACATCACTGCCTTCAGAATTAAAAAAGACAATATTTATTCTGATGTTAGCAAACTACAAGACATTGTAATAGCTTCATACGATGAATGGTGGCCGTCCTGTCGTGACACCTATTTTGAAGGGACTTTCATTGAGGAATTTGATAAGGCACGATTGAATCTTACTGCTGCAACTGACTTAAATAACTCACAAGAGGACGGAGACCGTAAAGCCATAATTGCGGGCATGGAATCCGGGTTACAAGAGGCACTGGATGCCTTCAACGCGATGGACAATTTCCGCAAGCTCAGTGAGAACTTCACAGAGTCTCAGATGAGAGGATTGAGTCAACGGGCCGAAGGTTTCGAAAAGATTATTGACAACGCAAATGTGAGCCTTGATCAATATGCAGATTGGGGGTTGGATTTTACCGATTTCGAAACAAACTACAATAAAGCCAAAGGGTTGGTTGAGCAATTGAGGGAAGCCATTCAGAGAAAAAATTATCTGGACGGATTAGATCTCAATCATCAGCTTACCGATGCCGTGAAGGTGGTTGAAGCCGAGAAACAGCGTTATGCGAGCCTATTTGAAGAGGCAAAGGCGAGTTTCATAGAAGGCTTTGAAGTCTATCGGCAGCGCATTGCAGACGTTGTAAAACGTCGACCAGAACTCGAAAAAATCAAACATCTTACAACGGCTTTTGATGATGCTGAACGCTCAGCTCTCCAGGCGATAGATCGAGGCATTGCCTTGATTAAAAAAGGAGACCGCTTCGGTCCTGACAAGGAAAGTGAATACATACTCAGCCAGGAAGATCGCATGCTTGAACTGCTCCAGGAGGCAGTGCCACTTGCGAAAGATCCAGAAAAGCTCGCTGCCACGATAAAGGAGAGCCAGCAAAAACTTGCCGAGTTCGAGGCTCTGAAGAAAGACATTCAGGATGGCATGGACCGTGAAGTCTTTGAAGCAATGCAGGTGCGCGGTGCTGAACATGCAGCAGAAGCACAAAAGCTGATGGATCTGGAAAACTTCGAGAAGGCCGAGTTTGAGTTATTTGCTCTGCGCGTTGTTAATGAAGCTCTGCAATCAAGACACGATTCCGGTGTAGCCATAGCAGACAAAATTCCTGAGCTGGAACAGGAAGTTGAGGATGTAACAACGGATCTGGCTGACCTCAATAAACTGAGCAGCACGATCCAGAATGCCGATGACGCAGCAAACTACGGCAAGTATCATTCCATCGGTATCCGAACGGCCTTTGAAGCAAAAGACTTTCTCCTCAAAGGCGAGATCAGACGTGCTCAGGCAGCGTTAAATACACTCCAGTACTACCTTGATAAAATGGAGGAACTTCTCGACAAACAGGGTACGAAAGGTCCTAAGCGCAGATCTGGTTCAGTGCAATCTAAATCAGAGGATCAACCTGAAGAAACACTCAAGCCATCAGAAGAGCTGGAGTTGGAACGTGAGGACAGCTTCGGCCCAGCTGATGATGAAGAGCAAAAAGCCAACCTTCAAGATGCAATCGCGTCCACTGACCAGCTTCTGGAAACAGCCAAGGCAAATGTTAAAGACCTGCTGGATGCATCTGAAGCAGAGTATTACGGGATGATCCTCCAGAAAGCCGAAGAGCACGCCGCCGCCGCAAAAGATCACCTCGCGAATGCCAAATTAGACGACGGCGATGAAAGCATCGAGTACCTCAAGGTTGCTTTGGACACTCTACATGATGCGCACCGCGTAGGTCTCGCAACCTCGCAACTTGCGCCGGGCTATGAAAAAGAGATCGATGAAATTGGCCAAAAACTCATCCTGCTCAATCTGAAACGCAACACGATTAGCGAAGCGAAGGCTCAGGCTGAGTTTGATAAGGTCCGCGACGAAGCGAGCGCATCAGTTTATCAGGTCGCACGCTTGCTCAACGACAAAAACATCCGCAAAGTTAAATACGAAATGGACACCCTGCATGAAAAAGTCGGCAACCTGGAAAAAATCCTGAACAGCCACACCAGCAGACGCGCAAAACTGAAGAATCTGCTGAAGCGCAAGAAGTAGAATGTGTTTGCGAGCGATGAGGAGCACTCTAGTCCAGATAACAACACGCACTGCAAGTCTGAGTGGATCGACCTAGGTTGCCACCTTAGTGATTATCAGGTGGCAATACTCTTGCTTCGCTCATCAGGCAGTCGAGATCAGGAGAGGTCAGGCTTTGCAGAAAGGCTTCGAGGTCTTGCTTTTCAGTTCCTGTGAGACCAAGCGGGCGGATGCGTGGGTCTTGACCACTCAGTTGTGATCCGCCTTGGTTGTAGAACTCAATAACCTGCGAAATCGTACTGAGATGGCCGTCGTGCATATAAGGCGGCGTTACTGTGAGATTACGCAGTGAAGGCGTGCGAAATCTCCATCTGTCAACTGGATCCTCTGTTACCTCATATCGCCCTAGATCAGCTTCGCGTTCAGCACTAACAGATCGGATTTTTGAAAATTCCATCTGATGCACCACTCCGGGGGCAACTTGCACAGGAATGCTTGTCGGGGGATTTTGGCGCTTCTCTTCACGCATCTGACCATATCCGGTGTCATGGAAAAGCTCATCCGTAAAGAGAGCGTAGTCATCTTTGATCAGATGGCAAGCACTGCAACCTGCTTTGCCGTTAAAAACCTGAAAACCACGCTTCACATCGGCACTGACTGCAGTTTCATCACCACCAAAGTACCATTGATCAAAAGGACTGTTCCCCGCAAGGACTGACCTTTGATACGCGCCAAGGGCCATCCCAATCCTGTCGAGAGACGCCTGAGCCTCGAAGGCATCCTCGAACATCTGCGCATAGTCCGCAAGCTCCTTCAAAAGAGCAACAACATGCCCTGCAGACGGATTTGCCATTTCATTTCGTGCGGTTAACGGACCGATAAACTGTGTCTCCAATACATGATCCCGGCCATCATGAAACAGCACATTCAGATACCCGACATTCAAAATGCTTGGTGAGTTTCGCTTAAGGCTGCGCCCTTCAACGCCGATGGCTGTGCTCAGCTCCCAATTGGTGAACCCTTGTTCTGGAACATGGCACATGGCGCAAGACATGGTGTGGTTGATTGACAAGCGTCGATCGAAAAACAACTTCCGGCCCAACTCAATCTTCGCGATACTCGGTGGGTTGTCATGTGGATGGGGGACGGGTGGAAGTCCGAGCGGGGTAGAAAGGCTTCGGTTCAAAGCCACTGCAGACCAGTTTTCCGGGTCTGCTATGCAATGCGATTGTGC
This sequence comes from Pseudovibrio sp. Ad37, assembly GCF_001623075.1. Taxonomy (GTDB): domain Bacteria; phylum Pseudomonadota; class Alphaproteobacteria; order Rhizobiales; family Stappiaceae; genus Pseudovibrio. The sequence continues at coordinate 4,547 of NZ_LMCF01000094.1, forward strand.
ATGTGCGCCATCTGCCCAACACATGAGACTGCCAATCAGACATGTAAGGAACCACTGGCGCATTATGACCTGCTTTCTTCCAGTAAAAGCGTCTCCACGTCTGTGATCAGGAGCCTCGGGTCGATGGTTCCAAGGCCATAGACGTTGCGTACAACGCCTTCGCGATCAACCAGATACATCCGTAAAAGATGATTGATGACCTCCTGATCGTTCGAACGATCAATGACTTGGCCAAAACCATCCAGAATAGGCTGCAGATCTGTCATGCCTGAACTCGTAAGCACGTGCCATTTCAGCTTCTGATCAGCATTCGCATCGATTTGAAGGGGGTATGAAAAGGAGTTGATGGCCTCGACCGTATCGCGGGCAGGATCAAAACTGATAGTGATCAGCTGAACATCTTCTCGCAGTCCGGGAAGCTTCTGGCTGGCATCGTGAATTTCAAAGAGCGTCGACATGGCGATTGGACATCCATTCTCATCGCCGCACATCAGATAGACAAAGCTCACCAGATTGATCTTGCCTTTGGTCAGTGCTGCAAATGAATGTGTCTGTCCATTTACATCCAGAACCCGTCCATCTGGCGCCGTCCTAAACCGGTTCAGCGTGTAAGAACCCGGCTTGGGAGGATCAAACTGAAACTCTTCATGAGGGGTAAAGGCATCTGAAAATGGGCGAGTGGGAGCAGCTTGTCCGGCCATTAAGGTATACCAGAGTGCTGGAAGTGTTGCTGCAACACCACTGAAGACCAGGAACTTTTTCAATACACGCATGCATCAGACCTAATGAGTTGGAAAAGCATGGGGCAACACGCGTGCTGCCCCAAAACGAGTTTGATCTAGCTGGTGTACAGCTCAGAACTGCCAAAACGCATGATGTGCGCACGGCCAAGGCCGAGCTTGTAAAAATCGATATCAAAGTCCTCGATCAGCTCTTTCCCATCCCAGGTGTATGCACGCAGATATTGCACATCGTCGTCACCCTTTTTGTCCCAGTTTGCCAGCAAGGAAGAGCTGAAGTAGACCCGTTTCCCATCCCAACTCTGGCTAACCATGTTGACCTGACGGTCGATGGTTTTCTCATAAATTTGAGAGGGGTTATGCGGATCGGAAATATCAAAGAGCCGCGTCTTGCCATCCATGAAGCTGTTGACCCACAGTGTCTGATCATCAGCAGCAATGGAAATGTCGACGGGAAGCGGAATGTCCGCAGGGTTTCCAATATCTGCTACATCTTTGGCCTGCCATTCCCCACTGTCGTCCTCATAAATCAGCCAGAGTTTGGAGGTGAGAGCGGTCGTAGAGAATGCATAGTTAGCATTCGGCCCCCATGGGAAGCGGATCTCCAGCGGAGCGCCCGGCACGTTGAAGACCTTACGCGGCTGACGAGTATGCAGATCCCATTGAACGATCGTATTGCCAAACCGCTTCATCGCGTCGGCATCTTGCAGCATCTGACCAAAATCCATCATGTAGTTTGACCAGCCAGTAAAGGAGGAGGTCAACATGATGTTCTTGCGAATGAGTGCGCGAATGTCATAGCCATAACCGTCCGCAACAGCATCCCCCACAGCAACGGCACCCTGCATGTCACTGGCGGTTGGCATCCAATAAGTCGCCACGTAGTCGCCGGCATCGTTGTATTCAACCAGTGCCGTGCGCCCACCATGATCATCATCATTGGAAAGCCCGGTGATCATCATGCTGCCAGGAAGGGCAAAGAATGTGTGTGGCCCAACAACGCCCCCTGAATCCTTGACAAAGGTCTCGATGGTTTTGTGGAGGGATGGCTTTGATGGGTCACTATGTACGTCGAAGATGAAAATGCGATTGGTATCCAGACCACCAGTCCAGAAATAGCGACGATCTGCTGAAAAGCCACCATGATGTGCTTCATTCCGTCCGCCGACAGAAATACTGTTGATCACCTGACCGCGCATGGGCGAGTCTGGCCGCAGATCAATGGTAACAAGCTTATCTTGCTCGTCACCCATTCCCTCAACGCCGAGTGTCCAGACATAAACGAATTCTTCCTGCCCGGTAATCTTGGGCATGTAAGGTGACTGACAGGTTTCATCAGCAAAAGCTCTAAACGGTCCGGCAGTCGCTGCAGCAGCAACAACCAGTGCACCAAATTCTCTTCTATTCATAAGATCCTCCCATAGAAATTAATTAATGAGTATTTCGAGTTGCCTCCAACTCGCCGGAAAGAGCCACCAAATTTGCTCTCTCGGCATCAACAATTGAGCAGTGCTGAATGGCAGCTGCAGCGCGTATGTTTTCTTCTTTGAGCACAGGTAGAATATGCGTGTGAAGTCGCGGCTTTATGCGGTTTTGGGGGCCAACAACCCCCATGCTGAAGAGTGCTCCAAGTCGGTCAACCATAATGGGCACGGCAATGCTGGTGACACCGTCATCAATCTCGCCATCACAAAGCGCAAAGCCATCGCGCCGCACGTTCTCCAGCTCTTCGGCGATATCAGAACTGTCAATGAGAGTGGCTTGCGTAAATTGCACGCGTTCGGTTCGCAGCAGTTCATCTCGCAGTTCGGGCAATATGAAAGCAGCAATGGCTTTGGCGGAGGAGCAAGCATGAACAGGCCGGGTCCCAAGGCCGGGGTAAATATAAGATATGGATGGATCACTGGGAGGCTCAACATGGATAAGGTCCACACGGCCACCACGATATCGTGCCAAAAAAGCTGTTTCACCAAGTTCAATCACAAGCCGGTGGATCATCGCAGAGACAGCTTTGATCACATGTGACTCTGATTTTCCTGTGAGGGCAATTTTGATGAACCGGATACCCAGAACATACCGTTTGCCGTCCTCAACCTCATCCAGAAAGCCGCAGTGAAGCAGAGACGACAGGTTCCGATAGATGGTTGCTCTGGGAAGCTTGGTCATCTGCGCAAGATCGTTCGCACTGACCGGCTTGGCGGCTCCAGCAACAGATTCTAGCAGCTGTATCAAACGTTCCTGCATGAGATTCTCACAATATGGACGTTTGAAGCGTATTCTGAGAAAAGTTTATCCGACAACCCGTGAAATTTGACAGGGATAAGGCGTCTTTTGTAGCTTACGTATTACGATTATGCGTCATTGAACGTCCGTTAGGTTTGCAGACATCAATCAAACGCCTCGTTGCAGCCAAAGCAGTTGCAGGTTAACGTTGCTCTTCACTCTTGGATAGAGGAGCCGTCTCTATGTCGTTTCACTCAGCAATAAAGTCGAGAATTGCAGAATACATTACGAGTGAAACCAGAGTGCAGCGAAAACGGGCCTCCTACGAAAAACAACGAAGCCGACGAGGTGAGGCGCATGAAGTACACTATTTTCATCATGCTGCGGATCCATACGCGCACCTAACACTTCAAATGCTTGGCGACTTTCAGCGGCACTATACAGTCGCCCTGAAGATCCATTTGATCTCCGGCCCGCCTGATTGGGCCGTACCTGAAAGGACAGCGTTGGAAGCATATGCTTCAGTGGATGCGGCCTTCCTTGCCAAACATTACGGCCTGACAGGCAGGCCTTTTGAAGCTCCAGATGAAGCTCAAATCAGTCAAGCTGAAACGCTAATGGCAGAGGAACTCGCCAACGATGCATGCGTGAGTAAGCTGCTGGAAATAAGCACTAAATTGTGGTCTGGAGAAAAACTTCAATCCTCAGCAAAGGGTGACAAGGCTGACCAAGCCAAAACCTGCGGTGATGCGCTCCTGGCAAAGTACGGGCACTATCTTGGTGCGACCTTTTATTATGGCGATGAATGGTATTGGGGCATCGACCGGCTACACTATCTCCAGGATCGCCTGCATGAGCTTGGACTTGGGCCTTCAGCCTCCAAGTTGGCGCCAGCAGTAGCGCAAAGGCGACATTCTCATACACCGCCAGCACATATAGAGGTCGATTTTTTCCTGTCGTTCCGGAGTCCATACTCGTACCTGGCGTTTGACCGCACATGCACTCTGGCTGATCGGCAGGGGGTAAAGCTGAACATTCGGCCCGTCTTGCCTATGGTCATGCGCGGCTTGCCAGTACCGCCTATGAAGCGGAAGTACATTTTAGCTGATGCCGCGCGTGAAGCCCGCTTGCATGTCATTCCATTTGGCCGGATTTGCGACCCACTGGGAACAGCAATCGAGCGAGGCTATTCACTGCTCGAGTTTGCTGAGAAGAATGGCAGGCTTAGAGAGTTTTGCAGTGCCTTTATGACTGGTGTATGGGCGAAAGGTGTTGATGCAAGCACAGATAAAGGCTTGTCACGCATCCTCGCAGATGCCGGTCTGGATTGGCAGCAGGCACGTCTGGACGTCGACAATGAAGATTGGCGTGCAAGAACAGAGAAAAACCGCAAGGAACTTACAGAACTCGGGCTTTGGGGCGTGCCCAGCTTTCGAGTTGGAGCCACCGGTATATGGGGGCAGGACCGCCTCTGGGCGGTGGAGGACGCCACTCTGACTGTCGAAAACTAGTTGACGTTCCCATCATGTGTACTTTGAAAGGTAAAACTTGGTGGAACTGCCAAGGCAGCCACGGGATACGGAAGGATCCCATGGCTTGATCAATCAGGCTCGTTTAGGCGTTACCAAGGAATGCCTGAAACGCGTTAACGCGTTCTGCATGCTCACGTGGGTTAGCAGAATGTTTGACAAGTTTTGCAAGCAACTCGGTACAGGTCTGACAACGCGCACGCAGGGCATTGTCTTCCTCAGTGATCTCATAACCGTCGAGTTTTTCGTTTTCTTCTAGTGAAGAGACCGCATGAGCGGTGCGGGCAATGGCTTGCGCCAGAACTTTATCCAAAATCACTTGTGCTCGTCCTTCAAACTCATCCTTCTCGGTGAGGTTAGAAAGGTGAGGGCACATGAAGGTGATGTCCTCCGCAATAGCACTCTTCATCGTAAAGGAAACGTGCTTGAGCGCCTTTGAGACAACCGGAGGCATGCGGCCAACCGAAATGTCATAGCCCGCCATCAGCAGCGAATTCGGCAGGTTTTCAGAGTATTGCATCAATGCCAGATAGAAAAAGCCGGAGCACTGGAACAGATCAATCGCAGCTCCCTGCGCCACTTCACTCTTTTCAGTCTCGCGATCCAGCAATCCAGCCAGTTCGCATAACGCAGTAAAACGCTCTTCCATACGTTTTTGGGCATCCTCTAAGCCATTCGCAAACGCTTTAGGTGACCCGCTGGCCGTTGGAAACAAAGGAGTGGAAGTGTCAAAGAGATCAGCCAGTTTTCTGGCTGCATTTTCGATTTGTTCAGACAAGGTGCATCCCCTGATCATAAGAGCCGAGCATTCAGCTTCCTACATCACAAATAAACCGGGATGCAATGTCTAAGCGCCACAAGTTTAAGAATGGCCACCAAAAAGAATACTAGAATTTGTAATAGATAATGACTTTGCTAATTAAGCAATTGAAACGGTTTATTCCTTTCTTTGTTTCTTGATATGATCTTTACAATCCGTGCAGCAACGCTTTGATGAACCACTCGACAGCCTGTCTGTGTGCTTGGGATTTGCGCGAAGCGATGTAAAACTCTGATGTCCAGGTCAGATCTGGGTGTTCCAGAAGGCGCATTTCGCCGGTGTTGACCCACTGGGTGGCGTAGTGATCGGGGAGGACACCGAGGAATTTGCCACTCAAAATGAGAGCCGCGGCTGCTTCCATATTCGTGACAATCGCTTTGGGCTCTGGGGCTTTGGCATCTCGTGCAACGATCATGTCGTAGGAGCGCTGGCACACAGCGTGATTGTTCAGGATGTCCGGCGAGATTTCATCGGTTTCACATGCAAACAAGTCATGCGCCTGACCGCAGTACATATAGTGATTTTCACTGCAGACCTTGATGTACTCAAGCTCATCGCGCTTTCGTTTAAACGGTGCAATTGCGATATGCAGACTTCCCGTGATCAAGCCTTCTTTCAAGTCGTTTGGCGAGGCAACAACCAGTTCCAGATTGACGTCGTTCTCCTTTGAGAAGAATCGCTGCAACGCAGGGACTAGCGGAAACCCCGGAAGGCTGATCACTGTGTCGACAATACCTATGCGCAGCTGTCCAGTGATCGTACCACGCAACTCAAGCAGTTCGGCGTCGAAATCCTCAACAAGACGGATGATTTCGCAGGCTTTCTCATAGGCAATCTTACCGCGTTCAGTGAGTTGAAAGCCACTGCGACCGCGTTCACAGACGCGATATCCAAGCGCAAGTTCCAGATCCCGGATGCGGCAGCTGATCGCCGATTGAGATATACCCAGCCTGAACTGCGCCTCAGAAAAACCACCACATTCAACGACAGCACAAAATGCTTCGAGCAGATTGTTTCGGAGAAGTTTCATCTAATGATCTTCCTGTTCTCAGATAATTTAATTACATTGATATATTTCATGTAAACATAACTTATTTGATATTTTTTCTAGGTTCAACATCTAGTGTGCTAGCAGCGAGGAAGATTGGGAACTAGTTCTGTGGGAGGATGAAATGAACTCAATTCTTAAATCGCTAAAGACACTAACAGCTGCAATGGTTCTGGGCACAGTCCCGCTAAGCGCTTATGCAGAAGACTGGAAATTCGCCATCGAGGAAATTCCAGGCTCGATCATGGATGCCTATGCGCAGGAGTTTAAGAAGCGCATTGAAACCAAGACCGATGGGGACGTGACAATCACGATCTACCCGATGGGAACGCTTGGCACACCAACGGATACAGTAGAACAAGCCACGGATGGCCTCATCCAGTTCACCAACGTATCCATCGGCAATCTGGGCACCATCGTCCCGGAAAGTCAGATTTTTCTGCTGCCATATCTCTTTCCATCTGATGCCAAAGCAGTCTCAAACATTCTGAACAACTCCGAGACCATTTACGGTGATCTGAACGAGGATTTCCGCAGGCGTGGCCTGGAAGTCCTGACCATGTATTCAGAAGGACCTCAGGTCTGGACCACCAACAAAGAAATCCGCAATCCGGATGACTTCTCCAACTTCAAAATGCGCGTCATGGTCTCTCCGATTTTGCTGGAGACCTACAAGAACATGGGCGCGAGCCCAACACCGCTGCCATTTGGTGAGGTCTTTGGCGCTCTGCAGCTTGGCGCTGTAGATGGACAGGTAAACCCTGTTCCAACCATCGAAGAGATGAAGTTCTATGAGGTTACGGATTACCTGATCTGGGCTGGCGAACAAGAACTCGTCACCACCGTTGTTGCCGGAACTGATTGGTTCGACACACTCTCTCCAGACCGTCAGAAGCTTGTAAAAGAAACAATGGCTGGAATGTCAGGTTTCATTGATGGTGTAGTCTCTGACTTCAACCAGAAACGTCTCGACACCATTAAGTCGAACAAGCCTGAGATCAATCTGGTGGTCCTCTCAGAAGAAGAACGCAACGTCTTCCGCGCTCGCAGTGAAGCAACTGCCAGTGCCTATGTAGACGCTGCCGGATCTCGCGGTGAGGAGCTGTTGAAGACCTTGAAAACTGAGATTGCATCAACTCACCAATAATAGGAAGTCCCACATCCCATCTCTAAAAGGCGGGGTGTGGGTACACTGGAGGAGGGTAAAGATGGAACCCCGTTCTGTCCCCTTTAAGCTCCTCGGGAAAGTTGACGGTGTGATCAGCAAGATTGAGGTCTTCATCCTCAGTTGGGGCGTTATCGCCATGGCCGTCAACACCATCGCAAATGTGTTCGGGCGCTACGTCTTTCACCAGTCGATCTATTTCTCCGAAGAGCTCAATGAGTTTCTGATCGTTATCATCACCTTCATGGGGCTTGGTTACGCCACACGAAAGGGCATCCATATCCGCATGTCGGCCATCTATGATGCTCTGCCTCAGAAGCTTCGAAAGATCCTGATGATTTTGATCACCATAACAACTGCAGCCATGATGGCGACGCTGACCTGGTATGCCGTTGAATATGTGGCGAAAGTTGCCAGCCGGGGTCGGGTCACGCCTGCGCTGCAAGTGCCGCTTTATCTGACTTACATCTGGGTGGTTATCGGGTTGGGCTTAGCAACCCTCCAATATCTCTTAACAGCTCTGCGAAACCTCAATCTGTCGGAAGAGGAAATCTACGTCTCCTATCTGGAGGTCGACAGCTATGAGGATCCGGAAACGGCCGCCGCAGTTGCGCGCTTCGTTGAGAAGGAAGAGGAGACCGCAAAATGACAGAGCTCATGTTAACGGTCATGGTCGTTCTGCTGCTGTTCGGTTTCCCGATGAAAATGCCGCTGATCTCGGCAGCCTTTATCGGGTTCCTGATCTACTTCCCAAACTTTAGCCCGCAGATACTGGTCCAGCAGATGATAGGTGGGGTCAAACCCTCTGCCCTGGTCGCAGTCCCAATATTCATCCTTGCCGCTGATATCATCACACGTGGTCATTCCGCTGATCGTCTGATTGATGTGGTGATGCGCTTTATGGGGCACATCAAGGGCGGGCTGGCCATCTCGGTAACCAGTGCCTGCGCACTGTTCGGGGCAGTTTGTGGCTCTACGCAGGCAACCGTTGTTGCGGTTGGCGGCGCGATGCGGCCACGTATGTTGAAGTCAGGCTATTCGGACAGCTTCACCATTGGGTTGATCGTCAACGCGGCTGATCTGGCTTACCTCATTCCGCCATCAATCGGCATGATCATCTATGGCGTTGTGTCCGGCACATCGATCTCGCAGCTTTTCATCGCTGGCATCGTTCCAGGCCTCATCATCGTGGTGTTCTTTTCTGCCTATTGCATGTGGCATGCGTACAGGCACGATATTCCGGTGTTGGAAAGATCCGACTGGGGAGAGCGGTTTGATGCGGTAAGGCGCGCACTCTGGCCCATGGGCTTTCCGCTGATCATTGTTGGCGGAATTTATGGCGGTGTCTTTTCTCCAACAGAAGCTGCAGCCATCTGTGTGCTGTACGCCGTTGTTCTGGAAGCCTTGATCTTCAGATCCATCCGCCTTCGCGATCTGCCGGATATCGCTCTGTCGACGGGGGGCATCACCTCGGTGGTGTTCATCCTGATCGCAGCGGGCGCGGCCTTCTCCTGGACCCTATCCTTCGCACAAGTGCCTCAGACAATCATCAGTTCGCTCGGGCTCAATGAGGCTGGACCGATAATGACGCTAACGGCGATCATTTTGGCGTTCTTTATCGGCTGCATGTTTGTCGACTCCATCGTGGTGATTTTGATTTTGGTGCCAATCTTTGCCCCACTGATCAAATCGACGGGTCTTGATCCGGTGCTGGTTGGAGTGCTCATCACCCTGCAGGTTGCCATTGGAGCCGCCACGCCGCCATTCGGATGCAATCTGTTCACGGCAATTGCTGTTTTCCGCCGACCATTTGTGGATGTTGTCCGCGGAGTTCCCCCATTCTTGCTGATCTTGCTGCTGACAACAGGGCTTGTGATGGCATTCCCACAAATTGCGTTGTTCTTGCCAGAACTCGCCTACAGATAATGAACTAACGGAGAAGAAATATGTCTGATCACGGCTATAAATCCGGGCGCCTCAATCTGCCATTCGTTGGAATCTCGACCTTTGGAAAAAAAGAGTATGTGTCGGATTGGGATCAAATTGATGCGGATGTAGCGGTTCTGGGCGCACCGTTTGACTTTGGCGCACAATGGCGCTCAGGCGCACGTTTTGGACCACGTTCCGTGCGTGAAGCGTCCACACTGTTTTCATTCGGCCATGCCGGTGCGTACGACCATGAAGATGACGCCACCTATCTCAGCAGCGATGTCCGTATCGTTGATATTGGAGACGCGGACATCATCCACACCAAGACCATTGAGAGCCATGCGAACATCGAGTTTGGGGTCAAGAAAATCCTCGATGCTGGTGCGCTTCCTGTGGTGATTGGAGGTGATCACTCCATCAATATCCCATGCATCCGAGCCTTTGAGGAAGACTGTGCTGAAAAAGGTCCGATCCATGTAATCCAGATCGACGCACACCTTGATTTCGTTGATGAGCGCCATGGCGTGACGGAGGGCCACGGCAATCCTATGCGCCGTGCGATTGAGAAAGAGTATGTCTCAGGAATGACCCAGCTGGGTATTCGCAATGTATCCTCCACCGCTAAGGAAGGGTATGACGATGCCCGCGCAAGAGGCTCTGACATCCTGTCGGTCCGTCAGGTGCGGGAGCTGGGAGTAGAAGCTGTACTGGAACGCATTCCGGCAGGCGCGCGTTACTATGTGACAGTCGATATCGACGCCTTCTGCCCGTCCATCGCATCCGGTACGGGTACCCCAAGTCACGGTGGCTTCCAGTATTACGACGTGCTTGAAATTCTGCAGGGCTTCAGCAAGCGCGGTGACGTGGTTGGCATGGACCTTGTGGAAGTAGCTCCTGCCTATGACCCATCTGAATCCACGCAAATTCTTGCAGCCCAGCTTCTTTTGAACTTCATCGGCTTCATCTTTCACAACAAGAAAGCCGCGGTAAGCGCACCAGAAACTGAAACTGCTTAAAGCCGATAGAAACGACGCCCATCGCGGCGCGAATTAACACTGTGCACGACAAGAAAATGGCCCCGGATCTTAATCAGATCCGGGGCCATTGCATTTCTTCAAATCTTTGCGTGCTCAACGCACAATTTAGCTTCGAGGCTTCAGGTTTTCCGGGTCGTAGAGCGGCGCATATCCCACTCCGGCGACTTCAACCGGATAGATTTCATCGAAGTAAGACACCTCCAGCTGTCGCCCTTCCTCGCAGTATTCCTGCGGCAGATAGGCGAGGGCGATGTTTTTGCCGATGCTCGGTCCATAAGCAATGGATGTTGTATAAGACCGCCGCCCCAGATCATCCACCAGTGTCTCACCCGTATCCGGATGCATCACGGGCAGGTTGCCGACTGGATAGCGCGCGACGCCGTCTTTATCGGTGTTGTCTGTCATCACCAGTGTACACAACATGGCAGGTTGGGCCTCACGAGCGCGATACTCCGCGTGCTTATCTTTACCGCGGAAGTCAGCCGCTTTCACCTTAGGCCGGGATAGGTCGGCTTCAAAAAGGTTGTACTGCGTGTGCAGGTCAGCATTTTGCAGGCGTAATGACTTTTCCAGGCGCCGCGAGTTTGCATAGGTCTCGACACCCACGGCAATCACGCCAATCTCGCGCAAAGCATCCCAGACAGCCAAACCATCCTCATAGCGCATATGCAGCTCCCACCCTTGCTCACCCACATAAGAGATGCGGAAAGCAGAGACGGTTTTGCCAGCAATGGTGATCTCGCGAATAGCTGCAAACGGGAAGTTTTCTGGTGTAAGGGCGTCAGGGTCCTCAACGACCTTCTGCAGGTTTTCACGAGCGTTTGGCCCCCAGATACCAATGGTCGTGTAATCCTCACTCACATCTGTGATGGAAACGTCCCAGCCATTATCATCAGCTACACGCTGCATGTAGACGAGATCTCGTGGCCCAGCATCTGCGCCGTTCACCAACCGGCAGCGGTCTTCCATACGGAACACTGTGAAGTCGGCCCGCACATGGCCATCATCATCCAGCATATGCGTGTAAATGCCTTTGCCAATATTCTTGTCACCGCCGATTTTAGCTGCGCACAGCCATTCCATCAGGTTAACGTGATCTGGACCCGAAATGTCAGTCATGTGAAAATGGGAGAGATTGATAATGCCGCAATCCTCGCTCATCTCCAGATGTTCAGCATTGGAAACACGCCAGAAATGGCGCTTGTCCCATTCGTTCTCACGCTCAGGCACACGGTTGCCATGCTTGTTCAGCAAGTGCTCATTGGCGGCATAGCCATGGGCACGTTCCCAACCTCCAAGCTCCATGAAGTAGCCACCAAGCTCAACTTCTCGCTCATAAAACGGCGAGCGCCGGATGCCACGAGCATTGGCGAAAGGTTCACGGGGATGAACAGGCGGATTGTAGATCTTCTTCGCGGTCTCCCAGCACCGGTCATGGATGTACTGCTCTTTGAGCTGGAACTCGTTGAAGCGGGAAAAATCTACTGAGTTATGGTCCACATGGGTTTTGCCATAGGTCATCCAGTCAGCAATCAACTTGCCCATGCCAGGACCGTCTTTAATCCAGATGCCGACAGCATACCAAAGCCCGCGCAGCTTCCGGCTTTCTCCCATGGATGGGCCACCATCAACGGAGGCTTGTAAAAGCCCGTTGAAGGAATGGCTTTCATTGAACCCGAGCTCAGCCAGTACCGGCGTCAATTCCATCGCCTTTTCCAGCGGCTCAATCACATCCTCAAGCACCAGATCTCGCTGGGAGGGAGACAGACGAGCCTGCTCTTTTTCCAAAATGTCACGCGGATGCACAAGGCGAGGGTTTTCCTCGTAATAGTAGCCCCATTCAATCTGACCGCCTTCAGTACTCTTCGGATCACCCGTATCACGCATGTAGGCAGAGTTACCCTGATCGCGCAGCAAAGGCATGCCGATCTCAGCACCTGTGCCTTCAAACTCATTGTAAGGACCGAAGAAAGTGAGAGGATGGTCCACTGGCATGACAGGCAAATCCTCGCCAGCCATCTCCGCAATAAGGCGCCCCCAAAGGCCAGCGCATACGACAACATGCTCAGCATGGATGGTCCCGCGCTCTGTCTTCACCCCCGTGATACGGCCATTATCTGTGATGAGCTCCAGCGCCGATGTGTTGGCAAAGATCTTGAGCTTCCCGGTCGCTTCACCCTGATCAATAAGCTTGCCAGCAACAGTTTGAGAGCGCGGAACAACAAGGCCGGCATCAGGATCCCACAAAGCTCCCTGGATTTGATCTTCTTCCAAAAGCGGAAATTTCTCTTTGGCTTCAGCAGCACTGATGATGCTCACATTGGTGCCAAAGGCTTTGCTTGAATCCACCCGGCGCTTGAGCTCGCCCATGCGCTCATCATCGCCCACGCGAGCAACTTCCAATCCACCAATACGGGCGTAATGGCCCATCTTCTCGTAAAAATCCATGGAGTACATGGTGGTCCAGCACGTCAAAAGATCGTGGCTGGTGGCATAACAGAAATCCGAGGCGTGAGCTGTTGACCCGATATCTGTCGGAATGCCGGATTTGTCGATGCCGATAATGTCGTCCCAGCCATTTTCAATGAGATGATGGATGACGGAAGCTCCAACAATGCCGCCAGCGCCAACAATCACAACTTTCGCTTTGTTAGGAAATGCGGACATGTTTTCGATCCTTTACTTCTATGAATTCTCGGTGCGTTCGCAGAGCAGTGTTGGGTGTGGGGAAGTGGCCGCTAGGAGGTAAAGACCACCGTGCTGTTGTTGTTCAGCATGACGCGGCCCTCCAGATGAAATTTGACGGCTCGTGCAAGAACGCGGGATTCAATATCCCGGCCTGCGGCCACAAAATCTTCCGCCGTCATGCCATGCGTCACCCGTTCGGTTTCCTGCTCAATGATCGGACCTTCATCCAGATCCGGCGTCACATAGTGAGCGGTCGCACCAATCAGCTTCACTCCGCGATCATGAGCCTGATGATAGGGCTTTGCCCCTTTAAAGCTTGGCAGGAACGAATGGTGGATGTTGATGATCATGCCAAAGAACTTGCTGGACATCTCATCGCTCAGCACCTGCATGTAGCGTGCAAGGATAACCAGTTCCGCATTCGTTTTTTCAATAAGATCACTCAGCTTGGCTTCCTGCTCAAGCTTACTCGCCTTGGTGATAGGCCAGTGATAAAACGGGATACCCTCGTGGTCGGCAACGCCTTGGCTGTCCGCGTGGTTGGACACAATGGCGACAACATCAGCATCAAGCCAGCCCACTTTGATCTGGTAAAGCAGATGCAGCAGCGCATGGTCAAATCTGGAGACCATGATGATGACCTTGGGGCGACGTGAGAAATCTTCCACCTTCAGCCGCATTTTGAACCGGTCAACGGCGGGTGACAGGGCCAGCTCAAGCGCCGCTTTGTCGATGTGCTCAGGCACACGCACGGCAACCCGCAGGAAGAACTGGTTTGTCTTGCGATCACAAAACTGGTTCGCCTCAACAATATTTGCACCGCGAGCAGCCAGGGCTGACGTCACCGTCGAGACAATGCCCGGTTGATCCACACAGGTGAAGCGAAGGATGAAGGATGTATCACTCACTAAACAGGTCTCTCCCAATCAAAATCCCAAATGAAACAAAGCGTTTCGCTGAACTCTTTGCGTCTTCAAACTATCAATTTGGAGAGGTTTTACGTTCATAAATAGGAGATTTGCGTCAGATAGGGATTACCCCTACGACATTTAAATAAGCATCCATCAACACATCACGTCTGATCAATTTTTATGCGAGTGCAGATGGAATGCGTAGCCAAGCTGACTCAAATTAAGTATAAATACTGCATGGGCTTAAGCTTGGTCGCCAAAGCCCATAAATCCGGCCTCCTGCCGCAGGTTAGGAGACTGGGCATGATGACGAAATTCGATAAAGACGCAGGCCAGCATGGTCAGACCAACTGGAAAAATACGCCGCTGAAGACACGCTAAAACTGACCTGGATTGGATGGGCTCAGGCTGCAGACAGGCAATGTAATCATTGCAGTTTGTCGGTCTGAATATAAAGAGAAGCATCTCGTATGACACAGGCACTATCGCATCCGACCAACGCTTTGCGTAAACCAGTTTCCAAGCAGGAAAAGACCCGTCTTTCTGTTGGGTTTATTCTCGCCAAACGCTTCACCCTTTGCGCATTTGCCAACTTTGTAGATGTTCTGCGCCTCGCGGCAGATGAGGGTGATCGAAGTCGCCCGATCCTGTGCAATTGGACCGTCCTGTCAGATACCATGGACCCAATCCCATCCAGCAGCGCCGTTTCCGTTCACCCCAAAGAGCGACTAGGAGATCCGCGACGTTTCAACTACATCGTTGTTGTGGGCGGTCTCATTGATGAGAGCACGGAGTTCAGCCCGGCCTATCAAAACTTCCTGAAAGAAGCTGCCGCCGCCGGAGTTCCCCTTGTGGGCGTGTGTACCGGTGCATTCCTGCTTCATCGGTCCGGGCTGCTGGACGGCTACAAAAGCTGCGTCAGCTGGTTCAGCCATTCTGATTTCAAAGAGCAATTTGATGGCCTTGATCCGGTGACCGATCAGATTTTCGTCGTTGATCGTGACCGTCTCACCTGCGCAGGCGGTGTAAGTTCTGCCCATCTTGCTGCGTATCTGGTGGACAAACATGTAGGCCGCGCACATGCGAATAAAAGCCTGCACATCATGATCATTGATGATGCCCATCAGGCCGAAAAGCCTCAACCCGGCATCCCGCTTGATCTGAAAACACAAAACCCCATTGTACAGCGTGCCTTGCACATCATGCAGCAAAACATCGACACGCCGATCTCCATTCAGGAAATTGCGCAGCGCATGGGCAAGAGCAAGCGCCAGATAGAACGATACTTCCGCCTGTCTTTGGAAACATCACCACAGGTCGCATTTCTCAATATTCGGCTGGATTTTGCGCGTCACCTGATCGAGAAAAGCCAGAAATCTGTTGCGCAAATTGCGGTTGATTGCGGCTTCTGCGATTCATCTCACCTCAGCCGCATGTTCCGCCGCCGGTACGGCTGTACTCCGCAGGTCTTACGACGCGTCTCTGTGACGGAAGAGAAAGTCGTCTAAAAAAATGCCGCCGAACCTGAAAGGTCGCGGCGGCATTAAAAGTTAAGAGGCTAAGTTATCTCGATAACCTAGCGCGGCTCGCTTGCAAGTCCTCTCCAAATCGCAACACACATGATAAGCAAGACGATTGTGAAAGGCAGTCCGGTGGAGATCACCATGGATTGCAAAGACTTCAGTCCGCCTGCAGAAAGCAGCAACACAATCGCAATCAGGCCTTCAAACAGACACCAGAACACACGCTGAGGAACCGGCGCATCCACTTTGCCGCCTGCAGCAATAGTATCAATCACCAAAGAACCTGAATCGGAAGAGGTGACAAAGAAGACGATCACAAGCACGATACCGACAAAGCTTGTGATTGTTGCCCATGGCATAGCTTCCAGCATTGTGAACAGCTGAACTGGTAACGCAGCTTGCTGAACAGCAGTGTAGCCATCATTGACGATCTGGTTGATCGCAGCACCACCAAAGATGGACATCCAAAGCACGCATACCAATGATGGAATGAGCAGAACGCTAATCAGGAACTCACGAACAGTACGACCACGGCTGACACGCGCGATGAACATGCCCACGAAAGGTGACCAGGAAATCCACCAAGCCCAGTAGAAGGACGTCCAACCCTGCATGAAGTTGACATCTTCACGACCAACCGGGCTGGAAAGTGCAGGAAGATACTGCAAATAAGCGCCGAGGAAGTTCAGAGCATCTGGCAGCAAGATCAGGCCAGGACCCGCAATAACAACAAAGAGCACCAGCAGAGCAGCCAGTCCCATGTTGATTTCGGAAAGCAGCTTCACACCCGCTTCAAGACCGCGCACAACGGAGACGAGCGCAATCGCAGTGATTGCAGCAATCAGTATGACCTGCCATGTACTGTCAATTGGCATGCCAAACAGCTTGTTGAGGCCGGAGTTCGCCTGAACAGCGCCCAGACCAAGAGATGTGGCGAGACCAAACAGGGTTGCGAAAACGGCAAGAATATCGATGATATGTCC
Source organism: Pseudovibrio sp. Ad37 (assembly GCF_001623075.1). Classification (GTDB taxonomy): domain Bacteria; phylum Pseudomonadota; class Alphaproteobacteria; order Rhizobiales; family Stappiaceae; genus Pseudovibrio. Next base: position 21,143 of record NZ_LMCF01000094.1, read on the forward strand.
CGGCCAACCCCAAACACGTTCGCCGAAAATCGGATAAAAAGCAGAGCGGATTGTCAGCGGCAAGCCTCTGTTGTAGCTGAAGAACGCAAGGCTCAATCCAACAACAGCATAAATCGCCCATGGGTGTAGACCCCAGTGGAAGATAGAGGCAGCCATACCCAGACGGATCGCTTCTTCCTGTGTGGCAGCTGCACCAAGCGGCGCCCAATCGGTTCGCACACCATCAGCACCAACAGTTGTGCCACCCAGTGAGGAGGCGAAGTGGCTGATCGGTTCAGAAACACCGTAGAACATCAACCCGATGCCCATACCAGCTGCAAACAGCATGGAGAACCAGCTCAGATAGCTGAAGTCCGGCGTAGCTTCCTTGCCACCAAGGCGCACTTTGCCGTAAGGGCTCACCACGATTACAAGGCAGAGGATAACAAAAATGTCGGCAGCGCCAATAAAGAACCAGTCAAAGCTCTTCGTGACAGTAGAAAAGAGCGTGCTGAAAACGGAGTTTGCTTGCTCTGGCAAAAATAAGGTGTAGGCAACAAATACAACAACAGCTAAAGCTGAAATAGCGAATACTGGATTGTGAATGTCAAACCCAATGGGTCCAAATTTCCCTTCAATGTTATCTTGGCCAAGACTGTAATCCGAGTCTGCCATGTCGTCCGATGGACTATCCATAATATCCGCCGGAGGCCGGTCGGAATTTCGTAAATCAGTCATGAAGCTTCTCCTGTGTTGGACCGTTTATCTTGTGGTCAGGAGAGATCCTTGGGCTGGACCCTTCTTATCGTTCTTATTGATTTAGATACACTTTTTTCTTGTCACTTATCAATGGATGGGGGAGTGCCAAACACTAAAGGTCCACTTCAATGTCTGACAAAGGTGTTGTGCAGCAAATCAGGATTTTACCCTGATCAATTTCTCGTTTTCGAATGCCTCCGCCATGTTGCATGTCGGTTTCACCCGAAACCAGTTGAGATTTGCATGTACCACAAATACCGCGTTGGCAGGATGCCATCGGCAAAATACCGGCTTCACGCGCAGCAGAAAGAATTGTCATGCCCGGCCCACACTCAACCACGTGTCCGGTCTTGGTAAAGGTGACCCGATAGGTTTGGTCACTGATTTCCGGCGCAGAAACCTGATCCTCAAAGGTACCAGCTGTCTCAGCTCCAAAGTCAAAGCTTTCTTCATGGTAGTTAGCCATGTCGAAGCCTGCTTCCTGCAGCATGTTTTGCACGCCTTCCATGAAACGGGCAGGGCCGCAACATAGAATTTTCCTGTCTTTAAAGTCTGGCGACATGAGAGACAGCATCTGAAGGCTCAAACGCCCTTCAAACCCGCTCCAGCTGTTATATCCAGATGTGGTGCTGCACGTAAAAGAAAGCTTGAAAGCGGGATTTTGTGCAGCCAGCAATTCCAGTTCATGTCTGAAGATGATATCTGCAGGTGTGCGTGCAGCATGAATAAAATGTAGATCTGTCGGCTCTGCAAGATCGCAGGCCGTGCGGGTCATTGACATCATGGGTGTGATGCCACTGCCTGCTGAAATGAATAACAGCTTCTCTTCCTGCGTGGCATCAGTGGTGAACTCACCAGCAGGGCCAGAGACATTCACTTCCTTACCCGGCAGCATGTTGTCCAAAAGCCAGTTGGAGCCTGGACCACCTGGCACTCGTTTGACCGTGATCTCAACACGATAGGGCCGCGCAGCAGAAGCGGATATTGTGTAACTGCGCATAATCATGCCTTCGACCGGAAGCTCGAAGGTCATGTGCTGGCCGGGATAGAACCTGAAAACCCGAGGCTCACGCGCAGAAAACAGGAACGTCTTTACATCATGCGTTTCCTGCCGCACTTGTCGGCAGACCAGAACATCATCCACCTCCGGATCCCACATGGGGATCCGGGTCGCTTCGGTGAAGTGTTCTTCATCGTAGTCCGTGACGGTTTTCAGATCATCAAAAGTTACGTTCTGAGTCATGCATCCGCCATTTCAACATCACCGGCAGGCATGTGCGCTTTGTGGCGTTCAATATACCAGTCACAAAGTGCTTCCACATGAGGCTCTGTGTATTCCGAGTATGGGCCTTGCTCATAAGCAGGGTCCTCACTGCCAAGCTGTGCCAGGCGCACCAGATCTGCATCCTGCTGGTTGGTCATCATCCAGACCTGCTTCAGGTTGTCGAGGTTGTAATCCTCTCCCTCAATCGCATCCTTGTGCACCAGCCACGTGGTCCGCACGAGTGTACGATCCGGCGACAATGGGAAAGCAGCAAAGGTCACAATGTGGTCACTCATGAAATGGTGCCAGGAGTTGGGATTATGCCAGAAGCTCAAGCCACCAAGCTTGGCGTCCTTGAAGTTTCCAAGCAGCTTCTTGCTGGCGATCTTGGTGTCCAGAGTATGGGACTCGCCTTCGCCCATCAAAGGCAGGCGAATACAACGGAAGCTGGTGGCGTTGGCCAGCTTGTCCACCTCGGCAGAAGGCAAGCCAGCGGCCTCCCAGCGCTTGTGTTCGCTTTCAAGCAGGGACAGGTATTTGTTAACATCCGCAGTTCGCCGCTCATCCATTTCATCAGGTGAAAAGCCAAAGCCAAACTCGGAGAGTGGAACAGTAAGCTGCGGATGAGTGCCTTCGCAGTGATAACACTCACGGTTGTTCTCAAGCGTCAGCTTCCAATTGCCTTCTTCAACCAGATCAGCCGTGTAGGCCACCTTACAGTTGGCGATATCATGAGGCGCAATATAGGTCTCCATGATCTGCGCCATCTCTTCAATGTCTTCTGGAGGGTTCTCCGCAAGGCAAATGAAGATGAGACCTGCAATTGAGCGCACATGAACGGTCTTCAGGCCATGACAGGTCTTGTCGAAGTCCTTACCCATATGCTCGGCCAGAATGAGTTCGCCATCCTCATTATATGTCCACCCATGATAGCGGCAAACAATATTGCCGATTGTGGCCTCAGGCTCATCAATGAGCTTCGCACCACGATGCCGGCAGATGTTGTGAAAGCCGCGGATGTACATGTCATCGCCGCGCAAAAGCAGGACGGATGTCTTGCCGATTTCAACGGTAATGCAATCGCCCGGTTCCGGAAGCTGAGGTTCAACAGCTACGAAAATCCAGTGTTTGCGAAAGAAGACCTCCATGTCCAGATCAAGAATGTCGGGAGCACTATAGAAGGGGGCGTTGAGGCTTTTGCCCTTTTCGCGGTGAGCTATAAGATCTTGAATGTAAGACGGAACGCTCATGTTCAGATACCTCGGCTTAAAATGATGCCTGGGAAGTTGACCGGTGCAGGTTGCTGAGATGATCAGGTGTCTGGCCTGATCGTGAAGAACAAGTCGATAGAACGTCAATCACTTCAGTATGAAGTGATTTGGAATTAGCGTGCTTGTAAAGAGGCTTAGCGTAGTTTGTTAAAGAAAATTCAGAGAACACCAAAGAGGCATGACTTGAATTCAGCCACACATGATCAAAACCGGTGGAATGAACTGAAGATGGCTCCGCACAGACGAGCCTGGAGTTCGTCGATTTGCGGCAAGGCCTGTGTTTCGCACAAGCATTGGAAAATGCTGACTGATACACTTTAAGCCTCCCTCTTACAGTGTGACAGTTCTCTAAAATTTCATGGGCAGTTTCTTTGCGTCAGGCCCGTGAAACTCGAGAGTAATCAGGAAATCTAGTTCGAATTAATCTCATGGAGGCAGGAAGTTTGAGGCACATTGACAGTAAAAATGCGACGCCTCTACGTTGCTCCCGCTGCAAATTCAAGACAGCCTCAACCACACGGTGAATTGGTAGGTTGAATGAGTGAGATTCTGGGGAGAAATGCTGCAGAAAATGCTTAGGTGTCTGATGAAAACATCAGGTTGATCCGCAGGAAGTATGAGCAAAAGCTCAAATAAAATTGAAGAGAGGCAGGATAAATGCGCTCAAGAAAAATGCGGCCCTAAAGGCCGCATTCAAACTCCGCAACAGCGACTGTCAGCAGCCCCATTACATGGGGCACAAACGATCGCCAAACATCCAGTCGAAACTGGTTTTGCTCTTCTCGTGTCAGGATCACCTGCACACTATCAAATATAGTCCGCACCCCGCGACCACTCTTCAGCTCTGCAAGGTTTCGTGGACAGGACGTAGAGAGCAGCTCCTCAGCTTCAGGACCTGAAATCCGGATACTGACTTCACGACTGGAAATATCTGTCAGACTATGAACTGCGTCCGGATAGATCGCTGCCAATGACTTTTCAATTTCTGAACGTGCCTCCATCGGGCAGGTCAGCATCCACTCATCCGGCCCTAATTTGAGGGCAGTCATATCGCCTGACTGAGCAGTCTCGCTGATAGACGAAGGCAGCTCAAAACCGAGTGCTTTTGACATAGCAACGGTGTTTTCACGCTTGCAACGCAAACTAAAACGGCCCATTGCTGGCAGTGTTTCGACTGTACTATTGAAAGCCATATGTGCCACTCCCTTACATCTTAATCCGGTCGCCATCAGGATCGTAAAACACGGTCCCGCTGACAGTTGCACGATGGGTTTGACCTGGCATGGGAATATCTATTGAGGTGCCATTCCGCTCAAAACCACCTTCAATCAAAGCCATAGCAATGGAGCGCCCCAGTACTTCACTCCAGTACGAAGACGTCACGTGGCCCAACATCTTAGCTGGGATAGCAGTGTCACCAGTCTCAACAATCTGCGCGCCTTCCTCCAGCACAACACTTGGATCTTCCGTCAAAAGGCCGACGAGTTGCTTACGTTTTGGCAACAGCATATCAGGCCGCGTCAAGGAACGCTTGCCGACAAAATCAGGCTTCTTTTTGCCAATGGCCCAGGTCAGCCCCGCGTCCGCTGGCGTAACAGTGCCATCGGTGTCCTGCCCAACAATGATAAAGCCTTTTTCCGCCCGCAAAACATGCATAGTTTCAGTGCCATAGACGCATATGTCGTACTTCTTGCCTTCCTGATACAGCATCTCCCAAAGCGCGCGCCCATGCTCAGATGGAACGTTCACTTCAAAACCCAGTTCACCAGTAAAGCTGACGCGGAAGAGACGCGCTTCAAAACTACCCACAGTGCACTCTCGAAGTGCCATATGCGGGAAGGCTTCAGCAGAAAGGTCTGTACCTTTTACAAATGGTTCCAGGACCTTACGAGCATTTGGTCCATTCAGCGCAATGGTGGACCACTGCTCCGTCGTAGACGTGAGCCACACATCCAGATCCGGCCATTCAGTCTGTAAAAAGTGCTCCATCATGGTCAAAACCCTAGCAGCACCGCCAGTCGTGGTCGTCACATGGAAGCGATCTTCACTGATCCGCCCGATAACCCCATCATCCCGAATAAAACCATCTTCACCCAGAAGCAGACCATAGCGACACCGACCAGATGCCAGTTTTGTCCATGGATTGGTGTACATCCGGTTCATGAACTCGGCAGCATCCGGCCCGACAACTTCAATCTTGCCGAGAGTAGAGGCATCAAACATGCCGACAGAAGCGCGCGTTTCTCTGCATTCCCGCGCCACCGCCGCGTGCATATCTTCACCAGCTTTGGGGTAATACCACGCACGTCGCCACAAGGAGACAGGCTCAAACACAGCACCGTTCTCTTCTGCCCAACCATCAATGTTGGTCTTGCGCGTTACTTCAAACAGCTCGTCCTTGTGATAGCCTGCAAACGTCCCAAATGTCGTGGGTGTATAAGGCGGTCGGAACGTGGTCAGACCCACCTTGGGAGTAGGGCGCCCCAGCTCATTAGCAGCGATCTTTAGGCCGTTCATGTTTGACATTTTGCCCTGATCGGTCGCCATGCCATTGGTTGTAAAGCGTTTTACGTGCTCAATGGAGAGCATACCTTCGCGCACAGCAAGGCGAATATCCTTGGCTGTCACATCGTTCTGAAAGTCCACAAAAGCCCGGCCCGCCAGCTTGTCATCATTGCTCGGCAGCTCTTCCATAACAATACCGGAACCAGCGCGATCCCCATCAACATCAACGGAAAGACCTGGTGCATTCTGCCCCAATGAAATCAAAGCTTGCTGAGCTGCATGCACACCATCATCAAAAGCAGCCTGCTGGCTCCATAACCCACGCCCACCACCGGCGATATGACACCGTTCGGTTCGCTCACCAGGCAAGTAGACTTCGTTTTCTTCATCCCAATGCAAACTGCCTTTGGTATGAGAGAACAAGTGAAGGGATGGGGTCCACCCACCACTCATCAAAACTGCATCGCAAGGGATGGAAATGATGTCTGTAACGTGCTGATCGCCAGAAATTCTTCCGACTTTCACCCCGGAGACGCGCTTTGTCCCGCTTACTGACGTTACACTGTGACCTACCTTCGCCGAGATACCGCGTTTTTGGGCTTCCGATTGCAAGTAGTCATTCACAGTGGTGCGTACATCAACAATCGCAGGGATTTTCACACCTGCATCAGCAAGGTCAAAGGCGGCGTACCAGGCTGAATCGTGGGAAGTAACCACAACAGCAGCATTGCCAACCTTAACGCCATAGCGGTTGAGATAGGTCTGCGCCGCACCTGCCATCATCACACCGGGGCGATCATTGCCATCAAACACCAACGGGCGCTCAAGTGCACCTTGAGCAAGAATGACCTCTTGTGCTCGAATACGCCACATTCGTTCTCGTGGAGCATTTGCAGGCGGGTTTTCCATGTGATCTGTGAGCTTTTCAGCAACGCCCACCATGTTCTCGTGGTAATAGCCAATGGCAGTCGCACGGGTCATGATACGAACGTTGTCGCAGGCTTCAAGCTCAGCAATAACTGCTGCAAGCCAGCTCTCGGTGTTCTTCCCATCAATGGCGGATGGAGCTTCCGAAAGTAGAGAGCCTCCAAGCTCCCGGTTCTCATCGACAAGGACCACATCAGTTCCATTGCGAGCCGCCGTTAAAGCTGCAGCAAGCCCAGCAGGCCCAGCACCAACAATCAGCAGTTCCGTATGCAGATAGCGCGAGGCATAGGTGTCAGCATCCGGTTCGGTTGGGGAAACGCCCAATCCGGCAGACGCGCGGATAACAGGCTCATAAACCTTGTCCCAGAAGCTCTTTGGCCACATGAATGTCTTGTAGTAGAACCCGGCTGCAAACAGCTTGTGGAGCTTGTCGTTCACCGCTCCCACATCAAAGTTCAGGCTTGGCCACTTGTTCTGGCTAACAGTGGTCAGCCCTTCGTAAAGCTCCTGAACAGTAGCGCGGGTGTTTGGTTCAAAGCGACCTGCACCAGAGCGGGACGTTCCAATCAACGCGTTAGGTTCTTCTGATCCGGCTGTCACAGGACCACGCGGACGGTGATATTTAAACGAGCGTCCCATAAGATGAACGCCGTTGGCAAGCAGGGCAGAGGCAACCGTATCGCCTTCATATCCTTGGTAGGAAACGCCATCAAAAGTGAAGCGAACACGCTTGTCGCGATTGATGCGGCCTTTGCCGTCAACTCTCCAGTTGTTCATTGTTCTCTTCACCTTCTGCGTGGCTAGTCGGGCAGGCCTGTCCAATCTCATAGGTGGCGATGAATTTGTCGCTCACAGTGTTCCGCAGAGCGTTGAAATAACGCCCACAACCATGTGAGTGTCGCCATTGCTCGGCATGATCTCCGCGTACATTGGAGCGAATGAACAGATAGTCGCGCCATTCAGCATCTGTTTGCTCAGCTGGATTTTCCGGGCGTGCGATATGCGCTTGCCCGGCATATTCAAATTCCAACTCAGGCAACTTTTCCTTGCAATAAGGACAGTGGATTAAGAGCATCAGGCTGCCTCCTTAGTGCGCCACGGCAGCAGCTGCTGCTTCATCAATCAAACGACCTGTTTCAAAACGCGAGAGCGTAAACGGCGCATTGATAGGGTGAGGTTCATCTTTTGCAATTGTGTGCGCAAAAACATGCGCAGAGCCCGGCGTTGCCTTGAAGCCGCCCGTACCCCAACCACAATTGAGGTAGAGGCCTTGCACAGGGGTCTTTCCAAGGATTGGAGAACGGTCAGGCGTCACATCAACCACACCGCCCCATTTGCGCAGCATGCGCATACGGCGGAAAATCGGGAACACTTCGCAAATGGCAGCAAGCGTATGCTCTATCAACGGCAAGCCACCGCGTTGAGAGTAAGAAACGTACTGATCAGTTCCAGAACCAATCACCAGCTCGCCCTTGTCAGACTGGCTGATGTAGGCGTGTACACTGTTGGACATTACCACTTGAGGAAAGATCGGCTTAACAGGTTCAGACACAAGCGCCTGAAGAGGATAGCTTTCTAGAGGAAGCTGCACACCGGCAGTATCCATCACCACAGAGGTTCCGCCAGCTGCAGAAACCGCGATCTTTTTAGCCTTCACAAAACCACGTGCAGTTTGAAGGCCTGTGACAGATCCGTCTAGTCCTCGTTCGATGGAAAGAACCGGACAGTTCTGAATAATATCAACGCCTCTTGCCGCCGCAGCGCGTGCATAACCCCAAGCCACTGCGTCATGCCGTGCCGTTCCACCACGTTGCTGAAATGCGGCTCCCATCACAGGATAACGAGCATTGGCCGCGATGTTGAGGGGCGGGCACTTTTCTTTGGCCTGTTCAGGAGTGAGCCAGACATTATCAACGCCGTTCAAACGATTGGAGTGAATGTGACGCTTGAAGCTCTGCACATCATGAACGTTGTGCGCCAGCATCATCACACCGCGCTGCGAGAACATGACGTTGTAGTTCAGGTCCTGACTAAGCCCATCCCATAGATCTACGGCATGGTCATAAAGGCGCGCACTTTCATCATAAAGGTAGTTCGAGCGAATGATGGTCGTGTTCCGGCCAGTGTTGCCGCCGCCAAGCCATCCCTTGTCAATCACCGCCACATTGGTGATGCCATGTTCTTTTGCCAGATAGTAGGCGGCCCCAAGGCCATGCCCACCGGCACCTACGATTATGACGTCATATTCGCTTTTCAGCTCAGCGTCAGGCCATTGGGGCTCAACGTTTTTATAGCCTGTGAGCGCTCCTTTCAGGAGCGACATTGCGGAAAATTTTGACAAGGCTACCTCCTTGGAATTCAAGAGAGATTGCCCGCTATGTAAAAATGTGTATGGTACCCTTGCGAATATTATGAGGTATTTTTGCGCAGGAGATGCAGGTGGAGAACGCAACACGGACCAAGCGGCAGCCCCGACCAGCGCTCAATGTTGGCTTCATTCTGGCCAACCGGTTCACATTGTCGGCCTTCGCCAGCTTTATTGATGTCCTGCGCCTTTCTGCCGATGAAGGAGACAGCAGCAGACCAATCCTATGCAGTTGGAGTGTCATTGCGCCTGATATGGAACCCATCCGAGCCAGTTGTGGTGTTCGCATCCATCCTGATACCAACTTGATCGACCCAGCTCATTTTGATTACCTAGTGGTTGTTGGAGGTTTGATCGACCACATTGAGCGTTTGGATCGCCGCTATGTTGAGTATCTGAAATCTGCTGTGGCGAAGGATGTCCCATTGATAGGCCTGTGTACTGGCAGCTTTATCTTGCATCGTGCCGGATTAATGAACGGATATAAATGTTGTGTGAGCTGGTTTCACCGGACGGATTTCCTGGAGCAATTTGACGGGCTGGAGCCAGTCTCTGATCGCATTTTTGTCGTCGACCGGGATCGTATTTCCTGTTCAGGAGGCACAAGTGCAGTGCATGTCGCAGCCCATCTGGTTGAGCGTCATGTCGGCCTGCGGCAAGCGCGCAAGAGCCTTCATATTCTGATGGTGGATGAAGCTCAGGATGACAGCAAAGCCCAGCCGTTCCTGCCCACGTCGCTCAAAGCGAAAGATAATCTGGTTCAACGGGCAGTGCTGATGATGCAGCAGGAAACAGAGAACTTGCGCAGCATTGAACAGCTCTGCAAGATGTTAGGTGTTGGACGGCGCAGCCTTGAAATGAAATTCAAATCTGACCTCAGTAAATCCCCAGCCGAAGCGCTTAGTCATATAAGGGTAGAAGAAGCCAAACGCTTACTGGGGGAAACAGAAGCAACCATCACAAATGTTGCCATCCGGTCCGGCTTTTTTGATGCATCCCACTTTAACAAAGTCTTCCAGAAACACACTGGTCTGACCGCAAGTGCATATCGTAATTTCTTAGCCGCTTAAGAAGGCTTCTTCTTGAGCAGCGAACCCGCAAAGCCAAACAATCCTGCCCAGATAATTGAAGACAGCACTGTGAGGCAAATGCGCAGCAGGCCAGACATTTCTCCAAGAGGCACATCCAGCAGCCAACTGGCCGTAATAAAGGGGAACAAAAGAATATTCGCGAGTATTGGCGAGACCTGAAGGCCGATGAAAAACCCTAGAGGAACAGCAATCAGTCCGAATGCGGCCCCAAAAATGATGAAGAAATAAATCATGGCCTCAATGAAGTATGCAGTTTGATAGTCTCATCATCTCATTTTATAAGCGCATAAAACAAACGAATTTGACTTTCACTTCACAGAATAAGAAATCAATATATTGAAGTTAGTTTTAAAACGAAAAACAAGTGATTTGATCGAAAAAATGACTAAGGTTGAACTTTACTTGTAAAATATTTTTAATGAAAAGTAACTCAAAGTTTTGAATTTTCAATTTTTTGAGAATTTTTTCGATTGGAGAGGGAAGTCACATTTTGGACACGATCCAGTTCAAATTGAATGCTGAACAAATTGGTCATCTGACAGATATTCGGCAAACACTGCATAAAGCGCCGGAAGCTTCTGGTGAAGAAGAGCAAACTGGTCGCTTTATTGTTGAGCAATTCGAGCGGATTGGGGCTGATCGTATTGTTTCCGGGCTTGGCGGTTTTGGGGTGATTGCTGAGTATTGTGGTGCTGCAGATGGGCCAACTGTGATGATCCGGTGTGAGCTGGATGGGTTGCCCATTGAAGAGATCTCCGACGTTCCGTACCGCTCACAAACTCCGGGCCGTGGCCATCTGTGCGGGCATGACGGGCACATGACCATGGTTCTTGGTGTAGCTCATTTACTTGCCGCACAACGCCCGAAGCAAGGGCGTGTTGTGTTGATGTTCCAGCCAGCTGAAGAAACTGGAGCAGGGGCTGCGGCTGTGATTGAAGATCCGAACTTCGCAGAATTTCGACCAGATTTTGCGTTCTCGCTGCACAATTTGCCAGGGCGACCTTTGGGTGAAGTCAGCATCTGTCAGGAATATGCCAACTGCGCATCCCGTGGAATGCAGATCAACCTGCGTGGTAAAAGCTCGCATGCTGCCGCACCAGAAGATGGCCTTTCCCCGGCCTCGGCGATCTCCATGTTGATGGATCAGCTCGCAAAGCTCGGTGTTGGTGGGGAGATGAATGATCAATTCACACTCAGCACATTAACTCATGCTCGTTTAGGGGAACCAACGTTTGGGATTGCACCCGGTTTTGGGGAGCTGCGCGTCACACTGCGGTCCATCAGTGATGCCCTGATGGAAGATATGATTGCCCGAGCGCAAGAGGCTGTAGCGCAAGCAACACCTGATCTGGATGTTGCAATCACATGGCATGATATTTTCCTCGCCTGTGTCAATCACCCAGAAAGTCGTGAGCAGATTATTCAGGCAGCGAAGCGGATCGGCACTCCATTGAAAGAACTGGACTATCCGATGCGTTGGTCCGAGGATTTTGGTCGATTTGGATTGGATGGGGCAAAGTCTGCGATGTTCTTTTTGGGTTCTGGAGAAACCCAGCCACAACTGCACAATCCAGACTATGACTTCCCGGATGCACTGATACCAATCGGAGCAGAGCTATTCATAACGATCATTGAACAGCTTTTGGGACTTACTGACTAAGGCTTGTTCAACTAACTGTAGCTCCATCTCTCTCTGAGGTGGAGCTACAGTTAGTTTTGGTCCAGCGATAAAACCTAGTTCAGATAGCTTCTGTCTTCCAGAGACACCTTTTTAATTTCGTCCCGCAGTATCTCAATAAACGCAGCCTCCGCTGCATTGTGCCGGGTCTTTGAGTTTGTGATGAGTGCAATGTCGTAGATCGGCAGGTCTGCAAAATCGGTAATGCGCCATAATCGCTTCGCCTCAACATAAGGCCGCGCCACATGGACCGGAAATGGCCCGACACCCACACCAATTTCGATCAATCGGCGCAACTCTTCCAAATGATAGGACCGGCCAACGGGTGAATGCTCAATGCCCAGTTTGTTGCGCGCCATGGCAAATTCACTCATTTCTCCGCCGGGTTCATCGGTTGGAAAAGTCACATAGGGCTCGTGCGCGAGCTCTTCCTTACGAATATCATCGCGCCCAAACAGCGGACTGAGCCGGCCACAATAAAGCGCAAATCTCTCGCGGTAGATAATCTCATAGGTCAGGCCAGGTTGACGGGCTGTGGTGAGGCCGATCCCACATGAAGCCGTTTTGCGCTTAACTTGCGTGACCACATCACCGCTTGTCGCAACCTTAATTGAGAGTGTTGCCTTAGGATGTGTCTTGTGAAACCGCACAAAAGCAGCATCAATCACAGGTGACTCGGCGTGGGTTCCCGTGGCGATAGAAACGTGTCCGGTCACATCCTCGCGCACGTCTTTCAGCACCGCTGCGATGCGTGAAACCCCGCTATAAATCTCCAAACATTCTTCATAGAGAAGCTGTCCGGCTTTGGTCAGTGAGAACTCACCTGCATTCCGATCTATCAGCACGCAATCAAACTGATTTTCCAGTCGTTTCAACGCGTTGGTGATTGCTGGCTGGGTTAGTAGCAGTCGTTTGGCAGCTTTAGTAACCCCTTTCTCCTCAACGATAATGAGAAAGGTATAAAGCAAGTTCCAGTCGAGGTTTCGACAGAAGCGTTCAAGAGAGGTTCGATTCATATGATATTACTCAAATTTATATCTACATTAAATATATGAACTTGCTTAATGCGTCTACTCTTGGTCCTATGAATTTATGAGTAGGTTGTTAGTTGCAGCAAAAAGGGGTAGCGCACACAACCAGCACTCGGCATACGCAAAAAACGATTTTTCGGAGGAGAGACACTTGACCAATTTCAAAAAATTCGCTGTTGCAACTGCGCTGACACTCAGCCTGACAAGCGGCGTTTCTGCTGCAACCACCTTGAAGCTTGCCGGTGTTGTACCAGTTGAGCACTACGGCAACACACTGCTGGAGCAAATCAAGACTGATATTGAAGCTGCCAATGTTGATTTGAAAGTAACCGTGTTCCCTGCAGGCCAGCTTGGTGCGGGCGAAGAACTGTTTGAAGCTGCTGCACGTGGAAACGTAGATCTGGTGCATTCTGTGGTGTATGCGCACAGTGATCCGGTTCTGGAAATCAACTCTCTGCCATACCTTGTGAGCAGCTGGGATGAAGCCGAAAAAGTCTATCTGAACAAGGGCTCTGCCTTCAATAAAATCTTTGCTGAGCGTCTTGACGGCTTGGGTCTCAAGCTTCTGGCGAACGCACCAGAAGGGTTCATCGGTGTTGTAGCAAATGATGTGCCTGACAATGCAGGCAACACAGGCGACAAAGGCATGAACATTCGTGTCTGGAGCTCTCAGGTCATCAAAGCGACCGTTGAATCAATCGGGTTTAAAGCCACCACAATGAACTGGGGCGAAGTCTTTCCTGCCATTCAGGCGGGTACGGTTGATGGAGCGATCTGCTGTACTGCGCAGTTGGCTTACAGCGCATTTGCAACCTCTGATGTTGGCAAAGCCTTCATCCCGTACAACGTTGTAGTCGAAAACACCACCTACTACGCCTCCAGCCGCACGTGGGACAAACTCTCCCAAGAGCAGCAGTCAGCTGTCCAGTCAGCTTTTGACAAAGCCGCACGTGATTATGCCGCCTGGGGCCGAAACAATGAAGCGCAGTACGTCACGAAGCTTCAGGAAAGCGGCTATCAGGTTGTGACTGTGTCTGATGAAGACCGTGCTGCAATCGCTGAAAAGGTGCGGGCCGACGTATGGCCACAAATCTCTGAAATCGTTGGCAAAGATACCATCGATGCTCTGATGGCTGATAAATAAGTACGAAGACACCTGTGCGAACGGGTGGCCTGTTACTGCCCGTTTCTTTTCCTGAAGTTAAGCCAGAACTATGAGCATTCATGTCTGAACTCTCACAACACCTCTCACCAGGCTGGTCTCGATTTGTCGACCGCTTGGTAACGATCAAATCCTGGTTGCTTGCCATCGGCTGTATCATCATGGCTGGCACGTTCTTTCTCGTGGTGATCTTTCGCTATGGATTTGGCTCAGACCTGTTTACCTACGAAGAATGGCTGCTGATCATCTGTTTCTGGATGTATTTCGCAGGCGCTGCAATGGGAACCTACGATGGCTCTCATGTGAATGCAGACTTGCTGACCTATGTGATCAAAGATCCACGTAAAGCACATGTGCGGGCAGTTATTATCGGTGGCATCGAGTTCATCATTGCGATGGCACTGGTCTACTGGTCTGCACTCATGATCATTGATGAGATCGACAGTTATCCTCGGTGGCGCGCAACAATTGCCCTTCGAATTCCGTTCTTTGTCCCACGCCTTGCCATGCTGGTTGGGTTCGCAACCATGGCCTTCTACAGCTTGCTGCATCTGATTGTGCTCGTCAAAACCGGCCCCGCCAAATCTGCGGCACAATCAAATGTGCAACAGCAAGATGATGTATCGTTTTCGCCGGTCATGCCAGAGACAACAAAAACAAAAGAGCCAGCACTATGATTATTCTGGGAAGCCTTATTCTTATCTGTCTCATGCTGGTGATTGGTGTCAGTGTCCCAATGTCCTTTGGCGCTGTTCTGCTATTTATCGCGCTTTTTGGCGGCCATGACGTCAGCGGCTTTATGCCAACCGGGCACTGGAAGGTGAGCTCACTGGTCCTGCTCGCAATCCCTTTGTTCATCTTGGCTGGCGCAATCATGGAGCGTGGCCGGATAGCGGCACCTTTGGTGTCTCTTGCTGAGTTAATGGTGGGCAATGTCCGGGGTGGGTTGAGTGCAGCTGCAGTCGTTGCAAGTGGTATCTTCGGAGCAATCTCTGGCTCAGCCACAGCAACGCTGACCTGCATCGGCTCCATCATGATGCCGCATCTGCGCAAAGCCAACTATCCGGAAGGCATGGCTGCAGCGCTGATCGTGAGCGCAAGTCCATTGGGCCTGCTTATTCCGCCTAGCTCCTCGCAAATTCTTTATGCCTTGACCACGCAGTAATCCGTGCTCAAGTGCTTTTTGGCGACCGTTGTTCCCGGGGTCATCCTCATCGGTTTCCTTTGCATCGTAAACTTCGTGATGTTGCGGAACGTGAAGGATCTGAAGACCGAACGCGTTGGCGGAAAGTTCACGTTTGAGCTGCGCACCAGAAGCTTCAAAGCCATGCCCGCTCTGTTGATGCCTGTTATCATTCTGGGTGGCATCTATGGTGGTGTTATGACGCCAACAGAAGCTGCTGGTGTTGCTGTGATCTACGCAATTCCAATCGGTTTCTTTATCTACCGTGGTCTTGATAGAGAGAACTTTTTCCCAACGCTGCGCTATGCTGCACTGATCAGCCCCACTTGAGTGGTCCGGTTTGAAAGTTAGTGCATGACTGGCCTTTGGTCTACTGGAATGATTACTTCAGGAGCCGGTGGGCGGAAGTTCAGCGCACTATGGGGGCGTTTGGTATTGTAGTGTATCCTCCACCTTTCGATGATTATTTGGGCTTCACGCAACGAGTAAAAGGTCAG
>NZ_LMCF01000095.1 GCF_001623075.1 Pseudovibrio sp. Ad37
CCTCAACCAATACCGGTGAATAGCGAAGTCTCTTCAAATCAAGCAGAGCCACTATGCCTTGGGATCCGCCTTGCGGGCGGGCATCAGGTTTTCTTGAGCGGTGCTGTGAGTGCTGATGTGATTGCCCAGGTTCTGCGGGAGTTGCGAGCATGATCCCTGTTCCCAGCAATACGCGGGTTTGGCTGGCAGCTGGCGTGACGGACATGCGCCGGGGCTTCAATACACTTGCCGCTCAAACAGAGCAGGTTCTGGCGGAAGACCCGTATTCAGGTCACCTGTTCGTGTTTCGCGGCCGCAGAGGTGATCTTTTAAAGATAATTTGGTGGGATAGCCAGGGAGCTTGCCTGTTCACCAAACGCCTTGAGAAGGGGCGCTTCATATGGCCTGCAGCGAAGGAAGGTAAAGCCCATATTTCTGCAGCTCAACTGTCGATGCTGCTCGAAGGGATCGACTGGCGAACGCCGGTGAAGACATGGACACCTCTGACATCCGGATAGGCTAATGGTTGCAGTGTCTTAAGCTGATTTTGACTTACTCTAACGGGGGAATTCCTGTATAAAATCAGCATGCTCAACGACCTCGACATCGCCTCAGAAGACCCAGCTGAACTAAAAGCCGTCAACAAGCTTCTGGCGGAGGAAGTGAAGGCTTTGAGTTTGAAGGTCGAGCAACTCCAACACCAGCTGCATGGGGCCAATCGGCACCGGTTTGGCTCCAAGTCAGAGACGCTTGATCAGCTCCACCTCAATCTAGCTGAAGACAAAGAGATTGCCGAGGCCGCCGAGGAGCAGCGTGATCCTGCTCCTTCAGCAGACAAAAGCCCAAAGCGCCAACACAGCCGCAAACCATTGCCGGATAATCTGGAGCGCAATGATACGGTTCTTGTTCCCGGCGATAGCTGCCAGCGGTGCGGTGGTAGCTTCAAGCAGCTTGGCGAAGACATCACCGAAGAGCTTGAATATGTACCGGGTCGTTTTGTGGTGAACCGGATCCGCCGACCACGCTTGTCGTGTTCCTGCTGCGAGAAAGTCGTTCAATCGCCGCTGCCATCCAGACCAATCGAACGCGGGCGTCCCGGGCCGGGGCTGCTCGCTCATGTACTGGTATCGAAGTTTTGTGATCATCTGCCGTTGTACCGGCAATCGCAGATTTTTGGTCGTGAGGGCATCGATCTGGACCGCTCCACCTTGAGTGACTGGGTTGGCCGCTCGACCGCTTTGCTGGAACCACTGGCTGATGCTATTGGCCGAATGGTTCGGCAAGGCAACGCAGTCTTTGCTGATGATACACCGGTCAAGCTTCAGGCACCGGGCAACAAGAAGACAAAAACCGCTCGTATTTGGGCCTATGTGAGAGATGAACGAGCTTGGGTAGGGCAATCACCGCCTCTGGCGTGGTACCAGTTCACTGTAGATCGCAAGGGCGAGCACCCGCAAGGACACCTGAGCGGCTATAAAGGCTGGATCCATGCCGATGGCTATGCGGGCTTCAAAGCTTTGTTTGGCCATGACAAAGCAGCAGAAATGGCCTGTATGGCGCATATCCGGCGCAAGTTCGTTGATGTTCACGCATCGCAAGGCTCAAGTATAGCTGGCGAAGCCATCCAGCGGATTGCAAAACTCTATAAGGTCGAGAAACAGGCACGCGGCAAGCCGCCGCCGGAGCGGGTGCGACAGAGGCAGGAACAGGCCAAACCTGTCTTCGATGATCTGGAAGACTGGCTCCATTCGCAGCTTGCAAGAATATCCGGCAAGTCAGCATTGGCCGGAGCAATCCGCTATGCCCTCACGCGCCTACCCAAAGCGCGCCCCTATCTGGACAATGGCTCTCTGGAGCTGGACAACAATTGTGCCGAGCGGGCAATGAAGCCTGTGGCTCTTGGAAGAAAAAATTATCTCTTCATGGGCTCGGAAGGGGGCGGAAAAGCAGCGGCAATCGCCTATACCCTCATCGAAACCGCCAAGCTCAACAGTGTGGATCCCCAAGCCTGGCTCACGTGGGTTCTGGCTCAAATCGCTGATCACAAGATCACCCGCCTCAACGATCTCATGCCGTGGTGTTACGCTGCTAAGCCAGCGTAACAGGGCCTATTTCCGTTTTGTAGGTCGGGTTCGCCGGACGCACACTAAAAATGTCATGCTTGGCCTGGTTCAGGTTATGCTGGGGAGCGTGGCATGGGATGGGTGGTTATGAGTGAACGGGAGTTAAATCGGGTTGAAGTGATTGCGCAGGTTGTGCGCGGCGAGCTAAGCAATGCGGGTGCCGGTAATCTGCTGGATCTGTCGGTGCGCCAGATATCGCGGCTGGTGAAGCGCTATAGAGATGAAGGTGCCAGCGGCCTACGCCACCGTGCCCGTGGCAAGCGGCCGAATAACCAGATCAGTGACGCCAAGCGTGAATACGCGCAAGTTGTTATCAGCGAATATTATTCTGACTTCGGGCCAACACTGGCGGCAGAAAAGCTGGAAGAGCATCACAGCTTGAAGGTCTCGCGCGAGACGGTGCGCAAATGGATGATCGAGGCCGGGATTTGGCTGAATAAGGCGCAGCGGCGCACGTTTCACCAGCCGCGCAATCGCCGCTAAGCCTATGGCGAGCTCATCCAGATCGGTTGATGATGCGACGTCCAAACTGATGCACCTGCAGTTTGTGCCTTCAGAAAGCGCGTTTTCCTATTTTTCTGCTCTGGAGCAGTATTTAGATAAACATAGCCGTCCGGTGGCGTTTTATTCTGACAAGCACAGCGTGTTCAAAGTAGCCAACACCGAGGCCAAAGGCGGTGCTGGTATGACCCAGTTTGGCCGCGCCCTGTCGGAGCTCAACATTGAGATCCTGTGCGCCAATTCCTCGCAGGCCAAGGGCCGTGTGGAGCGCGCTAACCGTACCTTGCAGGACCGTCTGGTCAAGGAACTGCGCCTTGCCGGGATCAGCGACATGGGAGCAGGCAATGCGTTCCTGCCAGGCTTTACAGAGCGGTTTAACACCAGATTTGCCAAGGTCCCTGCTCGCCCGGATAATCTGCACAGGGTGCTCAATGTGGAGCCAGACCGCCTTGCCGACATCCTGTGCTGGCGCGAGAAACGCTATGTGACCCAGCAGCTTACGGTTTCTTATAATCGCAAGATGTTCATTTTGGAGCCTAATGATCTGAGTAAGAAGCTGCCGGGCAAATACGTTGACACCTACCTGTTTGCCGATGGTCGCGTGCAATTGCGCTGGCAAGGTATGGTGTTGCCGCACAAGGTGTTTGACAAGGAACAGCGCGTTACTCACGCGGCAGTCACTGACAACAAACGTCTGGGTGAAGTGCTTGCCTTTGTGAAGAAGGAACAGGAAGCAGCGCCTCCCCGTGTTCGGATCAAAAGCTCATCTGATAAAGGTGGTTATGAGAAGCGAGAGCGCAAGCCTCGGCGAGCACGGCGCCCCCAAAGCGCTGGTCGCAGCCGTGCAGAGTCTCTGGCCATTCTGGAGGAATTCAGAAAAAAACATGCCAAACAGAAGACATGAGGATGAGTTACAGCCTCCCTTTCAAGTTGTGTTCTGGTTGTTTAGAGCCCAATTCAACTGGAGCTGCGCAACTTACGAAGTTTTGCTATCAATACGTTAATCATCAGTTTTGTTGTTCCCGCTCCCGCTGATCATGAGTATTTCCGAGGATTATAGATGCAAATCGAAATGCAGCCGCCTAATCCAATATGGCCCTATCAATTCACTGAGATCAGGCAATCCCTTGAAATGTATTTACCTGAGAGTGCAGTCATTCATCACATTGGCTCAACCGCTGTTCCAGGACTGGTTGCCAAAAACATTATTGACATCCAGATTACACTTAAGTCCATTGATGATATCAACGAAGAAAAGATGGCGTCAGCTGGTTTTATACGCGGAGAGCCTGTGCGCGACCATAGTCCTCCAGGAATGACCTTGCCCTTGGAGGAGCTTGCGAAACGCTTTTATCGCCAAAAAACACCCATCGCTGCTAATATCCACGTAAGGGAAGCCGGACGTTTTAATCAACGATACGCGCTGCTCTGTCGTGACTATTTGCGCGCGCACGCTGAAGCAGCAGTGGCCTATGGCAAGATCAAATCAGAACTCGCCAAACGATTTCCAGACGATGTTGATGCTTATTACGACATAAAAGATCCGGTTTTTGATCTCATTATGGCGGGTGCTGAAATTTGGGCATCAGCCACCAAATGGCGTGTTCCTTTAGGTGACTAACGCAGTTCTGCAGCAAATGCAGCTTCGTTCGCACTGCTGCCGCTGGCGTAGTGCTAAAGCGCAATCTGTACACTTGGCCTCCTCCTCAAAAGCTCCTTCAGCAGCGCCCTTACCTTCTGGCCCTGTCGTCCTGCGATATTTGGGGTCTTCGTACGTCAGGGCCAGAGCGCTGCGGCAAGGTGCAAATTCCGGTCTTTCATTACTTCAGCAATGACACTCCTGCATTGCACCCAACCCGCCACTTCTGCTTGGTTGCAACATTATATATACGGCCCGTGCGAAGGTATCTTTGTCCTTCACACCTCTAAAATGTCCGCTCACCATGTCTGCGAAATTGTCATTCAGCCAATCAAACGTATGCTTCAATAAGCTGTTCGAGTTGATCCCAAAGAGCAGCTGATTTCTGTCGATCCAAACTGACATCTCCATCAGGCAAATCCATAACTCCCCAGACGTTGTGCCAATAGGTTCCGCTAGGAACATCTTGCGTCGCCGCAATAAGTTCGGCCTGTGCCCCGAGTTCTTCCGATATCAGCAGTCTTTTGGCCAACCAGCTTCTAAGCCCGCCTTGCTCAGCAAACCCACCAAAACCGCTCAAAATAACCCCGGGATGAACAGCATAGCTCTTGAGAGCCGGATAGCGTTTCGCAAGCTCTCGCATCTGCCATAAATTACCCAGTTTACTGCCGCCATAAACCCGGTTGCTTGAGTAGTTTAGCGGGCTCACATCACAGGTTTGGGCCATGATATAGGCGTCTCCCGATGTCATCACAATGCGTGCATCCTCCGCAAACTTGCCTTGCTCCATCAGGAGCCGATAAAGTAGATGATGGCCTAAGACATTGACTGCAAAGGTCATTTCGATATCGTCCGAGGCCA
The DNA here is from genome assembly GCF_001623075.1 of Pseudovibrio sp. Ad37. GTDB lineage: Bacteria > Pseudomonadota > Alphaproteobacteria > Rhizobiales > Stappiaceae > Pseudovibrio. The sequence continues at coordinate 5,104 of NZ_LMCF01000095.1, forward strand.
TTTTGTGATCATGCATCAAAACACCCGAGTTGCAGATCAATATATCAATTTTCTGGTCCCCCACCTTGCCAACCGCATCCGCCACAGACTGCAAGCATGATAGATCACATTTAACTTGCTGGAGGTCACAGACCCCTCTCTTACCCTGAGAGATGCCGCGTGACAGAGACACAACCTTGGCGCCCCGCGCAATCAATCCGCGGGAAACATACTCGCCGACACCCGCTGATCCACCTGTTATCAGAACAGTTTTTCCGTCAAGTCGTGGTCCAGGAGGACACATACGTGTTCTCGCCCCTTGACGAAACATACACCGTAAAAGGCGCAAAACACTGGTTTTGGAGGGTTTATATGGGGTGAGGTCTATGGACACTTTTTTATCCTTGTTTACAGTCGGTCAAGATCGATTGACCATAATACTTAACTAGATTACTATTCTAATCAAGTATTATCTGTAACACCTCGGATATGTGATGACTCAGTTTGATTTCGCCCCAGAATCCCAAAAGGCAACCATTCAGGCAGCGCATCTGCTGTTGCTGCAAGCCGCTCGCCTTCGACAGAAGCTACAAACGGCAGTGAGTGAGGCGTGTGATCTGACCTTGTCAGAAAAAGAACTTCTTGGACGCGTCCAGCAATCAGGAGGTGAAGTGCGGATGAGTGATATTTCCAGTGCTCTGATGTTCACCGAAGGTGGCGCAACAAAGATCATTGGCCGGCTGGAGAAACAAGGTCTCGTCACGCGACATCGCTCGCAAGAGGATAAACGGGTTATCCTGATCAACATCACAGAAGAAGGTGAAAGCAAACTCGCAACCGCTCTTAGCGCCATGGCGAACGTCGCCTATCCGCTTTTAAGCAAAGTGTATTCTGAAGAAGAATGCGCCGAGATGACCCGCTTGCTGGAGAAGCTTGGTGCACATCCCGACCTGTTATGAGCGAGGTGCTAACGGCCTTATCAGGTCCGCTTAGACAAGCAAATGCCGCAGATACGAAAAAGATTCTGCGGCATTCATTCATCTTCTCAGGCCTTAAAAGTCCATCACAATACGACCGTCAATCTTGCCGTTACGCATACGATCAAAGATGTCATTGACATTGTCGAGCGGCTCTGTGGTGTAATGCGCAGTCACCTGGCCTTCACCAGCAAACTCCAAAGACTCCCGCAGATCATTTCGCGTGCCCACAATGGAACCACGTAATGTTTTGCGGTTGAGCACCATATCAAAGATGTTCAAAGGAAAGTCCTCAGGAGGCAAACCAACAAGGCTCATAGTGCCACCACGTGCCAACATGCCAACGCCTTGCTGGAAGCTCTTGCCAGCCACTGCTGTAACCAACACGCCCTCAGCACCGCCGCCAGCTTGCACTTCAGCCACCGGATCGCACTTGAATGCATTCAGCGTCATATCCGCGCCAAGTGATTTTGCAAGCTCCAGTTTTTCCTCTGCAATATCAACCGCAATCACATGCAAGCCCATGGCCTTGGCGTATTGAACAGCCAGATGTCCCAAACCGCCAATACCGGAAATCACAACCGTTTGTCCCGGTTTTGTCTCCGTTTCCTTCAGCCCCTTGTAAACGGTTACACCCGCGCAAAGAATTGGTGCTGCTGGTGCAAATTCAAGTTCCTTCGGCAAATGAGCGACGAAATTCGGGTCTGCCAAAGCATATTCTGCAAAGCTGCCATTGACGCTGTAACCCGTGTTTTGCTGGCTTTCGCATAAAGTTTCCCAGCCATCAACACAGTGACGACAGCAGCGGCAAGCGGTGTGAAGCCAGGGAATTCCAACGCGATCCCCCTCTTTCACCGAAGTGACATTCCGGCCTTTCTCAACCACAATGCCCACGCCTTCATGGCCCGGAATAAAGGCTGGTGTCGGCTTGACTGGCCAGTCACCTTCAACAGCGTGAAGGTCGGTGTGGCACACGCCAGTGGCCTCAATTTTCACCAGAACACTGTCATCATTTACTGTAGGCTTTTCAACTTCACACACGTCCAACGGTGCACCAAACTCGCGCACAACGGCCGCTCTCATCATAGACATGACGGGCTCCTTGACCTGTTCGGGCCGCAGCGGCCCAGATGCATACAGGGAAAGCTAAATTTTGCAAATGCAGGTATGCAGCACCAGCATTCAACCCGAGCCTAACAAACCTCCTGCCAAGTATAAAAGAGATGATATTTCAAGGATGCAAGCGCGGTTAACAACGTTTCTCGCCAGTCACTCAAAGTTAAAAAGACTTGTTCTTTAATACAAAACCCGCGGATGACAATCAGGTGTATTCAAGGACATACATTTCCGTAAAGTGAAACAAATTCATCATTTTAGGCTAACTACGTAGCTTTTAGGTAAGTTCACCTGAGATCATTTCATCGTCATGAGTCGAGCGGAGACCAGCCACTCTCCCCCTACTTCATGCAACACCACAAAACACTTGCCTCCACCTAACAATACCAAGTATGAATCAAATGTATGCATAAGGTAGATTATGGAATTACTTACTATTATTCGATCTAAATATAGCAATTATAAGTATTGTATCATTTAAATACTTAAACATCTAACAACTAGTTCATACTATGGATGATTATCACCATCACTCAGGCCAAGCAAACGTCTTGCGCGTAAGATCACAGGTGCATCGACCATCTTGCCATCAACAACAAACGCACCTTGTCCTGCTGTATCCTTTTGCTTTTCAAGCACATTCAAGGCCCACTGAACTTCCTCGTCACTGGGCTCAAAGCACGAGTTGACAACGCTGACTTGAGAAGGATGAATGGCGAACTTGCCGTTATATCCCATATCTCGCGCATTGCGGGCTTCATCTTCAAGTCCTTCAGGGTCATTGAAGTCTAAATACACACCATCAATCGCCCAAAGATGGTTCTGAACGGCTGCATTCAGCAGCTGTCCGCGTGGCCACACAAGACTGTTCCAGCCCATAGTGCCGCCTGTCTCTGCCGTATAGTCCGCATACCCAAAGGCCAGTGCATGAAGCGGTGCATGAGTTGAGGCAATCGCTTCTGCGTTAGACAGTCCCGCTGGCGTTTCCAACAACGCGCACACCCGCACCATCTCCTTGCCAGGATGTCCCTGCAGCAGATGGTCCAGTTGCTCCAGATCGCGCGGGCTTTCACATTTGGGCAGAAATATCCAGTCTGGCAGGTGCGCCAGGTCCAGCAGGCACAGCACATCTTCCAGTCCATCCGGCGTGCTCATCGATGAGATGCGAATACCGATTTCACAGGCCTCATGCTCGCGGATTTCATCTTGAAGGCCGCGCAGCAGATCTCTAGCTGCTGGCTTTTGCTTTTCAGAAACACCGTCTTCAAGGTCAAGCACCACACACCCTGCTCCCGATGCTGTCGCCTTCGGGAAAAGATGGGCTTTATCTGCAGGTAAGAATAACAGGCTCTTCACACCGGAACTCCAACTTAATCCATTGATGCCGTTAAGGCAGAATGTAGATCAGTAACAATTAATTTCCTGAAAATGGATAGGATCTAGCTGACCTCTTTGACGATGGACCCCGGACATAACCGCATGCCTGCAGACCACTTTGATCAGCTGTATCAACAAAAACTGATAAGCGCAGATGAGGCGATAAAAACGCTTGCAAGAGATACAAAGCTGATCACCTTCGGGTGTTATTGCGGAACCCCTCCTCGCCTTACCCAAGCCTTTTGCGAGGCTGCTGCTGCCGGATACTTCAGCAGCACACCAGATGTTTACCTGCTCCGCTCGCGCAAAGAGATTGTCGATCAGTTTTCAAATGTCGATGTCCTCAAACAGATCAAGCTGCTCTGCCCCTTTTTAGGAGGAAGTTTTCGTCAACTTGCTGATCCGGATCTGATCATTCCGCACTATCTGCCAGAGCATTTTAGCCTGTATGCACAAGGTGTTTTCTCCCGTCATGGCAAGCCCAATGTGCACTTATTTCAGGTCTCTCCCATGGACGAGCATGGCTATTTTAGCTTTGGCGTGGATGGCAGCATGTCCATCCCCCTCGCGTTTGAAGCTGGGCAGATTATCGTTGAAGTCAATCAAAATATGCCGCGCACCTTCGGATCTGGGCTCGTACATATCTCTCAGGTCTCAGCCCTTATTGAGCACAACAGCGACCTCATGGTCCTGCCGAAGAAACCGACAAGTCCTGAGGACCATAAGATTGGTGAGTTTGTTGCTGAACTTGTGCCAGATCACGCTTGCATTCAGCTCGGCATTGGCGGCGTCCCAAATGAAGTGGGCAAACGCCTGAAGACAAAATCTGATCTTGGCATTCACACAGAAATGCTGGGGGACACGCTGTTCGAGTTGATACAAGCTGGTAACGTATCCAACAGGTATAAACAGCTCAATGTCGGGCACACCGTTTTTAACATCGCGCTGTTCTCAAATCCCGACTACTACGCCTATCTCGACAACAACCCAACCATGGCCTGTCATCCAGCGCACTACGTCAACAATCCGCACATCATCGCCCAAAATGACCGGATGGTCTCCGTAAACTCCTTCGTGGAGATTGATCTGTTCGGCCAAGTCGCCTCAGAATCCATCAACTGGCGTCAGATTTCCGGCAGCGGTGGGCAGCTGGACTTCGTCCGCGGAGCATTCCGCTCCAAAGAAGGCATTGCCGTACTGGCAGCCCATTCCACCGCGAAAAACGGCAGTATCTCCAAGATTGTTCCACGCCTGCAAAACATCGTCACAACCCCGCGCAATGACGTCAGCTATGTGGCCACGGAGTACGGCTGCACCAACCTGTTTGGCATGTCCACCTCAGAGCGCGCCCACGCCCTCATTGAGCTCACCGCCCCGCAATTTCGCGATGAGCTACGCGAAGAAGCCAAAAATCTGACCATCTACTAGGCTGAAAGGAGCCCATCATGTATTCAGCCTACGCTCAAATCTCAGAAAATCGCTTTTTGGAGATTTACGGCCTCAACTTCGAAGAATTCTCCGTGGGCCAGATCTTTCACCATCGTCCCGGCATGACGGTTTCTCAGCAGGAAAATGCAGAGGAAGCGTTGGACACCTTCAATGCTGCAATGCTGCACTATGATGCCCATTACGCAGCGCAGACGGAGTTCAGGAAACCTCTCGTCGTCTCCACGCTGACATTGCAAAAGATCTTCGGCATGAGCTGGAAGACCTTCGCCAGAAAAGACCGCATCACAGCGTTTAAGAACATCTCCATGACTGCGCCCATCTTCGATGGCGACACGCTCTACTGCTGCAGCCAAATCATCGCGGCGGAGGAAAGCGAAGACAAAACCGGCCACGTCACCGTAAAAGCCTCCTGCACCAATCAGGAAGGCGTTGAGGTCGCCAACCTCATATACACCGTTAGCATCTTCAAAAAAGGCAAGCATCCGGTTTGGGGCAACCTTCCCAACTCCAGCAGTAACCCTTGGTTTTTGGCCTATCATCAACGTGAGGATGGGTCCTTGCAGGAAACAACAGGCATCTACTTTGAGGGGTTCGCAGCAGGTCAGGTCTTCGAGCACAGCCCGGACATCACACTCCACTCCTCCTCCATGCTCCGTCACGCCGTCCAGACCATGCAATGGCACCCACTCTACCGGGATCATGAGTTCGCGCGGGAGGTCTACGGCAGAGACCGTCTGCCAGCATCAGAACTGCACGTCCTCTCTCTGGTGACTGCAGCTACCACCACCACCTTTGGCCGTGTGGTTGCCAATCTGGGTTGGACCGATACAAAATTGTCTCGTCATTTCTATGCAGATGACCGCTTTAAAGTGCAAAGCGAAGTCCTGTCAAAGCGAGAAAGCCGTTCCAGACCAGACCAAGGCATTTTAACCGTAAAAACCGTCGCCCACGATCAAACCGGCACCGAGGCCCTCTCCTACACCCGCACCCTGCTCGTCTACCGTCAGGGCGGAGGTCCATACGCAGCCGCTGGCTATTGATCCCACACCACATTCTCCTATGATGCTCTCTTGTGTAGAAGATGGATGATACATGAGACCAGCTATCATGAGCAAAGCCGCATGGCAGTTGGAAGCCGCTGAAAACAATGCGGATCTTTATCAACATATGTTTGAAGTCCATGGCATTCCCTATGAGCGCTCCAAGGAGCTGTTTCACACCATTGTGCTGCCCCTTCCGTTTTACTCCAGCATCGTGACCTGCCTCCCGACAACAAAATCTAAACTCATCAATAACCTCACGCGCACTGCGACCTTTGATGTTTATGTCAAAGACAGTTTTGCGGTCCTTCCACTGGAACAATCTGGTTTCAAAAAACTGTTCGATGCCAGCTGGTTTTATCTGACTGAAATCGTCAAAGCAGACACGGTAGGCTGGGAGCAGATAAAGACCGCCCGGCAGCTGGAGCACTGGAGGCAGCATGGAAGACAAGCGGCAATCAGACAGACTGCAGCATGTTTCCACCTGCACTTCTCACGAACCCGAACATTGCCTTTTGGGGCTATGCTGAAGCGGGAAAGTACACCAAGGGCTTCATCGGCAACTGGTCTGGCAGCTCAATCGGCCTTTCCAACATCTTTGCAGGCACACTGTCCCCAAAAGACCTCCAGCAAATGGCGTGCCTGTTGCAGACATGGCAACCATCAGCACCAATAGTCAGCTATGCACGAGGTGAAACGCTGCACAGAGCCATACAAACGGGCTTAGAAACTTCCGGAAACCTGACGGTCTGGATCAAACAATTCTCACCAAGCTGAGCTCTCCTGCGGGCAACAGCATGCAATCGCTCAAACTTTCATCAAACACCATTGCCTCCTGCAACAAAATGTGAGGCGTAAACAATTGTTTCCATTGTTGTATTTAGTCATCACACCCGCAGAATTTTGGTCACAATTCGCCCCTACCTCTCCTGTGCAACACATCGTTTCAGGAGAAAAGCCATGGCCATCGAGGTTTGGCTGACTTACGTCCTCGCCTGCACCATCCTACTCATCATTCCCGGACCAACGGTCCTTATGGTCGTCAGTTACAGCCTTAGTCAGGGCAAACGCGCTGCAGTCGCCTCTGTCACCGGGGTGATGTTGGGGGGTAATCCCCCCATTTATGGAGGAGTTTTGCATTAGAGTTATGCAGCCAGTTTCAGTTTTGTTGCGGGCGAGATGCCGCCGATGGCCATGTTGGGCCGTTGGTTGTTGTAAGTCCAGAGCCATCTGG
>NZ_LMCF01000096.1 GCF_001623075.1 Pseudovibrio sp. Ad37
GGCTGCGCTCATACCATGCTCCCCGCAAAGCTGCGCAACGGGAATACCGCTTTCTCCCTGCTTCAAAATTGCAATAACCTGCGCGTCGCTAAAACGAGATTTCTTCATAAATTCAGTCCTCAATATGCGGCAACACTATCTCTACTTTTAAACTCGATCAATTTCAGGGGGGATTACCGGGAGACCTGTTTGCAATTACAGCAGCTCTTGCTGGTCTTGGTGCTGTTTTGGCGGCCTCCGCTAAGCTCTTCCAGATCATGAAATACATTGGTGCAGCTTATCTGATCTATATCGGCATCAAGATGTGGCGCAGCAATTCCGGCCCATCTACACAAGTTGAGATGCCACAGGTTCCGGCATTCCAGATCTTTAGAGACACCCTGCTGGTCACCACCTTCAACCCAAAGGGCATGCTGTTCTTCGTGGCGTTCCTGCCTCAGTTTGTTGACCAAACCCAGCCTGTGTTGATCCAGTTTTTCATTCTCGGCCTCACCTTCGTAACGCTTGGCGGTGTGAACACAGTGTTCTGGGTGACCATGGCGGGCGGATTGCGCAAAGTTGTCAACGGACCAAACACACTCAAACGCCTCAATAAGGTTGGCGGAACAGGCCTTCTGGGTGCAGGCATTTTCACGGCCCTATCTGGTCGGGTGGGCTAAGTCAAAGACCTCCACCAGAGGTGGAGGTTTGAAACGCTTCGCTTGAACCACTAGAAGTGGTTTTGTGAACGCTCAATAACTAAGTTTAAACAGGTCGTTGTAGTCACTCGCCTTATCCTTCTTCTCTTGATTTTGGATATAGCGTCTAACGACCTGTTCTTGATAGCCCGTGGTTGAGACAAAGTATCCCCGCGCCCAAAAATGATAACCTTTGTAGCGTCGTTTCCTAGCATATTTATTGGCAACATAAAGCTAAGTCTTACCCTTCAAGAAGCCAACAATGTGAGAGACAGAGTATTTGGGTGGGATCCAGATTAGCATATGCACATGGTCCGGCATGAGCTCTCCCTCTTCAATTCGACATCCCTTTTGCAAAGCTAGTGTAACAAAACGATCTTTCAGTTCGCGTCGCAACTCACCATAAAGACGCTTTGTCCGGTACTTACTCGTAAAGACAACGTTATATTTACAGTCCCAGCTACTGTGGTTAAGGTGATCAGTATCCATAAAAAACCTCCCTGCTCCATTGTGGAAAGACCACGCCAATGGCCTAAGCAGGGAGGTCTCTTACTGAAAATGTAGAACTCTTCCAGTCCTCCACCGGAGGTGGAGGTTTATTTTGCTTACAATAAAAAAGCCCGGAAATTCTGGACTTTTCTCACATTATCGAAGAAGTGTTTTCAAGGCGTCTGCGACAATAATCGTAGCCGCCTTTAAGTCCGACAGCTGCAAATGCTCATCCGCCCCATGAGCATTGGCTTCCAGAATGGAACGCGGTCCTGCACCATAAAGCACTGTTGGAATACCGGCCTCAGCATAATGGCGGGCATCAGTGTAAAGCGGAGCACCTGTGCTTTTCAGCTCAATGCCCAAAACCTCTTTGGCAGGCCATTTCAACGCTTCCACCAGTTTTTTGGCTCCTGGCAACTCGCGTAGCGGCTCAGCAATCATAATCCGTCGACACTCAACCTCAACACCGCAATCTTCCGGTACCAAGGCTTCAATCAACGCAATCAACTGCTCTTCTACCTGTTCGCCGTTTTCTTCGGGGATCAAACGCCGGTCAACGCGAAGCGAGACGCGCTCTGGCACCACATTGGTATTGATGCCACCAGATATGAGCCCCACGGTGATCTGAGGAGATCCGATACCGTCCTGATCACTCTGAATGGACTTGAGCCTTTCGCGTTCCTCATAAAGCGCTGCGAGAACCGGTGTTGCAGCTTGCAGGGCATCCGCGCCACTCTCTGGCATTGCAGCATGCGCCTGACGTCCACGGAAGATCACTTCCATGTGCAAACAGCCGTTGTGAGCCGTTGTCGCAGCATAGGAGAACCCTGCTGAGATCGCATAGTCCGGCTTGGTCAGCTCTTGCTCCAACAACCACTTCGGCCCAACAAACCCGCCAGCTTCCTCATCATACGTCAAGTGCAGTTCCACAGAGCCTTCCAGCTCATCCGCATACTCACCCAGAGCCAGCAAGGCAAACGCGTAGGTGGCAAAATCTCCTTTGGAAACTGCAGCTCCGCGCCCATACAAAGCACCATCGTGAATCTCGGCGCCATAAGGGTCTTTAGTCCAGCCTTCCCCCGGAGGAACAACATCACCGTGGGCATTTAGAGCGATCACTGGACCAAACCCGTCGCCAAACGTTTCACGAATGATCAGATTGGTCACAGAGACCATGCCGTTCTGGCGCACAAATGGTTCTGGAACAGGGTGTTTTTCAACGGTAAAGCCAAGGCCTTCAAGCAGCTCAGCAGTCCGCAATGCGTGGTGCTCCGTATCCCCTGGCGGGTTGTCGCTTGGCACCTTGACCAATTCGCGCAGGAATTCGACCTGCTCCGCAAACCGGTTTTCAATCGCGGCCCTCATGAATGCTCCCCTTGAATTTTACAGTAACAGTAATCCAATAGATAACGGTGATGGTTGCAAGCATCTTATAGCGCAGCCTCCCATGTTCCAGTGGATTATTGCCCATTACGTAACTGTAGCAAGCACTTTCCGGCAAGGATCAGGAACTGTAAGCACTCTGTTCATCTGCCACCAGATCTTCCAGCCGAAAGCTGAAGATCTGGCAGATCTGACGCAATGCCTCCGCAAACTCATCCTTTGCAGAATTCTGCAAACGAAGCTGGAAAGCCTCCAGAATCTGATGCTTGGTCGCCCCCTTCACCGCAAAGATGAAAGGGAAGCCATAATTGGATTTGTAAGTGCCGTTAAGCTGGGTGAACTGCTCATATTCCGCATCACTCAGTTGATCCAATCCAGCGCCAGACTGCTCATTCACCGAAGCATCGGCCATTTTACCCGCCCGCGCTGCTTTGCCGGCAAGGTCAGGATGTGCACGGATTAGCGCCAATTGTGCCTCTTCATCCGCATGTTGCAGAGCATCAGCAAACGCCTCAATCAGTGCATCACGAGAGGCAAAAGGGGCATCTCGCTGCGCAACAGCCGCAACCCAGGGAGTGTGCTCTGCAACCCCGCCAAACACCTCGACAAAGGTGTCCGGAGAAAACCGGTTCACCTCATCTAGAGAATAAGTCACCATCGCTTCAGTACCCCTGCAGCCAAGCGCCAAGAATTTCGCGCTCTTCTTTGGTCATACCTGTCTCATTGCCAAGTGGCATGGCAGAGGACCGCACTGCCTGCGCCATGATCAGGCTGTCATAGCGCTGCAGATCAGCAATGCTGTCCAGCTCAATGTTTTTAGGCGCTTCTGTAAAAGCCTCATTGGTTGGTGTCGCACTATGGCAGGCCGCACAATGGGTCTGCGCAATTTCCAGCACATCACTGTCTGGGATCGGACCATGTCCACCACCAATCTTGGCTGGCTGTGTCACAATGAGAGCCACAAAAAGACTGACAGCTGCCGTAGGCAAGGCCCACCAGAAATTTGCAAAGTTGTCATGCGCATCATGACGATTGATGAAATGGCGCACCATACCGCCCATCACGAGGATCAGCGCAACAACCAGCACAGGCTGGCTATGCCCCGTTAGCAACGGATAATGGTTGGACACCATCATCAAAAGAACGGGCAATGTCAGGTAGTTGTTATGAACCGAGCGCTGCTTGCCAATCAGGCCAAGCGCTGCATCAGGTTTACGTCCCGCCAACAGATCTGCGGTAATTTTCTTCTGGTTCGGAATAATCACCATAAACACATTGAAGGCCATGAACGTGCCGATCAATGCACCAACGTGAATGAGAACCCCACGGCCTGAAAAGACCTGAGAATAACCGTAGGTCGCGCCCAGAATAATCACCAGAAGGCACACGGCCAGCAAAGGTGTGTTCTTGCCAATCGCCGAACGGCACAGGCGATCATAAATGATCCAGCCAAGCCCAAGAGAGGCGATGGAAATTGCGACAGCCTCAACAGGCAAAAGCTTCATGACCTCAGGGTCAATGAGATAAACTGTTGCGTTGAAGTAGTACTGAACGCTCAAAAGAGCAAAACCGGATACCCAGGTGAGATAAGCATCCCACTTGTACCACATCAGGTCTCTCGGCAGCTCTTTCGGTGCCACCATGAATTTCTCAACATGGTAGAAACCGCCGCCGTGGACTTCCCAGGCGCTGCCAAAAATGCCCTCTGCCTGCCCTTCCCGTTTGCGCAAGGAAAGATCGAGAGCGATGAAATAAAAAGAGGTCCCAATCCAGCCCACGCCCACAATCAAGTGAAACCAGCGGAAAAGCAGATTGAGCCATTCACTAAGGAAAGTGGCTGTCATTGTCTTGTTCTTTTAAGTTCAATTGAAATAAGTGGGCAGCGGGAGAAAGCCCCCACTGCAGAAATCGGTGGAGAGCACCCTGAAAAAATGTGGCGCTCTCCGAAAATAAGCGAAAAGCTTATTTAGGCAGCTGGTCGTCGATGCCTTTAACGTAGAAGTTCATGGAAAGCAGAGCACCATCTTCAGCGCTCTCACCAGCTTTCAGGAACTCAGAGCCATCCTGCTTGGTGATTGGGCCAGTAAATGGCTTCAGCTCACCAGATTTGATCGCAGCAAGAGTTTTTGCAGCTTCATCTGCAACATCCTGTGGGATGTTGGTGAATGGTGCCATGTGAACCATGTCAACATCCAGACCGCCCCAGGTGTCCTGGCCCTTCCAGTTACCGTCCATCACTGCCTGCACGCGGGCAATGTAGTAAGCGGACCAGTCGTCGATGATCGCAGTTGCCTGTGCCTTAGGCGCAAACTTGATCATGTCAGATGCCTGACCAAAGCCCATGATGCCACGCTCTTCAGCAACCTGCAGAGGCGCTGGGGAGTCAGTGTGCTGAACCATGATGTCAACGCCCTGATCGATCAGAGCTTTTGCAGCATCAGCTTCGCGGCCCGGATCATACCAGGAGTTCACCCAGATAGTCTTGATCTTGAAGTCCGGGTTCACAGACTGCGCACCCAGCATGAAGGAGTTGATGCCACGCACAACTTCTGGGATCGGGAAGGAACCGATGTAGCCAGCAGTGCCGGATTTGGAGACCTTTGCAGCGATCTGACCAAGCACATAACGACCTTCATAGAAGCGAGCGCCGTAAGAAGAAACGTTCTTCGCTTGCTTGTAGCCAGTTGCATGCTCAAACTTCACTTTCGGAAACTTGCGCGCAACTTTCAAAGTTGGGTTCATGTAACCAAAAGACGTTGTGAAGATCAGCTCGTGACCGGAGCGAGCCAGACGCTCAATCGCGCGCTCAGCATCCGCACCTTCGCCCACGCTTTCAATGTAAGTGGTTTCAACTTTGTCGCCAAAGTGCTTTTCAATCGCCTGACGGCCCTGATCGTGCTGGTAAGACCAGCCATGGTCAGAAACTGGACCAACATAGATGAAACCCACTTTCAGTGGATCAGCAGCATTTGAAGCCCCTGCGGAAAGACCAAGTGCAACTGCAGCAGTTGCTGCCAGCTTGAAGATAGTGCGCATTGTGCGCTCCCCTTTATAGGTTAACCTGCATTCCTGCCACGCAACACCCTAATAAGCGCGGCGGAACACACCATTGAGAACCAGATGAACGACGGCGCCAAGCAAACACGATAGGAACAAACCCGAAGGCCGTTCTGCGCATTTGTGCGCCCACAAGTTGTTTTTCTGCTTTGTTTTCGCTCGCAAATATTTGCGATCGTTTATTCGTGCGCGTGCAGAAATCCGCAAGTCATGCAGCCGTGAATAGGTTCATATTCACTCAGAGATTTAAATCTCTGTTATCTATATCTCCGACCCACCATGTATACGAAGGTCGAAATATTTACAATTTGACCAACGTCTACTATGAGCGCGTCGGTCAAATCAGGTTCTTATTAGCGATCAGGCACAAAGGGCTTACCAAGACATGCAGGTGTATTCACCTTGGCAAGTGTCTTATTACGCGAGATCATAATCAGCACAATGATGGTTGCCAGATACGGCAGCGCAGACATCAACTGCGTCGGCAAGCCAATGCCTGCGGCCTGCGCATGGAACTGCAAAATAGAAACAGCGCCAAACAGATAAGCCCCAATCAGCACACGTGCTGGACGCCAGCTTGCAAACACCACCAGAGCCAGCGCGATCCAGCCGCGGCCCGCTGTCATGCCCTCAACCCACTGCGGGGTGTAAATGAGCGACAGGTAGGCACCGGCGAGACCTGAACATGCTCCGCCAAACATCACCGCCAGATAACGCACCTGAATAACGGAGTATCCAAGTGAATGTGCTGAGCCGTGGTTGTCACCAACAGCACGGATGATGAGGCCTGTACGGGACCTGAACAGCACAAAGTAAACCGCAATCACAAGGCCATAAGAAGCATAGACCAGAATGTCCTGATTGAAGAGCAGCGGACCAATGAAAGGAATGGCGGACAACACTGGAATAGCAATCGGTTTCAGGCTGATGCCCGGCTGCCCGATGAACGCTTCTCCAATCATACCGGAAAGCCCAAGCCCCAGAATAGTCAGCGCAAGGCCTGTCGCCACCTGATTGGCCATCAGATTAAGTGTCAGGAAGCCAAACAGCAGGCTCATGGCAACGCCGGAGATCATGGCCGCCACAATCCCTATGTAAGGAGAACCGGTTGCCTGTGTCGCTGCAAAACCCATCACGGCACCAACAATCATCATGCCCTCAACACCAAGGTTGAGCACACCGGACCGCTCCACCACAAGCTCACCGATCGCGGCAAGCAACAGTGGCGTAGACGCGGTGATGATGGTCAGAAGAACAGCTTCGATCATGGAAAGATCAGACATTGCCTGCCTCCTTCATGCTTTTCGCGCTGGAAGCAAACTTGAACCTGTAAAGAATGAGCGTGTCACACGCGAGCACGAAGAACAGCAGCATGCCCTGGAACACACGGGTCACCTTGTCAGTCAAACCAAGGCTGACCTGAGCAGATTCACCACCGATATAGGAAAGCCCAAGCAACAATCCGGCAAACATAATGCCGATCGGGTTCAAGCGGCCAAGGAACGCCACGATAATTGCGGTAAACCCATAACCTGGAGAAATAACGGGTGTCAGCTGTTCAATAGAACCGGAAACTTCCGCCATACCTGCCAAACCAGCCAAACCGCCAGAAACGAGGAAACCGAACCAGACAACGCCATTGCTGGAAAAACCCGCAAAGCGACCGGCACGTGGGGTCTCACCCATCACCTTGATCTCAAAACCTTTGAGTGTGCGAGACAGCATCCACCAAACCACCAGAACGGCCAGCACAGCGAAGATCATGCCAATATGCAAACGCCCTTCACCGATTTTCGGCAGCACGTGTGCCGCATCAAAAATCCGGCTTTCCGGGAAGTTGAAACCGTCCGGATCACGCCATGGGCCACGGACAAGAAAGTCAAGAATGTACTGTGCGATGTAAACCAGCATCAGGCTGGTCAGGATCTCATTGGTCCCAAACCGCACCTTCAAAAACGCCGGAATAAACGCCCACGCCATACCGCCCAAAATGCCCATCAAGATCATCAAGGGCAGTGCTAGAGGGCTGGTAAAGTCGAAAAACAGGACCGGAATGATGGATCCAGCCAGCGCACCCATGGTGAACTGACCTTCTGCACCAATATTCCACGAGTTGGAGAGGAAACAGACAGACAGTCCAACCGCGATCAAGACCAGCGGACCTGCTTTCACCAGCAACTCTTCTATGGACCAGCTGGTTGTCAGTGGCTCAATGAAATAGGCATAAAGCGCATCAATCGGGTTGTAGCCCATGCTGACAAACAAAATAGAGCCACACACAAGGGTGAGACCAATCGCAATCAGCGGTGAAACAACGGTCATCAACTGAGAGTGCTCAGCGCGTTTTTCAAGTTCAATGCGCATGGGTCTCTCCCGCTTTTGCTGCAGGGGAAGCAGATTTGCCCTCACCCATACCCGCCATCAAAAGACCGATCTTCTCACGCGTCATTTCAGAAGCTGGCTCGGCGACAGAAAGCTCACCACGAGAGATCACCGCAATCCGGTCAGACAGCTCGTAGATCTCATCAAGATCTTGGGAAATCACCAAAACAGCAGAACCACCTCGGGCCAGATCAATGATCGCCTGACGGATCAAAGCCGCAGCACCTGCATCAACGCCCCATGTCGGCTGGCTAATCACCAACACTTTCGGCACACGGTCCAGCTCACGACCAACCACAAACTTCTGCAGGTTACCGCCAGAAAGCGAGCGCGCCTCAGGATTATCATGAGACATACGCACATCGTAGGAAACGGTGATGCGCTTTTCCATTTCAGTTGCAAACTTCTGGTTAAGCATGCCGTGCTTGATCAATGACGGCTCAGTTTTATAGCGCGTCAGCAAAATATTGTCAGAAAGCACAAAGCCCGGCACCGCACCATGACCCAAGCGCTCTTCAGGCACAAAGGCAGAGCCCAGCAAACGCCGGTCATTGATCTTGCGCTTGCCAACCGGCACACCGCAAATTTCAACCGCATAAGCATCTTTGACCTGCGTCTCACCAGAGATCGCGTCAAACAACTCGCTCTGGCCGTTCGCTGCAATCCCGGCAACAGCAACAACCTCGCCGCCGCGCAAATCCAGATTGACGTCCTTCAGCTCAATGCCAAACGCACCATCCGACGGAATAGACAGATTGCGCAGCTTGAGCATCACATCGCCCGGTTGTGCTTCAGTCGCACCAGCGGAAATATCATGAACATCACCACCCACCATCATACGGGCAAGGCTGGCTGGTGTTTCCTCAGCAG
This sequence comes from Pseudovibrio sp. Ad37, assembly GCF_001623075.1. Lineage (GTDB taxonomy): Bacteria > Pseudomonadota > Alphaproteobacteria > Rhizobiales > Stappiaceae > Pseudovibrio. The sequence continues at coordinate 8,862 of NZ_LMCF01000096.1, forward strand.
GATCACACCCACCCACCACACGGCCATGACGCATGATCGTGGCGTTGTGGCAGATCTTCTTCACCTCTTCCAGACGATGAGAGATGTAAAGGATCGCACAGCCTTCAGAGGCAAGACGCTGTAAGGTGACAAAAAGCTGATCCGCTTCTTGCGGGGTCAGTACAGACGTAGGCTCATCCATGATGATGAGACTGGGGTTCTGCAAAAGGCAACGTACGATTTCGATACGCTGACGGATGCCAACCGGCAGATCTGCAACCAGTGCTGCAGGATCCAGAGGCAGGCCATACTTTTGGGAAACCTCAGTAATACGTTTGGAAAGAGCCTCGATTTTCTCGCCTTTAGGCAAGGCCAGCGCGATGTTTTCAACCACACTCAGTGCTTCAAACAAGGAAAAGTGCTGGAACACCATGCCAACGCCCAGTTTGCGGGCAGCCGCAGGGTTCGAGATTGAAACCCGTTTCCCCTTCCAGAGGATCTCTCCCGCACCCGGTTCAAGAGCGCCGTAGAGAATTTTCACGAGCGTGGATTTACCCGCTCCGTTTTCGCCCAGCAAAGCATGAATTTCACCTTGCTTAATGACGAGATCGACATTGTCGTTCGCTAGAATGTCACCAAATCGCTTGGTAATACCCTTGGCTTCTATGAGATCTACGCCCTCTGCCACCGGGCCAGACCTCTGTTCGTTTTCCATCGTGTTATCCGTTCCCCCAAGCAAAATTAGATCGAGATGTTCTCCCTGAACCTAAGAAGCAAAACGAAAACCTCCCTGAGCATTGCTCATTTGCTTTTCCTTTACCACTAGAAGTTGAGCAGCAATAGAAATTGCAATATCAGACGGTTTTTTGCTTTTAATCTCAGTAATTCCGACCGGACAAACAAGCTGTTTGCTCTGCGCCTCCGATACCCCGGAGTCTTTGAACCGTTTTAGTGTTCGCGCGCGCTTTGTTGCACTGCCTATCAATCCAATAAATGCCAGATCGGTTCTACGAACAGCGGCATCTACTATAGCATGATCACGCTTGTGATCATGGGTCATTACGATGACATAGTTTCCCGGCTCAAGGTTCTTTACGACGACTTGAGGCTCATTTAGATGAATGCAGCGGATATTGGAAGGTACATATTTAGGAAAAATTTCACGCCGTTCATCAATCCAACTGATCTGAAAGCCCAAAGAGGCCATCGCAAGCATCAAAGCCTTGCCAACATGCCCTGCACCAAATAGATACAGGTGAGGCCTATCCTCCCCGAACCTCTCGGTCAGTTTGCCTTGATTTAAAACAATTTCTGCGGAATCTGCACTGCACATTGCAGGGGGTAGTACGTGCCTTTCAAGGGGGCCGGAGCTGCAAGTATTTGCAGTCGTTGAAAAAATTCCCACCCCTTCTTGTGTGGAAAAATCTTGTGCACGACCGCGATAATTGAGGTGAAATTGCTCAAATGCGATTTCAACCCGCCCGCCGCAGCACTGCCCAAGGTCTGGACCAAGCGCGTATGAGCGCGTCTGGAAGGCCGCCCCGCCATTTCCCATCAATGAAACAGCTTCATGCAAAACATCGTACTCAAGACGGCCACCACCGATGGTTCCCTTAAACGACATATCCGGTCGCACCACCATGCGTGCGCCGACCTCGCGAGGAGATGATCCAGCAACATCCAAAATGCTCACCAGCACGCATTGGCCAGCAGCATCAAGAGCAGACAAAACTTCACCCCAAACCCGCATCAGCCCTCCTCTCCGACCTTGATCGCTTTAACAGCTTTCAAAATCGCTTCAGGCGTTGCAGGTGCATCCAGTGTTGGCAAAACACCCTTGTTCAGGCTCGCGACCGCATCGTTGATCGCGCAAAAAACAGAGATTGGCAGCATCAAAGGCGGCTCGCCAACAGCCTTGGAACGATAGATCGTTGGCTCAGGGTTCCCATCACTCTCATAAAGCGCCACATTAAAAATCTCAGGCACATCCGTAGCTGTCGGAATCTTGTAAGTAGACGGAGCATGTGTCCGCAGTCGGCCAGAATCATCAAACCACAGCTCTTCCGTGGTCAGCCAACCCATACCCTGCACAAACCCACCTTCGATCTGACCGATATCCAGCGCCGGATTGAGCGACTTGCCTACATCATGAAGCACATCAACCCGTTCAACTTTCATCTCCCCAGTCAATGTATCAATCACCACTTCAGAGCAGGAGGCGCCATAGGAAAAATAAAGGAATGGACGTCCCTTTACCCGCTCGCGATCCCAGATGATCTTCGGCGTTTTGTAAAACCCTGAAGAAGACAGATGAATGCGGTGTTCGTATGCAAGCTGCGCCAGCTCCTTGATGGAAAGCTTCGGCTTCCCGCTGATCAACATCTGATCATCACAAAGCTCAATATCCCCCTCAGAAACCTCAAAATGTTGAGCGCCGAAGGCTTTCAGGCGACCAACAATCTCACGGCACGCAATCGCAGCAGCCATACCATTCAAGTCAGTGCCGGATGAGGCTGCAGTTGGAGAAGTATTTGCAACCTTGGAGGTATTGGTCGTCGTGATCTTCACTTTCCCAAGGCTAACACCCATCTCAGTCGCTGCGATCTGGGCAACTTTTTGATAGAGGCCCTGCCCCATCTCAGTGCCGCCATGGTTCAGATGTACGGACCCATCCCGGTAAAGATGTACCAGCGCTCCCGCCTGATTGAGATGTGTGAGCGTAAACGAGATGCCAAACTTCACTGGTGTAAGAGCAACCCCTCTCTTCAGGATCGTATTCTCAGCATTAAACGCTTCAACGGCTTTTCGGCGTGCGCGATAGTCGGAACTTTGCTCCAATTCATCTACCAGCGCGGCCAGCACGTCGTGCTCATCAACCGACTGCCCATAGGGCGTGGTGTTCTCGCCATCCCGATAAAAATTCGCCTTACGCACATCAAGCGGATCCTGCTCCATCTTGATTGCAATCGCATCCATCAGCCGTTCCGCAGCAAACATCCCTTGCGGGCCACCAAAACCACGGAAAGCTGTATTAGAAACCGTATTTGTTTTCAGCCTCTTGGAAGCTATGAGAACATCTGGATAGAAATAACTATTATCCGCATGGAACATCGCGCGGTCATTGATACCAAGCGACAGATCAGCAGAGTGTCCGCAGCGCGAATTCAGATTGATTTGAACAGCTTCAATCTTGCCGGATGCATCACATCCCGCTTCCACATCAACCAGAAAGTCGTGGCGTTTCCCAGTCAGGATCATATCGTCATCGCGGTCCAGCCGGCATTTACATGGACGACCAGTAGCGTTTGCAGCTAAAGCCGCCAGTGCGGCCCATTGGTTGGCCTGAGATTCCTTACCACCAAATGCACCACCCATCCGGCGCACTTCAACGGTCACCGCTGCCTCATCAACACCCAGCACCTTAGCAACGGTATGCTGAACCTCAGTTGGATGCTGTGTGGAGGAATGCACAAGCATATCGCCATCTTCACCGGGAATGGCAAAGGCCATCTGCCCTTCAAGATAGAAGTGCTCCTGCCCACCAAGCGCAAAACTGCTCTTCACCGTGTGCGCAGACCGTTCCATAGTGGCTTCCGGTGTCCCACGGCGAAACTCATAGTCCGGCAAGACTTTCTGCTCGGCCTTCAGAGCATCAGCGACGCTCACCAACGGCGTTTCAGCCTCAACTTCAATTCGTGCCAGTTGAACAGCCTTGCGCGCCTGTAAACGGCTCTCAGCCACCACAAGAAACACCAGCTGCCCATGGAATGCGATGCGATCTGATACAAAGACCGGATCATCTCCCATCGCAGGAGAGCAATCATTCACACCGGGAATATCCGCCGCTTCCAGTACCGCAACAACACCGGGAGCTGCTCTGACAGCGCTCAGATCGATTATCGTCAGACGGCCACACGCTTCATGGGACGCATACCCCGGCGCCACATGAAGCGTGTCGTACGGCTCAATCATGTCATCAATGTACGTCGCAGTGCCAGCTACGTGTTTTTCTGCACTGTCATGTTTGTAGGATTTTCCAACAACCTGAGAGGCCGAGGTGCGTTCCGCTGTCTTTTCAAGAAGATCAGTTGACATGAGCGCCTCCTTCAACCAGTTCACGTTGCCCAAAGACACGCGTTTTTTGCGAGGATGCAGCAGAGATTTCCAGCAGGGCTTTTTCTAAAAGTCCCCGCACAATATCACGCCGATAAGTGCTAGAGGCCCGCATATCAGTCAACGGAACGAATTCGCTCTCAATAATATCCAACGCATTCTGCCAGCTGTCTGGATTGCTCAAGGATGCCCCAACCAGAGCTGCTTCGGCCTCACTGGCACGTTTTGGGATGCCTGCAACACCGCCAAATGCCATGCGGGCACTCTTCACCACACCGTCTTTGACTGTCAGACAGAACGCAGCCATTACCGCAGAAATATCCTGATCAAAACGCTTGGTGATCTTGTAGGCCCGGAACTGCTCATCAGCACTCAAACGCGGCACATTGATCGACGTCAGCACTTCGTTCTCAGCGATGTCCTGCTTGCCATAGTCAATGAAGAAACTCTCCAGCGGCAACGTGCGACGCCCCCGATTGCTTTGCAACTCGATCTCGGCCCCCAACGCAATCAGCATCGGCGGCATATCCCCGATTGGCGAGCCATTAGCAATATTTCCACCAACGGTACCCGATGCCCGAACCTGCTTTGAGCCAATCCGGCTGACCACCAGATCCAGATCAGGATCAATGGATTTCAGGAACTGCTCTGCAACCGCATAAGACGCCCCCGCTCCAAGCCGGATGCCCTGCTCATCCTCATAACAAGTGCTCAGACCATTCACTCTCCCTAGATAAATGATCTTTGGCAGGTCACGCAGGTGTTTGGTGACCCAAAGCCCAACATCTGTAAAACCAGAAACAAGGGTAGCCTCTGGATGCTCTCCATAGGTCTCCAGCAAACGCTGAAAGCTGCTGGGAGCAAAGAAGAAGCGTTCGCCATCGCCCACATGAACATCCTGCGCATCCTGAAGCACTACAAGTTTGTGCTCTGTCTCTGTCGCTCGGGCAGAAAATGCATCATTCAAACCATTGCGACATGCATCCAAAGCAGCATCAACAATAGGTCTGTAACCCGTACACCTGCACAAGTTCCCAGCAATCCACGTATTCACATCCTGTCGTGTCAGACCCGGCGTATTTGCGTGGTAAAGTGTGAACAGGTTCATCACGAAACCGGGCGTGCAAAACCCGCATTGCGAACCGTGTACGTCAACAAGTGCCTGTTGGACCGGGTGTAATCCGTCAGGTCCTTCCAGATCTTCTACCGTTACAAGCTCACAGCCATCAATCTGGCCAAGCAGTAAGATGCAGCTGTTAACGGGCTCATATACGAGTTTGCCGTCACGCAAACGCCCAAGCGCAATGGTGCAGGCACCACAATCCCCTTCGCCACATCCTTCTTTGGTGCCCGTTGAGCGCTCACTCAGGCGCAGATAATCAAGCAAAGTCGCCGTTGGTTCAAAATTGTCCAACTCGATGACCTGACCTTTTCGAAGGAAGCGGATTGCTGTGCGCATCAACTCAGCTCCCCCTGTAGGTGGTGTAACCAAAGGGAGAAAGCAGCAGTGGCACATGATAGTGGCTGCTTACATCCGCAATACCAAAGCGGATCGGCACCACATCAAGAAATGCAGGTTCTGGAAGAGAAATACCCTCAGCCCGCAAATAGTCGCCAGCATGGAACTGCAGTTCATAGGTGCCCACAGTCAGGCTATCACCTTCCAGCAACGGCCCATCCACACGCCCGTCATTGTTGGTCGAAAATACACCGATTTTGGAAAAGCTGTTCCCATCAATGCGAACCAGCTCAACCTGCAGCCCTGCCGCTGGTTTCCCCTGAGCACTGTCCAAAACGTGGGTGGTCAATCGCCCCATAGTTGCCTCGTCTTTCAAATGGCAACTGCAATAGATGCCAGAATCTAAGTGAAACTACAGAGTGCACGACTATTTATGATAACAAAAGAACAAAAAAGTGTCATACATGATGCCATTTAGGCATCAACTTTAGGCAAAATCTTCTCCAATCTTGCCTCCGCTTGCTCAAGAAAAATCGCTGGAGCCAGCGCAAGCCCTCGTAATGATGAGGTAATGACGCAAAAATGGCCGCGTGTCAGCTGCTCATCAATAAGCGGCTTGAAAAGCAGCCGCTTACTCGCCAATTCTTCTTCCAACCCAATGACCGTCTGAAACGCCACCATTTCACCAGAGCGTACCAAGTGCTTCATAAACCGCAGAGAGTTCGCTTCCACACTACTTTGCCCACCAATGGAACTGTGAGAGAGCGCTACGTCCAGTCGCGCACGAATAGAGATCCCTCGTGCAGGCATGGCAACCGGATACTCAAAGCATTGTGCCAGACCAAGTTGCTTTTCACCTGCCAGCGGATGTGTCGGAGCCATGATCGCCCCAATCTCCAACGCCTTCTTGTAGGTGATGTTCAGCGCATCGGTGTCTGGTGGTTCAAAGGTGAACCCCACATCCACTTCCGCTTTCTCAACGGCCTGCGCAACCCGCTCAGCCCCCATCACCTGCACATCCACATGAATACCGCTGTAGTCCTTGTGAAACTGCGCAATCACCTCAGGCAACAGCGCCTCAGTCACACTTTCAACCGTTGCAATGGAAACCACACCACGGCGAAGACCTTTAAGCGCATCCAGCTCAGCACCGGTCGCCTCCAGATCGGATAGCGTCCGCCGAATATGGGCCAGCAGAATTTCCCCTGCAGAAGACAGACGGATCGTGCGGCCAACTCGCTCAAACAGCTCCATTCCCAACTGCTTTTCCAGTGTGAGAATTTGTCGGTTCACCGCAGAAGACGCCACATTGAGCTTGCGTGCTGCCGCCCGAATGGAGTTCTCTTCCGCAGCCGCTGCAAAATAGCGAAGCGCTGGGCCGTAAAGATACCGCGACCGATCCATCAATCCTCCCAATCCCTCAAACGTATTTAAGGGATAATCACTGTTGCACCGGTGGTTTTACGCCCTTCCAGATCGCAGTGCGCCTGCGCAATGTCCTTTAAGCTGTAACGCTGGTTGATCTGAATATTAATTGTCCCGTCAGCCACAGCAGCAAACAGGTCCCCAGCCGTCTCTTCCAGCTCCCAGCGCTCCGCAATGTAATTGAATAGCGTCGGACGCGTCGCAAACAGCGAGCCTTTCTGAGATAGGATGGCCATGTTGAACTCAGGGAGCGGCCCGGACGATTGACCAAAGGAACACCAAAGCCCACGTGGAAGAAGGCAATCCAGCGATGCAGGATATGTATCCTTGCCCACACTGTCATAAACCACATCACAGCCGCGCCCATCGGTGATCTGACGCACCCGCGCTACCCAATCCTCGCTCTTGTAATTGATCACATACTCATAACCGTTGGCCTGAGCCAGCCGAGCTTTTTCTTCCGAGCTGACTGTCCCGATCACCCTTGCACCAAGGGCCGACGCCCATTGACCAACGATAAGCCCGACACCGCCTGCCGCTGCGTGGTAAAGCAAAGTCGTATCCGCTCCCACGTTGTAGGTCTCGCGCAGCAGATAGCGTGCGGTCATGCCTTTCAACATTAAAGCCGCCGCTTGCTCATCACTCACACCTTCGGGGATCTTCACAAGCACGCTGGCAGGAATATTACGCTCTTCACTGTAAGCCCCCAGCGGTCCTGCATATGCTACACGGTCTCCAAGAGCGAGCCCGGTCACGCCTTGCCCAAGCGCAACAACAATCCCTGCCCCCTCATTGCCAGGAATAAACGGGACGCCGTTTGGAGCCGGATAAAGACCAGAGCGAAAATAGGTATCAATAAAGTTGAGCCCGATCGCAGTGTGCCTGATCCGAACTTCTCCATGCCCCGGATCAGGCAGGTCTACATCCACGTGTGTCAGAACGGACGGATCACCAGTTTTTTCAACGCGAACAGCAAAGACCATATGGATTTTCCCTTACAAAAGCTGGAGGCGGAGTTTGGACAGAATGCCGCTAACTTGCAAGCACCTTTGGGAAAACCATGCTCCACCCTGAGAAATGCAAGCATCAAAGCAAAAAGCCCGACCAATTGGCCGGGCTTCTAAAAACTCATTTATCGAGAATCACATCTTACGAAACAGCTGGTGAACAGCCCCAACGCAAAACAGATAAAGGCTCGTTGCCGTGATCAGCGCAAACAACCAGTTATCGATAATAAAATCCTGATAAAGGGCAACCGCAAGTGCAGCACTCCACACAATGAGAATGCCCAAGGTCAGCGGACGCCACTTGACGGTGCGCACCGGGTGGACGAATTCAACAGGAGCAAACGTCAGCACAGAACACAGCACCACCATGCCGATGATGATCCATGGCGGAGACTGCAGTGCAACCAGCACAACAATCACCATATTCCAGACACCAGGGAAGCCAAGGAAGCCACCGCTTTCTGTCTTCATGTTGCCGTCAGCGAAGTAGATCGCGCCGGTAAACACAATAACAGCACCAGACAGAAGCCCCCAGAACTCTGAGAGAAGGCCGCTTTGGTATAGCGCGAAAGCAGGCAGGAAAACGTAGGTCGCGTAATCAATCACTAAATCCAGAATAACGCCGCTCCAGCGCGGCAAGCGATTCTGAATGTCATATTTACGTGCTAAAGGACCATCCAGCCCGTCGACAACAAGTGCCACCCAGAGCCAGAAAAACATCATAGGCAGATTGCCGTTCGCTCCAGCGACAAGCGCAAGCAACGCAATGGGGGCCCCCAATGCGGTGAGGATGTGAATGAGGAACAGCCGGGAGTTGGTCTGACCGGTCAACTTTGGGTCCTTTGTTATTCTTTAAGTGCAGGTACCACTTAGAACAATCTATCGCCCAAAGCTTCAATAAGAGGTAAGTCCGCCCGAGCGAAATAGATGTTTGCACCGCCCCATAGCAGAAGTGCGATACCTATTCCATAGCTTGTAAACGGTGTTTTGCTCTTTTTTTCAAGTGTCATTATGAGACCAAGCAGCGCGATCCAAATAATATTCATGATTCCCACTGCAAACATAAGCACCATGAGTGCCCAACAGCACCCCAAACAGTACAAACCTTGCTCAATTCCAAACTGGAAGGCACTTTGCTTTTGCTCACCAGAATGCAGAGCCAATGCAACATTGGGTGTCCGGCACCGGTCAAGACAGGCCTGCTTGGCAGGCGTAAATTGATAGATCGCAGCTGCAATGACTGTTGTGATTGTCAGTGTAGAAAAGACCGGCAACATCATCGGGCTCATCACGCCCAGCTCATGCAGCACACCTTGGGCAACGGTCGCAACAACGGAAAACGCAATCCAGACAGCCAGATAGCCGCCAGCCACCACGTAAATAGCTTTACCGCCACGCGCTTCATGGTAGGTCTGCAGCATGGGCATGGCAGTCGGCAACATCATGGCAAGCACCATCATGAACCACATCACAAACAACAGAAAATAGTCGTAAAGGCCCATATTCACCAGCGCTGGCATCCCAAACGCTTCCTGAGCCAGAGGCAAACACAGCGAGGCAAGCTGAACACGCACATGCTCCGGCAGGCCCTGGAACATATTGAACTGATTGAACAGCTCCATGCCCGGCCCCATCTCGCCCATATCCATACGAGAGATCATGTCGATGACCATGGCCGCCAGATAAACCCAGCCTAAAACCACAGCACCGCCCAAAACAATGTACGGGAGCCGATAGGACAACTGTAAATCCGTTTTCGGACTGGTAACTGACATAACCAACCTCAAAATCAATCAGGACAGCCGAAACTCTGCGGTTCCGGAACCGGCGCAACTTATGCAGCATCTCTAATAGACCAGTAATAGTCCCAATGCGACATTGATTTAGTTCAAATCTAAACTGGAGCCTGCGACATGATGAAGCTGGCGCAACGAGACCTCTCCGCTTTCATTAGGGGACTATCCGCGTGCGACACCTTGAAACCGATAGGTTTTATCCCCTAGATACTTGGGTAATAGAACGCAAACAAAATGCGGAACGAAAAAATGGCAGCCAATCTTGCAACAGACAGCACCAAAGGCAAAAGCAACGACCTCACGCCGTCGCAGGAAAAGAGCTACGATTGCGCTGTAATCGGCACAGGCCCGGCTGGCATGATCGCCGCCCTTGCGCTCGCCAGCAATGGACTGGAAACTGCGCTTGTCGGCCCGCCAGTCAACCTCAACGACGCCCGCACCACCGCGCTGATGGACGCCTCCCGCCAGTTTCTGGATAACATTGGCATTTGGAAAGACTTGCGTTCAGCGTTTACGCCGCTGGAAAAGATGCGTCTGATCGACGGCACCGATCGTCTTTTACGTGCACCGGAAACCACATTCTCTGCCTCAGAACTGGACCTGCCTGCCTTCGGCTACAACATCCTCAACAAGGATCTGAACCGGGTATTGTTTGATCTTGTGAACAACAACGAGCTCATTGAGCTTGTCGAAGACACGATCAAAAACGTCAGCAGCAATGATCATAAAGCCACCATTGAACTGAGCAATACGCCAGACATCAGCTGTCATGTTGTCATCGGCGCAGATGGACGGAATTCTGTGGTGCGCCGCTCCGCTGGCATTGAGACTAAGAACTGGAAGTACCCGCAAGCGGCACTCGTTCTCAATCTCAAACACGACCTGCCGCACTACAACATTTCAACCGAGTTCCATCGCAATACCGGTCCATTCACCATGGTCCCACTTCCGGGCAAGACGTCTTCCCTTGTTTATGTGGAAACGCCAGAACGCGCAGAAGAGCTAAACAACTACAAGGACGAAGCACTCGAAGCTGAGCTGGAAAAACTCAGCAAGTTCGTTCTGGGCTCGCTTAAACTGGCAAGCCCAAGGCAGGTCTACCCACTCTCCGGCCTGACAGCCGTTCACATGTGTGGCAATCGCTCGCTGCTTATGGGAGAGGCAGCCCACGCCTTCCCGCCAATCGGCGCCCAGGGTCTCAACCTGTCTCTTCGCGATGTAGCCGTTGCAACTGAACTGCTAGCAAACGCCAAACACACCAAAGCAGATATGGGATCGGCTGAGTTGCTGCAAAAATATGATCGCAGCCGCAAGGTAGACGTCATCAGCCGCACAACGGCTGTAGACCTGCTCAACAGATCGTTGCTGACGGATGCCTTACCTGTTCAGATGTTGCGTTCTCTGGGGCTCTACACCGCCTCCAGAATCCCACTTGTACGCCGTCTGCTGATGCGTGAAGGCATCGCTCCATCCTGGAGCCTACCAACACTGATGCGCGCGCAGAACGATTAAGGCACCAGTATTCCAGATTGAATGAGATAAATGAGCGTTGGCAAAGTAATAACAGATGCCAACGTTCCATAGAGCACGGCTGTAGACGCGCGCTCAACATAGCTCGAGTAGTGCTGAGCTAGCACATAAACATTCGCCGCAGGTGGCAACGCTGCCATGAGAACAGCTGTTGAGACCCACAGACTGTCAAAGCCCCCAATCCACTCCAGCAGCACAAATACAAGGATTGGATGCACCACCAGCTTGATAAGCAACAGGACCGGCAGCTCCTTCGCCGTTCTCCGGCTAGGCTGCAAGGCAATCGTCACACCCATAGCAAACAACGCACAAGGCGCCGCAGCTTGTCGCAAAAACGAGATGGTCTGGTCGAGCGCAACAGGTGGCTTGAACTCAATCGCAGCAGCTAAAATGCCCGCAAACACCGCAAGAATGAATGGGTGTGTGATGATCTTCTTGAAAATCTCAAAGGCCAGAGGCCCAAACTTGATGTTTCGCGCGCCACCAATCGACATCATCATGGGAACGAGAATGAACAGCAAGATTGTATCAAAACACAGGATCAAAGCCGTCGGCACCGCCGCCCCTGCCCCAAGAACAGCAAGAGTAACACCCGGTCCCATATAACCAATATTGGAATAAGAACCGACCAGTGCCTGCACAGTCGCTTCACCAATGCTACCGCGCAATATGAAGCGTGCAAAAGCATAAGCCAGCACAAACATGGCAAAGGTGGAAAATGTAGTCGCAGCGACAAAATCAAACGTCGCAAGTTCTTCCAGTGGCGTTTCGGAAAGCAGCTGAAAGAACAGCGCAGGCAGCGCCAGATAAATCACGAAAAAGTTCATCCATGCCAAACCCTCTCGTGAGAGTTTCGCACTGCGACCAGAAACAAACCCCAGGAAGATGAGCAGGAAAAATGGCATTGCCAAATTAACAACATTGAGCATCTAAACCATTTCCCCATGCAATTTTTTAGTGTTCTCCGCATCCAACTGGAGAATGAGTTGCTTTTGAAATGCTTATTGGCTAATCACCATGTCCGAGTTGAGCGTATATAGCCATTCTACAGAGGTTGGCATACCGGCAACTACGACACTATAGTATGCGAGTAAACGGAACTGGAAAGCTCCATCCGCCCAAAGGCCAATATGAAAGCTAAAAAATCCCGTCGCCCACTGACACGTCGCGAGAAGCTCAGCTTTCGTGCTGAATGGCTGGCTCTAAGATCTATCGGCGGAATTCTGCGCTCTATGCCGCTGGATTGGTCCTCCGCTTTTATGGGAAACATGTGGCGCTTGATCGCCCCGATGACCCATAGGCATGCCCGAGCGAAAGCGCACATCATGGCCGCCTATCCGGAAATGACGCTCAATGAGGCGGATAAAATTGTCCGGGATATGTGGGAAAACCTTGGCCGGGTCTCTGCTGAAACCGTTTTGCTCTCCAAAATCCACAAGGATCCGAGCCGCGTCACCTATGTAAACCCAGAGGTCTTTGAAGACTCGGTTGGTGAAGGCGCCGTACTTGTAACCATGCACTCCGGTAACTGGGAAGTTGTCTCCGACAAAGCAGAGGAACTTGGCCTCCCGCTCGCAGGGGTCTATCAAAAACTGAAGAACCCCTATTCTGAAGAATATTTGGTCGGGAAAAGAAACTTTCTCTATAAACTTGGCTTGTTTTGCAAAGGCCACGACACCGGCACAAAGATCATTTCAATCCTGCGTAAAAAGGGCTCGGTTGCCTTCGTCGCAGACGTACGCGACCACCGCGGCGTCAAAATTGAGTTTTTCAAACAACCTTCAGCAGCAACACACATTCCAGCTGCACTTGCGCGTACTATGAACAAGCGCCTTATTGCTGTGGTTGCGCGCCGTAAAAAAGGCTCCCGCTTCGACATCATTGCCAAGGAAATTCCGGTCGCACGCACCAAAGACCGTGTACAGGATGCAATCACCACAACTCAGGCAGTACATGACCAGTTTGAAGAATGGATCCGCGAAGAACCATCCCAGTGGATGTGGATCATGAAGAAGTGGATTTAACCAGTTCACTCAATGTGTACCGTCGCAAAACGAAAACTGGTGACACACATAAGCAAAAACTGAAGCTGTATAATCAATTCTAACTAAAGACTAAGGGCTTCAGGACTTAGCCCAAAGAGCTGATTTTGCACCGCACAATATTCTGTATACTCCCCTCTGAATTTCCATTTCGGCTCAGGAGGGAGCTAGCCAGATGAAAACTTATCGTTCCTTTTATAAACCTCTGGCCATTGGTGCTCCAACACCGTTTGCTGAGCCACCTGTCGCGCTGGAACGCATGATCCACTTTGTGCCCCCGCATATCGAAAAGATGCGTGCGAAGATCCCGCAGATGATTTCGCAGGTGGATGTAATTCTCGGCAACCTGGAAGACGCGATTCCAGCCGATGAAAAACTCAATGCCCGTGAGGGCTTCATCCAGATGGCCAATGACAATGACTTTGGCTCTACAAAGCTCTGGACGCGCATCAATTCACTGGAAAGCCCGTGGGTACTGGACGACATCACTGAAATCGTCACCCGCTGCGGCAACAAGCTTGATGTGATCATGCTGCCAAAAGTGAACGGCCCATGGGACATTCACTATTTGGATCAATTACTCGCTCAACTGGAAGCCAAGGCAGGCGTGAAAAAGCCAATCCAGATCCACGCTATTCTGGAAACAGCTGAAGGCGTCAACAACGTAGAAGCCATTGCCACAGCCAGTCCGCGCATGCACGGCATGAGCCTCGGTCCAGCAGATCTTGCGGCCTCCCGTGGTATGAAAACAACTCGCGTTGGCGGTGGTCATCCTGACTATCAGGTACTGGCTGATTCCGACGGCGATGCACCACGCACACGTTACCAGCAGGATCTATGGCACTACACCGTCGCCAAAATGGTAGATGCATGCCTGGCCGCAGGCATCAAGCCATTCTATGGACCTTTCGGAGACTTCAGCGATCCTGCCGCATGTGAGGCTCAGTTCCGCAACTCATTCCTCATGGGCTGCCTTGGAACCTGGACCCTGCACCCAAGCCAGATTGGCATCGCAAAATCAGTCTTCTCACCAGAGCCAGATGAAGTGAAATTTGCTCGCAGGATATTGGAAGCAATGCCGGACGGAACAGGCGCAGTCATGCTGGATGGGAAAATGCAGGATGATGCAACCTGGAAACAGGCAAAAGTTATCTGTGATCTGGCTGATCTGGTCATCTCAAAAGACCCGGATTTAGCAGAAACTTTCCAATAATCAATCCTGAAGAGTGGTCGGCGCCACTCTTCAACCCTGCAGATGTGCATATCAATGAAATGTGAGGAGCTATTCATCCCCAAACGTCACATTTTGATCGGTTTGTGCTGCCTCTCGCCTCTTTGCTGCGCTATATAGCTTGACAATACGCGCATGGCATGACCTTTAAGGCGCCCTGACAAGATACAGTATCTTCGAAAGCTTGGTGGATTATGGAGACAATTAGAACCGCGAAATTCAGAATTGGACAGGTCGTACGTCACCGCCTGTACCCGTTCCGTGGCATAGTCTTCGACGTTGATCCCACATTCGACAATACAGAAGAGTGGTGGGAGTCAATTCCCGAAGAAGCACGCCCAAGCAAGGACCAGCCTTTTTATCACCTTCTCGCTGAAAATGCTGAGAGTGAATACATTGCTTATGTCTCGGAGCAGAATCTGGAAAAAGACGACAGTGGCGAACCTGTGCGACATCCGCAGGTCGATGAGTTTTTTGATGAGACCACCGATGGAGACTACATCGTCAAGGATGTGGAAATTCATTAAAGCCGGTTCCTGAATTCTCTTCATGGAAACCGCATCTCTTCAAGATCATCAGATCAATAAAAAACCCGAAGGAAAATTCCTTCGGGTTTTTTAATTCTTAACGCGAAAACCAAATTACTGGTTTGCTTGACGCTGCTGCTCAATCAGCTTCTGACGAGCGGCTTCGGCACGCTTCTGAAGTTCAGACTGCAGGCGCTCCTGCTTTGCCTGGAGTTCTTCAGGCTTGATAGCTTCACCATCATAAATACGGGTGAACCCCTTCAAAGTAAGGTCGAATGGACGTGCCTTACCCTGCTGGTTCAACGTAGTAATGATCAGCTTGCCACCTTTTTTCAGGCCACCGATGAAGGTGTCATCAATAACCATCTCGGCAATACAAGCGTTTGGAAAACAAATTGTATATTTAGCTTCAGACTGTTTGCCACCATCAACCTGTACACGAAGACCAGGCTGAATCAGCATTCCTGGAGGAACAGCAAGGTGCAGCAACTTGCGGCTTTCACCGGTCACTTCACGCACGACAGCTTGAGCTAGGAACTGGCCTGTGTCCGTGCGCAGTTCTTGTGTGATAAGGCAAAATTCTTTCTTGGATTTAGGATCAGTGTTACAAACTTTCACCCAAGCATCGTCTGCCTGTGCATTCTGCGCAACACTGGTGCCTGCAAAGCCAACTGCGGCCATTGCTGCAATAATCCCACCAGTCAGAACGCCCTTAAAATTAACGGCCATCCCAAATTTCCTCAAAGTTTGATCCGGTGCAAAACGATGCCTCCGGCAATTACGCAGCAACCATTTTTTAAGTTCAACAGTGTTTTGACTGCTTGTTCGGCGCCAAGCATACTCAGAACAGAGCTGAAAAAAAGGCAACGCTTCTGTTAAATGCTACTTATGTACTCTTTAAACGCCTCGGAACCATTTTTCCACCTATAGATTGGGGTGGTTACTGTCCTTTTCCAAAGCCTCGTAGGCTGAAATTTCCTCAGAATCGTATTATTGCTAGTTTCTGCGGACGCCCTAGGAGAAATTCGAATGACCAAATTCCGATCCTATGTGAATGGAATAAACAATTTTACGAAAGGGCTTGTTGTCATTTCCGGTATGGCAACATTAGCTTGTTCAACTGCACTGGCTCAGGATACTGTTCCTTGGAGCCATGCTATTGCAATGCATGGGAAACCTGCGTTACCAGCAGATTACCCCAACCTGCCCTATGCAAACCCGGAAGCTCCTAAAGGCGGTCGTCTTTCTCTCGGCGTTCAAGGCACATTTGATAGTCTCAATTCCTTTGCTCTCAAAGGAGCATGGACATCCGCACGCGGCATGAAAGAGCGTCAAATGGGCTCTTTCATCTTGGAGAGCCTCCTTCTTCGCACCAATGACGAAGCATTCACATTGTATGCACACCTTGCTGAAGCTGTGCGGATGCCAGAAGAGCGGAACTGGATCGAATTTCGTCTGAATTCTGCAGCAAAATTTTCCAACGGTGACCCGTTAACCGTTGACGATATTATCTTTTCTCTTGAAACCATCCGCGATCATGGCCGCCCGCCTTATGCACGTTGGTATGGTAAAGTCGTCAAGTTCGAAAAAACGGGGGCACATTCCGTAAAGCTGCATTTTAAAGATGGCAGCGACCGTGAGCTTCCACTGCTCATCGCTCTGGCCCCTATTTTCAACAGCCGCACAACTGATCCTGAAACGTTCGGCAACACCACGCTAACACCGCCAATCGGAACTGGTCCTTACTCTTTCTCTGAAATTGATCCCGGTAGACGCACCACCTACACTCGCCGGGACGATTATTGGGCAAAAGACCTGCCTCAAAAAATCGGCTTCGATAACTTCAATGAAGTGACCGTGGATTATTTCAGGGATTACAACGCATTGCAGGAAGCGTTCCGCAAAGGGGACACAGAGGCACTCATCTATGGCAACCCAAGCCTATGGGAAAATGCAGGTGACTTTCCTGCGTTTGAAGAAGGCAAGGTTGTCAAAGATGTTTTTGAGCGCGGCACGCCACCAAGCATGACCGGCATTGCGTTCAACACCCGTCGCCCCCAGTTCTCTGACAAACGTGTCCGTCAAGCTCTTGGCATGCTGTTGGACTTTCAATGGATCAACAGAACCCTCTTCAATGGACTGTACAAACGCACAGACGGATATTGGGACAACTCTGACCTCTCCTCCATTGGCCGTCCGGCGAACGAGTTGGAAAAGAAGCTTCTTGAACCATACCCGAATGCGGTCACAGACGAGGTTCTGGCAGGAACATGGCGCCCATCTGAGGCAGATGGATCAGGACGTGACCGCAAGGTACTACGTGACGCACTAAGCCTCTTCAAACAGGCAGGCTACAATCTTGATCAAGGCAAACTGGTCAACGCAAAGTCCGGCGAGCAACTCAGCTTTGAAATTCTTGTTCGCGTTCAGGATGAAGAGAAAGTCGCGCTTGCATTGCAGCGCACGGCCAAACTTCTGGGCATCGAAATCTCAGTGAGAACGGTCGACGCCGCCCAGTTCGAAGAGCGTCGCGCATCTTTTGGGTTTGACGCACTCTTCAACACTTGGTTTGCGTCCCTTTCTCCTGGCGGTGAGCAATATGCGCGCTGGTCATCTCAGGCAGCAGACACCAAGAGTTCCAGAAACATTGTCGGCGCAAAAGAACCTGCAATCGATGCGCTGATCGACGCCATGGTCGCGGCCCGCACCCGTGAGGAGTTTGTAGCCGCAGTCCGCGCATTCGACCGTGTTCTGATCTCTGGCTTTTACGCAATTCCGCTCTACCACGCCCCTGCTGAATGGGTTGCGCGATGGACAACCGTTGAGCACCCAGCCAAATCACCGCTGTACGGCATGCAGTTCGATAACTGGTGGGATGCACCTAAAGAGTAGATAAACACATAAAAAGTAGGCTGCGTTCTTGATGAAGGCAGCCTACTCAACAAAAGTGTCTATTAACCAAATTATCGAATCTCTAATTTCTCAGTCGCTTAGCGGACTCACCTTAAATGATACTGTCAAATACCGATGCCATTGCAAACCACAGCACAACTGGAGTTTGGGGCAATATCACTCTTGATATGTTGTTCCGGCGTGCTGCGCAAAAACATCCAAACCGCTTGGCATTGGTCGATGCACCCGACAGAGAAACATGGACCGGTGGCAAACCACGCCATCTGACCTATGCCGAGGCAGAACAGGAAATCAGCAGAATTGCTGGCTTCTTCGCAGCTGTAGGGATGGAACCGGACCACATTCTGGGCCTGCAATCTCCCAATACAGTCGATAATGTTCTTTGCATCCTTGGCGCATTACGCGCTGGCCTGATTGTTTCCCCCTTCCCGCTGCACTGGCGCCACTCTGAGATTTTGCGCGCACTCAGCACAGTAGATGCCAAAGCCCTGATAACAGCGGACCGTGTTGAAACTCGCATGCTCGGTGAAGAAGCGCGCGATGCCGCCGCTGACTTTTTCTCTTTGCGTTTCGTTTTTGGCCTCGGCAGCGACATTCCCGACGGCCTCATCGATATGGCACCTATGTTGGCTGAGAGCGGAGATTCCTTCCCGGAGCCGGTGGTAGATCGGGATGGAGCACCTGCCAATCATATAGCCACACTCACCTGGGTTCACTCTGGCTCTGAAATCAGCCCAATCCCGCGCAGTCATAACCACTGGGTCTCCACAGGCCTTATGCCGTTTCTCGAAACAAGGCTGGAGCCGGGCGCGCGGATTTTACTGCCGTATATCTTGTGCGGAATTACCGGAATTGGGGCCGGTTTGGTCCCGTGGCTGCTGAGTGAAGGCACGCTGCACCTTCACCATCCACATGCTTTATCCACATTGACCGATCACGCACGCGCCATCGAGGCAAATTATATTTTGACCCCTGGACCGCTTGCGTCTCACATTGATGGAGCCTTGGAAGGTTGGAAAACAAACACAGTTGCCACATGGGCGATCACCTCTCCAAAGCCTGCCAAATACAAGGCTAAAGGAGTGGTGACAGACCTTCATGTGTTGGATGAATATGCACTGGTCGCACATCTGCGAGGAACCTCTGAAGAGCCTGTCCCGCTCATTCCGGGCAACCAGTTTGCACCAAGCACATCCACGCACGGTCCGTGCCTTATTAATATTGATCCTGTTGAAATAAATGAGGAAATTTCACAAGGATTTGCAACAACCGCGCCCGGATACCACCTCAAACTCAAGGGTGCAATGGTCCCGGATGCAGATTGGCCAACCAGCGAATCTCACCTGACATTCTTCAGCAATGAGCAAAATGAACATGGACTCATTACTCAAATCCCTGTTGGCGTGCATGGGGTTACCGGAGCGATCCATGGCTTCGGAACGCCCGGTCAAAAAGCACCCGGATTGCTCGAACTGGAACGTCTCGACGAAATATACAGTGAATTCTCGGGGGTAAAAGAAGCGGCTGCTTTTCTGGTAGAAGATGAATTAATGGGTGCACGCCTTATGGTCGCGGTGGTACCGTCAGAAGGTCTTCTTGTTGATGTAGAAGCCTTTTACGCCTACCTCGACGCATCACGCGTCAGCCTAACAATGATGCCACATAGAATTCTGTCACTGCGCGCCTTGCCATTGACAGATGATGGCACTGTAGACCGACAAAAATTGACCAGACGCTCCCAGCCCAAACCGGTGGAAGCGGTTGCCTGAGAGGATGAATGGCCGATCATAGCCAACCATTAGAGACTGAAACGCACGATTCCAGTTGGGGCAAAATCCTGCTGATCGCACCGGTGCACAATCATGTCTTTGATATGTTGGAGCCTTTGACCGTTCTGTCTGATCGACTAGTCGCAGTGCGAACAAGCGCACAGCTTATGGAAGAGCTTCAAGGCGCAAGCGTCCTTCCCATCTGCATTCTATTACCATGGCAGGAAGATAACCCTCCTGAGCTTGATGAACTCACGCAAACCATTAGGGAATTTCGAAAAGGCCCGGGAGTTGAAGTTCCACTTCTGATTATTACAACTGGCAGTGCGCCCGTCCCGCTGGATTTAAAGCCAAGCGCGACCGTGAGTGATGCGATACCACCAGATGTATTGTTGCCACGCATTGCCGGTTTGAGACGTCTGGCCAATAGAGCAGAAGAAGCACGCCTGCGCCGTGGCCTGTTTGGCCCATTGCCGGAGTATAAGATCGAGTTCGGCCCGCTAAAGTCCGCAGGTCTACTGGTCGCTGGCTATGGAAAGCACTTTGGACGTACACAAGCTCTGCTGGATATGCCAGTAGAAATCGTGAGCGGGTTCTCCTCCGATATGACGGAGGATTATCTGACAGCACGCCGATTTGAAGCTGTTCTGATCGATATGCCCGCATGGCAGGCTTGCGAAGAGATTGAGCGCCTGCGAGCTGATCCACGTTACTTCAACTTACCTATACTTGCCCATAGCATTGACGAAGAATCCGCACACCTCCTCTATTCAGCAGGTGCAACTGATGTCCTACTTGGTGAGGTCTCAGACAAAGCGCTCACGGGTCATATCATCAGCGCCTTGCGGGCAGGCAGACGCCAGCGTTTGACCGATGCAATCCTGACTGTTTCCAGCCAATGGCTTGCACGTCAGGATAATGATGACTTTCTATCCGAACAAAAATACCTCAACTACCTGAAACTTCTGGAAGAGTCCACGAAACGACGTGGTGAATCCATCTACGAACTCAATCTTCTTGAACTCATAGAACGTTTCACTGGCAGCAACCCTCAGGCATTCGCACAGCATCAAATGTACTGGAGCGGAACTGTTCTTTCCATAGCCATGGCCGTTTGCCGTGATGAAGACTTCGTTGCTAACATTGAAGGTCGCGGACCCGTTGCCGTTCTACGCAGCAAAAAAGGCATGGAGCAGCTCTCAAACCGCGTGCTCGTCATGGTACGCACTACAGGCTTGGGCAACGGATAAGCTCTTCCACCTCCTCACGAAACTGTGAGAGTTTTCCTGGGAAACTATCCAATTTTCCTGATAGATTGCAGAGCTAACGAGACAAACCTATAACTGAGAATACTGATGTCTACTACTGCCCCGATTGTCATTGATGTTATCTCCGATGTCATGTGCCCATGGTGCTTCATCGGCAAACGCCGACTGGAGAAAGCCTTAATGATGCTGCCGGACAGCACCGTAAAAGTTCAATGGCACCCCTACCAACTTGATGCGACCCTTCCCAAAGAAGGCAAAGATCGCAAAAAGTATCTGGAAGACAAGTTTGGTGGAGCTGAACGGGCAAAAGAGATCTACGCTCAGGTAAGCAATGCCGGTGCAGCAGAAGAAATTGACTTCAAGTTTGAGGCAATCACGAAATCCCCCAACACAATCGACAGCCACCGGTTGATCCGCTGGGCCCGCTCTGAAGGCATGCAGGACGCGATGGTCGAAGAGCTGTTCAAGCTTTACTTCACAGAAGGTGCTGACCTGACCGATAAGCAAGTCCTGACCAGCGCCGCCGAACGCGCAGGTCTCAACAGCAAACTGGTTTCTGATCTATTGAATACAGATCAGGACGTAAAAGAAGTTGAAGCAGATGTGGTCCGCGCTCATGAAATTGGTGTTACGGGCGTTCCCTTCTTCATCATCGATGGCCGCTTTGCAGTGGCAGGAGCAGAAAATCCTGAAACACTTGCAGCAGCAATCCGCCACGCCGTGGAAACAAAAACTGGCGAATAAAAGAAGTAGCCGCGTCTTTATGTACTCAACGATCTTCTGAAGTTAAATTCCAAGCGCAACAACAAAGCCACATATTCAACTGCTGGATTTCAATAGTGGCTCTGTTTTGCTTGCAGGTATAACCTTGCATGCATGAGCCTCAGGACTTTCATCGCACTGCTACTAACACCCATTGCCATTTGGCTTGTAAGTATTGCAGCGCTCTTCGTGATTAGTTCGAGCACTGACTGTTCATTTTCATCGAAGGGTATAAGCCCCTGCATCATTTATGGGATTGATATTGGGCACTCTTTGTATGATCTCGGTCTGATGGCGGCATGGGGGTTCCTAGCCGTCCCGTATATCTGGGGTTATCTGTTTGCAGGGTGGTTCATATTCAAAGTCGGAACCTTTTTATACGGCATTTTCATCAGGATGTAGAAAGCAAAAAAGCCGGCCCAAATGGACCGGCTTTCTTAATTTCAAGCAAATGCTGAAGGTCTTATCCGCGCAGGATAGAACGACCAGCAAACACGCCCTGGAGGCCCAGTTCTTCTTCGATACGGATAAGCTGGTTGTACTTAGCCATACGGTCAGAACGGGACAAAGAACCAGTTTTGATCTGGCCACAGTTGAATGCAACTGCCAAATCAGCAATAGTGTTGTCTTCGGTTTCACCTGAACGGTGAGACATGACAGAAGTGTAGCTTGCACGGTGCGCCATATCGACAGCTTCCATGGTCTCAGTCAGAGAACCGATCTGGTTCACTTTCACGAGAATGGAGTTTGCAGTGTCGTTTTTGATGCCGCGAGCAAGACGCTCGGAGTTGGTCACGAACAGATCGTCACCCACCAGCTGACACTTGTTGCCAATCGCCTGGGTTAAAGACTTCCAGCCATCCCAATCTTCTTCAGCCATACCGTCTTCGATGGAGAACACTGGGTACTTGCTCACCAGATCTTCAAGGTAGCGAACCATTTCATCAGAACCAAGGATCTTGCCTTCGCCCTTCAGGTTGTACTTGCCATCCTTGTAGAACTCGGTGGAAGCTGCATCAAATGCAAGCATCACGTCATCACCAGGGGTGTAACCAGCTTTCTCGATAGCGTTCAGAACAAAACCGATCGCTTCATCAGTAGAACCGATACCAGGAGCAAAGCCGCCTTCATCACCAACATTGGTGTTGTGGCCTGCTGCGGAAAGACCCTTTTTAAGGGTATGGAAGATTTCGCAACCCATACGAACAGATTCACGCAGAGAGCTTGCACCCACTGGCATAATCATGAATTCCTGAAAATCGATTGGGTTGTCAGCATGCTCACCACCGTTGATGATGTTCATCATCGGAACTGGCAGCGTACGCGCACCGAAACCACCAACATAGCGGTAAAGTGGCATCGCAGCAGCTTCAGCAGCAGCTTTTGCAACAGCAAGGGAAACGCCCAAAATAGCGTTTGCACCAAGACGGCCTTTATTTTCAGTGCCGTCAAGTTCGATCATAGCACGGTCAATTTTGATCTGATCTTCAGCGTCCATACCGCCGACAGCATCAAAGATCTCACCGTTTACAGCTTCTACAGCGTCCTCAACACCCTTGCCAAGGTAACGCTCACCGCCATCGCGGCGTTCAACAGCTTCAAATGCGCCAGTGGAGGCGCCGGACGGAACTGCAGCCCGACCGAAGGAGCCGTCTTCCAAAAGCACATCAACTTCAACAGTTGGGTTGCCGCGACTGTCAAGGATTTCGCGACCAATAATGTCGATGATAGCAGTCATCTAAGAGTACTCCAATGTACTTGTAGAGTGTGGAATTTTGGCTCTAAGAGCTTTTACCCGAAGTACTGCCCCCAAGGAAGAGAAGAGACCGTACCCTTCTGTAAATCCTTGGGAATAAACGAATGTATTTTGTCGCACCTCTAAGTAAAAACGCAGTATTTTGTCACTTTCCTTAGGTGCCGTGAAATATCTAAAGCGTAAAACTTCCGTTTTTTGCGATCCGGTCAAAATCCTGCAGCCACAGCAGCAAGTCTTTGAGTCGGTTTAGAGGGATCATATTCGGACCATCAGATGACGTGGTGTTGTCAGGATCGTCATGCGTCTCCACAAACAGGCCTGCAATACCAACGGCAGCAGCAGCACGTGCCAGTGTTGCAACAAACTCGCGCTGCCCACCAGATGTACCACCAAGGCCACCAGGCTGCTGTACAGAGTGAGTTGCATCAAACACCACAGGAGCACCCATGTCCGCCATAATCGGCAGGGCGCGCATGTCTGAGACAAGTGTGTTGTAGCCAAATGTTGCACCACGCTCGCACAGCATCACATTGGAGTTGCCACTCTCAACCACTTTGGTCATGACGTTTTTCATGTCCCAAGGTGCGAGAAACTGCCCCTTCTTCACATTTAGCGCTCTGCCGGTTTTCGCAGCAGCAACAAGAAGGTCAGTTTGGCGGCACAGGTAAGCTGGAATCTGCAACACATCGCAGACCTCACTAACTGGCGCACAGTGGTTTGGCTCATGCACATCGGTAATCACTGGCAAGCCGTAGGTTTCTTTGATTTCCGCAAAAACCTCCAGGCCTTTGGCCATGCCCATACCACGGCTGGCAGACAGACTAGTCCGGTTAGCCTTGTCGTAGCTCGCTTTGAAAACCAAACCTATGTTCAGCTCTTCTGCAATTTCTTTGACAGCCTGAGCCATTTCCATGGCATGAGCGCGGCTCTCCATCTGGCATGGACCAGCAATAAGAGAGAACGGCTTATCATTTGAAAAGACAGTGTTTCCAACTGAAACTTCTGAATTTGGTTGAGACACGAAGAGATCTCCTTAAGGGCGTGAATATAATCCAAAAGTTGATTAGGCGCTTTGGCTCCAAATTACAAGAGCAGGAACGATGCGATACGCTCTCCAGAGATCTTTGGCATGCGCTGGTCTTTGCAACCAGTCCTCCAAATCTGTGAACGCTAAACCTGAGGCTCATAGGACAGCACGCTCTGCATAGATTGTAACTCATCTGTGAGTAGATTAGTGCTACGCTTTAACTTGGAGGGCTACCTTTTCAATAACCGAAGCCTGTGGTTCAAGACACATTCTTTGATGAGCTCATTGAAACATAACAGCGCCATTACAAAAGCGAACCGTCAGAAACTGGGCAGCCAAGCTAAACATCTACTAGGTTAAAACAGCGTCACCCAATAACCATAGACATTTCGGCAGTCTTCCCCATAAGTACAATCAAACTCTTCGCATCTGTTGTTAAGGTAACCCCATAACTCTTTGCTATTTTATCTCGCTTTTTCTCATAGTTATCCTGAAACCGCTCAATTTGCTTTTGGAGCGCGGCCACCTGAGCAATCTTCTTCTCAGCGGCATCATAACCTTTGTTCGCAGTATCTAGATGCTGGCGAAGTCTTTGATACTTTTTTCAACGCCAATGAGCTTTTTCTTGTCTCCACCAGCTGCAGCTTCCAAAGTTTTCATTCCTTTGGTGATTTGTTCCACCAAATTATGTGCCTTGATATAGTCGTCCTGCGCTTTCGCAAGAGATTTAAGAGCTTTCTGACCCGTTTCAATATCAGCGGAAATTTTCTTTAGCTTTGATTCATCCTCGACGTGTTTCATGTAGGCCTTTTCGACAGCTGCTTTATCATTTGTCAACTTGCCGTATTTAGTGACATCTTTAGCCGGGAGCTTATGTTTCTTTTCCATTTCTTTCTGGAAAGCAGGCACACCACTCAAGAACTCTTTGGCATTCTTATATTTTTTGAGAGCCTTTGGCATTTGTTCCTCCAACTATTTTGTATGACAGCGCAAACGCAGCGAGAAACTACCTGATATCGACCCTGCGAAAAATTACGAGGTCATGCCTTGGTTAAAAAACCTCAGAGCAATTCGGAAAGATTGGCATAAACCATGCCTGATAAAACGCTCACTTGAAACTGAAAAGCCGGGAACTCTCGTCCCCGGCTTCAAATTCCAAATACTTACTGGTGCTTTAAATGACCCAAGTATTGTCCGAGCCAATATAGCCATCTTTAAGCAGACGATCGACGATCTCATCAGCCAGAGCCTCAACAGTGCGCCCTGCAGTTTTCAGATGCAGTTCCGGAGCCTCAGGTACTTCATAATCGCTATCTATCCCGGTAAAGTTGGAAATCTCACCTTTCCGAGCCTTGGCATAAAGTCCCTTAGGATCACGTGTTTCACACTCTTCTAGAGTTGTGTCGACAAAGATTTCAAAGAACTCATCCGTATCCAGCAAATCACGAGCAAGCTGACGTTCAGCCTTAAATGGCGAGATAAAGGAAACCAGTGTGATCAACCCTGCGTCCACAAAGAGTCTCGATGTCTCAGCAACTCGGCGGATGTTTTCAACGCGATCAGCATCGGTAAATCCAAGATCTTTATTCAGACCATGACGAACATTATCGCCATCAAGCAGATAGGTATGCCGTCCAAGGCTCAAAAGCTTCTGTTCCACCGCATTCGCGATGGTCGACTTCCCGGAACCTGAAAGCCCTGTAAACCAGAGAACTGCAGGCTTCTGCCCTTTAAGACCACCACGCGCTTTCTTGTTCACATCCAGGGCTTGGCGATGAACGTTAGTCGCCCGTCGCAGTCCAAACCAGATCAGACCAGCAGCAACAGTCTCATTCGTCATTCTGTCGATGAGAATAAAGCTGCCAGTATCCCGGTTTGCTTCATATGGATCAAACGCAATTGCTTCAGAAAGCGCCAAATTACAAAATGCGATTTCATTAAGAGCCAGCTGCTTTGCCGCATGATGATCAAACGTGTTCACATCTACCTTGTGTTTGATCTCAGTAACACTTGCCCCGATCGTTTTAGTGCCACACTTCAAAAGATAAGGCCGCCCCGGCAGCATTGCATTTTCAGACATCCAAATCAGATGAGCGGCAAACTGGTCACTTACATCAGGTCGTGAGTGCGCCGGCGCCAGAACATCGCCACGAGAAATATCGATCTCATCAGCCAATGTCAGAGTAACCGACTGACCATCATCAGCTCGCACCTGATCAC
Source organism: Pseudovibrio sp. Ad37 (assembly GCF_001623075.1). Classification (GTDB taxonomy): domain Bacteria; phylum Pseudomonadota; class Alphaproteobacteria; order Rhizobiales; family Stappiaceae; genus Pseudovibrio. Next base: position 35,686 of record NZ_LMCF01000096.1, read on the forward strand.
CATCCATGGTGACAATCTTCTCAACGCAACTGGTTTTGCCAGACTGGGCAACGACGACTTCATCACCCACAATAACAGATCCGCCACGAACAGTGCCGCTATATCCGCGAAAGTCCAGATTTGGACGGTTCACCCACTGAACTGGAAAACGGAACGCTGCTTCACTGTGCTCTTCACCAAGTTCAACATTTTCAAGGTGTTCAAGCAAAGTCGGACCGGTAAACCAACTAAGTTTCTCGCTACTGGTGGTTACATTGTCACCAAAACGCGCTGAAAGCGGAATGACTTCGCTACTGTCAAAATCAAAACCAGATGAAAAGCTCTCAAAATCCGCCTTGATTTCTTCAAACCGCTTTTGGTCATAGTCAACAAGGTCAATCTTGTTGACCGCCAGAACCACATGACGCACGCCCAACAAAGACGCAATAAACGCATGGCGACGTGTCTGCGTTAGCAGTCCATTGCGCGCATCAACCAACAAAATTGCAAGATCTGCCGTTGACGCCCCAGTCGCCATGTTCCGCGTATACTGTTCATGCCCAGGTGTATCAGCAACAATAAACTTCCGTTTTTCAGTCGAGAAAAAGCGGTAAGCAACATCAATTGTGATCCCCTGTTCCCGCTCAGCCTCAAGGCCATCCACGAGCAGTGCAAGATCAATTTCGTCTGCAACAGTTCCGTGCTTGCGGCTATCTTTCTCAAGCGCTGCCAGCTGATCCTCAAAAATCAGCTTGGTGTCGTAGAGTAAGCGACCAATAAGCGTGGACTTTCCATCATCGACACTGCCGCAAGTCAAAAACCGCAGGAAACTTTTGGACTCTTGTGAGTTGATATAGGTGGACAGATCAAATGCTTCTGCCACTGGCGCGATCTTGTTCATTTAGAAATACCCCTCACGCTTCTTCTTTTCCATTGAGCCGGAGCTGTCATGATCAATCAGGCGACCACTGCGCTCAGATGTGCGCGCAATGAGCATCTCACTCACAATATCTTCAAGAGTGTCAGCAGTGGATTCCACAGCTCCAGTCAGCGGATAACATCCAAGAGTTCTGAAACGAACATCCCGTTGCTCAACTTTCTCACCTGGTTCCAGACGAAAGCGATCATCATCTAACATCAACAAAGTGCCATCCCGCTCAACCACGGGTCGCTTGGCAGAGAAGTAGAGAGGTACAATTTCGATGCCTTCAGCCAGAATGTACTGCCAGATGTCCAGCTCAGTCCAATTGGAGAGCGGGAATGCGCGAATAGATTCACCTTTGGCAATCCGACCGTTATAAAGTGACCACAGTTCCGGGCGCTGGTTCTTAGGATCCCAACCATGGCTCGCAGAACGGAACGAAAAAACGCGTTCTTTTGCGCGCGATTTTTCTTCATCACGCCGCGCACCACCGAAAGCTGCATCAAACTTGTATTGCGTAAGCGCTTCTTTCAGCGCTTCCGTTTTCATGATGTGCGTATAATTGGAACTGCCGTGATCAAATGGATTGATGTTGTTTTTGACGCCCTCTTCGTTCGTGTGAACGATCAGATCCAGTCCATACTTATCTACCGTGTAATCACGGAAAGTGATCATCTCCTGAAACTTCCACGTGGTGTCCACGTGCAGTAGAGGAAATGGAGGCTTGGAAGGATAGAAGGCTTTAAGAGCAAGGTGCAGCATCACCGCGCTGTCTTTACCAATGGAGTAAAGCATCACAGGGTTGTCAAACTCTGCCGCTACCTCGCGAATAATATGAATGCTCTCGTTTTCTAGTCGTCGCAAATGCGACTGGCTATCAATGCCCATCACGGTCTCCAAAGGACGTGTCGTTAAGTCTTGATCCAGAGTTTAACGGTTGAGCATTGATGCGCCGAAGCTTACCAACCCGACCTTAAGCCATAATGGGAAATAATTTTTTCGTCTGCGACCGCAAGGAAGCAAGGATTTGCGAAAGGCTTGCCTTGAGGCGTTTCCAGCTTGCCATATTCAAGTGGCTCTCCGCCTTCCACTATAACGCTTCCCCCAGCTGCACACAGAATTGCCTGTCCAGCAGCTGTGTCCCACTCCATCGTAGGCTCCATACGCGGATAAAAATCGGCTTTACCTTCTGCTAAGCGGCAAAATTTCAAAGACGACCCAGCAGCAACAATCGACGAATTCTCCAATTTCTCCAACATCGCATTGGTCCGTTCACTACGATGCGATCGGCTAGCAAGAACCCGCAGCTCTTCAGCAAAGGCAGAACAGCTCATTTCAACAGCCTCTCCCAGCTCAAGCCCTTTGACTTCCGCTCGATAAGCGCCCTGTCCGACATTTCCCCAGAACAGCTCACCGACCACAGGGGCAAAGATAACGCCTTTGGTGGGAGTTCCGTTTTCGATCAAAGCGATATTGACTGTGAACTCGCCATTCCGGCTGATGAACTCTCGCGTCCCATCCAGAGGGTCTACGAGAATAAAGCGGGAACCGATTTCTGGCATAATTCCAGCGGCCATTGCCTCTTCAGCAATCACAGGTACATCAGGGCAAAGAACAGACAGGTGGTTGAGGATAATCTCTTCAGCCTGCTGATCCGCAATTGTGACAGGAGAACCGTCTCCTTTTGTCTCCGACTGAAAGCCGTCCTCATAAATCCCCAGAATTCGTTGCCCGGCTTCCAGCGCCGCAAGCTTAAAACCTTCAATCACAATTACATCCTTGATAGCTTTCTGTTCATCTCGGAGTAACTTTTAAAGCAGCATGTTCTGGAGAAACAAGAGAGCTTCACAATTTCGCGATAATTGACTGCGAATGAACATCTCTAAAGAATGAGTAATTCAAATTTCGGGCAATCGAAGCATTATGTCCTAGGACAAATTCATTTGGTACCATTAACGAGCCTAATTCGCTGCAGATAAGTGCTAAGAAAATGACTGTTTCGATCTCCTTGACCTAAGGAATTCAAATATATGACACGTGCGATACGAAAAGCTGTTCTCCCGGTTGCAGGTCTGGGCACCCGCTTCCTTCCTGCAACAAAAGCCGTACCAAAAGAAATGCTGACCATTCTGGATCGGCCTATCATCCAATACGTGGTTGATGAAGCTCGCGCTGCCGGGATTGAGCACATCGTATTTGTAACAGGCAGAAACAAACAGGTGATCGAAGATCACTTCGACATTGCTTACGAGCTGGAAGAAACTCTGCGCCGCAGAAACAAAGACCATGCATTGGAACTTCTTGAAAAAATCCGCCCTTCCGCAGGTACAACCAGTTTCACCCGTCAGCAGGAACCTCTCGGCCTAGGGCATGCGATCTGGTGCGCGCGCGACATCATCGGCGATGAACCCTTCGCTATTTTGCTGCCAGACATGCTGATGAAAGCACCAAAAGGTTGCCTGTCGCAAATGGTAGAAGCCTATGAGAACCATGGCGGCAACATCATCTCAGTTGAGGAAGTGCCGTGGGATCAGACACACAAATACGGCATTGTCGAGCGGGATGCTCCTCGCGCTGATGACACGTTCTCCATTACTGGCATGATTGAAAAGCCAGCAGAAGGGACTGCACCATCGAACCTCTACATCAATGGCCGTTATATCCTGCAGCCAGAGATTTTTGGGCTTCTCGAAAAACAGAGCACCGGTGCTGGTGGTGAAATCCAGCTCACCGATGCAATGCTCACATTGATGGGCCAGCAGGACTTCCACGGCGTCGAATTCCGTGGAGAAACCTACGACTGTGGTTCTCGCTCCGGGTTCTTGTCGGCAAATGTCGCGTATGCATTGGATGATTCGGAGCTGGCTGCTCAGCTACGCCCAATGCTTGACAAGCTTCTTGTAAAAACCAGCTGAGTATCGGGAAACGTGAAATGGAAAAAGTACTTGTAACAGGTACTGCCGGCTTTATTGGCAACGCTGTAGCCCTCCGTCTGTTACAAGATGGCTATCATGTCATCGGCTTGGATTGTGTCACAGACTACTATGATGTGACGCTGAAGGAAGAGCGACTGAAACGCCTCACATCCTCTAACCATTTCACAGAGGAACGGGTCAGGCTTGAAGATACCGAAGCTGTCATGCGCATCTTCAAGCAACATGCACCCTCAAAGGTCATTCATCTAGCAGCTCAGGCAGGCGTACGCTACTCGCTGGAAAGTCCTCAGTCTTACGTCGATGCAAACGTCACTGGCTTTTTATCGATATTGGAAGGTGCTCGCGCGCATGATGTAAGGCATCTGGTCTATGCCTCCACGAGCTCTGTCTACGGGCTCGATGAAACGATGCCGTTGTCGACACATCGCGGTGGCAATCATCCGGTTTCATTTTATGCTGCGACCAAAAAAGCCAACGAGGCCATGGCCCATTCCTATGCCCACCTCTTTGACATCCCTTGCACAGGCCTACGGTTCTTTACCGTGTACGGTCCTTGGGGACGCCCGGACATGGCTCTGTTCAAATTCACCAAAGCCATATTGGAGGGGAAACCTGTCCCTCTGTTTAACCACGGCAACATGATCCGCGACTTCACATACGTGGACGATATTGTGGAAGGTATTGTACGGATTTCCAACCTCCCCCCAAAACGAACGGATGATTGGGATGGCAAAGCAGCTGATCCGGCGACCTCCAGCGCTCCTTATCAAGTCTTCAACATCGGCAACAGCGATCCGGTTCAGCTAATGGACTATCTTGCCGCTATCGAAGACGCGCTGGGCATGTCCGCAAAGAAAGAGTTCTTACCATTCCAGCCCGGAGACGTTGCAGCCACCTTCGCTGATGTTACGGATCTGATTGAGACAACCGGCTTCAAACCCCAAACCTCCGTAAAGGCAGGGGTTGCAAACTTCGTCAAATGGTATCGGGATTACTACAATGTGTAGGATGTCCCAAGGTGCCATTTTATGGAAGAAATCGTCTCAGTTGTCGGGCTTGGCTATGTAGGCTTGCCCGTTGCTTGCGCGCTGGCGCATGCAGGTATCAAAACCATTGGTTACGATATAGATCGTCACCGGGTCCAAGAGCTTCTCGAGGGAAATGATAGAACTGCATCTGTCAGCAAGACGGCTCTTTCTTCCAAAAAACTGACGCTCACGTATTCCGCGCCTGATATCAGACAGGCGCGGATCCACATAGTGGCAGTCCCTACCCCAATAAATATCTCCAAACGCCCTGATCTCGGCCCGATCAAGAAGGCCTCAAAAATCGTTGGTGCCTTTATGAAGCCCAACGACATCGTTGTTTTCGAGTCCACAGTTTATCCTGGTGCAACCGAAGAGATTGCGATCCCTTTGCTACAACGAGAATCCGGCCTGCGGTTTCAAAAAGATTTCCAGATCGGATATTCACCCGAGCGGATCAATCCCGGCGATAAAAAGCACACACTTTCCAACCTGCTCAAAATTGTTTCAGCCAGTTCAGAGGATGCACTTGAAACACTGGCGGAGCTTTATGGAAAGATCGTCAAAGCAGGTGTTTACAAAGCCTCATCCATCAAAGTCGCAGAGGCGGCCAAGGTCATTGAGAATACACAGCGTGATTTGAACATAGCCCTCATGAATGAGCTCTCCATGCTATTTCATGCAATGGACATCGATACACGCGATGTTCTGGAAGGCGCTTCAACCAAATGGAACTTCCTGCCATTTCATCCCGGTTTGGTCGGCGGTCACTGCATCGGCGTTGACCCTTACTACCTGACAGATAAAGCACATCAGCTTGGTTTTTCTCCGCAGGTCATCCTTGCAGGACGAGGCACCAATGAAAGTATGAGCAGGTTCATTGCAACAGAGGTTATTCAAGGCTGCGTAAAGCTTGCACGCCCCATGCCGCCTCGTATTGCTATATTGGGCATCACATACAAGGCAGACGTGCCCGATACGCGAAATTCTAAAGTAATCGACTTGATTAGAGAATTGGAGCGTTTCGGAGCCCACATCTTCGCTGTTGATCCTTTAGCCGATCCGGAACACACGAAGGAACACTTTGGCGTTGAGCTCTACCAGGAAACTCCGCCAGGTGACTGTGATGCGGTTATTCTGGCAGTCCCCCATCATGCTTTCTTCGAAAACGAAGAACCTTGGCATGTGATGGAACGGTACTTAAGTGCAGAAAAAGTCTTTGTGGCTGATCTTCACGGTCTTTTGGAAAGGGAGAAGACACCAGAACATGTGCTTCTATGGCGCTTATAGAAAAGGCTTGGGCATTCTCACACCCAAGCCTTCATAGTTTCATGTTCGCTAAAGCTTATGACCAAACATAAGGCTCAATATCGCCATGCGCCCAGTCTTCTTTGGTCTGCTGGCGGAATTCCTCAAACCGACCTTCATCAATCGCATCACGGATGCCCTGCATCAGGTACTGGTAGTAAGCGAGGTTGTTCCAGGTCAACAGCATTGCCGCCAGACCTTCATTCACGCGCACCAGATGATGCAGATAAGCGCGGGAGTATTTGGAGGTTGCTTCACAATTGGATTGCTCATCCAATGGGCGCGGGTCTTCAGAATGACGGGCATTCTTTAGGTTCATCTTACCAAAACGCGTGTAAGCCAAGCCATGGCGGCCAGCACGGGTTGGCATCACACAGTCAAACTGATCAATACCACGCGCGACACTTTCCAGAATATCTTCTGGTGTACCAACACCCATCAGGTATCGTGGCTTATCCTTTGGCATCGCTGGTGTTGTAATTTCCAACATCTTCAGCATAACGGCTTGAGGCTCACCTACGGCCAGACCACCAACGGAATAACCTTCCATCGGAAGCTCACCGAGACGCTGAGCAGATTCAACACGTAGATCAGGGACATCACCGCCCTGAACGATACCGTAAAGACCTTGCCCCTTTTCTGGACCACCCATTTTCTCAAACTGAGCACGGGAGCGTTCAGCCCAACGCAGAGACAATTGCATCGCACGTTCAACTTCATCGCGCTCAGCAGGAAGCGCAATACACTCATCAAGCTGCATCTGGATATCAGAACCAAGCAGGCCCTGAATTTCAACAGAACGCTCCGGGCTCATGAAGTGCTTAGACCCATCATGGTGAGACGAGAAGGTCACACCTTCTTCAGTCATCTTGCGAAGACCAGACAGAGACATCACCTGAAATCCGCCGGAGTCCGTCAAAATGGTATGGTCCCATCCCATAAACTTGTGCAAGCCGCCAAGCTTGGCAATCCGTTCTGCAGTCGGTCGCAGCATCAGATGGTACGTGTTACCAAGAACAACATCCGCCCCCAGATCACGCACTTGCTGCGGATACATAGCCTTTACAGTCGCCTGTGTACCAACCGGCATAAACGCAGGCGTACGAACTTTGCCGTGCGGCGTTGTAATTTCACCGCGGCGCGCCATGCCATCTGTTTTCAGCAGCTTGAAGGAAAACGGCTTGGTGCCTTGCTGTGTTTCACGAGATGTTTTGGTCATTTGGTAGCCTTCTTGAACAGCAGCGAGCTGTCTCCATAACTATAAAAACGGTAGCCAGTGTTGATCGCATGCTCATAAGCAGCGCGCATTTCGTCCATACCACTCAGCGCACTCACAAGCATAAACAGCGTTGAGCGCGGTAAATGGAAGTTGGTCATCAGCGCATCAATGGCTTTGAACTGATAGCCCGGCGTAATGAAAATGTCGGTGCTCTGAGAAATCGGGTTAATCACGCCGTCCTCAGAAACTGAGCTCTCAAGAATGCGCAGTGAAGTTGTACCAACAGAAACAATCTTGTTGCCACGGGCACGAACAGCGTTGAGCGCTGCAGCTGTCTCACCGCTGATCTCGCCATACTCAAAGTGCATTTTATGGTCTTCAGTCTTGTCGGCTTTAACTGGCAAAAACGTGCCAGCGCCCACATGAAGCGTCACGAAGTGTTTCTCAACACCGCGCTCTTCAAGGGCAGCAAACAGCTGGTCCGTAAAATGCAAGCCAGCAGTGGGTGCAGCAACAGCACCTTCATATTTTGCGTAGATGGTTTGATAGTCTTTGCGATCCTGATCGTCTTCAGCCCGCTTAGCTGCGATGTATGGCGGCAGCGGAATGTGCCCCACCTGTGCAATCGCAGCATCCAGCTCACCGGCAGAACGGTCAAACTCAAACAGAATATCGCCTGCTTCGGACTTCTCAGTCACAACAGCAGAAAGCTCTGCAGTATCTTTACTTTCCTCATCAAAAGCAAAACGAACAGTATCGCCAACTTTCAGTTTCTTAGCTGGACGAACAAAGGCACGCCATTCCTTCGCACTGGCACGCTGGTGCAATGTCACACCAACTTTTGTCGTCAGGCCATCACGCGAGCGGAAGCCAAGCAGCTGTGCCGGAATAACTTTTGTATCATTAAAGACGAGCGCATCACCCGGCTCTAAAAGATCAGGCAGAGACAGCACCTGATCATCTGTCAGCAGTTGCTCACCATCAGGGCGCACCACCAACATCCGTGAACTATCACGCGGAACTGCCGGGCGGAGCGCAATGTTTTCCGGCGGCAGATCAAAATCAAAATCATCAACCAGCATAGGGTATCCAGTTTTACAAAACAGCAAATCAGCGCCGCACAGTATGTGGTCGCCATCTCCGTGCTGTCTTATTGGAATTATTGCCAAATCCGTTTGTATTCTGCAGGCCTTGCTGTCACCTGTCCCGCAGTCAAACGATTGAAGCCAGAGGGAGATACCCGTTGATGCGATTTAGGTCAACCTGTTTAGAAGAGCGCTGCGTCCATTTGCATAGCCCTAACAAAAAGGCCCGGCAAAATGCCGAGCCTTTTATAATTCGCAGTGCGTTCGCTATTAAGCGTCCGCAGCAACCTTCAAAGATACGATCTTATCTGGGTTGGAAACAGGTTCACCACGTTTGATCTTGTCAACGTTGTCCATACCTTCAACAACCTGGCCCCATGCGGTGTACTGACCGTCGAGCCAGGATGCATCGCCGAAGCAGATGAAGAACTGGCTGTCGCCGGAGTTCGGATCCATAGAACGAGCCATGGAGCATGTGCCGCGAACGTGTTTCGCATCGTTGAACTCAGCTTTCAGCTTTTTGCCGGAGCCGCCAGTACCTGTGCCCTGAGGGCAGCCGGTCTGAGCCATGAAGCCGTCAATCACACGGTGGAACACGATGCCGTCGTAAAAGCCTTCACGTGCGAGCTCTTTAATACGAGCAACGTGGTTAGGTGCCAGGTCAGGACGCAGTTCAATAACAACGTTGCCCTGAGTGGTTTCCAGCAGCAGTGTGTTTTCTGGATCTTTGATATCAGCCACGGGACTGTCCTTTATCTTAGAATAAGTCTGAGTGCAGACATAGCCTCTACTTGGCGTCTGCCGCAACCTGCATTTTGATGATCTTATCAGGGTTACGAACAGGTTCGCCGCGTTTGATCTTGTCTACAGCGTCCATTCCGGAAACCACGTCACCAAATACGGTGTACTGACCATCAAGCCAAGACCCATCATTGAACATGATAAAGAACTGAGAGTTCGCACTGTTCGGGCTGCGGGACCGCGCCATGCCAAGAGTACCGCGCTTGAACGGAGCCTTGGAGAACTCAGCTTTCAGGTCAGGCATTTCAGAGCCGCCCATGCCTGTGCCGGTTGGGTCGCCAGTCTGCGCCATGAAGCCATCAATCACACGATGGAATACGATGCCATCATAAAAGCCTTCACGTGTAAGCTGTTTAATACGCTTCACATGCTCAGGTGCAAGATCAGGACGCAGCGCAATTTCAACGCGTCCGTCTTTCAGGTCCAGATAAATCGTGTTTTCAAGATCTTTCGCGCTGGCGGTGAATGGCATCATAAATGCGCCTACAACCATCGCACATGCTGTCAGGATACGTAGCAAGATTTCTGTCCTTGTCTTAGCTAAGGCGTACCTCCCAAATTCCCAATTGGCTTTCGAAAAGAGATACGCACACAAAACAAAATTTAGCGGGTGTTATGTGATTGCACATAAACGCGACGCGCTAAAAAAGTCTAACCCTATCAAATAGGCAGTCTTTTCTGTTGCGTTGTTTTTAAGCAATCTCAAAGCGCTTTTTAAGCGCAGCCTCAACACACTTGGGGACAAACGAACTGTAATCTCCCCCCATCTTTGCAATCTGGCGCACCAGTGTAGCCGTAATGGGGCGCATCACTGGTGAGCTTGGAAAAAATACGGTCTTGATGTCAGGTGCCATCGCCCCATTCATTCCAGCCATCTGCATTTCATAATTGAGATCAGTCGAGTCTCGAAGTCCGCGCACCAGAATATTAGAGCCATGCTCTCGCGCTGCATCCACGACCAGCCCAGTAAAGGAGACTGTACGAATACGAGCAGCATTTTCTGCACCAAACTGCTCTTCACAAGCAAGGCGGATCAACTCCACACGTTCTTCAAAGGAAAACAACGGAGCCTTGGAAGCCTGAATGCCAATAGCTACAATCACCTCATCAGCCAAAACCAATGATTGCTCCAGAATGTCCAGATGGCCGTGTGTCATAGGATCAAAAGACCCCGGATAAAGTGCAATGCGCTTCATATAATCTCTCGCGTCACAAATGCCTCTCCCCATAAGCATCATAAATGACACTTACCTTTCAGGCGCTAGCGCGATTGAAACGGGAAAAATGTTGATTTTCAAGTTTAATCCGATTTCTTATAGTATTTTTGCCTGGTTTATTATGAAGTAATTTCGAGGCTTTTGGTCTTCATCCAGTAATCCGGAGCAATAACGATTTTGCCATCTTCGGATGCGTATTCCGACACGGCGCCACGCGTGCCCTCGTAATGCATAATCTCTTTTAATGGAGTATCCGCAAGCTGATGTTCATCGCCCTTTTCCCTCAACATCTCAATGAGCTGATCAGGTATGTCATCATCGTACTTATGCTTAAGTTCACCAGTCATATAGCGGTGCCAATTGTCTAAAGCTATTCGGCAAATATGTTTTGTATCATGCGCCTTATCTGCATCAACAAGTGCACCCCAGAGCCAATGTCCGACCCCTTCAACCAAGAAAATATAAGCAGCTGTACCTTTGTCACAGTTATCCTGAGCCAAAATCCATGACAAGACCTCATTACCAGCATCCCAATTCCAGTTCATTACAACCTGGTGCCAAGTGTCAGGAGTTTGATGCCCGAGCCACTCAATAATCTGATCTGTTTCATTAGCTGGTATGATGAGAACGTCTGGGTCCGCCCACCATTTACATAATACATCATAGTGATCCATTGAAGTCCTTCCCAAAGCCAGTCAAGCTGACTTCGTCTGTCGTTCTAAATACAAAATCTCTAGTTAACTTACGAAAAAGGCGGAGCACATGCCCCGCCTTTTTCTAGAATCTACATCACTTACTCAGTGCTGGACGCTTCACCACCGTCACCCTCAGGTGTCGGAGCAGCGCTCTCTGCGTCTGCCCCTCCGGTGTCTGTACCAACCTCAACAGCGTCTTCAGCTTCAACATTCTCGTCATCATCAGCTTCGCTAATGCGCTCCACTGCAACAACTTGCTCTTCAGCAGAGGTATTGAACACGGTCACACCCTGTGTCGAACGGCCTGCAATGCGAATGCCATTGACAGGGCAACGGATCAGCTGACCACCATCGGTCACCAGCATAATCTCGTCGCTGTCCTCACTACGGAAAGACGCAACCAGGCGGCCATTACGATCATTCACCGTCATCGCCGCGATCCCCTTACCGCCGCGACCGGTAGTGCGGTACTCGTACGAGCTGGTGCGCTTGCCATAACCCTTTTCAGAAACAGTAAGAATGACTTCTTCACTCTCGTCCATCTCTTTAAAGCGTTCTTCGGAGATGCCCGCGTCCTCGAAGGACACATTATCTTCTGCTTCCTCACCGCGCATAGCACGGGAAAGCTTCAGATAAGCCGTCCGCTCTTCGGAATCGCACTCGAAGTGATCAAGGATCGTCATGGAGATGACGTGATCACTCTCAGCAAGGTTGATCCCACGAACACCAACGGAGTTTCGGCCAGAGAATACACGAACATCTGTTGCCGGGAAGCGAATACACATACCCGATGAGGTCGTCAGCAGAACATCATCGTCTTCCGTCGAAGTCATAACGTTGACGATGCCATCGCCCTCTTCCAACTTCATGGCGATCTTGCCGTTTTTGTTGATCTGAGCGAAGTCTGAAAGCTTGTTCCGGCGGATAGTTCCACGCTTGGTCGCAAACATCACGTCCAGCTCTGCCCATGTTTCCTCATTTTCAGGAAGCGGCAGAATAGAGGTGATGCGCTCACCCTGCTCAAGTGGCAGCATGTTGACCAACGCATTCCCGCGTGCTTGCGGGCTCGCCAGCGGCAAACGCCAGACTTTCATCTTGTAGGCAATACCGCGAGACGAGAAGAACAGAACTGGCGTATGCGTATTGGCAACGAACAGACGGGTTACAAAATCTTCGTCTTTCGTCCGCATGCCAGACCGGCCCTTACCGCCACGACGCTGCGCACGATAGGTGTCCAGAGGAACGCGTTTGATGTAGCCGGTATGAGATACGGTCACGACCATATCTTCACGCTGGATCAGATCTTCATCATCCAGATCTCCACCACCATCGGTAATTTCTGTCCGGCGCGGTGTCGCAAACTCATCACGCACTTCTTCAAGTTCGGTACGAACGATCTGAAGAATACGCTCACGGCTACGCAGAATATCAAGATAATCCTTGATCTCCGTTGCAAGCTTGTCGAGTTCATCGCCAATCTCGTCACGGCCCAGAGCAGTCAGACGCTGCAAGCGCAGATCCAGAATGGCGCGAGCCTGATCTTCAGAAAGTTTGAACGTACCATCTTCCTGAATAGCGTAGCGTGGATCATCAATCAGCTGGATCAGCGGCTCGATGTCTTTCGCTGGCCAGTTACGCTCCATCAGCTGACGGCGCGCAGTCGCAGGATCAGGTGCTGTGCGAATAAGATGAATAACATCATCAATGTTGGCAGTCGCAACAGCCAAACCTACGAGAACATGAGCACGATCACGCGCTTTGTTCAGAAGGAACCGGGTCCGGCGACCAATAACCTCTTCACGGAAAGCAATGAACGCTTTCAGCATATCCTGCAGAGCAAGCTGCTCAGGACGGCCACCATTCAAGGCCACCACGTTACAGCCAAAGCTCTGTTGAAGCTGAGAATAACGATAGAGCTGGTTCAGGATAACATCAGGAACCGCATCACGCTTCAGCTCAATAACAACGCGCATGCCACGACGATCTGATTCGTCGCGAATATCAGAGATGCCCTCAATCCGCTTTTCACGAACAAGCTCTGCGATCTTTTCGATCATAGAGGATTTGTTCACCTGATAAGGGATTTCAGTGACAATCAATGCCATACGGCCTGAGCGAATTTCTTCCGTCTCAACCCGGCTGCGCATAAGAACGGAACCACGTCCGGTCTCATAAGCTGATTTGATGCCAGCACGGCCAAGAATAATACCACCGGTCGGGAAGTCCGGACCCGGGATAATCTCCATCAGCTCTGGCAGAGTGATTTCAGGGCGCTCGATCATTGCGATCGTGCCATCAATCACTTCACCCATGTTATGCGGCGGAATATTGGTCGCCATACCAACAGCAATACCGCCAGCACCGTTTACCAGTAGGTTCGGATAGCGTGCTGGGAGAACTTCAGGTTCCGTCTCGGAGCCATCGTAGTTCTCATTGAAGTTCACCGTATCTTTGTCGATATCGGAAAGCTGTGTCTGAGCAACTTTTTCGAGGCGACACTCTGTGTAACGCATCGCTGCAGCACGGTCACCATCAACCGAGCCAAAGTTGCCCTGCCCATTAATGAGTGGCAGGCGCATGGAAAAATTCTGCGCCATACGAACAAGAGCATCATAAATCGCACTATCACCATGTGGGTGATATTTACCCATAACGTCACCAACGACGCGGGCGGATTTACGATAGGGCTTGTTCCACTCATATCCGTTTTCATGCATAGAATACAGAATACGGCGGTGAACCGGCTTCAAACCATCACGAACATCGGGAAGCGCACGGCTCACAATCACGCTCATTGCGTAATCGAGATAGCTGCGCTTCATTTCATCTGTGATAGAGACGGGCCGAATGTCGCTAGGTAGGCCACCTGGTGGTGTACTTAAGTCCTGATCTGCCAAGGATTATTCTCATCAATTTTAAGTCAGAATTCCTAGCCTTTATAGCCGATTCAAACCGCAGAACCAAACGCCACAAGCCCTGAAAAGACACCTAATAACAACTACCTTACCCCACGGCCTCATCGACCACTGGTTACTAGGCCTTTCTACGCAGTTTCGTTGCTCAAAAGCATCGCTCTTCCTCATAAAAATACTAAGCTATACGCAGGCGATGCAAAATCCTATCAAACTCTTGCTAAATACAACATTGTCTGGTAGCGCCCTCTCAAGAACCGCAGAAATGCGGGTAAAAGCGCCCAAAGATGGGCTAAACCACATACAAGGTAAAGCGCAATGCTCATTGAGTTCCTCATCAATGCATTTGCCATGCTGTTTGTCACCATCGACCCGATTGGTCTGGCACCAATTTTTCTGGCCGTAACCGCCGGGGCAAGCAGTGTTGAGCGCCGTCAGATTGCGATTAAAGCCATAGTCATTTCTGGCATCACGCTCCTGGCATTTTTCTTTGCCGGACGCCAGCTTCTGGAAGTTCTCGGCATCTCTCAAGCTGCCTTTAAGGTTGCAGGCGGTCTTCTGCTCTTCATCATTGCAACTGAGATGGTGTTCGAGCATCGCCAGAAGCGTAAAGCTGAAAGTGCGGAAAAGGTTGTCGAACAGGAAGACCTGTCCCAGACAGCAGTGTTCCCGCTGGCTATTCCGCTCATTGCAGGTCCGGCAACTATCTCTGCAATCATCCTGCTCGCCGGTCAGGCACCGGGCTTCGCTGGCCAGATGAGCCTGATCGCAGTCCTTCTGTCTGTGCTCGCACTCAGCTTCTTCGTGTTTCTGCTGGCAGCGCGCATCGATAAACTGCTCGGCTCAACAGTTCAGCTCATCATCACCCGTCTTTTTGGTGTGATCCTCGCAGCACTGTCCGTTCAGTTCGTTGCAGATGGCATCTTCTCGTTAATCGAGATGCATTCATAATTCAGGCGAGCGCCCATACCTCTTGTGGGCGCTCTTCTCCCCAAATGAGTTAAAGCTTGCAGTCCCAAATCCCCTTCGTAAAGTCACCGTTGTATTTTACGGAGGATTCGAATGGCTGCCCACGGCTCAAAAAAAGTGATTTTCGCCGCCCTTGCTGGCAACACACTCATTTCAATCACCAAATTTGCTGCCGCAGCCTATACCGGGTCTGCCGCAATGCTGTCCGAAGGCATTCACTCGCTCGTTGACACAGGAAACCAGGGCCTGCTGCTGCTTGGCATGAAGCGCGCTGAAAAACCTGCAGATGAAAAACACCCGTTCGGATACGGCTCAGAAATTTACTTCTGGGCATTTGTCGTCGCCATCATGATTTTCGCCGTTGGTGCAGGAATTTCGCTTTACGAAGGCATTCAGAAAATTCTCAATCCTCACCCGATTGAATCTGCCCTGATCGCTTACATCGTCCTTGGACTCGCACTTATTTTTGAAGGCTGGGCCTGGATGGTCGCCTACAAAGAGTTCAAAAAAACCAAAGGCAAGCGCCCTTTCCTTGCCGCTGTGCGCGACAGCAAAGACCCAACAGTTTTCACTGTGCTTTTCGAAGATACAGCCGCAATGCTCGGCCTGCTCGTAGCACTTGTCGGCATCTACGGCGCTCAAGCTTTGGGCATTGCATGGCTGGACGGAGCAGCCTCTGTCGTAATTGGCCTCATCCTCGCAGGCACAGCATTTGTACTGGCATTGGAAACCAAAGGCCTCCTCATCGGCGAAAGCGCTTCTGACGAACTTGTTGCCTCCGTACGAGAAATTCTACAGGCACCAGCAGCCGTCAAAGGCGTGAATGAAATCCGCACCCTGCACCTGGGCCCAAATGACGTCCTTCTCGCAGCCTCGCTGGATTTCGAAGACGCTCTGACAGCAGGTGCAGTTGAAGAAGTCATCTTCTCACTGGAAGACACGATCAAACGGGCACAACCATTGATCGGACGCGTATTCCTTGAAGTCCAGGCTGCGCGCGATCATCAGATTCTTGAGGGCGAGTAGTTTATCCGCCTAGTGACACACAGATTAAACCCTTAAGAAGCTTACATACTAAGAATTTTGGAGCAGACAATGACCATACTTGTAACAGGCGGCTGCGGATATATTGGAAGCCACATGACGTGGTGTCTTCACGACGCAGGAGAGGATTTTGTCGTCATAGACAACCTGTCCACGGGCTTCGATTGGGCCATCCCGCAGAGCACCAAGCTTTACGAAGGCGAAATCACAGACCTTGATCTGCTCCAGACAATCTTCCGCAACCACGACATCTCTGCGGTCATTCACTTCGCGGGCTCAATTATCGTCCCAGAATCCGTCTCTAACCCACTGAAATATTATGAGAATAACACAGCAGCTTCACGCACATTAATTGAAGCCTGTGTGAAGAATGGCATCAAGCATTTCATCTTCTCATCAACCGCAGCAGTTTATGGTGATCCAGAAGTTATTCCAGTTTCTGAAGACACCCCCTTAACTCCCTTAAGCCCCTACGGCACTTCAAAGTTAATGACAGAACTTATGTTGCGCGACACGGCCGCCGCCCACGAGTTCAAATACACGGCTCTACGCTATTTTAATGTGGCAGGCGCTGATCCGGAAGGTCGCACTGGCCAGTCCACCAAGAATGCGACACATCTGATCAAAGTGGCCTGCGAAGCTGCCCTCGGTAAGCGTACCCATCTCGGCATTTTTGGCGATGATTTCGACACACCAGATGGGACTGGAGTGCGCGATTACATCCACGTTTCCGACCTCGCAAGTGCACATTACCTTGCCCTAAAACGCCTGCGCGATGGCGGAGATAGCATCATCATGAACGCAGGCTACGGTGACGGCTACTCAGTCCTTCAGGTCATCGACGCTATGAAAGCCGTATCAGACGTTAATTTTGAGGTGAAAAAAGAGCCGCGCCGTGCTGGTGACTCTCCAAAAGTTGTCGCAGACAACTCCAGAATCATGAGCAATCTGGAATGGAAGCCACGCTTTGATGACCTGCCAACAATCGTAAAACATGCGCTGGATTGGGAGAAAAAGCTCCAATTCAAAAACAGCCTTTAACCGTTATTGTGCTGACTGAACTGCTCAGTCAGCACACTTTCCTGCGAACCACAAAACGCTTCATCTATGGGATACGGATAACGCGATCTCCAGGCTGAATACCCAATTCAGCCGCGCGCCCAGCCACCACCTCTAAAACATATTGAGCAGGCAAACCGGAAGGGATAATCTCTTCCGAATACGGCACTGTGTTCGCAGCAATGCTTTTAACTTTATAATCAGACCCGATGAAAATGATATCGAGCGAAGTCGGCGTATTCTTCATCCAGAAGTACTGAAGACCCGACTGCGGGAAAATGAACAGCATCCCCTGATCAGCTGTCAGATCCGTTCGGCCCATCAAGCCTTGAGCTCTATCATCAGGCGTTTCAGCGACCTCAACTTGGAACTCATGCGTTCCATTGGCACTACGCACTTCAAGAATTTCAGTTCTCATACCTGCAGCGACCGTCGATGTCATACCTAGCAAAACAAAAATGAAAGCAATTCGAAGAACCGTCATATAGCCCTAAACCTCGTTTTCTTTAGCTTTGAGCCAAAGAAAAACCCTTGGCAAGTCGCCAAGGGCTTAAAATCAGCAAATCTCAGGAATGTGATCTGAAAACGGTCAGCCTCTCGTCAGTGAGATGCCGGAATGTGAGTACCACTCCCAACAGGCCGAACTTCCGCAGCCATCTTGCCTTTCGGCCCATCACCAAAGCGCACCTGCACCTTTTGACCAGGCCGCAACTCAGTAATACCGAAACGACGTAGCGTTTCCATATGAATGAAGATATCTTCCGTGCCTTCACCGCGGGTCAGGAAACCAAAGCCCTTGACCCGGTTAAACCATTTTACTTCCGCGTCGATAAAGCTACCCTCTGGCGTCACCTGCACGTGCGTCCGAGACGGTGGCAGCTGAGAAGGATGAACCGCATAACTCTCATCCATGGAAAGAATGCGCATCGCCTGCAATCCGCGCGGACGATTAAGCACCTCGCAAACAACACGCGCGCCTTCATACGCCGTCTGATAGCCGTCCCTGCGCAAGCATGTAACATGCAACAAGACGTCAGGCAGATCGTCTTCCGGCTCTACAAAACCATAGCCTTTACCAATATCAAACCACTTGATTGTTCCTGCCACTTGAAGAACATCTAAGGCTGTATCGTCAACCAGGTCCTCGACAGAGCCTAACTGAGGCGCCGTTTTTACCACCATGATGAATGCCCCGAAATTTGCCGCATCTGAAATGTAACGCTCGATCAAAACCGAACACCACTTGATTCCACAAAAAGAATATCATTACGCCCGACGGCAAAAAGGTAAAAAATTAACAAAGAGCTAAATGATCCCCCATTGATTTGGTTAGTGTTGTCCTATCAACACCATTTACCTGAAGTTTGGAGGGGGTATAGCTAACACTACTGAAGATTTTATCCCATGAATCCCCGCGTTACTTTCAAAGTCTCCGCTTGTCATCAGATACACACTATTGCGGAGCATACCTTGCATATTCAGAATTCAGAAATACTAGGCACCCTTCCCTCCTAGCTTTTTTCGCGCTAGCTTCGGCCAACTTCAACCTCTGCTGGTTCCCACTTCACAGAGCCAATCCCATAAAAGAAAGAGTTCGACATGCGTTATCTACACACCATGGTCCGCGTTAAAGATCTTGATGAATCCTTGAAGTTTTATTGCAGCATCTTTGGGCTGGAAGAAGTTCGCCGTCACGAAAGCGAAGCTGGCCGCTTCACGCTTGTCTTCCTGGCTGCGCCTGAAGACAAAGAAAGCTTCAGCGCATCTTCCGCACCAGCACTCGAGCTAACATACAACTGGGATCCGGAAGAGTACGCCGGAGGTCGCAACTTCGGCCACCTTGCCTATGAAGTCGACAATATCTATGAGACCTGCGAAAAACTCCAAGCCTCTGGGATCACAATCAACCGACCACCACGCGACGGCCGTATGGCATTCATTGTTTCTCCAGATGGAATTTCCATTGAGCTTCTGCAAAAAGGTGGAAGCCTTGAGCCAGCTGAGCCATGGCTCTCCATGGGCAACACCGGCAGCTGGTAATCCCAGCACAAGCTTTTCAGCGCCTCAATTTCGAGTGAGGCGCTGAAATCTAACAATAATTAAGAAAAGAATAGACCAAATCCATATTTGTGGATTGTTTGAATTATAAAATTTTAAGCACTAGACAATATCCTACTGAAAACTTATAAGCCTCCTCACACAGCGCGCCACATGCGCAAATGCTGTAGAGTGCGCCCATCGTCTAGCGGTTAGGACGCCGCCCTTTCACGGCGGAAACAGGGGTTCGATTCCCCTTGGGCGTACCAATTCTTTCCCTTTAATTTATTTCGTTTGCTAGCATTGCATTTCTGCGCGTGCTGCTTCTCTTTTATTTTAAGAGTACGCCCCCAAGCAGACATTTCACCACACCTCAAGCCAGCACCTTCTAGTCGCGCCCTCCCTTTAACAAGACTTCGCACCAGAGCACAAAAAAGCCCGGTAGTAAAACAATGCTCACTCCGGGCCATCTTGAATTGCCTGCTTGGATTAGAACGGAATTTCGTCGTCCATTCCACCGCCGAAACCGCCAGATGGTGCTTGACCACCTCCACCGCCACCGCCGAAGCCGCCGCCCTGATTGCTGGAGCCACCACCACCAAAGCCACCGCCCTGGTCGTATCCGCCGCCACTGCCGCCGCCGAAGCCACCGGACTGGCCACCTTGGCCGCCTGCACCACCGCCTTCGCCGCGACCATCAAGCATAGTCAGCGTCGAGTTGAAGCCCTGCAGAACGATCTCGGTGGAGTATTTCTCCTGGCCGCTCTGGTCCTGCCATTTGCGGGTTTGCAACTGACCTTCGATGTAAACCTTGGAGCCTTTGCGCAGGAATTGCTCGGCAACCTTTGCAAGGCCTTCATTAAACACAACAACACGGTGCCATTCGGTCCGCTCACGGCGTTCGCCGCTGTTACGGTCACGCCAGCTCTCCGAAGTAGCGATACGCAAGTTGACGATTGGACGACCGTCCTGCGTACGGCGAATTTCCGGATCTGCGCCCAAATTTCCAACCAAAATGACTTTATTGACGCTACCGGCCATTGAATTACTCCTAAGTCTGAACTCGCCCAAAGTTTAAGCGAGTTAAGTTGGCAAGTAACCTATGCTCCGCGCTCTACAATTCAAACAGACTTTCTCAAAGCCGCCGTGGTTGTCCACATTTCCTAGGCTTTCAGTCGGAATATCAGGCGCCCGCAAGCAAGGCTCTCCACTCGTTCTATATTTGTTCCAGCACAATGCCTTGCAAAACTGCCAAGTTCAACTCTCAATTTTTCTAAAAGACAATTTTGCGCGAGCAAACTCAAAAAGGCTTGCCCCTTAAAATTGTTCCGTTTATGTTCCACCTGATTTCCAGCGCACATTCTCCTGCATTTTGAGGATCGCGCCCAGACCTGTTTTGCTTTTTATATGCGAACTCGGCATCCGTGATAAAGGACAGTTCCATGGCGAAGTCGCCAACACATGACACACACAACACTTCCGCGCGCGCAGATCTTACGAAGCAGATTACTGTACGCGGCGCTCGCGAACATAACTTGAAAAATGTGGATCTGGATCTTCCACGCGATAGCCTCATTGTTATGACTGGCCTGTCCGGCTCAGGCAAATCTTCGCTTGCCTTCGATACCATTTATGCCGAGGGGCAGCGCCGCTACGTTGAAAGCCTGAGCGCTTACGCCCGCCAGTTCCTTGAAATGATGCAGAAACCGGATGTGGATCAGATTGACGGCCTGTCACCTGCCATCTCCATTGAGCAGAAAACCACATCAAAAAACCCCCGCTCCACGGTCGGCACAGTCACCGAAATCTATGACTACATGCGCCTTCTGTTCGCACGCGTGGGCATCCCATATTCCCCGGCAACAGGCCTTCCAATTGAAAGTCAGACCGTCTCCCAGATGGTCGACCGCATTTTGATGCTGGAAGAAGGAACTCGCCTGTACTTGCTGGCCCCCATCGTGCGTGGCCGCAAAGGGGAATATAGAAAAGAACTCGCCGAGCTGATGAAGAAAGGCTTCCAGCGTGTAAAAGTTGACGGCGAATATTATGAAATCGCCGATGCACCTGCTCTGGATAAGAAATTCAAGCACGACATTGACGTTGTTGTTGACCGTATCGTCGTGCGTGAAGACATGGCTGGCCGCCTGGCAGATTCTCTGGAAACCGCACTGGAGCTGGCCGAAGGCCTCGCTACCGTTGAGTTTGCAGATCAGCAAGACGAAAAAGGCAAAGCAAAGCAGCTCATTTTCTCTGAAAAGTTCGCCTGCCCAGTCTCCGGTTTCACGATCCCGGAGATTGAACCGCGCCTGTTCTCGTTCAACAACCCCTTTGGTGCATGCCCGACCTGCGACGGGCTAGGAACAAAACTGGCCTTTGAGGCCGAACTCGTTGTACCGGACCAGACTCTGTCCCTAAGGGGCGGCGCAATCCTGCCGTGGTCAAAAACAGGCTCAACCTCCCCTTATTATACTCAAACGCTGGAAGCATTGGCCAAGCACCACAAACAGCCAATGACCAAAGCCTGGAAAGACCTCCCAGAAGACTTCCGCAATGCAGTGCTGTTTGGAACCGGCAATACAAAAGTACAGTTCGTTTACGACGATGGTACCCGCTCTTACAAAACCGAAAAGCCATTTGAAGGCGTTGTCGGCAACATTGAGCGCCGCTGGCGTGAAACAGATTCTCAAATGGTGCGCGACGAGCTTTCACGCTACCAGTCAGACCATGCCTGCGATGCCTGTAAAGGCTACCGCCTCAAACCTGAGGCCCTTTGCGTCAAAATTGCAGACCGCCACATCGGTGAGATCACAGCTCTTTCCATCAAAACTGCACATGACTGGTTCTCCAGCATTGACGAAAAGCTCTCCGACAAACAGAACGAAATTGCGTACCGCATCCTTAAGGAAATCCGTGAGCGCCTGAAGTTCCTCAACGATGTTGGCCTGGAATACCTCTCCATGGACCGCTCTTCTGGAACCCTGTCTGGCGGTGAAAGCCAGCGCATTCGTCTGGCCTCTCAGATTGGCTCCGGCCTGACTGGTGTTCTTTATGTTCTGGATGAGCCATCCATCGGCCTGCACCAGCGTGACAATGCCCGCCTTCTGGAAACACTGAAGCACCTGCGCAATCTGGGCAACACCGTCATCGTGGTAGAACACGACGAAGACGCCGTTCTGACTGCGGATTACGTGGTGGATGTAGGCCCGGGCGCAGGTATCCATGGCGGACAGGTAGTTGCCAAAGGTACACCAGATGAAGTGATGGCTAATCCGGCCTCTCTCACTGGTAAGTATCTTTCCGGCAAAATGAGCATCCCGCAACCAGATGAGCCGCGCAAGATTGACAAGAACCGTCAGATCAAGGTGTTCGGCGCACGCGGCAACAACCTCAAAGACGTGAATGCAACCATTCCGCTTGGCACTTTCACATGTGTGACCGGTGTATCCGGTGGCGGTAAGTCAACATTCCTGATCGACACCGTCTACAAGGCAACGGCTCGTCGTCTCAACGGTGCACGCGACAACCCCGCCCCGCATGACCGGATTGAAGGTCTGGAGCGCCTGGACAAAGTCATCGACATTGACCAATCCCCGATTGGCAGAACCCCGCGCTCCAACCCGGCAACCTACACAGGCGCGTTCACTCCAATCCGTGAGTGGTTTGCAGGCATGCCGGAAGCAAAAACACGCGGCTACGCGCCGGGTCGCTTCTCTTTCAACGTGAAAGGCGGACGCTGCGAAGCCTGTCAGGGTGACGGTGTTATCAAGATCGAGATGCACTTCCTACCTGATGTATATGTCACCTGTGATGTGTGTAAGGGCAAGCGCTACAATCGCGAGACACTGGAAGTTCAGTTCAAGGGCAAATCCATTGCAGATGTACTGGACATGACCGTTGAAGAAGCAGCAAGCTTCTTCTCTGCCGTGCCATCCATCCGCGACAAGATGGAAACCCTCGCCCGCGTGGGCCTCGGCTACATCAAGGTCGGCCAACAAGCCACCACCTTGTCCGGCGGTGAAGCACAACGTGTGAAACTGGCAAAGGAACTTTCCAAACGCTCAACTGGCCGTACGCTCTATATTCTGGACGAACCAACAACCGGTCTCCATTTCCACGATGTCGCCAAGCTGCTCGATGTCCTTCATGAGCTGGTCGATCAAGGCAACACAGTTCTCGTGATCGAACACAATCTGGAAGTGATCAGAACCGCAGACTGGATCCTTGACCTTGGCCCTGAAGGGGGTGACGGCGGCGGAACCATCGTTGCAACCGGCCGTCCACAGGATGTGGCAGAGGTACCAGAGAGCTATACGGGACACTTCCTCAAGGAATTGTTTGAAAGGCGAAGCGCCAGCAAACTGGACGCCGCAGAATAAAAACCAAATGACCGGGCATTGTCCCGGTCATTTTTTTTGCAAAAACCGTCACCCCAACAGTCTCTTTCCGCGAGAACAACACAAAATACCAGTTGGCGCCGCTCTATTACAAAGCCTGCTCAAAGCCGGCGACACATTGAAATATGATTAAGTTTTCAGCACCAACTGCCTAAAAACAGCACTCCCAGCCCCTCAGGTATGCAGATTTGTGCCGCAAATCACAAAATTACCGCACTGCACAATCGTTAATTTTAGCATTTATGTCGTTTTGAAGAATGGTAGCGCCATCATTTGCCATAATGCCATGCATTTTTTGCATATCGGACATGCGAAATGATGTGATGCACAATTGGAAAGTCTTTTGTATAAACCAACTCAAGGCCGCTGAGGAACTCCTCCCAATTAAACCTCGGCAGCCTAACATACAATCCTCAGGCAGCACCTCCTCCCAAGCTGCTTGATGGTTCTAAACAGAGATTTCCTCCCAGTTCTCTGTTTACTAGCTTCGCCCGTCGTTCCTCCCATCGACGGGCGTTAGCTGTTTTAAGGGCCTATTTTCCTCAAAACTGCCCATCGTCCTCAGTAAAGCAATCACACAAAAGAAAAGCGCACCAGCCTCGCTGATACGCTCTCCAAATCATCACTGCTTTACGCACATCACTGCGCAACTCTCATCACCAGCTCACCTGCCTGATGGGTTTTCCAAATCAGCGCTGGTCATAGTCAGCCACTTAGTCATATGCAGAATATCCGGCGGCTTGCCATTACTCAGGCGCCAGCTGTCTACCACCCATGGAATCTCAGTCGTTGTATCCACCACAACAGCTGAAGCATGCGGATACTTACCATCAAGGAAGAAACCACGAGAGGCAGGCCGCGCCGCACGGTGGTATTTAAGCCAACCCTGAGAACCCGCATAAACCAGCAGGCTTGTCGTGTTGGTCGCCTCGTCAATGCAATCCATCTGCCCTTTAACGTTGCCATTACCCATATCCAGCCCACCAATATCATTGGATGACCCAACCACAGGCCCAACACGCTTTTCTTGCCACTGCACCGCTTTGGAAATTGCAGCACGTTCTGCCTCAGGGCTTCGATGCCCTCGCTTCAAAATCGAGCGCAACCGCTGTTTGTCTTTCTGGCTAAACGTCACAGCCGTGCGATATTCGCAGCCGAAACCATGACAGATGTACAGTGTGTCACCTTTGTTTTCGATGCCACCCATCTGAGTATACCAGGTACTTGGCTTTCTATTAATTTGGCTCATGCACGCAGTTAGCCCAATTGCGCCAACTGCAATCACGAAGGCCTGAGAAATTTTCTTCAGTTTCTTATTTGAAAAATACATGTGTTTTTGTGAATCACTTTGCACAACCATGGAAGATTGATGGCCTAAATGATTGAACTGAGCAAGTTCAGAGGCTAAGCAATTCGCAAGCGATAAACACTTAGGCTTCATCAGACGCTTTGGCGCAACAGAAGCCCAGTCGATTGGATAGGAAATGACGAAGCAGCCCATACACGTGGTTGGCGGCGGCCTGGCAGGCTCCGAAGCAGCATGGCAGATCGCAGAAAAAGGCCTGAAGGTCGTTCTGCACGAAATGCGCCCAACACGTGAGACCGATGCACACAAAACAGATGGCCTTGCAGAACTGGTGTGCTCCAACTCATTCCGTTCTGACGATGCTGAAAACAACGCTGTTGGCCTGCTTCATGCTGAGCTACGCGCTGCCGGCTCCCTGATCATGAGATGCGCAGATGCCAACAAAGTGCCTGCTGGCGGCGCACTGGCCGTTGACCGTGATGGATTTTCCCAAGCTGTACAAGCTGCGCTGGAAAGCCACGAGAACATAGAGATCCTCCGTGAAGAAGTGACTGAGATCCCATCCGCAGAAATCGGTCAGGTCATTCTTGCAACCGGCCCGCTCACATCTCCAGCTCTTTCAGAGCAGATCCTGCAAGCAACCGGCGAAGACTCCCTCGCCTTTTTTGATGCTATTGCACCGATCATCCACACTGAAACCATCAATATGAACAAAGCATGGTTTCAGTCTCGCTACGACAAAGTCGGCCCGGGCGGTACAGGTAAAGATTACATCAACTGCCCAATGGATAAAGAGCAATACGAAGCCTTTATCGATGCACTGATTGGCGGCGAAAAGACCTCCTTCAAAGAATGGGAAGAAAACACGCCATACTTTGATGGCTGCCTGCCAATTGAAGTGATGGCAGAACGTGGCCGCGAGACCCTGCGCCACGGCCCGATGAAACCAATGGGCCTGACCAATGCCCATCAGCCAGACATCAAGGCCTACGCTGTGGTGCAGCTGCGTCAGGACAATGCCCTTGGCACGCTTTACAACATGGTTGGTTTTCAGACCAAACTGAAGTACGGCGCACAGGCAGAAATTCTCCGCATGATCCCGGGCCTGGAAGAAGCTCAGTTTGCCCGCCTCGGCGGCCTGCACCGCAACACCTTCCTCAATTCACCGCGTCTTCTCGATGATCAAATGCGCCTCAAAGCTCTGCCATACGTGCGTTTTGCAGGTCAGATCACCGGCTGTGAAGGTTATGTGGAATCCACCGCCGTTGGATGTTTGACAGGTTTATTCGCAGCTCATCAGGCACTTGGAACCGACATTGCACCTCCGCCAATCACAACCGCATGCGGTGCAATCGTCAACCATATCACGGGTGGTCACATTGATCGCGAAGATGGTTCCGGCTCGCGTTCCTTCCAGCCAATGAACATCAACTTCGGCCTTCTGCCTCCACTGGACGAAATGCCGAAGCATCCGGAAGGCAAGCGCCTGCGCGGCAAAGAAAAGACCCGCCTTAAAAAGCAGGTTATGGCCAAGCGGGGTCTGGATGACTTTAAAGCATGGGTCGCGAACGTCTAACGCGCACGCAACATGCTATTAGAGACAGGAAAGGCCGGAAACTCCGGCCTTTTTTCTATTTCCGCGAGAGTTTGGTAAGGCGGCGAGATGTCCGCCACATATGCCAGACACGGCGCATATGCGGCGCCCCACCGCAAACCTGCAGCGGCTCAAAGCTGTCTTTATCTGCCTCGTTGAAAAACAACTCCACCTGAAACACAGGCAAGAACGCTGGCAGCACAGACGGATCAATCCCTTCCAACGCACTCTCACAATCATCGAGGTGCTTTTTACTCAGCTCTATCATCTCTTCAAAAGCCGCCCAGAGCGCGTCATTTGAGCGATTTCCCTGCAAGGTATTGGCCTCCACACCATGCCGTTCCATCACATCTTTTGGAAGGAACTGCTGATGCCGCGAAGCCTGCCACGCCAGGGTCTGCATAAGGCCAGACATCGCATACGCCACACCACCATGCCCACATGCGTCAGAAACCTGACGATCTGCTGGTTCCCCACTCAGGATCATCGAGGCAAGCAGAACGACTGTAGAGTTAGTCTCCCCGCAATACCCTTCCAGATCATTGATGGTCGGCATCGGATCAGAATAAAGATCAAATCGGCGCGCAGAAATCAGGTTAAGGAACGGCTCTCTTGGCAGTTTATGATGTTCAATGGTCTCAATGATCGCCTGCGCAACCGGGTTGTGCATCACATCGCCATGATCAGTTCCACTCAGCGCATCATGCCACCATTGCAGGCGAATTTCTCCGGGCATCGGCTCATTCACCAGCTCGCGGATACGCGCAATCTCACAGGCAAAGGCGTAAAGGGCAATCAAACTCGGACGCGCAATGATCGGAGCATACAATGTGCTCAGGTAACGCTCGTAGGAGAAGCGTTTTACGAAATCATTACAGTGGTCATAGGCCTGGCTCATAGCTGGGTTCCGCGCTTCTTTTAAACGTCTTCAACTGCAATAAACACGGCTGCTACAGCTCGGTCTTCACCAAGAAGCACATTGTATGTGCGCACAGCAGCACCAGTGGACATGCTATCGACCATGATGCCCTTCTCACGAAACGGCCCCTTACGAGACTCTGGAAATGGCTTCAGCTCGTCACCAGCACCAATCAGCAACACTTCAATATCATCAGATTCTGCAAGGATTTGCGCCAATGCCTCGTCCGTAACTTCGTCAAAGCTGGTAGGTGCCCAACCATAAACACCAGATGGCACACACATCAGCGATCCACGATGAGACATATCCGCAAATCGAAACCCGCCGTTTCCGTAGGCATCGATCTGAACCATGCTTGGATAATGCGCATCCCGCACTTCCAAAGGCTCTCCACGTTTTCCCATAGTGTCCTCCAATGGCTGTTTTCGCCCAGTATACCCGCAAATTGATAGCCTCTGTTTAATTACACGCGAAAGAATGTCCAATAGAAAATGGGGCTGACCACAACTGTGGCCAGCCCCATTTAAAATCTAAGCAGTTTCTGCTGGTTAAGCCGATTTTGCAGGAGATGTTTCGTCGTCTTTCTTATCAAACACGCTGGTGCGAAGCTTCATGAGCATCAGCAGCGGAGAGGCAAGGAAGATAGAAGAGTAAGTCCCGATCACGATACCGAAGATCATTGCCAACACGAATGACTGGATCACTTCACCGCCCAGGAAGTACAACGCAAACAGCGCCAGCAAAGTGGTCACGGATGTCATTGTTGTACGGGACAGGGTCTCGTTGATGGACTTATCAAGCAGCTCTTCCAGAGAAAGACGCTTGTAACGACGCAGGTTCTCACGAATACGGTCATAAACAACCACCGTATCGTTAAGTGAATAACCGATAATCGTCAGCACCGCCGCAATACTGGACAGCGTAAAGTCCAGCTGCAACACCGCAAACAATCCAACTGTCAGCAGGATATCATTGAAGGTGGTGATAATCGCGCCAACTGCGAACTGCCATTCAAAGCGGAACCAGATGTAAAACATGATCATCAGCAAGGCAGACCCGACCGCCAGCGTTCCTGCATAAGCAAGCTCGCCGGAAACACGAGGTCCAACTACTTCAGTTCTGCGGAATTCGTATCCATCGGTAAAGGCACCACGGACACTCTCAACCACATCCTGCTGCGCACTTTCGCCTTCGCCCTGAGATTCAATGCGGATCAGAACTTCGGTAGGACTACCGAATTCCTGCACCTGCACATCACCCAGATCAAGACCACCAAGTGTCCGGCGAATTTCAGAAAGGTTCGCAGGACCGCTTGTGGACTGCAGCTCAATCAGTGTTCCGCCCTTAAAATCGATGCCGTAGTTCAGGCCGATTGCTAGGAACAGTACAACGGAAAGAACTGCCGTAATTCCAGAAAACGGAAAACTCAAAACCCGCCAATGCATAAAGCGGAAATTGGTCTGCTCCGGAACAAGTCTAAGAAGTTTCATAGGGTCATGCTCCGAGTTAGATTGGCAGTTTGGATGGACGCTTACGCTTCACCCATACAGAGATGAGGAAACGAGAGATAGTAAACGCAGAGAACACTGTGGTGAAGATACCGATCATCAGCGTTACCGCGAACCCTTTAACAGGACCGGAACCGATGAAGAACAGGATCACAGCCACAATCAGCGTTGTGATGTTTGCATCCAAAATGGTGCCAAGTGCACGGCTAAAGCCCGCATCAATCGAACCAATAGCAGAACGACCTGCGCGTGCCTCTTCACGAATGCGCTCATAAATCAGCACGTTGGCATCAACCGCCATACCAATTGTCAAAACGACACCCGCAATACCCGGCAGGGTCAGCGTTGCCTGAAGCGTGGTGAGCACACCAAAGATCAGGAAAACGTTGGAAGCAAGGGCAAGGTTCGCGATGATACCGAACTGGCCATAAGCCGCCAGCATGAAGATCACGACCGCTGCTGCTGCAACGATGGAAGCAACCTTACCGCTATCAATGGAATCCTGACCAAGGCCCGGACCAACAGAACGCTCTTCAACCACATCCAGACGCGCAGGAAGCGCACCAGCACGCAGCAGAACAGCAAGATCATTTGCACCATCAACAGTGAAGCTACCGGAGATCTGACCGGAACCGCCTGTGATTGGCTGACGGATAACCGGAGCGGTGATCACTTCGTCATCCAGCACAATCGCGAATGGACGACCAACATTTGCGCGGGTCACATCCGCAAAGACGCGGGCACCGGCAGTGTTGAAGCGGAAGTTCACAACAGGCTCGTTTGTCTGCTGGTCAAACGCAACAGAAGCATCCTGCAGCTCTTCACCCGTCAGCAACGGGTTTTCATCCAGCAGGTATGGCTGGCCATCAGAACCCTCAACAACCATCGTGCCTGCTGGCGGACGGCCTTGAAGTGCCTGTGACGCGCTCATTTCCTGACTGACAAGATGGAACGTCAGCTGCGCAGTCGCACCAATAATGTCCTTCAGGCGCTGAGGGTTGGATTCACCCGGCGCTTCAACAAGGATACGGTCAGTGCCCTGACGCTGAATGGAAGGCTCAGTCGTGCCGAGTTCATCAACACGGCGACGGATAACTTCAATGGACTGCCTCACAACGGAAGCAAGGCGCATGTCCAGACCTTCTTCAGAGAAAGCCATGCGGAACAGGCCGTCACCTTGAGGTTCAAGAACAAATTCGTTAACCGCTGCACCACCGAAAACGCCGGAGTTAAGCGGGTTTACCAGTTCTACAAGGCGCTGTTCAGCCTCATCGAAGCGTGCATTATCACGAATACGAACCTGAACGCCGTCTCCCTGAATACCCAGACCGGTGTAGCCGATACGTGGGTTCTCGCGCAGGGCCCGGCGGATATTTCCAACCAGCTGACGGAACTGTTTTTCTTTGTAATCTTCCTTATCAACCTCATAGAGCAGATAAGCACCGCCCTGAAGGTCAAGACCGAGAACAATCTGGCGCTTAGGCATAAAATCCGGCCAGGATTGAACGGTACTTGCCGGGAAGAAGTTCGGCAATGTTGTAAAGATACCGCCCAGCACCACGACGATAATCAGGGCGATTTTCCAACGCGCGAAATGAAGCATGAGTATATGCCCGGTCCTAGAATAGGCAGACCGCTCTCACTGCGGCGATTGCCGAAACAGGAAAGCGGTCTGAAACTACAGGTATCAAGGCGCGATTATTCGCCGTCCTTAACAGGTTCACCTTTGGAGCGAACTTCCTGGATCATGGCACGAGCAATACGCACACGCGTACCTTCAGCAATGTCCACCTGCAGTTCAGCATCATCAACGATCTTAGCAACTTTACCAATCAGACCACCAGAGGTCACAACGGTGTCGCCGCGACGCAGATTGCTCACCATTTCCTGATGAGATTTCATTTTCTGGCGCTGAGGGCGAATGATCAGGAACCACATGATCACGAAGATCAGGACGAACGGCACAATAGACATTACAACGTCTGGCACGCCGCCTGCGGCCTGTGCATAGGCAGGGGTAATAAACATTAGTTTCTCCTTACCACAAATTCCCGAGGAACCTGATGGCGATCATTAAACAATTGGCGAGGTACCCCCCCCCAAAATTGACCTTGGCCCGAAAGAACAAGGATTTTGCGCTGGACTATACAGTCCACTCCAACCTTTTCAAGGCATTGACATGCTAACTGGGACTTTCCCCAAGAGTATTGGACATGATACAGCTGTAAATAGGGATACTTGGCCGCAGATCAAATAGCAGAACCGCCGCTGAGACAATTTTTCACCTAGTGCATTATGCGTAAAGCCTATGCCAGCGCACCTGAGTTAATCACGTAGATACACATGACAACTAAAGAAAATACCTCTGAAGTCGCCCTTCTTACATCCAAGCTGGACGAGATTGTCGCCCTGTTGGCCAGCTCCCTTCCCAAGCCTCCGGTTACTGTCAATTTCGACGAAGCCGATGCCTTTGTATTCCACCCTTCCCCGTTTGAGCTTGCACCTGTACCCAAAGTCAATCGGGTTGATATTAGCCTGCTCAAAGGCGTCGATCACTCCAAGAAAATGCTGATGGAGAATACAAATAGGTTCGCAGAAGGTTTTCCGGCCAATAACGTGCTGTTGTGGGGCGCCAGAGGTATGGGCAAGTCGTCTTTGGTGAAATCTGCTCATGCAGCGATCAATGCAGCACACACAGGCTCTTCAGACATCCGCAAGCTTGTTCTCATCGAGATTCACCGCGAAGACATCGAAGCCCTCCCCGCGCTGATGAACGAGCTGCGCGGCAAGCCTTACAACTTCATCATCTTTTGCGATGACCTCTCCTTTGATAGCGACGACACCAGCTACAAGAGCCTGAAAGCGGCCCTGGACGGCGGCATTGAAGGTCGACCAGTGAATGTCCTGTTTTACGCCACATCCAACCGCAGGCACCTTCTGCCGCGCGATATGATGGAGAACGAGCGGTCAACCGCCATCCATGCAAGCGAAGCGGTGGAAGAAAAGGTTTCACTTTCTGATCGATTCGGCCTTTGGATCGGCTTCCACAAATGCTCTCAGGATGAGTATCTGGATATGATCTACGGCTACACAGAGCATTTTGGCTTAAAGATCGAGCAGGAGCAGCTCCGCGCACAGGCGCTGGAATGGTCTACCACACGCGGGGCCCGCTCTGGTCGTGTCGCATGGCAATTTATTCAGGATCTGGCAGGCCGCCTCAGCCAAACGCTGTCCTGACAAACAAACACGCTTATAAAAAAGCACGCCGCGTGAAGGTCATCAACGCGGCGTGCTTTACCTATGAAAAGAGTTCCAAGAAGAACCCTCCCCCTTTTATTAGGAACGCGGTAGATGGCTCATAGGATCTACCGGCTTGTTATCCTTACGCAGCTCAAAATGCAGCTGAGGTTGTGTCACAGACCCCGTCGCGCCAGCCATGGCAATAGTCTGACCACGACGTACGGCATCACCACGGCGCACCTTCAGCTCTTTGTTGTGCGCATAAGCTGAAACCCAGCCATTATCATGGCGGATTAGTACCAGGTTTCCAAAGCCTTTCAGCTCGTTACCGGCGTAAACGATGGTTCCGTCTTCCGCAGCTTTAATATCTGTCCCTGATGGAACAGCCAGATTAATGCCGTCGTTTTTAGACCCACCCGGCTTAACGCCAAAGTCAGAGATAATCCGCCCACGCACCGGCCAGCGGAACGTCGCTTCATCTGCCACAGCAACCTTTGGAGCCTTCGCTGTCGCAACAGGTTGCACAGGCGCTGGCTTGGAAACTTCAGCTGGCTGCAAACGGACAACATCCGTCTCAGATTCAGAGATAATCGGAACAATCGGTTTTTGCGGCTTCTCTACACTCGCAGTGTGAACTGGGGCCGGTGCAAGAGAGTTGGCTAACGTTCGCTGTGTCGCAACCGGAGCGGTCACTCGTTGCGGGCTCAACCCTGCCAAAGCAATTCTCTTTGGCTTCGGCACGGCTCGTGTCGCTGTGACACTGGCAACCGATGCTGGGCGCTGTGCAACAGAAGCCCTAGGCTTGCTCTTTGGCACAGCTGAAACGCGCAAAGGAGCAACGCTGCGCGCTGCCTGCCCTGTTACAGGTACACCGTAAGATGGCTGAGCAGTCGCAGACTGCGGAGCAACAATCGGCGTCAAAGACTGACTGCGATAGGTCGTTGGCTGTTGCTGCGCGCGATAGACCTGAGAAGGTGCAGGCTGCTGAATTGGCTGAAGCGAAGACGCAGGCACAGCTGCTGCTGGTGCACGCCTTTGCACCGGATAAGCTGCTGGAGGCGCATCACTGTAAACAGGGCGCGATCGTTCTCCCACATTACCCGGAGGAAGCAACGCAGCCGCAATCTTGGTCGCAAACACGTCACGAGACTGCCTGGAAGCAGAACCATTGGCATTCAAAGGCGCAACATACTGCGAAGGAATGGAGGCCGTCGTCTGAGGCTGCCGGCCATTGGACGGCAACACACGAGCGCTGGCTTTCGGTAAACGGTTCGGTTTACGAACCATCTTCACCGGAATAACAACGGAATCACCTGGCTGCAGCGCAGAACTCACTGTCACACGATTAGCATGAAGAATTTCGTTCGCTGGTACACGGTATTGCCAGGCAAGACTATCAACATTCTCGTTGGCTTTCAGCGTGACAACGCGGCCACCAACAGCTGTCCACCCAAGCGCGCCATCATTCGGCGCTTTGGCAAGTGCTGCAGGAACCCGGGCGCTCGAGCGCGTGCGCTGGCTCACCGGAACAGGCTGTTTAGAAAATGTCGGCTGCCATGTCTGCTGCGGATACCCGCGCGATTGCGCAGATCCGGTCACAATAGGAGCATTGCTTGATGTTGGCGCAGGCAACAAGACGCCGCGCTGAACAACAGGTTTTGTGCTTGATGATGGAAGTCCAGGCGTCACCACAACGGCAGTTCGAGCCGGAGACGTTGGTTCATCAACATATTCAGATTTGCCAAACCGATCCACATTGCCACTACAACCAGCAAGACCTGCTGACAGCAAAAACAAGGCTACACCGCGCCGCAATCTGGCTTTCTCACGGGAATGAAACTGCATATCCGCCCTACCCAATACAAATAAAAGGCTAACTGGCGTAAGTTTACTGACAACAGAGTTGATAAAGACTTAATTAAAGCCTCATTCCCCTACAGTTTCGCAGCTATTCCCGGTGTGAGAGAAAGATAGCGGAAGCCACCAAGGTCAGTCTCATCAAGACCGCGGCCACCTTTGTCATACTGAATCAGGCGGCAAATACCGCTTTCATGCTTGATTGGCGCCAACAAACGCCCCCCGGGCGCAAGACGGTCAAACAAGAAGCCCGGCACACGGTCCAGCGCACCATTCAAAATGATACGATCAAACGGGCCGCCATCATCCTCTTCATCAACAGACGCCACAAGACCATCCGCATGAATCACATCTACATTGTTGATCTTGCAAGACCGAAGTCGCTCACGCGCCAGATCAGCCAGTGTCCGGTAGCGCTCCAGCGAGACGATGCGATCACAGATTTTAGAAAGAACCGCGCACTGATACCCGGACCCACTGCCAATCTCCAGCAGGGAATGATCCGGCTTCATTTGCAGAAAGTCGGCAACCTTCCCAATCAAGGATGGCTGTGTACTCATCTGCCCGCAATCAATTGGGAATGAACGATCTTCAAAGGCCAGAAATTGCTGGCTGGCTGACAAAAATATTTTACGAGGAATAGCTTCAAGTGCGCCCAGAACCACAATATTCCGCACACCCTCAGATCGCAGCTTCATCACCCATGCCGCCTGCTTGGCAAGGTTCTCATCAAAGCGACCATCTTCATCAGCAAACAGACTGTCTTCCATTTTAAAACACTCCGTCTATCTGCAGTGCAAAGCCTGCTGGCAAACCAGCAAACTCAAAAGAACGCACCTTCAAAGGTCCACCTCGGCCCTTTGAAGAATACGCACACATAACCTCAGAACCTGACGCGAACCCGAAGGACTTCAGCAGGTTCTCATCATATCAGGACTTTTCGAGCGTCTTTTCCAACTGCCCCATCAACTCATCAGCTGTCAGGTTCAAATGCAAAGGCGTGACCGAAATATAGCCCTCTTTCAAAGCGCTGATGTCAGTCCCTTCACGCGCATTGGGCACACGATTTTGGAAAGCAAGCCAGTGATATGGATTACCACGACCATCCTTGCGGCTTTCAATGTAGAGCGAACCCGCATCGCGCTTGCCCTGACGCACAACCTTAACACCTTTAACCATGTCAGGCGCATCTTTAGGGAAGTTCACGTTCAGCAGCGTGTCAGATGGCAGATTGAACTCCAGCAAGCTGCGGATCACACCAACAGCATGCGCTTCAGCGGTGTCGTAGCTTGGGCCAAACTCGGAACCAAATGCATAGGCCTGAGAAAGCGCGATGGAACGAACGCCCATCAAAGTGCCTTCCATAGCCGCAGCAATGGTGCCGGAATAAGTCACATCATCTGCAATGTTCGCACCCCGGTTGATACCGGAAAGAACCAGATCAGGTGGTGTATCCATGATGGAACGAACCGCCATGATCACACAATCCGTTGGTGTACCGCGAACTGCAAAGTGACGGCTGTCAATTTCACGAACGCGCAAAGGATCATTCAATGACAGGGAGTGCGCCACGCCGCTCTGGTCGGTCTCTGGTGCAACAACCCAAACATCATCTGAAATCTGCCGCGCAATGCGCTCCAAAACCTCAAGACCCTCAGCGTGGATCCCGTCATCGTTGGTTAGTAAGATACGCATATCGCAGCAATTCCTCATATAAGTCGCGCAGTGCAGCAGAAGAACGCAACCGCCCTTCTGCTGAAAATACGCTTACATCAATTGTTAAGCGCCAATGACTTCAAGGCCATTCATGTACGGGCGAAGAACCTCAGGAACCGTAATTGTTCCGTCTGCATTCTGATAGTTTTCCATCACCGCAATCAGGCAGCGCCCAACAGCAAGGCCGGAGCCGTTCAGAGTATGAACGAATTTCAGAGCCTTCTCGCCTTCCACGCGGTAGCGTGCATTCATGCGGCGGCCCTGGAAGTCACCACAAACAGAACAGGAAGAGATCTCGCGATAAGCATCCTGACCTGGCAGCCAAACTTCAATATCGTAGGTTTTACGAGCACCAAAGCCCATATCACCAACACACAGTGTGACAACACGGTAGTGCAAGCCAAGCAGCTTCAGAACCTTTTCAGCGGACTCACGCATCCGCTCCAGTTCTTCCAGAGAGCTGTTCTCATCCGTAATAGAAACAAGCTCACACTTCTGGAACTGATGCTGACGCAGCATGCCAGCCGTATCACGACCAGCAGACCCGGCCTCAGACCGGAAGCAATAGGTCAGAGCAGTCATACGCAGTGGCAGATCTGCCTCAGCAAGCGTCTCACCAGCAACCACATTCGTCAGCGGAACTTCTGCTGTTGGAATAAGCCAGTGATCATTTGTCGTACGGAACAGGTCTTCAGCAAACTTCGGCAGCTGGCTCGTACCGTAAAGCGCGTTATCACGCACCAACAGTGGTGGAGAAACTTCGGTGTAGCCGTTTTCCTGCGTGTGCAGGTCAATCATGAATTGACCAATCGCACGCTCCAGACGCGCAATCTGACCTTTCAGCAACACAAAACGGGAGCCAGACATTTTAGCAGCGGTTTCAAAGTCCATGCCGCCAAGTTGCTCACCCAGCTCGTAATGTTCTTTCTGCTCAAAGTTGTTACGCGGCTTTTCGCCATGCGTGTGCAGCAAAACGTTGTCAGCCTCATCCGCGCCAAGCGGAACATCCTCATGAGGAATATTGGGGATAACAGCCAAAGCATCCTCAAGCGCAGCGTTCAGCTTGCGCTGTTCCTCTTCGCCGTTCTGGATAAAGCTTTTAATTTCGGCAACTTCAGCCTTCAGGGCCTCTGCTTTTTCCTTGTCGCCCTGGCCCATGGCCATGCCGATTTCTTTGGATGCGGAGTTACGGCGCTGCTGCGCCTCCTGAAGCTTGGTGGTGTGGGAACGGCGCGCATCGTCCAGTTCAACGAGCAGCGCAGCGCGTGGCTCTTGGCCGCGTTTAGCGAGAGCTGTATCAAAGCTCTCCTGATTTTCACGAATCCACTTGATATCAAGCATAACTTAGTAACCCCGGCAGGTTTGCCTTCAAATAACCCGCCGGGAAACTCGTAAATCAGGATGGAAGTGCGACTAGGCCTCTTCTTCCGCTTCCTTCTCTTTACGTTTCTTCTCGACGAGCCTTACACAATAGATGGAGACTTCGTAGAGAAGCAGAGTAGGAAGTGCAAGACCGATCTGCGAAATCGGATCAGGAGGTGTTAAAATTGCCGCAGCTGCAAACGCAGCAACAACGGCATATTTCCGCTTACCCTTCAAAGAC
The DNA here is from genome assembly GCF_001623075.1 of Pseudovibrio sp. Ad37. Classification (GTDB taxonomy): domain Bacteria; phylum Pseudomonadota; class Alphaproteobacteria; order Rhizobiales; family Stappiaceae; genus Pseudovibrio. The sequence continues at coordinate 73,031 of NZ_LMCF01000096.1, forward strand.
TCAGAGGTCACAAGACCCGCGCGTCCCATAAGCGTCAAAACAACCGGAAGCTGAAAGACCAGACCGAACGCGAAGATCAGAACCATCACAAAGCTCAGGTACTCACTCACACGCGGAAGCATCTCAATGGACGCTTGCCCGTCCATACCCATCTGCTGCATGGCAAGGAAGAAGCCCATCGCCATTGGCAGCACAAGGTAATACACCAGCGACCCGCCAATCACGAACAAAATAGGTGTCGCGACCAGATACGGAATAAATGCACTGCGCTCGTGCTTATAAAGCCCGGGCGCCATAAACATGTAAATCTGACTGGCAAGAACCGGGAAGGCAATAAACAGCGCTCCAAACAAAGCCAGCTTCATCTGGGTGAAGAACCATTCGTGCGGTGCGGTGTAGATCAGCTTGACTTCAATACTTTCCCCGGCCGCTGCCGAAAACGGCTCGATCAGGAAGTTGAAGATGTCATTTGAGAAGTAAAAGCAAACCGCAAAGGCAATAGCGATCGCAATCACCGACTTCATCAGGCGGGAACGCAATTCGATCAGGTGCTCAATCAGTGGCGCACGCGAATCTTCAATTTCGTTATCACTCATAAAATAGCCGCCCTAGCTTTCATCTTTGCTGGAAGGAGTGCTTGCGGCACTTACTTTTGCTTTTTGCGTGGAAGCCAGCTCAGCTGAAGAAACAACTTTCTGCGTCGGAACCTCTGCTTTCACAGGCGCAGCTTCTGGCGCACTGTCCGGCTTACTCTCCGAAGAGCCCTCACCGTTCAGCGAGCTTTTCACATCGCTTTCCGCAGTTTTCATGCTGTCCTGAAGCTTCTTCTTCTCGTCCGCCAATGTCTTTTTCAAGTCATCAAGTGGATTGAAGTTTTGTGCGGCATCAGCCTGCTTCCGCATTTCATCAATGCCGGTCTGCTTCTCCGCTTCTTTGACAGCGTCATTCAAACTAGACTGAAACTCGCCAGCCATACGCCGCACACTGCCGATTGTGCGCCCGATTGTGCGCAACATGCCCGGCAGTTCTTTGGGGCCAACCACCAAAATGGCAACCACAGCAACAAGCAGCAGCTCTGTCCATGCGATATCGAACATAAAGAAGCCGTTTCGTTAGTGTCTCAATGACAGCCCATTGTCAGGCTCTCATCATAGACATGTCGTGCCGCAAACGGCACATTCACTAGGGAAAGGCGTAGATCACAAACTCTAAGCCAGAAAACGCCGACTTTCCCTAGGTAATTTACACAGACTACCTTAAAGGAGACTTAGTCCTTTTTCGCGGTGTCTTCAGTTTTTTCCTGCGCATTCACGGTGTCACCCGGCGCATGGTCGATCACTTTAGGATCTTCTTCTTTTTCTTTTGCTTCCGCAGCATCATCATTCAGCCCCTTTTTGAAGCTGTTGATGCCCTTTGCAACATCGCCCATCAGCTCGGAAATCTTTCCGCGACCAAACAGCAGAACTACGACAACCGCGATGATGACAATTTGCCAAATACCAATTGAGCCCATCAACCAAACTCCTTAAGAACCCTGAACTGTGTTTTGAGAGACACTACATCCCCCAGATACTAATAGGTAGTATCCAGAAGAATTACCCACTATGATTTACTGACGTCTCTCGCCCAAAAACCAAAACATTCTCTGCATTTATACACAAGTCTATGACATTTTCTGGGTAGAATTGTAATACATCCCTCGTACGAATACGTAGAAGACGCTCAATTCCATCAACTTGTACGTCCAGAAGATCTGTCTCACCTGCCATTGCGCGAGAAATTACTCTGCCTTTGAACTGTCCCTCACCATGGCATACCTTTAAGTGATGTGGTCTTACACATAAGGTCGCATGAGCCCCTTCTTCAAGGCCATTAGAGGAAAAATTCCCGATAGGCGTGACCACACGGCCACCAACAACTTTTCCGGGTATCTCATTGAGATCGGAAAAGAATTTAGCGGCAAACAAACTATTCGGGCGGAAGTAGATATCCTCTGGCGTCGCCAGCTGTACCACCTCCCCATTACGCATCAGCGCAATCCGGTCACCCACGCGCAAGGCTTCTTCAGGATCATGGGTCACCACAACCGCTGTCGCGCCTTGCATTTTGATCATATCCAGCGTCTGCGTGCGCACATCATCACGCAAGCGACTGTCCAGTCCTGAAAATGGCTCATCCATCAACAAAGTATGAGGCCGCGGTGCCATTGCACGCGCCAGCGCAGCACGTTGCTGCTCACCTCCAGACAATCCATGCGGATAATCATCCAGATACTGACCAAGTCCAACCATGTGCAGCGCATCACGCGCACGGCGCTCGGCCACTTCAGAAGAAAGGTCGGAAAGACCAAACTTCACATTCTCAAGAATCGTTAGATGCGGAAACAGCGCATAGTCCTGGAACATAAGCCCCACACCGCGCTTTTCCGGCGGCAGAAAAGTCCGCTCATCAGCAACCACAGAACCATTGATCCGGACGCTTCCCTGCTGCTGGCGCACAACACCAGCTGCAATACGCAGCACCGTTGTCTTTCCGCAACCAGAATGCCCTAGCAAACACAGCACTTCTCCGCTTTTCAAAGAAAGCGAAACACCGCGAACCGCAGGTAAGTCCCCATAATGATGGTAGATATTGTCAAACACCAGCCGTTCTGATGCTGCAACCTTCCCTGGCTCCATTCGTCCCTCATAAAACTTGCAAGGCGGCGAACACAACATCGCGCCCCTTGCATGTGTTTATTTTTCTCCGGCGTCTTCTTCAAGTGCGCCAGTTGCAAACATTTCACTTTCTTCCAGAGGATCTTCATCTTCTGTCAGATCAATACTGTCATCCGGTGCTGGCACATGGAAGCTGGCAGGGATCGCACTATCAAGCAGCCCTGCCCCTTTCAACTCTTCCAGTCCCGGCAAATCCTTGATGTTCTCAAGACCAAAATGGTCAAGAAAATCAAAGCTCGTTCCATAAGTTACAGGACGTCCTGGTGTTCTGCGTCGACCTCGCATGCGCACCCAGCCCGTTTCCAGCAGCACATCAAGCGTGCCCTTAGATGTAGAAACGCCGCGAATATCTTCAATCTCTGCGCGGGTCACAGGTTGGTGAAAGGCAATAATAGCTAATGTTTCCAGCGCGGCCCGCGACAAACGCCGCTGCTCAACCGCTTCACGGTGCAAAATGAACGACAGATCTTCCGCAGTCCGAAACGACCAGCGATCCTCAGTAGACCGCAGTTGCACACCGCGCTTGCGATAAAACGAGCGCAGGCGGTTAAGAGCGCCGCGAATATCCCGATCACCAGGAATACGCTTTGTCAGCTCGGAAAAGCTGAGAGGCTCCGCACTGGCAAAGATCAAAGCCTCAACCATGCGCTCCGTTTCTAAAAGCTCCCCGGCATCCGCAACTTCAATAGCCTCATTGTCTGAGACTGTGTCGAGCAGGTCTGGTGTTTTACTCATGACAACTCAACCTCTTTTTCCTGAAGCTCTTCAGCCGGCTCACCCGCACCAATCTCTTCCGGCGTCCGCTGTGAGGCACGCACATAAATCGTCTCGAATGGTCCGGACTGCTGAATATCGATCACCCCTTCACGCACCAGCTCCAGACTGGCCGAAAACGCGGATGCCATTGCCGTCGCCCGCTCCTGCGGGTCTTCCAGATAGGCCGTCAGAAATCGCTCAATCGGTGTCCATACTGCAACCTGCCCTACAAGACGGGTCAGAATATCCCGCGCTTCCTGAAGCGACCAAACCTCACGTCGCTTCACATGCACGGACGTCACCGAGTGGCGCTGACGCTGCGACGCATAAGCCATCAGCAAATCATAGAGCGTGGCAGTCCAAACACTGCGGCGTTCCACCGACACAGTTTCAGGAGCACCACGCGCAAACAGATCCCGCCCAAGACGCGACCGGTTCATCAACTTAGCAGAGGCATCCCGCATAGCTTCTAATCGTTGCAGACGAAACGCCAGCGCCGCTGCCAGCTCTTCACCCGTCGGCTCATCGCTGTCTTTTTGCTGCGGAATAAGCAAACGGGATTTCAGATAAGCCAACCACGCCGCCATCACCAGATAATCTGCAGCCAGCTCCAGCCGCAAACGGCGCGCTTCCTTTACAAACTCAAGATACTGCTCTGTCAGCGCGAGAATGGAGATCTTGGTGATATCAACCTTCTGGCTGCGGGCCAGTGTGAGCAAAACATCAAGCGGGCCTTCAAACCCGTCCACATCCACAAGCAGGTTCGGGTCGCCAGTCGCGGGCTGCTCCACAGCCGCCGCGCCTGCCAACGCCTCCTCTATCTGCTCTGTGGCCTCAACGTCGCTCAAGCATCAATCCCTTTAAAGCGCATCCCCGAAGAGCATGTCCTGCACTCCAGTAGAAAGACACCCTCTCAAACTTTCGCACACAGCTCATCAAACTCCGCGCGCAGTGCCGTTTCATCCCCATCAAACACTTGGGTATTTCGCAGCATAGCCGCCTCGATGCGTTCAGCACGCTTACCGCTCACTTCTGGCACAGCCGATGCAACCACTTTCATCTCGTCCAGTTCGCCATTGCAATGCAGAACAAGATCACATCCCGCCGCAACAATTTTCTCAACCCTGCTCTTCAAATCACCGCCAAGCGCTTTCATGGAGATGTCATCACTGATCAAGACACCATCAAAACCAATCGCTTCCCGGATAACCTTCTGAATAGCATAGGAAGATTGCGTAACAGGATGATCTCCATCAATCTCTTTAAACACGATGTGAGCGGTCATCCCCATCGGGCAATCCCGCAAGGATTTGAACGGCAAAAAGTCCCGCGTTTCAAGCTCCTCAAGAGGGCTTGTCACTTCAGGCAAGGAAAGATGACTATCAACCAGCGCTCGGCCATGACCCGGAATATGCTTCATAACCGGCATCACACCAGCTGCGAGACAGCCATCCATCGCAGCGTGACCCAGATCACTCACAAGCGCAGCATCAGACCCATAGGCCCGCAGACCAATAATGTTGCTCGCACCTTCAATGGGCATATCAAGACACGGAATGCAGTTGGCGCTCAAACCAAGATCACGCAGATCCAGCCCAATCAGCAAGGCATGCAAATAAGCCGCCCGTTTCGCCGCCTCAACGTCCTGCGCATAAAGGCGCCCAATCGTCCCTGCTGCTGGATAGACTGGCACATGTGGCTCACCAACCCGCTGCACACGCCCGCCTTCCTGATCAATAAAAACAGGAGCATCCGCACGCCCAACAGCCTCGCGAAAATCAGCGCAAAGACGTCGGATCTGCTCCGGCGTTTCCATATTTCGGGCAAATAGGATCAGACCAAACGGCTGCTGGTCACGAAAAAAGGCTTTGTCCTCAGCGCTAAGCTCAGGTCCAAGGCATCCGGAAATGAACGATTTTAAAAACATGAGTAAAGCTGGTAGCTTGACGCTGGTACGGCGTCAAGCTCCAAAGCGTGGTCCCTGAAAAAGGAACTCGTATTTAGTTGCGGCGAACGTAACAGTCGCCACCAGCAGATTTAAACTCACCGCAGAAGGTGTTTGCACTGGTCGGGCCATCAAACGGCACCTGAATGCGGTAGTAAATACCTTTGTCGCCAAGATCAGCACGCGTAATCACCGGTGTCACCAAAGCCATCAGGTTTGGATAGCGACTGTTGTAGCGACGGATCTGACCACGTGCATCCTCAACAGTGCGCACAGAAGCCACCTGCACGATGTAAGTTCCACCTGGGATCTCACCCAAAACGCCTGCACCCGGTGTCGGAGTTGGAGCAATCGCCTGCGGGTTTACAGCAGCTGTCTGCGTATTCTGGTTACCAGTCAGGTTCAGTGGCGCGTTGCTGGCACGAGACGTCGGCTGCGGCTGCAGCGGCGTCAGTGTGTTGGAGCCAACAGTACTACGGCCTGTATTGGCAGACGCCACAACAAACGGCTTGGACTGAGGCACAACACTCACACCCAGAAGCGTATTACGCGTCTCGGTCCGCGTTGCCACTGGAGCATTCGCAAACGCATCCTGCAAACTTGTCGCAGTTGGTACAGCTGCAGCCTGCTGGTTTGCACTCTGGGTTTCACCCGGAAGTGGATCCCACTGCCCAGACGTCGCCGCTGGTGTCGTGCTACCCGTATTCTGCGGATTGCTGTTGCGCACAGTGCTGCTTGTGACAACACGAGGCTGCGCAGACACATTGGCCTCTGCACCAGCCCGCTGAACGATGGTCCCGTCAGGACGAACAATAACAGTCCGCACCTTCTTCGTCGGGTTCACATCAAACACGCTGGACTTGGCAGTATCCGTTTCGCTGGATGCTGGCGGCAAGGGTGTTACAGCTGCATCTTCGCGCTGAATCATCTTCTCGCCAGTAGCTGGCTGAGAGGCTTCTTGCGGAGAAAAGACTTTTGCAGTGTCGTTCTTAGGCTGCGCAGAAGGAGATGGGACCTCCTTCATTGGAGAGGCATCAGCGCGAATGACTGGTGGCGGAGTTGCGTCTCCGCCCGCTCCGCCAAAGTCGAACAGGAACAAGCCGGCACCGCCAACCACAACAATCGCAACAATGGATGCAGCAGCCATCAGGCCTTTACGCATGCCGCCACTGCGGCTCTCTTCTGCTTCAATCGGAACATCAACAGAAACGCGCGGCACAGCTTGCGGAAGAACGCCGCCATCAAGGCTCGGATCTTCTTTGCGCATAGCCTGCGCCACAGCATCAAGATCATATCCGCCAGGAGGAGGAGATTGCTCTTCACCAGGCTTTTTCACTGCATTCATTGCCTCTTGATGAGCAGCTTCCGTCTGCGCCAGCTTTTCAGCAGCAGCAGGCCAGGACATTTCATCCAAAGACGTATCGTTGGCAACGCTTTCGTCCAGCTGCCAGGCATCATCACCTTCAACGGCAAATGGATCGATTTCCTGAGCAACCTGTTCAAAACCGGCACTCATGCGCTCAAATTCATTCAGCTCTGCAGCAACTTCAGGGCCAATTTCAACTTCAGGCTCTGGTTCTGGCTGCGGCTCTTGCGCAATTTCATCTGCAAAGATGTCATCAACGCTCGCTTCAATGTCCTGCGCAACATTTCGCACAGGCTGAGGCGCAACAGGTTCAGCAACAACGCTTGGCTGCGCTTCCTCGTCAAGACTGAACTCAGCCAACAAAGCTTCTTCAAGATGCTTGGCAGGAATAACCGTTTCCTGTGCAGACACTTCAGGAGCGCTGATGTGCTCACCTTCAAGCTCAGCACCGGTGTCCATCGCAAACGCCGTCATATCCGGTTCAAATGAAACAGGGTCAGCAGCAGGTGCCACATCATCATGCGTGCCACGCAATTGAGGCGCGGCAGGAGCTTCTTCAATCGCAGGCGTTGGTGTCGGTGCAGGCTGAACAGGCTTGGCAGCAGCTGCTGCAGTTGCACGTTCTGCAGCACGCTCGGCGCGCCAGCTGTCATAATCGCTCTGGGAAAGCTCATCCAGAGCTCTTGGCGAAGCAGACGCCACATTTTGTACAGGCGCAGCAGGCTCGGCAACGCGCGGTGTTTCAACCGCACGTGGAGCATCCGCTGTGCGGCGTTCAAGACGCTCACGCAAAGTCTGCTCAGGGCGCACATCCCGCGCGCCAACAGCATCCAGTGTCGGTGTCGCACGGCTCACGGACCGCTGAGGACGAGACGTCTGCTCACGCTCCACCTGAGACTGATTGAGAGAAGCAACGAGGCTCTCTTCAAGATCGCGCGAAAGAATATCATCCATTTCCGGCTCTGCAGTCACATCAGCGGCAGTCACAGACTGGCGCACAGGTGCAGGCGCAGGAACTGGCTTTGCTTCAGGCACAGCCGCCGCTTTTGGAACCGGAGGAAGGTCACTGACATAGTCAACAGCCTCACTTGGCGCACCAGCAGACAACGCAGCAGCGCTCAAATCCGCAAACGGATCAGCATGTGCAGGTGACGCGGAGGTTTTTGGAGATGCAAAAACAGCATCCAGAGCCGCAAATGAATCTTGAGTTGATGCAGGCTCATTCACTTCAGCTGCACCCACTGAATAATCATCGGCCAACGTGGCGTCCTGAGAGCCATGCTGAGGAGCATGATCGGCAGTTACACTGCGCTCATCAGTCTTTGGAAACAGCGGACGGTCAGAGACTTCGCTTTCTACGCGAGAACTAGGACGGTACTGAGCAGCGCTCTCCCCGACAATTCTGGCAAGTTCTACGAGCGGATCTTGATCGCCTGCCCACTGTTGCGGTTCATCGCCTGCCGTTTGCCTAGCAGAAACCTCACCCGGACCCGGATACTTGGAGCGATTGGTCATTGCAGCGGTGTTTTCCCTTAAATAAGAGGCTCGCAATCCCCACCGCGAACCTCCAGTACTCTATCAACTATGCTCAGGCGCTAGCGCATTTCATTTGGTGCAGTGACACCCAAAACATTGAGGCCAGAAGCTATTACCTGTGAAACTGCGTAAACTAACGCGAGTCGAGCTTTGGTTAATTCTGGCGTTTTATCATTAATAAAGCGTAATTGCGGCTTTTCCTTGCCTCTGGACCAGTGTCCATGCAGGGCGCTTGCAAGCTCATACAGATAGAACGCAATGCGGTGCGGCTCGTGATTTTCTGAGGCTCCGTCTACAATTCGAGGCCACTGAGCCATCTTCGCGACCAGTGCAAGTTCACCCTCATCTTCAAGTTGTGCAAAATCTGCAGACTGCAACTCTTCAGCTGTGTTGGAGAACCAATCCAGCTCTCCAGCAGCCTGACGCAGCACAGAATGACACCGAGCGTGACCGTACTGAACATAAAACACTGGATTGTCTTTTGACTGCTCTTTCACCTTGTCAAAATCGAAATCCAGCTGCGCATCGTTCTTACGATAGAGCATCATAAAGCGTACCGCATCTACGCCCACTTCATCAACCACATCGCGAAGGGTGATGAAATTACCAGAGCGCTTGGACATTTTGAACTCAGCGCCGCCCTTAAAGAGCTTCACAAGCTGACACAGACGCACAATCACATCCACATCACCGCCAGAGATCGCATTGCCGATCGCTTCCAGACGCTTCACATAGCCGCCATGGTCCGCACCAAGCACAAAGATGATTTCTTTGAACCCGCGCTCAATCTTGTCGCGCATGTAAGCAACGTCAGCGGCAAAGTAGGTGTAGCTACCATCAGACTTCACCAGCGCTCGGTCACTGTCATCACCGTAGTTGGAGGAGCGGAACAGGGTCTGCTCACGGTCTTCCCAGTCATCAGGCACTTCGCCTTTTGGTGGCGGCAAAGTGCCAGTGTAAACCAGATCGCGCTGACGCAGAGCATCCAGCGTCAGATCAATGGCATTCCCCTGACCGTGCATGGTCTTTTCTGAAAAGAACACGTCGTGCTTCACGTTCAAAGCACTCAGATCTTCACGGATCAGATCCATCATCTTGTCAACGGCATAGCCCTTGAGCAAAGCATGACGCTCGCCCTCGTCCATCTCCTTCAGGCGCTCACCATATTCCTCTGCCAGCGCCTTGCCGACGGGAACAAGGTATTCGCCCGGATAATAGCCCTCAGGGATCTGCCCAATGTCTTCACCCAGTGCTTCGCGGTAACGCAGAAAGGCGGACTTCGCCAGAGTATCAATCTGGGAGCCAGCGTCGTTGATCACGTATTCACGGGTCACATCATAACCGGCAAACTGCAACAGGCTCGCCAGCGCATCACCCACAACAGCACCGCGTGTATGGCCCACATGCATCGGTCCGGTCGGGTTCGCGGATACATACTCCACATTCACCTTCAAACCGGCACCACGGCTGCCACTGCCAAACGCATTGCCCTTGGCAACAACATCTGCCAGCACGCGTTCCCAAATAACTTTGTTTACGCGGATGTTGATGAAGCCAGGTCCGGCAATATCAACAGCATCAACTTCACTGTCGGCGCGCAGGCCTTCTGCAATCTTTTCGGCAAGATCACGCGGCTTCATCTTCAGCTGTTTAGCCAGCACCATGGCAGCGTTGGTCGCCAGATCGCCATGAGCAGCATCCCGAGGAGGTTCAACAGTCACTCGTCGCAGATCCAGCTCCGGCGCGTCAGCAGCAAGGTCGAGACCCTTGACTACACTGTTTACCCTTTCGGCGAAGTCTGCAAAGATGTTCATTTTTAATAGCCTAGTTTGACAGCTCACAGGGTTTTGCGAAGCCGCAGCCCCACATAAACTCCATGAATTAATAGTGTTTGAATTGGCGCATTACCCCAGTTCCGGGGTATCGTCAAATAATCGTCGGTGTTCGTCTATGGCATAACGGTCCGTCATGCCTGCAATGAAGTCACAAACCCTGCGGGCCTTCACATCATCACCCTCGCCTTTCAATCCCGTACACCATGGTTCTGGCATTCTTTCCGGTGCTTTAAAGTAGGCATGGAACAAATCCCGCACCACTTTGGCAACCTTCCTGCGAACCGCCAGAACACTTTCGTGCCGGTACAGATTAGCAAACAAAAATTCTTTCAACTCGCGCTCTTCTCGCGCCATTTCAGTTGAAAAGGCAATAACAGGACCATTTGCATCACGAATATCCCCGCATTTCTTGGGAGAAACCTGATTAATTCGCGAAATACTCTCCGCAATCACGTCCTCCACCATGCCTGTGATACATCTGCGTCCGATCTCATGAATACGCCGCGCATCTTCAAGACCGGGATATTTCCCGTCCACCTCGTCTAAAATACGCTTCAGATACGGCACCTCTTTCATGGCCTCAAAGCTAAGCAACCCGGCCCGCAATCCGTCATCCAGATCGTGCGCGTCGTAAGCGATATCATCTGCAATCGCTGCCACCTGCGCTTCTGCACTCGGCCACGACCACAGCAGCAAATCCTGATGCTTGGCATATTCACTCACAGCAAACGGCAGATGCTTGCCTTCAAGCTTGCCACAAGGCGCACCGGATCGATCCGTCAGCGGCCCATTGTGCTTCACAAGCCCTTCCAGCGTTTCCCACGCCAGATTGAGGCCATCAAACTCCGCATACCGGCGCTCAAGATCCGTCACAATGCGCAGGGACTGGGCATTGTGGTCAAACCCGCCATAGTCCGCCATGCATTCATGCATCACGTCCTCGCCCTCATGCCCAAACGGGGTGTGTCCAAGATCATGCGCCAGCGCCAGACACTCGGCCAGATCCTCATCCAGCCGCAGCGCACGTGCAAGCGAACGCGCAATCTGGGAGACCTCAATTGTGTGCGTCAGGCGTGTGCGGAAGTGATCGCCCTCATGGTACACAAAGACCTGCGTCTTGTGCTTGAGGCGGCGGAAAGCAGCACTGTGAATAATACGATCTCGATCACGCTGAAACGGCGTGCGTGTCGGGCTTTCCGGTTCTGGAAAAAGTCGGCCACGGCTGACTTCCGGATCAACAGCATACTCTGCCCGTGGCTGAGCACCGTATCCTAACGTCTTGACCATTCTTTATCCCCCACCCCTTACAATCAGAAAATGCCCAGGTCATTCCCTGCGATTTTCGTATCACAGCAATGACATAACAGATGTAAAAGCCCTGTAAACAACCGCTTTCCTAAGCCAAATGTAATTTAGCAATAAAATACTATGGAAATTACCATGGAGACCACCTAAATTATAAGGCAAAGCGCATTCCCGAAAAGTGGCTACCGGTTTTCGGATAAGAATACGCAGATAAATAATCTTTAAAGCTGTTTAAGCAGCCCAAACCAAAAGCAAACAGCTTTAAAGAAAGTACGCAAGCCGAAACAAGACTGAGCTTATGACCCAGACCCCTGAAAATACCGTCGGCTTGACCGACAAGGCCGCAAAACGCGTCGCCCAGATACTGGAAACAGAAACCAATGGCAGCATGCTCCGCATTTCTGTCGAAGGTGGCGGCTGCTCCGGTTTTCAATACAAGTATGACATCGTAAAAGAACAGGAAGATGACGACCTCGTCCTCGCCAAATTCGGCGCAACGGTTCTCATCGACAGCATCTCCCTGCAATACATGGCAGGCTCGCAAATTGATTTCGTAACAGATCTCATGGGCCAGTCCTTCCAGATCTCAAATCCTCAGGCCGCCGCCGGCTGTGGATGCGGCACAAGCTTCTCCATCTAAGATAAGCCAGTCGCACATCAGGGGAATAAGTTAAAAAGCGGGCGTGAATGCATCCCAAAGCAACCACGCCCTACCAGCCTCAAAGCCCCGCCCCATAAGAACGCAGTTTTCCCGCTTTCCGCGCAAACCAACGCACATTTCAACGCAAAACAGTTATCCTCGTTCCGCGTAGAACTTGTTCCCTTCCACGCAAACACCTCAGAGAAGCCTCATGCTGTCCTTTCAAAATGCTCACAAATTGGTTGTTTATGCGCTCCTGAGTGTTGGCGTGCTGCAGATCGCAACATCAATCATAGCGAACTGGCATTTTGGCGTCTTTGCTTACACCGCTGATCAGTTTGTGACCCAGGCATCCGTCCTTGTGAGTTCATTTGCAATCGGCGGGCAACTCATTGCGCTGGCCTTTATCCTTGAGTACCTCAAAAGGCTTTTGGATCAGAAAGCCAAGTAAAGCAGCCTCAAGATTGCCCGACAGCGCCCGACAAGGCCTCATCCACACACACTTGCCCTGCCTGCCTTGCCCTCCTCAGACACCGTGCTAGAACAAATCAAGACACATATAGACCAAGCAGCCAGAGCCACTGCTGCAAATGCATTGATGCGCAGAGCTCTGACCTCACTGCTTTCTCGAAGGGAAACCCGATGAAAATCGCAAGCTGGAACATTAATGGCGTCAAAGCGCGGTTAGAAACGGTTCTCAAATGGCTCGAAGAAGAACAGCCGGATGTCGCTTGTTTTCAGGAAATTAAATCGGTTGATGAGAATTTCCCACGCGCTCCGTTTGAGGAGCTGGGATACAATCTGGAAACCCACGGCCAGAAAGGCTTCAACGGCGTCGCAATCCTCTCCAAACGCCCGTTTGAGGAGGTTAACCGCCGCCTGCCGGGTGAAGACGAAGACGAGCAAGCCCGTTATATCGAGGCCGTTATCGCCGGCGACAACGAACCAATCCGCGTGGGCTGCCTCTACCTGCCAAACGGCAATCCGGTAGAGACCGAGAAATTCCCCTATAAACTGCGCTGGATGGATCGCCTTCACAAGCATGCCGTTAAGCAGCTGGAAAAGGAAGAAGCCTTCCTGCTGGTTGGCGATTACAACGTCATTCCTGAGCCGGAAGACGCAAAGAAGCCAGAGGCTTGGGTTGGTGATGCTCTCTTCCGTCCGGAAAGCCGCCAGCGTTTCCGCGCCCTGCTCAACCTCGGCTTCACCGAAGCCGTCCGCGCAACCAATGGCACCGCCGGAACCTATACGTTCTGGGATTATCAGGCAGGCGCATGGCAACGCGACAACGGCATCCGCATCGACCACCTGCTGCTCTCACCGGAAGCCGCCCGCATCATGCAGGGCGTTGGCATCGACAAACACGTCCGCGGCTGGGAAAAACCATCAGACCACGTCCCGGTCTGGGTTGAACTCTCCGCTTAAATACCGCGCTCATTTTGAGCGTACCCTCCAAAAATTCTGGTGGCGACCGCGCCACCAGCCCTCCTCAATTTTTCCATCCAAAACAAATAAACAGAAGTCTGGGAGGACATCTGATGGCTTGGCAACCAGCTGAAAATCGCTATGACACCATGAAGTACAACCGCTGCGGGAAGAGTGGCCTCAAGCTACCTGCCATCTCCCTCGGTCTCTGGCACAATTTCGGTGAAACCACCCCACATCAAACCAAACGCGAAATGTGCCGCACAGCGTTCGATCTGGGCATCACCCACTTCGACCTTGCCAACAACTACGGCCCACCTCCGGGAAGCGCTGAGACCGCATTTGGTGAGATCCTGCGCACCGACTTTGCCGGATACCGCGACGAGCTCGTCATCTCTTCCAAAGCAGGTTATGACATGTGGCCGGGACCTTATGGCGAATGGGGCAGCCGCAAATACCTCATGGCCAGCTGCGATCAGTCCCTGAAGCGTATGGGGCTGGACTACGTCGACATCTTTTATTCCCACCGCTTCGATCCGGACACACCACTGGAAGAGACCATGATGGCCCTCGACCAGATCGTCCGTCAGGGCAAAGCGCTCTACGTGGGCATCTCCTCCTACAACTCCAAACGCACCAAGGAAGCAGCGAAGATCCTGAAGGAACTGGGCACCCCGTGTCTTATCCATCAGCCAAGCTATTCCATGCTCAACCGCTGGGTGGAAGAGGACGGACTGCTCGACACGCTGGAAGAAGAAGGCATCGGCTCCATCGTCTTTTCCCCTCTGGCACAAGGCATGTTGACCAACAAATACCTGGGCGGCATTCCACAGGACAGCCGCGCGGGCAAACACGTCGGCTCCTTCCAGGAAAGCTTCCTCAACGAGACCACGCTGACCCACATTCGCTCGCTGAACGAGATCGCCGAGAACCGTGGGCAGACACTGGCCCAGATGGCTCTGGCTTGGGTCTTGCGCAAAGGCCGCGTCACCTCAGCTCTGATCGGCGCAAGCCGCAAGGAGCAGGTGATCGACTGCGCAGCCACCATCAACAATCTGGAGTTCACAGAGGAAGAACTGACCGCCATCGATCAGTACGCCACAGAAGCCAACATCAACCTCTGGGCCCAATCCTCCGAACGCGAAGGTCCATCCCGCCCCGCGAAGAAGAAACAAGACGCTTAACGACAAAAGGAGTGCGAACATTAAGCTCGCACTCCTGCTTCTAAAGATAAGAAAGTCTCTTTAAGAGCGCGGATCCAGCCCTTTCTCTTCAAAATACGCGATTGCTGTGTTCAGGCCATTCAGGGCGGCGGGCACGCCTGCATAAACCGCCATTTGCCAGATGATCTCAAGAATCTCGGAGGCGCGCGCACCTGAGTTCAGCGTGTGCTCGATATTCATGACCAATTGCGGCCCTGTATGACCGCCCATCGCTGTCAAAGCCGCAATGCTGCACAACTGCCGGGTCTTCAGGTCAACACCTTCCCGGCCATAATGCTTGTCGTAGGCCCAATCCACGACACTCTCAGACATACCGGGCACCGCAGCATCATATTTATCAGCAAGCTTCTTCTTTAGTTCGGGATTTAAAATACTCAGGACTTTCTCCGCATTCATAAGCCAGTCTCCTCAAGCCATAAACAACCGCCGATCAGGCTTGCCTAACTGCCTCCTCTTGAAAATCGGTGTGTTAATCACCGAGAAGTTGAGGTGATTGCGGCAAACACTCAACCCGCTCGCCCATCAGAGCAGCACGTCTTGTAAGTTCATAAGATCCCTTAAGAGACTGAAATAGCGAGAAAATGTAGCTCTCTTGTAAAACCGGAGCACACGACTGTTTATTCCTTCTCAGATCTGCTAGGCATTTTTACGAGGAACAATCTGGATTGCGGAGCCACTCAATGCTTGAAGACCTTCAAACCCCTTGCCTTTTGCTCGATGAAGCTGCAATGCGCCGAAACATCAAAGGCATGGCAGACAGGTTCAAACAGATCGACGTTCCGCTGCGCCCGCACCTCAAAACAGCTAAGTCCATTGATGTCGCCCGCATTCTGCAAGAGCATGGCGCAGACCGCTGGACCGTTTCCACATTGAAGGAAGCAGAGTACTTTTCCTCCTTTGGCCTCAAAGATATCCTCTATGCCGTCTCCATCATCCCGCAAAAGATGGAACGCATCATGCGCCTCAACCGCGCCGGCGCACAAATGTCCATCTGTCTGGACAGTACCGAGATGGCAACGCACCTATCTACCATGACATTGGATGGCCCAAAGCCGCGCGTCTATCTGGAAGTCGATGTGGACGGTCACCGCACTGGCGTAAAGGCAGATCAACAGCGCGCCGTAGATGTCGCCAGAATACTTGCAAACGCATCTAACATGGAATTCGCCGGCGTTATGGCCCATGGCGGCGGCGTGAGCTATGCAGCAAACGGCAAGCAGGAGCTGGAAGCCGCTGCGGAACAGGAGCGCACAGCAACGCTTGCCGTTAAAGATGCTATTCTGGAAGCAGGCCTACCCTGCCCGCAAGTCAGCATCGGCTCTACACCAACAGCCCTCTTCGGAACATCATTTGACGGAGTTTCGGACGTTCGCGCAGGCGTTTACGTCTTTCAGGATGTGTTTCAGGCAAACCTTGGCATGTGCGCAATGGAAGATGTGGCTGCCACCGTACTCACCAGCATCATCAGCCACGCCCCACACCTCAACCGCATTGTCGTCGATGCTGGCGGACTAGCACTCTCCAAGGACCGTTCCTGCGCAAGCCAAAGCAATGACTGTGGCTTCGGCCTTCTAAGCGATGCAGACGGCCACTTGGATCCGCTGCTTTATGTGCAAGGTGTCAGCCAGGAGCATGGCTACATCACCACCAGAGACGGAAGCCCTCTTCCCTTCGAATTGTACCCTCTGGGATCACAGCTCCGTGTTCTGCCCAACCATTCTTGCATGACTGTCGCCGCCTATGAGGGGTATCATATGATCGATGGGGACCATGAAGGAGAGTGGTGGCCGCGCTGTAACAGGTGGTAGGTCAACCCGTTCCATCAATTATATCGGTCACATCTCATTGAGCCCTAAAGATTGTCGCACTAGGAAATTGATTGGCAAAAGTTTTTTCCAATTACGGCACACTGAATCTCCCGTGGATATCACCGTTTACCAATCAAGTTTTGTGGCCGAATTGAGTCTTTTTGGCCACCTCCAGGCGCTGTCCTGAACCGCAAAAGTCGATTTTCCACCCCCGCCACTAATATTTCAAACTTCGCATATCAGCTATGCAAAATTGACCTACCTACATTATACTTACTATAATGTACTTAGACCGCACCTAAGTGAAAATGCGGGCGCCCTGTTACACTGTTTCGCAAACGCACAAAATCAGCATCTCCTAACACGCAATTTCCTAAGCAAATTCATAGGACTAGAACCATTCCAGACCTCATTGCAACGCACACAACTTGAGCGAGTTATATCACCACCCACAATTGGCCGCCCAATATCCAAAATGTATGCATTTGTATAATGTTGCCTTGCATTTTTTGCAGGTCAGCCAGCCATTTCGGAATTGACATAAATCAAGATGCGGCCCCACTTGAGGCGTACAGTCAATGTCAACAAGCACTGGACGCAAGGAAGCGTAACTCACTGCAAGCCTTTGGAATTTACTTGTAGCACCACGCTAAATTGCTCAAATGATGAAGGACCTAAAAATGGGCGTTCACCAGAACATCGATAAAGCTACCTCCGACACTCTTCCATTTCTGAAAGACGACGGACCCAAGGCTTACGCAGGTTTCAAAAAGGGTGACTGGAACAAAGAAATTGACGTGCGCAATTTCATTCAGCTCAACTACACCCCTTATGAAGGTGCTGACGACTTCCTTGCTGGCCCAACCGCTGCAACAACCAAACTCTGGGACAACGTTCTTGAGTTGATGAAAGAAGAAAACAAGAAAGGCGTTCTCGACGCTGACACTGAAGTTGTTTCTTCTATCGTTTCTCACGCACCAGGCTACATCAACAAAGATCTCGAAAAGATCGTTGGCTTGCAGACCGATGCCCCATTGAAGCGCGCTTTGATGCCTTACGGCGGCCTGAAAATGGCAGCAGCCGCTCTGGAGAGCAACGGTTACAAACTCTCAGAAAAAACCGCTGAGGTTTTCTCTAAGCACCGCAAAACACACAACGACGGTGTGTTCGATCTTTACACTCCGGAAATTCGCCGCGCTCGTTCCGCTGGCATCGTAACCGGCCTTCCAGATGCTTATGGCCGTGGCCGCATCATCGGCGATTACCGCCGCGTTGCGCTGTATGGCATCGACAAGCTGATGGAAGACAAGAAAGCACAGCATGCTTCTCTGGACGGCAACGTCCTGAACGAAGAAACACTGCGCCTTCGTGAAGAAATCTCTGAACAGTACCGTTCCCTCGCTGAACTGAAGGAAATGGGCGCTGCACACGGCTGCGACATCAACCGCCCTGCAGAAAACGCTCAGGAAGCTATTCAGTGGCTTTACCTTGGCTACCTTGCTGCGATCAAAGAGCAGAACGGTGCAGCCATGTCTCTGGGCCGCACAACCACCTTCCTCGATGTGTACATCCAGCGCGATCTGGACAAAGGCGTCATCACAGAAGATGAAGCACAGGAACTGATGGATCACTTCGTCATGAAGCTCCGTATGGTTCGCTTCATGCGTACTCCAGACTACAACGCGCTGTTCTCTGGCGATCCAGTATGGGTAACTGAATCCATCGGCGGCATGGGCATCGATGGCCGGACACTGGTCACCAAAAGCTCCTTCCGTGTTCTGCAGACCCTTGTGAACCTCGGCCCTGCACCAGAACCAAACCTGACCGTTCTGTGGTCCGAGCATATGCCTAAGGGCTTCAAAGACTACTGCTCAAAGATCTCCATCGAGACATCTTCTGTTCAGTACGAAAATGATGACCTGATGCGTCGTTACTGGGGTGATGACTACGGTATCGCTTGCTGTGTATCTGCAATGCGCATTGGCAAGCAGATGCAGTTCTTCGGTGCACGTGCCAACCTTGCAAAAGCAATGCTTTACGCAATCAATGGCGGCATTGACGAAAAAACTGGCAAACAGGTTGGTCCAAAAGCGCACCCAATCACCGGCGACGTGCTGGAATGGGAGGAGCTGGAACCACTTTACGACCAGATGCTCGACTGGATTGCAAAAGTCTACGTTCAGGCGCTGAACTGCATCCACTTCAGCCACGACAAGTACAACTACGAGCGCGTTGAAATGGCGCTGCATGACCGCGACATCCTGCGCACCATGGCATGTGGTATTGCTGGCCTGTCTGTTGTTGCTGACAGTATCTCCGCGATCAAAAACGCGAAGGTCAAGATCATCCGTAACGACGAAGGTCTCGCAGTTGATTACGAAATCGAGGGCGACTTCCCTTGCTTCGGTAACAACGACGACAGCGTTGACGTGATTGCAGAAGACATCATGAAGAAATTCATGGGCAAAATCCGCAATCAGCCAATGTACCGCAATGCGACACCTACACAGTCTGTCCTGACCATCACATCCAATGTGGTGTACGGCAAAAAGACTGGCTCTACTCCGGATGGACGTAAAGCAGGCGAACCATTTGCACCGGGCGCAAACCCAATGCATGGCCGTGACCAGAAGGGCGCAGTGGCTTCCATGAAGTCTCTCTGCAAACTTCCTTACGAAGACAGCCAGGACGGTATCTCTTACACCTTCTCCATCATCCCAGGCGCACTGGGCAAGGACGAAGCTGAACGGATCGACAACCTGTCCCACCTGCTCGACGGTTACATGCATGACATGGGTCACCACATCAACGTGAACGTGTTCGATCGCAAGACCCTGGAAGACGCAATGGAACATCCTGAACTGTACCCACAGCTCACCGTTCGTGTCTCCGGTTACGCTGTGAACTTCATCAAGCTGACCCGTGAGCAGCAGATGGATGTGATCAACCGTACATTCCACGGTCAGCGCTAATAGCACTTGGCCAACGGTCAGCGCTAATAGCACTTGGCCAACGGTCAGCGTTAACAGCGCTGACCTCTCAAATTCCAAAACAAGGCGCGGGGCTCAGTCCCGCGCCTTGTTTATTGCGACAAAAGAGCCAATCTCATGCGACAGGAGCGCACATGCACCGAAAATGAATGGCTGAGTTGCACAATTTCATCTTTAAAAACAAGGTCAAAGACCTTACTTTTAAAGCATTATAAAAAGCAGAAGCGGCCCGAGGAAAAATCCTCACTCCCTATCCAAAACAGGCCGCTCGCAAACAATGATAAAGGACGCCAGCCATGCAAGACACCATGGGCTATGTTCACTCAGTAGAAACAGGCGGAACGGTAGACGGTCCCGGCCTGCGCTACATTGTGTTCACCTCTGGCTGTCCGCTGCGCTGCCTGTACTGCCACAACCCCGACACTCTAAAGCTGAAAGCCGGGAAACAATCCTCTGCCTATGAGCTTTTGAAGGACATCTCCACCTACCGCACCTATTTTGAAACTGGCGGCGGCGGCCTGACCGTGAGTGGCGGTGAACCTATGGCGCAAAAAGAGTTCCTGAAAACGCTTCTTTGGGGCTGTAACCAGATGGGCGTTCACACCACCGTGGACACCTCCGGCTACTTGCACGCCAACCTCGATGACGAAACCATCGACATGGCAGACCTCTACCTGCTCGATATCAAATCCTGGGTGCCAGAAACCTACAAGAAGGTCACCGGCGTTGAAGTTGGCCCAACTCTTGAGTTCGCAAAGCGTCTGGAAAAGATGGAAAAAGACATTTGGATCCGCTTTGTACTCGTACCAGGCCTCACAGACGCACCAGAGAACGTTGAAGGCGTCGCAAAGTTCGTTTCTGAACTCGGCAATGTAAAGCGCGTTGATGTGCTGCCCTTCCACAAAATGGGCGAACACAAGTGGCAATCCATGGGCAAAGCCTATCAGCTCAAAGACACCCGCGAGCCATCAGCCGAAGAAACTGAAGCTGCCAAAGAAACCTTCCGCAAGTACGGATTGGACGTGCACTGAGCATCTGCCATGCTTAGGCCACAGGCGCCCCAAAGATACCTGTCGATTACATAGGTTCTCCTGAATTTCAGGAAAAAGTCGCCACAATACCTTCCCAGACTAGCCCTCGAAAACATGGGGGCTTTTTCATGAGTAAACGAGTTATCCTCGGTGGGCTGGCAATGCTCACCGCAAGTGCATCAGTTGCAGATGCAGGCTTTAATCAAAGTAGAGCGGAAAAATTCGCCAAGAAAAACGAAGAGCACATCATCTGCTATTACCTCTACGGTGTGAGCAACCAGAGCAACAAGCAGGACATCGCCAGAGGCGTCATCACAGCCATGGCCTACGCCAAGGGCATGAAAAAGCAGGAAGCCATCTACGCACTCGGCTACGGCTCCGGCAAGATCTCCGCCATTCTGGAAGCCGACCCAGATCACCGCGAAGACCTGATCAAAGAATACAGCAAAGACTGCAAATAGAAAAAAGGCTGCTATCGCATAGATAGCGGCCTTTTGACTTCTCAGCCTCGAAATCCCACTTTACTGAGGTTTTCCGAGCACTTTCAGCACGTCATCCTTGGAAACGGCGCCTTCATATCCCATTTCACTGCGGATATGAGAGACCACCTGAATACGCTCTGCATTGTCCTTGGCAAGCTTGCCAGTACCGTGCCACAAGCTGTTCTCAAAGCCGATCCGCGCATGTCCACCATGACCAAAGGCCAGCGCACCACATGCTGTTTCAGCCCGCCCAAAGGCGCAAAGCATGAACGGGTTATCCTGAGCGATATGAGCTGCAGCATCGCGAGCGCTAAGGAAACCAAGCAAATCACGCGGATCGCTCTCCTGATCCTTAGCATAACGCCCCAGCACATAAAGCTGGCTGCCATACCCGGCCGGAACAACGCCCTCACCCATCAGCAGATCGAGACGAGCCACATCTTCCGGAGCATACAGGATATGCTGAACCGCACGGCCCGCGTCCTTCGCTTCATGATAGAACCGGCGCGCCAGATCCATATCACCGCCCTCTGGCGCCATTTCACGCATGGCAACAGAAACAGCCTCAGGCTCCACAGCGGCAACAACATCATACTGTTCCTGCGCGCTGTACCGACCAACAGCTTCGGTGGTGATCTGAACAGCCAGTTCAGGGCACTTGGCCGTCACCTCAAGGATAAGCTCCTTGTAAAGGCCAGCATCTAGAACATGTTGCCCTTCTGCACCGCGCACATGGGCATGAAGGGCATCCGCGCCCTCCGCTTCCACGTTCACGGCGCAAGCAACGACATCTTCAATCGTCACCGGCAGCTGCGGATGATCCGCTTTGCCACGACGCGCGCCATTCGGTGCACTCATGATGAGCCGTTTTGTCATTAGACAGAAACTCCGACCTGCGTGAAACTCTCTTTCATTGCAAGGCTTAGCTTCTCAACGATCTCGCCGATATGACTGTCATCAATGATGAACGGAGGCGCGAGCAGAATGTGGTCGCCGATTTTTCCGTCAACCGTACCACCCATCGGATAACACATCAGACCAGCCTTCATGGCATTCTGCTTCACTTTCGCATGAAGCTTGAAAGATGGATCCAAAGGCTCTTTCGTGTCGCGATCCTTAACCAGCTCCAGCGCACGGAACAGACCACGCCCGCGAATATCGCCAACATGAGGATGCTGACCAAACTCGTCATGCAGCGCAGCGGAAAGCTTCTCACCCATGGTCCGCACATGCTCCATACGGCCCGGAGCCATCAACTGATCCATAACAGCAGCACCAGCAGCAGCAGCCAGAGAATGCCCCATGTAGGTATGACCATGCTGGAAGAAACCAGAACCTGTCGCGATGGTGTCGTAGATCTCTTTAGAGCACAGCATTGCCCCAAGCGGCTGATAACCAGCGCCGATACCTTTCGCGATAGCAACGATGTCCGGGCGAACCTCATCTTCGTTACACGCGAAGATATGACCGGTGCGGCCCATGCCACACATCACTTCATCCAGCACAAGCAGGATGCCGTACTTGTCACAGATCTCGCGAATACGTTTCAGATAGCCTTTAACAGCCGGAACCGCGCCCATGGTTGCACCAACAACAGGCTCAGCGAAGAACGCAGCAACCTTTTCCGGTCCAACACGCAAGATCTCTTCTTCAAGAAGATTAGCAGAACGCTGGCCGTATTCTTCGAGCGTTTCACTCTCTTCCTTGTAACGATAAGCGTAACAAGGATCGATATGAGACATTTCGATCAGCAGTGGACCGAACATTTCACGGCGCCACTTGTTGCCACCAGCAGAAAGCGCTCCCAGCGTATTTCCGTGATAGCTCTGCCAACGCGCAATCATATGCGAGCGTTGGTTTTCTCCCTTTTCAACAAAGTACTGTCGTACTAATTTAACAGCAGACTCCATTGCCTCCGATCCACCTGAAACCAGATAGACACGGTCAATGCCTTCAGGAGCTTGGGCCACCAGTTTATCGGCAAGCTCTTCCGCCGGCTCACTGCCAAAAAAGCCAGTGTGAGCGAACGAAAACTTATCCAGCTGGTCCTTAATCGCGTCGATCACTTGTTCATTCGAGTGACCAAGACAGGAAACCGCGGCGCCCCCACAGGCGTCAAGGTATCTATTACCAGTGGAATCAATGAGGTAGCACCCGTCGCCCTTAGCAGCTGTTGGTAGTGTTACACGGGTATTTCTAGGAAAGATGTGGCTCATTTTACAGCCTCCGGGCTGTAGCTCTGTTGTTCGATTGACCGTCCATAGACACGCAAAACTACGCGTGACATTTTGCACAGGCACCACATTGCCTACGTCAAAGTACTTGTCCATAAAAAACTATGAAATATCTCCAGATTGTGATCGGAGACACCCGCACAAAAGACACTCGAGATATTTTACTACAAATTCCGGCAATAAAATTAGACGGGGTCTTGCTTGAGTAAGCAAAACCCCGTGCACCTAACGTGTAAGTTACTTAGTCACCGAAAGACTCCCTCAGTAAAATTTGAGTGGCCTAGAGCACGTCAGAGGCGGTGCGCCGCGTCTGACGAAGTATCCAGTGCGGTTTTTTCTGCGAGAACATCAAAAGCGTCATAACAAGCGTCAGCGCCTCAACCACAGGCAGGGCGTAAAACACGCTCATCGGCCCAATCACAAACCACAGGACGACAATCAGCAAAAGCGGCATAACCAGAGACCGGGACACCGCAATCAGTGCCGACTGGGTCGCGCAATGCATACCTGTAAAATAGCCGGAGAACGCGATGTTGACACCGTTGAACAGGAAGACAGGCCAGATCACACCAATGATCTCGATCGTCAGCTTCACCGTCGCCTGATCTGCATCTCCAACAAAGGCACTTGCCAGCAACATGGGCTGAAAAATCAATAGACAGGCAAGCAGCAAGCCAACAACAAAGTTGGTCCCGACACCAAGCGACAAGAACTGATAAATCCGACGCGGTTTCCGTGCACCAAAATTGACGCTCACCAGAGGCCCAAGCCCCTCACTCACGCCATAAAACACCATGATTCCGCTGAAAAACAGATAGTTCACGATAGTGAACGCAGCCACACCTTGGGCACCAATTTCGGTAATCAGGATCCAGTTGAACAGGAACACAACGATACCGCCAGAGCTTTCGTTGATGAACTCAGACAAACCATTATAGGCAGCCGTGTACATCACCCGCCAGGGTCCAAATGGCCGTAGAAATCGCAACTTGGCGCTTTTATTGGCGAAATGCAAAAGCAGAAACAGCATGCCAGCCTGACTGGCCAGCCCGGTTGCCAGCGCAGCACCCCAAACCCCCCATCCCAGATACCCGATCATCCAGGCATCCAGCACAATATTGACCACAGTGATCATCACCATGCCGGCAAGGGAAAAATTGGGACGCCCGTCAATGCGGACGAAATGCGACAGCGCAACCGCAAGGCTCAAACCGGGAAAGAACCAGGCAACGGTGAAGATATACGTCTCCACCATCTCAGCAGTCTCCGCGTTTGCGCCAAGCATCCGTGCAGCTGTTGGCGTAAAAACAAGCAGCAATGCCGCAAACACCACGGAAAAGGCCAAGACGCTGATCAGTGCCTTCATAAAGATGTTGGAGGCATCTCTTTCCCGTTTCTCACCGATGAACTTGCCTGCCACCACGGCAGCACCAACGGTCAGCATCACCACCACGCCAAAGTAAAGCGCAAACATAGGCGTAATCAGGCTGATCGCAGCCAATGCCGTCGCACCAACAAAGTTTCCGACAAAGATGCCATCGATAATACTGGCAGACGCAATGGAAATCATGCCAAGCACAGCAGGAACCGCAAACCGGAAAAACTCTTTCGCCGGATGTCCCCTGGTCATCTGCTCGTTTGCCATTGCCACTGACATGCTTTCACCTTTGCCTTCGAGAGTGCCCTCCCGCATTTCCGATCAAAATTGAGAAGAAATTGAATTTGAACGATTGATCAACTTGGACATACGTTCAATTTCGTGCTATGTCAAGATTGACCAATTTAAAGAGATAATCTGGAACGCTATATGGCCTATCTGGCGAAGGAAGAACGCCGCAAAGCAATCATTCTGGCAACACTGGATGTTGTGAAGGAAAATGGGTTTGCTGGCATCACCACCCGGGCAGTCGCCAAGCAACTTGGAGCCGCAACTGGCATTCTTCACCACCATTTTAAATCACTCACAGATTTAAAATGTGAAGCCCTGCGCTACCTCTCTCAAAAGAACGGCGACAACTGCATCTCGGTCTCCAAAGACCTTCCACCGACACAAGCCCTGCTCCGTCTCATCAGCTTCAATGCAACTCCTCAGGAAAAAGCAGAGACCAGCATATGGATCAGTGCGGCAGATGAAGCCAACAGAGACCCGGAGTTTGCCCGTGTCTACGCTGAAGAAACCAACAAAAGCCATGAATGGATCAGCAACAACCTCAAGGAAGGTATCCGGTCTGGCGAGTACACCCTCACCCTGCCCGCTGAACTTGTTGCATGGAAACTCATGTCACTGGCCTTCAATCTTTATGACGTATCCAACCTGCCCGACACAGATCTAACACCAGACATGGCCGTTCAGATCCTTAAGGACGAACTGAAGTCAACTCTTGGGCTCGACAGCAAAGACCTTGCGTCTCAGCTGCTTTCAAGCCATTAAGGTGAGACTTGATCACCGCACAACTTCAGAGAGCTTTCATGAAGAAGATCCTCATCCTCAACGGACCGAACCTGAACCTGCTTGGAATGCGCCAGCCAGAAGTTTATGGCTCCGCCACGCTTGCAGAGATAGAAGATCAGTGCCGCGCCCACGCAAAACAGCTCGGCCTAGACATAGAATGCAAGCAATCCAACCATGAAGGCGAGCTGATCGACTGGATTCACGAGACCCGCCAGACGCGGACCGCAATCGTGCTCAATGCAGGCGCTTACACCCACACCTCAATTGCAATCATGGATGCAATCGCCAGTGTGGAGCGCCCAGTGATCGAACTCCACCTCTCAAACATCCACCAGCGAGAAGAGTTCCGCCACACCTCCTACATCTCCAAGGTCGCAAAAGGTATGATCTGCGGTCTCGGCGCACACGGCTACACGCTTGCCATGGACGCTGCACTTCGAATTTTGGAAGAAGAAGACTAAGCAGTGTAGACGGGTTATCTCCCACCGCAATGCAACGCGATTGAGTTTACCACACACCAGCAACAGTTCGGCGCAGCTGAGCTGTCTCATCGGGCGAACTCAGAAAACTCAAGCGCTCCCAGAGTTTACTTGCCGTTATACTGTACAACAACAACAAGCCCCAGAACAGGTTTTCCATCCTCAAAACGCGGCGTAATTTCATCCAGCTCAATAAGCGCAAAGCCGTTATCCACCAGCAGCTTGTGTAGATAATCAGCAGAATGAGCAAATCTTCCACGATTGCTCATCACATATGGCTTTTCTGAAAAAACATCGTCTGCCGCTGTTTCCGTTGTGAAAATGACCTTGCCATTAAGCTCCAGGTTCTTAGCAAGGCCAGCGACAGCCTCCTCCAGTGCACCAAGATAAATAAATGTATCGCCAGAGATGATTAAGTCCCAGCGTTCATCCCAGTCGTTCTGTAGGAATTCAGTTAAGTCATTCAAATAAAGATCGTCATAAAGATTTTTCTGATCGGCCTTTTCAAGCATCCCTTCAGAAAGGTCTACTCCCGTCTTATGCAGCGCAAGATTGCCGATCACCTCGGTACACAAACCAGTACCGCACCCCAAATCTAAAAGGCGTTTAAATCTGCCCTCTGTGAACTTGCTGACCATCTCCTGAATAATCTGAGGTACTTCATAGTTGAGCTGTTTAGTCAAGTGCTGATCAAAGTTGTCTGCATAATTGTCAAAAATCTTG
Source organism: Pseudovibrio sp. Ad37 (assembly GCF_001623075.1). GTDB lineage: Bacteria > Pseudomonadota > Alphaproteobacteria > Rhizobiales > Stappiaceae > Pseudovibrio. The sequence goes on from NZ_LMCF01000096.1 coordinate 99,978, forward strand.
CTCACGCACTGCTCAGGCACTGTGTCGGGAGTGAAATTCTCATCATTTGATCCAGATGCCAACTGCTCTTGCTCAATAGCACTTAAATCCTGCTCTACATTTTTTAAAGCAAGCTGCTCAGCTTCTTCGGTCTTGCCTGCCTCTTTAAGATCCTGCACTTGGCAGTCGATCAAGAACTTTTTGAGCGCAGCATGTATTGGATTGTCTTCATCGTCTGAATTGAAATTAATATTCATCATCGTGACATGCCTCCACCTAAAGCAAACAAGTTGTTTTGCTTAAAAGTTCTAGATCAAAAAGCATGATGAAGACTTACAGTGCTTGATAAATATCGCTTTGTATTTTTGTCAGGCAGTTTGGATGCGCTGCTGTTTTTTGTTCGTCCTGTGAGACACGACAGGCTCCTCCTCGCACTCATAAGCATATGGGCGATTAAACTTACAGGAAGAGCCAACCCTCCAAATTAGTCATAGTTCTTAGAACTACGCAGCTTCTTGATGTTGCCGCGCTGCTTCTTACCTTCCATTCGCCGGCGCTTAGAGGCCAGCGTTGGCCGTGTGGCTTTACGCGTCTTGGGCACATAAGCTGCTTTGCGAATAAGCTCCAGCAACCGCTCCAACGCATCTTCTCTGTTGCGCTCTTGCGTGCGGAAGCGATCAGCCGTCAAAACAACTTCCCCCTTCAGCGTCAGGCGTGAGCCTGCGATCTTGCGCAAACGACTCTTTAAGTCATCCGGGAGAGTCGCATTTCCATCCAGATTGAATCGCAATTGCACGGCAGAAGACACTTTATTCACGTTTTGACCACCCGGCCCAGACGCCCTGATGAAGTCTTCTTTGATGTCGCGTTCCTCAATTGAGTAGCGCTCATTTACCTTTATTTTTTTGCGCTCGCTCATCTGGCCCGCCCGTTACACCACGCATGCATAGCATTGATTGAAATAAGAAATTTTACTATTTGGTCAAAAAACAACCAGGAAAGCAACATTGCACGCTATAATACCAGCCCTTCAGATTTGCAAAGTTTTACGCAACAAAGCCACACTCCATCGCAGGTATAGGCGAACGTATAATGCGCGTATATGTTTGATATCGCTTGATTTAGTCAGGTCTTCTACCTAGTCTCGGATCCATATCCTGACAGAGGGTAAAATAATTAAGGCGCTCAGCCGAACAAACAATATTCGTCTCAAGCGTTACTGGAGGGGAAATGACAGAGACTAACATATTGGCGCGGGACGAGATCCAAGAGATCACCGGCCTGACTACAAACAACCTTGATGCCTACTGGATGCCATTCACGGCAAACCGGCAGTTCAAGAAAGATCCACGCCTTCTCGTGAAGGCCAAGGACATGCATTACACCGCCGCCGATGGCCGCCAGATTCTGGATGGCACAGCAGGCTTGTGGTGCTGCAATGCTGGCCACGGACGCCAGAAGATCGTCGAAGCTGTGCAGAAGCAGGTCGCCGAGCTGGACTACGCACCAGCCTTCCAGATGGCACATCCCAAGTCCTTCGAGCTCGCTGCCCGTCTGGCAGCACTCATGCCAGATCCGCTGAACCACGTGTTCTACACCAACTCCGGCTCTGAGAGCGTTGAAACCGCCCTCAAAATGGCACTGGCCTACCACAAGGCCAAGGGAGAAGGCTCACGGACCCGCCTGATTGGACGCGAACGCGGCTATCACGGTGTCAACTTCGGCGGCATTTCCGTCGGCGGCATGGTTGCCAATCGCAAGCAGTTTGGTGCAATGCTCGCTGGTGTCGATCATATACGTCACACCCATGGCATTGCAGGCAATGAGTTCAGCAAGGGCGTGCCGAAAAACGGCATTGAGTACGCTGAAGATCTCATGCGTCTCATCCAGCTCCACGACCCATCCACCATCGCAGCTGTGATTGTGGAACCGGTTGCGGGCTCTGCTGGCGTGATCCTTCCACCAGAAGGCTACCTGAAACGCCTGCGCGACATCTGTGATGAGCATGGCATCCTGTTGATCTTCGACGAAGTCATCACCGGCTTTGGCCGTCTGGGCACTCCGTTCGGTGTCGATTACTTTGACGTCATCCCGGACTTCGTCACGACGGCCAAAGGCCTCACCAGCGGCGTTGTGCCAATGGGTGCGGTGTTTGCCAGCTCCAAGGTCTATGATGCATTCATGACCGGCCCTGAGCATCTGATCGAGCTGTTCCACGGCTACACCTACTCAGCTCATCCACTTGCCTGTGCAGCTGCCCTGGCAACGCTGGATGTCTACGCTGAAGAGGAGCTGCTCACACGCGGCGCCAAGATGGCACAGTACTGGCAGGACGCACTTCACTCCCTGCGTGATTGTCCGAATGTGATCGACATCCGTAACATCGGCCTGATTGGCGCGATCGAGCTGGAGCCGATTGCAGGTGAGCCGACCAAGCGCGCATTCACAGCCTTCCTGAAAGCTTATGAGAAGAACATTCTCATCCGCACCACAGGCGACACAATCGCAATGTCCCCACCACTCGTCATCTCTGAAAGTGAGATCGATGTACTGGTTGGCATACTGCGCGACGTCCTTAAGAATTTGGTTTAAGCTCCTGTTTCTGCATGAAATTTCAAAGAGGCGCCCCGGCGCCTCTTTTTACATACCGCAACGTTATAAGTAGCTTACACACACATTCTAAAGTTAACCCTTATTAACTTTAACCAGTTCCTGAGCAGCAATTCACCACATATACCAGCAAGCGCAACAAAGCCCCTCGCCATGAAACCATGAGGCTGATAATGTGCCGCCCGAATTACAAAAGCTCTCATGCATCAGGACTCCCATGCTACCTTCCCGCGACATTTCCCGCCTCATCGAAATCATGAAGGCCCTCAGAACACCTGAGACCGGCTGCCCTTGGGATCTGGAGCAGAACTTCAAAACCATTTCGCCCTACACCATCGAAGAGGCTTATGAAGTTGCCGATGCAATTGAGCGTGAAGATCTGAGCGATCTGAAAGAAGAACTTGGAGACCTGCTCCTTCAGGTCATCTACCACTCCCGCATGGCCGAAGAAGAAGACGCCTTCGCCTTTGGCGACGTGGTTGAAGCCATCACCAAAAAGATGATCCGCCGCCACCCGCATGTATTCGGAGATGACGAGCAAAAAGCAGCGGGCTTCCCGAAAGGCACATGGGATCGCATCAAAGAAGAGGAAAAGCAGGAGCGCAAACAACAACGCGCCGCAATGGGCCTCATTGACCAGATGCCACGCTTTCTGGATGAAGTGCCATCCGCATTCCCAGCTCTGACAGAAGCCGAAAAACTCCAACACCGCGCCTCCAAAGTTGGGTTTGACTGGGGCGCAGCAGAGCCCGTCCTCGACAAGATCAAAGAGGAAGTGGAAGAACTCACCGTTGAAGTCACAGCCAATACGCCAGACCGCAGAAAAATCGAAGACGAACTTGGCGATGTCCTGTTCGCAATCGCCAACCTTGCCCGTCATCTGGAAATCCAGCCAGAAGCCGCCCTCAAACGCACCAATGCCAAGTTCCGCCGCCGCTTCGCCCACATAGAAGACGCAGCAACAGCCGAACAACGCCCGCTTAAAGAGCTCTCCCTCGACGAGATGGAAGCTCACTGGCAAGCAGCGAAGAAGTTTGATCCAGCAAGCTGAAGAATACCGTCAGGCGAGTAGACACTATGTTCGCCTGAAACCCACCCAATTCACACAATCAAAAGGCATGTTTCAGGGTTAAGTTCCCGTATATAACCCGCCTCAAGATATGGCTGTACTTTGCCCCACTCAGTCAGAACTTCCGCCGCAAAATCGGGGTGCGCAGACCAGTCTGAGACCGCAACTGGATACTTGTTCGCAGGCACGATCATTTTGATCACATCTGGCCAATGGCGCTCTAACGTCATCAGATATCGACGCGACGCACTCACACTTCCAACCGCGATCACAGAACCAACAACCTCATAAAGCCCAAGCCCTTTTAAGCGCGTAAGTGAGAACGCCACATTCTCACCCGTGTTGGTCGCACGGGTCTCCAGAATAATTTGACGCCTTGGCACTCCAGCAGCAACAAGCGCCTCACACATGTCATGCGCTTCAAGATGACCCAAGGCAGTCCGCTCACCACCCGTAATCAGAACACGCTCAACAAGTCCATCACCCCAGAGTCTCACCGTGACCTGAACCCGAGCTTCAGCACTTCTGTGCGAGCCAAACAGCAAACACAGATCAGCCTTTCAGATCTCGGTTCTGACAAGCAAATATCGGTTAATCTCAGCAACAAGCTGATGAGTAAGCTCTAAATGCGGATTGATTGAACACGTCATGACCCGACTAGTCTAACAAGACAATCCAGTCATGTCATAAGGATACGCACAAGCACAGTGATTCAATAAAGCAAACACCTCAAAGAGAGGGTTTATCTATCTGAAATATTTGAACTACATTTCCATTACCGTTAAGCTAGGCTACGATGCCTTACTATCCTAAGTCTCCCCAGCCGATTTAAACACAGAAGCACTCATCAATAATGAAACATCGATTTTCCCTAGCCCTTATTGCCTGGTTAATAAGCCCTACAAGCTCCGCAACCGCAGAACCTCAGGACCACAATTTGCAACAAGGCCTCATTCAATGGGAGTGCTCTGCATTAGCAGAGATCGCAAACAAGGACAGCTCTCAAGAACATTTCAATGAGGGCCTCTCAATCATCAGAGCTGCACTAGACACATACAAACAACCGTATACGGGCACTAATAACAATACCTCAGAACTTCTAGACCTAATAGAAAATTACTCCAGTATAGACTTCGCCCTCGGCATGAGGTGGGCTGACACACTAATCAGAATGCATAATAAAATTGTGAGAGAATCTTTACATACCCAACGTTACGAAGACTATTTAGTCAACATTGTGTCAAGAGCCAGTGATTACTACGAAAAACGTGATTGTTCTGCTTTACAGGAAACCAAGTAATCACGTCTCACCCTAGCGCCTCACTAGAAACTCTCAGTTACCAACAAGAAAGCCCCACTCGCATGAGCAGGGCTTTCTTGTTTTCATTCGTCTCTCAGAGCCAATCAGATTGGTGAGTAACCACTGTCGTCATCCTCTTCACCGCCTTCTGAAGTCGGCTCTTCAGCCAGCTCCAGCCCGGTCACGAAGTACTTCGCGAAGCGCTCACGGACGCGAGATCGATGGGCATCCGGGACACGAACAGACAAGCGAATACCGTCCTCGGTATCGTCACGCGAGAGGATCTCGCAGTTCTGATAGAGCCATGCATGCCCCTGCCCGTCACTGTGTGGCAGAACCATCGTCACGGTATCCAGCTGCTCAGCCAGACGCGTTTCGATGCGAGCAATCAGATCCTCGATCCCATCGCCACTCAGCGCAGATACCGCAACCGGTCCCTCATCAACCGAGTTACTTTCCAGCAACTTGGCGCGATGTGCCTCGTCCAGCATGTCGATCTTGTTATAAACCTCAATGACACGATCACTCTCAGATACTTTAAGACCAAGCATCTCAAGCGTTTCATTCACATCCTGAGACTGCGCTTTGGTGTCTTCATGAGCAATATCGCGCACATGAAGCACAATATCAGCCTGAATAACCTCTTCCAGCGTCGCCCTGAAGGCAGCCACCAGATTGTGCGGCAACTCGGAGATGAAGCCAACCGTGTCTGACAGAATGACCTCACGGCCATGCGGCAGCTTCAAACGGCGAAGCGTAGGATCGAGCGTCGCAAACAGCAGATCCTTGGCAAATACCTCCGCATTTGTCATGCGGTTAAACAGCGTAGACTTGCCGGCATTGGTGTAGCCAACAAAAGCGATGACCGGATGCGGCACCTTCTTACGTGCTTTGCGGTGAAGCTTACGGGTGCGCTGAACCTGCTCCAGGTGACCTTTCAGCAGCGTGATACGATCCTGAATGATACGCCTGTCGGCCTCAATCTGGGTCTCACCCGGGCCACCAACAAAACCAAGACCGCCGCGCTGACGCTCAAGGTGGGTCCAGGACCGCACCAGACGGGATTTCTGCCAACTCAAGTGAGCAAGCTCGACCTGCAGGCGACCTTCCTTGGTCTGTGCACGTTCACCAAAAATCTCCAGAATAAGACCCGTCCGGTCAATAACCTTGGTGTTCCAGTCTCGTTCCAGATTTCTCTGCTGGATTGGGGTGAGCGGATGATCAACAACAACCAGCTCAATCTCTTCGACATCAATTCGCAAGCGGATCTCTTCCACCTTGCCTGAGCCGAACAGACTTCCCGGTTTTACATTTGCCAATCGAACCAGACTTGAGGAGACAATCTCCAACTCGATTGCAGCTGCTAGTCCAACAGCTTCTTCCAGTCTGGCTTGGGGGCTGCGCTCGGCACCAAAGGGGCGCTCAGGAGCACCTTTCCCTCTCGCCAGAGCTCTGCTTTGAATGATCGGTACGATGACGAGTGACCGGGTTCCCCGGGTCACTTCGTCTTCGCCGGCCTCAACATTCGCATCGCGTTGCTTGCGGTTCAGACCGGCCTCTTTTTTAGATTGGGGCTTCATCAGCCTCCTGCTTTTTCGCCTTCTTCTTCAGCTGGTTCGAACAGCTGTATAGGGCTATTTGGCATGATTGTTGAAATAGCGTGCTTGTAAACGAGCTGGGAGTGCCCGTCACGACGCAATAATACGCAGAAATTATCGAACCAAGTAACTACGCCTTGCAGTTTTACACCATTGATCAAAAAGATTGTCAGTGGCGTCTTCTGCTTCCTGACATGATTTAAAAATGTATCTTGAAGATTTTGAGCGCGGTCAGCCATAACTATTTTTTTCCTGTTCTCAGTGGACACGGCCGCGGCATCCACCATTTACTGTTCCCATCCTCGAAACGGCCAAGTGACACTCACAAACACAAGAGAGATGCCCCAACACTAATAAGGTGCGCCGTCTTTCCTAAGTTCCCTTCAGCAAACACCGGAGGCACTTAACCCCCGGCAACCGTCAGTTTAATCAACTCTGACGCTTCATGGAATGATTTTCTTAAGTCTTGAACGATTGGACCGGGCTTACCATCACCCAAAATTGTTCCATTTACATTCACGACGGGCATGACAAGTCCCGATGCACTTGTTAAAAATGCCTCTTGCGCACTTTTTGCCTCTTCCAGAGAGAAACCGCGTTCTTCTACGGAAAATCCTTTCATTTCCGCCAGTTTTAGAACGCCCGCTCTGGTAATCCCTTTTAAGATTCCGTGGGTAGCAGGTCGCGTCACCAAAGTGCCGTTCTTTAGAATTATCCAAGCATTGGTTGAACCGCCTTCAGTTATCAGACCTTTTTTATCCACAAACCATGCTTCTCGGGCACCAGACTCCTTAGCCTTTTGTTTAGCAAGGACATTAGGCAAAAGACCAACAGTCTTGATATCGACCCGATCCCAACGATTCTCTTCTACCGTAATGACGCCAACACCCTTGGCCGCAATTTGGTCCATTTTGTGTGACGGCACCGATTTTGCAGTCATCACAATAGACGGTGGAGTCCCAGCTGGCGGGAAATAATGGTCGCGCGAAGCCACGCCGCGCGTAACCTGCATGTAGATCAAGCCGTTTTTCACCCGGTTGAGCGAAATCACTTCCTTCATCACCCGCGTCAAGGCCCCGCGTGACATTGGGGCGGAAATCTGCAGCTCACTCAGCGACCGATCCAGCCGGTCCAGATGGGCGCTCATGTCCACAATCTGGCCTCTCCAGACCTCACAGACCTCATAAACGCCATCAGAGAACTGGTAGCCCCGGTCCTCCACATGCACGGCTGCATGAGAATGTGGCACATATTGTCCATTTACGTAGGCAACACGGCTCATCAGCCTCTCCTGCTCAGGAACATTCAACAGGTTACATCTAAGGGCATTTACTGAATACTATCAAGTGGCTAACAGCAGATAAAACTAGATATTTCCGAGTGGGATCACTGAGAAAACCTGAGCTTCCGTTTTAGGAAGCTAAAACCAACCTGCTATCCGGGCGTTTAAGCCAGAAATACTTAAAATCACAGGTTTATAGGCGGGAAGAAAAAACAAAGACCACGACGCCTCTGCTGGCCAGTCGCGAACAGTCGCGCTTCAGGCTTAACGGCTTGATGTTCCGGCACTTTCATACGAGAGCGCCGGAATCATGTAACAAAACCAGTTCTAGAAGAATTCCAGCGACACACGGAACATCTGCTCCACCTGACGCACCTTGTCTGCAATAGCAAAAATCACAACGCGGTCATGGGCCTGAATACGCTCATCGCCGCGCGGTGTTACCACTTTGCCATCACGTAAAATTCCACCGATACGAATGCCTTCTGCAAGCTCCACCTCACGTAGGGGACGACCAACAAGCGGAGAAGTATCCAGCGCCTCAGCCTCAATCACCTCAGCAGCACCATTTTGCAGCGCATGAACTGCCCGAATACGGCCACGACGCACATGCTGCAAAATCTTGGAAATCGTCACTTGACGCGGGTTCACAAAGGCATCAATGCCCAAAGCATGCGCAAAAGCTGGATAACTGGTGTTGTTCAGCAGGGAAAGGTTCCGCTCACAGCCCATTTTCTTGGCCATGACACAGGAAAGGATGTTCACCTCATCCTCGTTGGTCAGCGCCACCATCATGTCGGAATCTTCAACATCCGCTTCCTGCAACATCACCTGATCCAGCGCACTGCCATGCAATACCACAGTTCTGCGCAGTTCATCAGCAATGCGAATAGCGCGATCACGCGAATGCTCGATAATCTTTACTTTGGTTCTGCTTTGCTTTTCCTCAAGACGGCGAGCAACGTAAGCACCAATATTACCACCACCAGCGATAAGAACACGCTTGGCCTCAGGCTCTTCGTGACCGAAGATGCTCAGCGTACGACGCACCTGACCGCGCTCACAGCACACATAAACCAGATCCCCTTCCCGCATCATATCAGAGCTGTGCGGAACAAAGACCTTGCCTTCACGCGCGATACCAACAACAACAGCCGAAAGATCCGGGAACAACTCGGTCAACTGACGCAGTGGCGTATCCAGCACCGGACAATCACCACCACAGTCGACCCCGACGATGATCATGTTATCATCTGCAAAGCGCACCGTTTCCATGGCACCTGGCAGCGACAAGCGCCGCAGGATCATCTCACCCACTTCGATTTCAGGAGAAATGATCACGTCAATTGGCATGTTATCGCGCGAAAACAGATTGCGGTAATGGGATTGCAAATAGCTTTGCGCACGCACACGCGAAACCTTGATCGGCACGTTAAACAAAGAGTGCGCGACCTGACATGCGACCATGTTGATCTCGTCATACAAGGTCACGGCAATAATCATGTCAGCTTGATCAGCACCAGCCTGCGCCAGCACGTCCGGATGCGCACCATGGCCAATAAAGCCGCGCACATCCAGTGTGTCACGAATGGCATGAACCAGCTGTGGGCTGGTATCAATCACAGAAACGTCGTTCTGCTCCGCTGCAAGTTTTTCGGCAATGCCGTACCCAACCTGTCCGGCGCCACAAATTACAACCTTCATAATTCAGTCCTTTGCTCCACCTCAAAGCTCACCAATCAGGTGAGACCAAGAGACTTGAGCTTTCGGTGCAATGCTGACCGTTCCATACCAATATATTCAGAGGTACGCGAGATATTACCGCCAAAACGCTTAACCTGTGCTTGCAGATATTCACGTTCAAATTGTTCCCGTGCTTCACGAAGTGGCAAGGACATCAACTCTTCACCACCAGAAGACCCCGGCATACTCGGCACAGTAGACGCCACCTCAGCAGGCAGAAGATCCGCTGTAATCACAGCTTCTGAATCAGCCCGTGTCAGGATCATCAGACGTTCAACATTGTTGCGCAGCTGGCGCAGGTTCCCCGGCCAGTCATGCGTTTGCAGCACGGCCATCGCATCCTCACCAATTCGGCGCATTGGCAGGCCAGTAGAGTTGGAAATCTGTTTCATGAAGAAATGGATCAGCTGAGGAATATCCTCACGGCGTTCTTCAAGCGGAGGCACACGCAGCGGCACAACAGCCAGACGGTGATAGAGGTCCTCACGGAACAAACCTTCCGCAATCCGGTTTTCCAGATTGTAGCCACTGGAAGACAAGAGACGCACATCCACCTTCACCTTGTTGTGGCCACCCAGACGGGTGAAGGTCTGATCCACCAGCACACGTAGAATTTTATTCTGCGTCTCCAGAGGCATATCGGCAATCTCATCCAGATAGATGGTCCCGCCATGCGCCTCTTCAAGCGCGCCCACCTTGCGCGGTGTGGTGTCAGTCTCTTCAATGCCGAAGAGCTCCTCTTCCATCCGCTCCGGCGTGATGTTCGCAGCAGAAAGCACCACAAACGGCGATTTGGAGCGAGGAGATGCCTCATGGATCGTCCGCGCAACGGTCTCCTTGCCAGAACCAGACGGCCCGGTGATCATCACACGGCTGTTGGTCAGACAAATACGCTCAATCGTCATGCGCAGGTTATTGATTGAGGACGAACTACCCACCAGATTAGAAACGTCACCAGCACGCTGCTTCAGTTCCTTGATCTCGCGCTTCATAGAAGAAGCTTCCAGCGCGCGCTCGGTGATCAGAACCAGCTTGTCTGCCTTAAACGGCTTCTCAATGTAATCGTAGGCGCCTTTTTTGATCGCAGAAACCGCTGTCTCTACGTTGCCGTGACCAGAAATAATCACAACAGGCAGGTCAGGGTTTTCTTTCTTGATCACCTCAAGCACCTCAAGCCCGTCAAGCTTGCTGCCCATGAGCCAGATATCAAGAATAATCAGAGACGGACGACGGTCCGCAATCGCAGCCAACGCCGCATCACTGTTGCCAGCGGTACGGGTATTGTAGCCGTCATCCTCCAAAATTCCAGCGATCAGCTCACGAATATCTGCTTCATCATCAACAATCAGAATGTCACTTGCCACGGCTTATCACCACCATTCTTACGTTACATTTTCAGTGAAGGAAGGAACATCAAAACTTCGTAAAGTCAGCCGAACCATGGCGCCATGTCCACCCTCGGCAACAGATGGCGCATCCAGCAGTTCAATTCCACCTCCATGATCTTCCATAATTTTCCGCACAATCGCGAGCCCAAGGCCGGTGCCCTTTTCGCGGGTCGTCATATACGGCTCCAAAAGCCGCGTGCGGTGCTCAGTTGGAAGGCCAATTCCGTTATCAATCACATCAATTGTGAGAACCGGACCTTCCCTATAAAGTTTCACCAGAACAGAGCCCTGCTCCGGATTTTCTTCGCTCGCCAGATAAGCCTCAACAGCTTCCGACGCATTCTTGATCACATTACCAACAGCCTGCCCAACCAGACGGCTGTCAAATGTTGCCCGTACAGCCTCATCCGGCACATCGGTTTCAAAGTGAACCTGAGAATTGGCAACAGACACCATAAAGGTGGACTCGCGCACCACAGAGCGCAGATCGGCCTCTTCCATCTTTGGTTTTGGCATACGCGCAAACGAGGAGAACTCATCCACCATACGGCCAATATCCCCCACCTGACGAATGATCGTATCCACGCACTGGTCAAACACCTTACGGTCATCATCCTCAATACGCTTGCCATAGCGGCGACGGATACGCTCCGCCGAAAGCTGGATCGGTGTCAGCGGGTTCTTAATCTCATGCGCAATACGGCGAGCAACATCCGCCCAGGCCGAGTTACGTTGAGCTGCAACAAGGTCTGTAATGTCGTCCAGCGTCACCACAAAACCATGCTCAGAACGGGTCGCCTCTTCAGTCGTCACACGCACATTCACAGTCCGCTCGCGCCCCTTACGCATAATGGCAACCTGCGCCACCTGCGAGCCGCTGGAGCTTTCTTCAAGCGCTTTCGACACAACCTCTTGCACCTCTGGAAGATTGTCGTAGATCGGCTTTTCCAGAAGCTCGTTTTCGTCCTGACTGAGAAGACGTGTTGCTGAGCGATTGACCATGGTCACATCGCCCTCATCATCAATCCCGATAACGCCAGAGGACACGCCAGACAGCACGGCTTCACTGAAGCGGCGACGACGGTCAATCTGATCATTCGCAGCCAGCAAAGCATCCCGCTGCCCACGCAACTGACCCGTCATATTGTTAAAGGTCCGCCCAAGGCTCTCAAGATCGCCACTCGCTTTCGCAGCTTCCACCTCAACATAATAGTTGCCTTTGGAAACCTGATCTGCCGCCCCAATAAGATTGCGGATCGGCAGCACAAGCTGGTTGGCAAACCCAAACCCCACCCAGATGGAGGAGAGCAGAAGCACGAGCGCCACACCCACATAAACAAGCGCAAATGCCAGCTGAACACCAAAGCGTCGCTGCTCCAACTCGGCGTACTCATTAACGCCAGCCTCGGCCAGACGCTGGTATTCAACCACTCGAGGATCAAGCGCACGGGTCACATAAAGATAAAGATCATCAAAAGCAGAAAGCTTGATCACACCGCCGACAAGGTTAGAAACACCCGGCGCAATTAGAACAGGAGCCCCGTCTTTCGCCTGATTCATAGCCACTTGCGGCGGCAACAACGGCTCCACCTTCGGGTCGCGCAACACACGCATCACAACGGTGCCGTCATTCTTCAGGACATAAGCCCCCAGCAATCCGCGAACCCAGGTCTGCGTCTCAAAAAAGCGGTCAAACCGGGTGGGGTCGTAGAAATAGGAGTTCCGGTTCAGATCAACATCACTGGCCATACCAATCAACGTGGATCGCAGAGAATTTCCGTGCTCCTGAACATAAGCTGCCGCAACCGACTGTGCGTTGGTGATGATATTGCGCGTTCTTGTCTCAAACCAGCGATCAAGCCCCTGATCCAGCGTGATCGTTGCCACCACAGCAACAATAAACGCAGGCAGTGCAGCCACCAGCGAGAACATTGTCACAATGCGCACATGAAGACGTGCAGCTGCACGCCCACGGCGCCGCGCCTGCAACAGCTTCACAAGCTCAAAGATGATCAAGCCGATAAGCAGGAACACCAGTGCGCCATTAAATCCAAGCGCAATGTAAACAACCGTTTCAGAGGGAACGATAGGCGTCACGCCCATCAGCACCAGAAAGGAAACCCCGATGGAACACAGCGCCAGCAACACCACGGAAAGGCCAAACATGCGAGACTTGCGGCCTTTCGCATCAAGCTTTGGAGTATGTTCTTCTGCTTTTGACTTGAAAATCATGAAACGCGAACCTGCGCACCTGCGATAACTTTATTAATATTGGAAACAGACTATTAGCACGAATTGTTGCCAAAATGCGACAATGGGTTTTATTAGTCACACTCTTGATGGGGAAAACCGAAAAATCCACAGGTCAGAATAAGCATGCAGCGCACAACTCAAACGCACTCTCACCCCATTAAACGCAAAATGGCGCAAGAGATCGCGCCATTTTGAAAGTTTCACTCGATAAAAGTCGATTATCTAGAGCTGCGGATCACCTGAACGTCCAGTTCGCGGATTTTCTTGCGCAAGGTGTTGCGGTTCACACCTAAAAGTTCAGCGGCCTTAATCTGGTTGCCACGGGTGGCTGCAAGCACGGCACTGATCAAGGGGTACTCCACCTCACGCAGGATACGGTGATAAAGGCCCGGAGGCGGCAGATCTTCGCCAAATCCGCCGAAGTAATCGCCCAGATACCGCTCCACAGACCCACCCAGATCCTGAACAGACGGCGCATCCATGTCATTCACAGCCGTAGAAGGCTGAGAAAGTTCCAGATCGATCAAACTGGCGGTTATGTCATCCTGCGGATACAGCGCTGCCAGACGGCGCACAAGGTTTTCCAACTCACGTACGTTGCCCGGCCAGCGATAACGGCGCAGCTTATCAAGCGCAGCCACCTCAATCTGCTTTGCAGGCAATCCTTCACTCTCTGCGATAGAGAAGAAGTGGCGCACAAGATCAGGAATATCCTCAGTCCGCTCTCGCAAAGGCGGAAGGCGGATTGGAACAACATTCAGGCGGAAATACAAATCTTCACGGAACAGCCCCTGATTGATCAGCTGACGCAGGTCTTTGTTGGTCGCTGCAATAATGCGCACATCGGTCTGGATCGGCGTACGACCGCCCACAGAGGTATATTCGCCCTGCTGCAACACGCGCAGCAAACGGGTCTGCGCTTCCATCGGCATATCGCCGATTTCATCCAGCAGCAGCGTCCCACCATCGGCCTGCTCAAACCGGCCAGAAGAGCGCGCCTGAGCACCTGTAAACGAGCCCTTCTCATGCCCAAACAGCTCAGACTCAATCAAATCCTTTGGGATCGCCGCCATATTGACCGCAACAAACGGACCATTCCGGCGTTTGCCATAATCATGCAGCGCCCGCGCAACAACCTCTTTACCAGTCCCACTCTCACCGTTGATCATCACGGTCAGATCAGTCTGCATCAAACGGGCAAGCACGCGGTAGATTTCCTGCATGGCAGGAGAACGACCTACGAGTGGAATATTGTCATTCCCCTCACCGCTCATATCAAACTGCCGCCCTTTAGGCTCAGCGAGCGCGCGGCCCACAATACCCGTCAGCTCTTTCAGATCAAACGGCTTGGGCAGATACTCATAGGCCCCTTGCTCAGAGGCCTTAATCGCCGTCATAAAGGTGTTTTGCGCACTCATGATGATGACAGGCAATTCCGGACGCAGCTTGCGGATACGCGGCAGCACATCAAACGCGTTCTCATCCGGCATCACCACATCTGAGATCACCAGATCCCCCTCGCCCGAACTCACCCAGCGCCACAACGTGGTGGCGTTGGATGTCAGTCGAACAGTATACCCTGCACGAGACAGAGCCTGATTGAGAACGGTACGGATCGCAGAATCGTCGTCAGCAACAAGAATGGTTCCACTCGGCATACTCTTAGTCCTCAATTCCAGAATGTACGTCAGGCCCGGTAAAGGCAGGCATCAGAATGCGGAAGGTCGTGCCCCGATTGCCGCTCTCGCACTCCACCACGCCGCCATGATCACCCACGATCTTGGCAACCAGCGCCAGCCCAAGGCCAGAGCCATTCGTCTTTGTCGTAATAAACGGATCAAACAGATGCGGGCGCAGATCTTCCGGCACCCCATAGCCGTTGTCGCGCACACAAAACTCAAGCGGCAAGCTCACACGCTCCTGCACGCCGGGCACAGACAAACGCACACCGGGACGGAAGGCCGTGGAGACAACAATCTCCGGCTCGTTCACGCCGCTCAGCGCTTCGCTCGCGTTTTTGATCAGATTGATAAATATCTGCACCAACTGGTCACGGTTGGCATAAACGGGCGGCAAGGAGGGATCATAATCCTCGACGACCCTTACCTTGGAGGCAAAGCCATTTTCCGCAACACGTTTCACATGATCGAGCACCACGTGAATATTGACCGGCTCGCGATCAATCGGGCGCTCATCGGAAAACACTTCCATCCGGTCCACCAGCTTCACGATCCGGTCCGTCTCCTCCATGATGAGACGGGTCAACGTGCGATCATCTTCACTGGCTGACTGCTCCAACAGCTGAGCCGCACCGCGAATACCAGAAAGCGGGTTTTTGATCTCATGAGCCAGCATGGCAGCAAGGCCGGTCACGGTACGCGCAGCACCGCGGCTGGTCAGCTGTTTGTCCAGCTTCTCCGCCATGGTGCGCTCCTGAAACAGCAGCACAACGCCGCCCGGAGCATCACTTAAAGGGGAAGCGTGAATATCAACCAGCTTCTCCTGCCCAATGCGCGGTGTCCCAATGTCCACCTTATACTCATTAACCGCACCGCCGCGCTCACGCACCTGTGCAATCAACCCCAGCAGCGGGCTGCCAAACGGCACAAACCAGGACACTTCACGGCGCTTCAGCATCGACAAACTGGCATGGAAAAAGTCTTCCGCCGCACTGTTTGCCCCAACAATCTTGTCATCTCCTCCAACCACCACAACAGGGTGCGGCAGAGAATCCAAAACGGCCTGTCCCGGCACACCCTTGCCCAAACCAGCCTTGGCTTCTGTCAGAGTGTCTCCTCCCGTCTCCAACATCAGGCAGCACTCCTCATAGGGACTTGAACAAACCAGTCATAAAGGGTGTTCCGCACCAGATCAGCATCCAGACTGGTCATAAGCCCTCGCATAAATCCTTGCGGCGCATCATCAAGCCGTCCCCCAGCTTCCAGATACCAGCCCATATGCTTGCGGAAGGCCCGCACGCCGATCTCAAAGCCATATTGCTCCAACATGGCGTCGTAGTGCTCCACAACAAGTGCGGCCAGCTCTTCCCCATGTGGATCAGCAAGCCGTTCACCCGTTTCCAGATAATGCGCAATCCGCCCCGGCACCCACGGGCGTCCATAAGCACCACGGCCAACCATCACCAGATCAGCACCAGACTGCGCCAGCATCTCGTCGGCATCCTCAAACTTGCAACAATCACCATTGGCCACCAGCGGCACATCCGGAACAACATCCCGCACCTGCCGGATTGCCCGCCAGTCCGCCTTGCCCTTGTAAAATTGCGAGCGCGTACGACCATGCACGGTGATCATCTTCACACCTGCATCCACCGCCCGTTTGGCAAGCTCCGGCGCATTAATGGAAGTCTCATCCCAGCCCAGGCGCATCTTCAACGTCACTGGAACAGACACAGCCTCCAGCGTCGCCTCAACCAGCGTCATGGCGTGGTCCAGATCTTTCATGAGAGCAGAACCGGAGTAACCAGAGGTCACTTTTTTTGCAGGACAGCCCATGTTGATGTCGATCACATCCGCACCGGCTTTTTCAGCCATGCGCGCGCCCTCGCCCATCCAGTGAGGATCTTTGCCTGCCAGCTGCACGATGTGAGGATCGATCCCCTCACCTTCGGCCCGCATCAGCGATTCTGGATGCCCAGTACACAGCGCTTCACTGGCAACCATTTCACTCACCACCAAACCCACGCCATAGCGCAAAGCGATACGGCGGAACGGCAAATCCGAAACGCCGGACATTGGCGCAAGAATAACTTTGTTTTTGAGGGGGATATTACCTATCGTCAGCATTACGCATATTTCTTGAAAGAGCCCAGTTGCACATTTGATAAGCAGCATATGAAGTTGCACATATTCTAACCAAACTAAAAATTTAGGCAAGGGAATATTAAAGAGAAGAGATTGAAGTGTTGAGCTTCGCTCTTAAATCGAGCAAAACCCTCACCAACACAGTTTCTAAGAGCCGCCACCTCACACCCTGAGGACGCAGTTCACACTCAAAGCAGGTGATCCAGTTTTGCAGTCCACTGAAAAAATTGCATGCATCATAGTTGCAGCCGGACGCGGTTCACGCATGTCCACGCAAAATGACAGCAGCCCGAAGCAATACCGGGACCTTGGCGGAAAGACTGTTCTGCAAAGAACACTGGAAGCAATTTTATCCTCCTCGCAGGTGGATCTGGTGCTGCCTGTCATCCACGCAGAAGACGGCGAGGCCTATCAAGAGGCCGCAAGCTCACTGACTGACAATCGCCTGATAAGGCCCGTCACGGGCGGAGCCACCCGTCAGGCATCTGTCGCATGCGGCTTGAAAGCACTGGAAGAGCACGCCCCGGACTACGTTCTGATCCACGACGCCGCCCGCCCCTTCATCACACCAGCGGTGATCGAAGATGCTATCACGGCCCTGCAAAACGGCGCACAAGCAGCACTACCAGCTGTGCCAGTGGCAGACACGTTAAAGCGGGCAGATGCAAACCAGCAAGTTCTGGAAACCGTCGATCGCACCCACCTGTGGGCCGCACAAACACCGCAAGCCTTCCCGTATCCGCTCATTTGGGCAGCTCATCAGGAAGCGATCAATGAGAACATCGACAGCTTCACCGATGATACGGCACTCATCGAATGGCAAGGAAAACCTGTCACTATCACGACAGGAGACCCGCAAAACATCAAGATCACCACACTCAAAGACATGACGAACGCACAGGAACAGATCGCCATGAAACAACTCGCAGACCTTGGCGACATTCGCGTTGGAACCGGCTACGACGTGCACGCATTTGAAGATGGAAATACCGTCATTCTCGGCGGCATTTCCATCCCGCACACCCAGAAACTCAAAGGCCATTCCGACGCGGACGTTGGCCTCCACGCCCTGACGGATGCCATCTTCGGCGCATTGGCAGATGGCGACATCGGCTCGCATTTCCCACCCTCTGACATGCAGTGGAAAGATGCGGCCTCTGACCAATTCCTGAAATACGCAATAGACCGGGTTCACAAGCGCGGCGGCATGATCGCACACTTGGATTTAACGCTGATCTGTGAAGCTCCGAAAATCGGCCCACACCGGGAAGAAATGCGCAAACAGATCGCACAGATCTGCGATCTACCCATTGGCCGCGTGGCTGTGAAAGCAACCACCTCCGAAAAGCTGGGCTTCACCGGTCGCCAGGAAGGCATTGCTGCGCAAGCCTGCGCAACCATCCGGCTTCCGTTTGAAGATTAAACGAAGCCACCAAAACAAGGGAGAGAGAACCATGACCGACATCCTCAGCCTTAAGGAAAGAGCACGCGTTCTCGTCTCCAGATACGCTGAAAAAGAGATCAAGATCACCACAGCAGAAAGCTGCACTGGCGGCCTGCTCGCAGGCCTGCTGACAGAAGTGCCCGGCTCCTCTGCTGTGCTCGATCGTGGCTTCGTCACCTACTCCAACGAAGCCAAGCATGAGATGATCGGCGTCCCCGTTGACCTGCTCATGAGCTACGGTGCGGTCAGCAGCGAAGTTGCCAAAGCCATGGCAAGTGGCGCCCTGATTTGCTCCAATGCCAACGTGGCCGTTTCCATTACTGGCATCGCCGGACCGGACGGTGGCACCAAAGACAAACCTGTCGGACTTGTCCACTTTGGCTTTGCTGCTGACCAAGAGGAAACCAAGCACGTCCAATGCCTCTTCGAGAACACCGGACGCGAGGGAATACGCTTTCAGGCGCTGGTACAAGCGTTAAAATTATTAGAAAATTTTATTGAAACTAGCTAATCGAAATTTACCTTCTCGTTAAAAGAGTACCGGGTAGGCACTACTACCTTATGACATTCTAAGAAAACTTAGATAAAATCTGTTTTAAATTTACAACGGAATGTCACGGTATACCCATGAGATATATTGCTAGTTTGTTTTTGGGCATGTGCTTAAGCACCTCAGCTTATGCGGCATCAGATGTATTCCTCATTTCACGAGGGTTCGATGACGAGTTCATCGGCTCTCACGAAGTGCAGAAAATGCCACGCGGTGGCTATAAGGAGTTGCGCCTGTGCGGCCAGTCCTACTGGGTGCGCCCCTACTCTGTTGCCTGGACAAAATGGGAAGAACAGCTTGGCCACAAGATCCGCCTTGAAGTAAACCAGGGCTATGGCTGGGTGGTTCTGTGCACCAAACCAACCACACAGCTGAACCTCAAAGACGTCGGCATTTACGCTTCTCTTGAAAAGACCATGGAGCATGGTGATCCGGATAAGGAACTCACCAACCGCTTTCAGGCAATCCGGCGCACTTTCGTCATGCGCAATGGCCTTACCCCAGAGCAGGCTGAAGCCGAAATCTCCAAAAACTACGAGAACAGAGGCTCCCGCCTGAGCCAGTTCCTGAACAATCGCGACAAGAATTAAGCGGCATTTCTGAGGTCTTTCAGCCACAAGAACGCCGAAAGACCTGAAAATAACCGACTGATCAGCGCCAATGCACTTCATTCGGCTGCTCTTTGTACATGAATATTTTACATGAAGGAGCAGCAGCAAAATGCATATTTGGCGACCAGCACAAACAATCAAGGTGAAAGCCCTCGGCCTGTACTGGCGCAACAATCGCCTGTTGGCGGCAGAAATCTATGATGACGCAGGCAACCTCAAAGGCGTCCGCCCACTTGGTGGTTCAGTGGAGTTTGGGGAAGATTGGAAGACAGCCCTGATCAGAGAGTTCAGGGAGGAACTCAACATCCAAATCACTATCTCTGGCGACCCCGTTATCATGGAAAACATTTATGAGCACGAAGGCCAGACAGGCCACGAGATCCTATTCATCGCAAATGTGACCTTCCCGCCAGAGGCATTCACCACACAGGAAGCGATCACATTTCAGGAAGACAGCGGAACAGAAATCACCGCACGCTGGTTCGATCCCGAAGAGCTCACCCCAAACGGCGTTGACCTCTTCCCTACAGGATTAAAGCAACACCTGGAGACCCTGCGATAGCCCATACAAGAAAATGGGTCACCTTTGTGATTATGGAATATATTTATATTATCTAAATACATCCAATTTTAGTGGGTATCAGACTTCAGATTTTTAGGTGCCGTAGATTTTGTCGGCGCGGTCTTCAAAGGCGCTAGAGAATTTGCGGAAGGCGCGGTCGAACATAGCGCCCATCATGGTGCCAAGTGTCCGGCTCTTGAACTCATAATTGATATAGAAGCTCACATCACATTCCTTTTCGGAAACCGGATCGAAGCTCCAGACATTTTCCAGATGGCGAAACGGGCCATCCAGATACTCAACCGTAATTTTACTCGCCTCACGATCAAGGGTCACACGGCTGGCAAATGTCTCTTTGAAAACTTTGTAAGCCACAGTCATATCCGCCACCATCATTTCACGGTGGTCATCAATCTTCCGGCGTCCGCGCACACGCAATGCTTGACATAAAGGCACAAACTGAGGGTACTGGTCCACATCTGCAACCAGATCAAACATATCATCAGCACTGTGCTGAACTCGATGTGTGCTTTCGAAAGACGGCATATGCTCGCGTTCTTTTTCTTCTAGTTTTTCAAAAATTCTTCAGGATGCTCTAAGCGACCTTTTTTGATTTGCCAAGAAAATTTTCAGGTTTTCTCTCATCAAGCAGGCCCCTGTGAGCCAAAAGCATCAGAAATTTTCAAGTCGCAATTATACCGCGACGATCTAACGCAACCGTTTCATTCTCAAAACTCTGGCCAGTACTCAAAACTCAATTCTACACTATGCGCTAATACTTAGCTCTTTTTGAAAGCAAACCCAATGCTTAGTCCTTTTAAAATTTCCCACCTCGCCAAAGAAGGCGGAGAAGAAGATTACATTAAAACCACTAATACTCTCACCGATAGTCCTGTGCAGGTCATCAGCCGCGAAGAAACCGCCAAATACCATCAAATCACAGTGGTCGAAGGCGGAATTGAACGCATCAGATACATCCCCCACCAAGCCCGGCACAAAACCCCGCTCATCTTCATCCACGGCATGTGGCATGGCGCATGGTGCTGGAAGAACTATCAGGAAAAACTCGCAGAATCCGGCTGGGAGAGTGTCGCCATCAGCCTGCCCGGCCACGGTCACTCACCAGAACAACGCCCCACAGCAGAAGCCACACTGGGCTATTACCTGCGCTTTGTGCAGGAGGAGGTTACCCGCCATGACCAGCCAGCCGTTCTGATCGGCCACAGCATGGGCGGCGCTTTGGTGCAGTGGTATCTGAAGTATGTCGGCGGGCTGAAAGCTGCCGTTTTTGTCGCCTCATGGACCGCCATTGACGTTATGCAAGACTGCCTGAAAAACGCTATGTCCATCGACTGGCTTGGAACAGCGCTGTCCCCCCTTTTGGGATACAAGTTCCAGTTCAGATCCCCCAAAACCGTCGCAAAATGGTTCCTTGCGGATCGCTCGAACCCGGTTGCCCAGTACATTCAGAGCCAACTTGGGCCAGAATCCAACGTCGTGCTCCTGCAACATCGCCCGCCGCAATGGTTTCCGCCGCTGGATGATGCAACACCCAAACTATGGCTCACGGCCAGCGAAGACGCCATCATCCCCTTCAACCGCTCCCTGCACTCTTCTGCCCTCTATGAGGCAACGCATAAAATCGTGCCCCATGCCGGACACGACATCATGCTGGAAGACAATTGGGAGGAAAGCCTGTCCTACATCACCACATGGCTGCAGAACATGAGCACCACCAGAGCACTGGCAACCAGCTGAGTTCCTAAAGAAGCGCCTCCCATCGTGGTGAGGCGCACACACCAAAACCAGCTAAGCCTTACCTTGCAGTTCAACAAGGCACTTTGCTGTATCTGCAGCCTCCTCAGCATAAGCAGGATCACGATGGATAAGCATGGTCGAAAACGCCCCCTCCATCAGCAACACCACACGGCGTGCCAGAACCTCAGGCTCCATCAAACCAGCAAGCGTATAACGCTCTGCCAACCAAGCCTCAAACGCCTTCTTGTGCTTTGCCCCCACAACAACAGCCGGATGCCCCGGCATGTTAGCCAGTTCCGCAGCTGTGCGAATGAAACCGCATCCCTTCCATTTCGGATGCCGGGCGTTTGACGCAACACGCAGGAAAATTGCAGCAGTCTTGTCCGCAGCACTGCCTTCCGCCTCATCAAACCACGTCGCAAATGCTTCCAGATTGGGTTGGTCCCGGGAGATAAGGTACTCAGTCACCAGATCATCTTTGCTTTTGAAATGGTAGTAGAGCGTCTTCTTGGTGATCCCTGCTTTCTCGGCAACGGCATCCACACTGACAGCACGAATGCCCTCACCGTAAAACAACTTGTTTGCAGCATCTAAGATGCGATCGCGGGTCGTCCGCTGAGTTTTCTGAACCATGTATACTAACCAGTGAGTTTACTGAAGAGTGCAGCACTCCTACCCTTGAGTCAATCCAGCTTGAAATGAGGGAAACACCATGAAAAAGCTCGTTCTGTTTGAAGTCAGAGACCGCATTGCACTGCTCACCTTAAACCGCCCGCAAAAACTCAACGCACTGAACTACCAGACCAACGACCGCCTTCTGGACCTTCTGGACCGGATTGAAGATGACCCGAAAATCAGCGCCGTGATCCTCACAGGCGCAGGAGAGCGGGCATTTTCCGCCGGTGGTGACATTCATGAATTCTCCCAGAGCATCATCAAAGGGACAGATGTTGCCGTCAAACAATTCGTAGCCCGTGGCCAGACCATGACCAGCCGCATAGAAAACTTCACCAAGCCCATCATCATCGCCGTCAACGGCATCGCTTTTGGGGCGGCTGCGAAATCACCGAGGCCGCCCATCTGGCAATCGCCTCAGACCGTGCCGTCTTTGCCAAACCGGAGATCAACATTGGCATTCCGCCCACTTTCGGCGGCACCCAGCGCCTGCCCCGTCTCGCCGGTCGCAAGCGCGCGCTGGAACTGTTGCTCACCGGAGACCCGTTCGGTCCGGACCGAGCCTGTGAGCTTGGCCTCATCAACAAGGTCGTCCCGCACGATGACCTGCTGCCGGAAGCCTTCGCTCTGGCAGAACGCATCCTGCGCCACTCCCCACTCGCCGCCGCCCGCATCCTCACCGCCGTCACCCGCGGCCTCAACACAACCATCGCCGAAGGCCTCCAAATCGAAGCCGCCCAATTCGCCCAAATGGTCCCCACCAACGACATCCACGAAGGCCTCAACGCCTGGATAGAACGAAGAACCCCCGCCTATGCCGGCAATTAGAGAGGAGCGTCAGACTGTAAATCTATGCGCGCAAATAATCATAACCTACGAAGTGAAGATGGAGGCCTGCCATACAAATTCTGAAACACAGCATTAAAGCGTCGTATTCCCAAAGCCCGAGGCAAACGCAATCTCTGCCAACGTGAGATCAGTCGTGTCAATCAGACGCTTTGCACGCTGAAGTCTTACTGTGGCAGCAACCTGGCTGGGAGTTGCCTCAAGATACTGGGAAAATAAGCGCGCTAAATGGCGACTACCAATGCCGAGAGTTTCAGCAAGTTGCTGGACATTGTTACTATCAAGATACCCCGTATGGATGAGACGCATCGCACGTCCAACAGTCGTTGCAGTCCCCATCCATGCAGGGCTACCGGGCGCGGCCTCGGGCCTGCAACGAAGGCACGGACGATACCCTGCTTGTTCCGCCGCAGCAGCAGATGGATAGAAACTAACGTTTACTGATTTTGCAGGGCGAACAGGACAAACAGGACGGCAATAAATCCCAGTAGATTTAACTCCCGAGAAGAACACCCCATCATACCTGCGATCTCTAGCTAACCGCGCTCGATCACACGTCTTCCAATCTGGGAACTCTGCAGCCACATCAATCATTGCAGCAGTAAATTCTTTTTATTTGAATCTGTCGATCTTTAATCGACGATGGAGTCCGTATCCGGCGAGTTTCAGCAGATCATTTGTGGCAAGAAATTATGGTTTTCTGAAAGGACAACTATGCCTCAAACATCTGCCAAGCTCATTCCGGAGCTCTGCCTTCTCATAATCCTGTCCTTCCTTTGGGGAGCTTCCTTCACACTTATCGAAGTTGCAATCACCACCATTCCACCAGCAACCATCGTTCTTCTCAGGCTGCTGATTGGTGCTGTAGTCCTCATCACACTGGTCATGATCAGCGGAACCGTTTTCCCCAATACCGCCAAACGGTGGGGTGAACTTCTTGTGCAAGGCATTTTGCAAAACGCACTCCCCTTCACGCTCATCAGTTGGGGGCAGCTGCATACTTCCAGTGGCCTTGCAGGTCTACTAAACACAACGCCACCTCTATTCGTATTTTTGATCAGCTACTTTGTTTTGCAGGACAAGACCGTAGACGCCAAAAAGCTCCTCGGTATTCTGATTGGATTTGCAGGTATTGGTGTCATCATGGGGCCTACGGCCTTTGCAGGAGAGCAAAACTCAGCACTCGGACAACTGGCAATCACAGGGGCCAGCCTTTGTTATGCCTTAGCTGCCCTGAACGCAAAGCGCTTTTCAGATCAACCACCACTGCTGACAGCAGCATGCTCGATGACCCTTGCAGCTTGTCTTATGGCACCGATTGCTTTCACACTCGACCATCCATTGAAGCTTTCACCATCGCCTGAATCTCTGGCCTCAATCCTTGCTCTGGGTGTGTTCTCCACTGCACTTGCAATGGTGCTTTATTTCCGCCTTGTACGCACACTTGGCCCTTTAGGAGTAACAACAGGAAGCTATCTCAGGGCCGGTTTCAGCGTAGTCTTGGGAGTACTATTTCTTGGCGAAACCCTTACAGCAAACCTACTGACCGGTCTGCTCTTTATCTTTACAGGAGTAGCGCTGGCAACCGGACAGATAAAACTTCCGCGACTAACGAAGAAGACAACTTGATCTTGCAACACCCACAAACAAAAAAAGCGTCACACCGTGCAGTGTGACGCTCTTTAAAAACTCGTGGAGTGGAACCGGCGCTTAGTTGCCTTGTTTTGCCTTACGGGCTGCTTTCAGCTCGGCAAAGTCTTCGCCAGCGTGGTGGGAAGAGCGGGTCAGCGGGTTCGCGGAAACCTTCAGGAAGCCTTTCGCGTAAGCGATCTTCTCATAGGCCTTGAACTCGTCCGGGGTTGGGAAATTCATCACCGGATGGTGCTTCTTGGTTGGCTGCAGGTACTGGCCAACAGTCAGGAAGTCCACATCAGCAACACGCAGATCATCCATCAGCTGAAGCACTTCGTTGCGCTCCTCACCCAGGCCAACCATGATGCCGGATTTGGTGAACATCTCAGGATCAATCTCCTTCACGCGCTGCAAAAGGCGGATGGAGTGGAAGTAGCGTGCGCCCGGACGAACCTTCAGATAGTTGGAAGGAACCGTTTCCATGTTGTGATTGAACACGTCAGGTTTCGCCGCAACAACAATCTCAACTGCGCCTTCCTTACGAAGGAAATCAGGCGTCAGCACTTCAATTGTTGTTTTTGGAGAGGCTTTACGGATCGCAGCAATCACGTTGGCAAAGTGCGTCGCACCGCCATCATCAAGATCATCACGGTCCACAGAGGTGATAACAACGTGCTGCAGTTCCATGGAGGCAACAGCTTTACCAATGCTTTCCGGCTCATTTTGATCAACTGGCCCCGGCATCCCGGTGCGTACGTTACAGAACGCACAAGCACGGGTACAGGTATCACCCAGGATCATGAAACTCGCATGCTTCTTGGACCAGCACTCACCGATATTCGGGCAACCAGCTTCTTCACAAACCGTGACGAGGTTGTTCTTGCGAACCAGCTCGTGGGTCTCTTTGTAGACAGGAGAAGTGGGCGCCTTAACACGGATCCATTTTGGCTTGCGCTGAACAGGATTATCCGGGCGATGTGCTTTTTCCGGATGGCGCGGACGCTCTTTTTCCTGTAGTGCAGACGCCGTTTGGCTTTTATGATTAGGATCGAGTGTATTTACCAGTGTAACCATATCAGTTCCGTCAGGTCCGAGACTTTGCGTCACACTTGCCTTAAGGGTCAGTGTCGCTGTCTCTTATAAGTTTAGTGGTCCATAACAGGAAATGAAGCATCTCTCAATGCCAGACACTGGTGTTCAGTCAGTTCCGCGCCTCAGGACCACGCCTATTCAAAGCCAATTGCATCCCCACCAATCAGTGAGGCAATCAGAGCAAACGCAATGGCGCCAACCATCGCAACGACCGCCTGGTCGAGATATTCATTCCCCAGGGAAACTTCCACATCCGCAAATTCGAACAGGTAAACCCCTGAAATACCACCGAGAAATCCGGCGATAATCAACACGGCGAAGTCTCCGCCAACTGTAGCCATCACCAGCACAGTAGCTACAACGGCACAAACGGCTGATGTCACCAGCCATATGATTGATTTCATAAAGTCCACGGTTCTTCTCCTTTTTGATAAGAAGAGTACCCGGGAAAAATTAAGTCCCTCTCACTGGTAAAATTCCAGTGAGAGGGAATTGATTTACATATTTAGAGCACGTCCGTAGGCGTCCAGAACACTTTCCTTCATCATTTCGGAAAGGGTCGGATGCGGGAAGACAGTGTGCATCAGCTCTTCTTCGGTGGTCTCAAGACCCATGGCAACAACGAAGCCCTGAATGAGCTCGGTCACTTCAGCGCCAACCATGTGCGCACCCAGCAGCTGACCGGTCTTCTTGTCAAAGATCGTCTTGACCAGACCTTCAGGCTCACCAAGAGCAATCGCCTTACCGTTACCCATGAACGGGAAACGACCAACGCGCAGCTCATAACCAGCATCTTTCGCACGCTGCTCAGTCAGACCGACAGAAGCCACCTGCGGATTACAGTAGGTACAACCCGGAATCTGCTCGCTCTTCATCGGGTGAACATCAAGGCCGGAGATCTTCTCAATGCAGATCACGCCTTCATGCTCAGCCTTGTGCGCCAGCATTGGAGGACCAGCAACGTCACCAATCGCATAAACGCCAGGAACGTTGGTGCGGCTGAAGCCGTCAGTCACGATGCAGCCGCGGTCTGTCTTGATGCCAAGCGCTTCAAGGCCAAGGTTCTCGATGTTACCAACAACGCCAACAGCGGAGATCAGCTTCTCAGCGGTGATTTCCTGCGTCTTGCCGTCTTTGGTCTCAACAGTCGCAGTCACCTGACCGCTACCCTTAACAACCTTGGAAACCTTCGCTTCCATCACAAACTTGATGCCCTGCTTCTCCATCTGCTTTTTCGCAATCGCGGAGATTTCAGGATCTTCAACCGGCATAATGGTCGACATCATTTCAACAACGGTCACGTCAACGCCCATTGTCTTATAGAAAGATGCAAACTCGATGCCGATCGCGCCGGAACCCATCACAACAATGGATTTAGGCATTTTTTCTGGAACCATCGCTTCGAAATAGGTCCAGATGTTTTCTTTGTCAGGCTCAAGACCCGGAATGACGCGCGGCTTAGCACCAGTTGCAACAATAACGTGCTTGGCGGAATAAGTGCCGTGGCCCTTCACACCCTTAGGTGTTGGGTGCTGTGGCTGCATAGCGTCTTTGGAAGAAGGCCCAACAGCGATCTCACCCGGCTTGGTGAGCTTTGCTTCACCCCAGATGATGTCCACTTTGTTCTTCTTCATCAGGAAGCCGATACCGCCATTGAGCTGACCGGAAACTCCACGAGAGCGCTTCACAACAGCAGAAGCGTCAAAGCTCACGCCTTCAGCGGAAAGACCGTAGTCTTTGCCGTGCTGCATGTAATGGTAGATCTCAGCAGAACGCAGCAGCGCTTTGGTTGGGATACAGCCCCAGTTCAGGCAGATACCGCCCATATGTTCACGCTCGACAATCGCGGTCTTGAAACCAAGCTGCGCGGAGCGGATTGCGGTTACATAGCCACCAGGACCAGAACCAATGATAATCACGTCGTAGGCGTTGCCACTCATCTCTTTAACCTCGCCAAATCGGCATCAAGGAGCTTGAGGCTCCACATAAAGGTGGGAGAACTTGGAAAAGTTCTCCAAAACGTAGTCGGGCAGTTCTCCGCTGTCCTTAGCGACCAGCTTTCCTCTGCCATCGCCCGCATCCAGACGGTCCAGCGTTCTTTGCGCACGGCCCAGATAGGCATCATTCATGTGTTCGGTGTGTGAGTAAGCCTCAAGTTTCGTAACCACCTTGTCCATGTCCCCCAAAAAGCTGAAGTGCCAGCTGGAAGACCTGATCAATTGACGTCGCATAAACCGGCTGTGCCGTGTAAGAGCTTTCCATTGCCACAAAGCAGCCTCGAGAACAGGAGAGAGACTTTTGCTTTGATAAGCTCGCTCACGCCGCAAAGCCTGAGCACCTTTGAAAAACATCGCACTGATCATTCGCGGGCACGAGGTAAAATCCGAGACATCGTCTTTGAAATTCAGTCTGTATCGGAAAATATCTGCGCCAAAGAATGTCAGGCTTTTACAGCTCCTGGGGTCATTTTTCGCTCTGAGCAGCGCCTCCGGCTTTGGAATTTCATCCACGTCGGAAACTATGATCAGATCTTTCACCGCAAGATCTTTAAGGCCGCGTTCTATGCAATCGCGTTGGTGGTACTCCCTCGACCAGGCGTTCTGCGGTGCCTCTGGCATGTCCTCGACAATGATATGCCGGATCTTGCTCAAAAACGGTGCAAACCGCGACTTGTTATCAGCAAAATAGAGAGGCTTTTCGTGTCCGGTAAAGGTCTTGGTGGCCTCTACAAGAATGAACTCATCCACCACATCGAAAAGTTCGCCCAAGCGAATTTCCAGGGTATCGAGTTCGTTGAAAAACGTGAAGCCATCGACAACTTTGACCATATCATACGGTCTCCTTGCTCAAACGGTCTTCAGCTTACTCCACTCTAATTGCTCACACCTACCACTTGGATTTACCGGCAGAAAAGCAGGGGCTCCTGTTTCTGCCGGTAAGTCCTGATTAAACCAGCATGGACATCGGGTTTTCGATGTAGCCTTTGAAGGCCTGCAGAAGTTCTGCACCCAGCGCACCATCCACCGCACGGTGGTCAGTGGAAAGGGTCACAGACATCACAGTCGCAGGGACGATTTCATCGCCCTTCACAACTGGACGCTTCTGACCAGCACCAACAGCAAGGATGGTTGCATGCGGAGGATTGATCACCGCTGCAAATTCCTTGATGCCGAACATGCCAAGGTTGGAAACAGAGGTTGTTCCACCCTGGAATTCGGTTGGAGCCAGCTTGCGCTCACGAGCACGCTTTGCCAGATCTTTCATCTCGATAGAGATGGTGGAAAGCGTTTTCTCTTCAGCGCGGCGAATGATCGGAGTGATCAGGCCACCATCGATGGAAACAGCAACACCAACGTCAGCATGCTTATGCATAACCATGCCGCTCTCAAGGTAAGATGCGTTAGCAGCTGGAATTGCTTTCAGTGCCAAAGCATGCGCCTTGATGATCATGTCGTTGACAGACAGCTTGTAAGCTGGCTTGCCGTCGCCGTCTTTCGGTGCAGACGCATTGAGCTGAGCCCGCAGAGCCAGCAAAGCATCCAGTTCACACTCCAGTGTCAGGTAGAAGTGTGGAACAGTCTGCTTAGACTCGGTCAAACGCTTGGCAATGATCTTACGCATGCCATCGTGAGGAACCAGCTCGTAGCTGTCTTCATCAAACAACTTGAGGGTCTGTTCATCAGATGGACCAGACGCCAGCGCAGCTTTTGGAGCCTCAGCAGCCTTCGGTGCATCCGTAGCTTTAGGAGCAGCCTCAGCCTTGCCAGTGCCAGCAGCAATCGCTGCATCAACGTCACGCTTCACAACGCGGCCATGTGGGCCGGTGCCAGCGATCAGCGCAATGTCCAGACCATTCTGCTTCGCCAGACGGCGCGCCAGAGGGGATGAAAACACGCGCTCACCAGAAGCTGCAATCGGAGCAGCAGGTGCAGGAGCTGCAACTGGAGCTGGTGCCGCTTCAGCAGCAGGTGCTGCAGGAGCCTGAGGGGTAGCAGCAGCGGTTGGTGCAGCAGGTGCTGCATCCATCGCAGAAGCGTCTTCGCCCTCTTCCAGAAGGATCGCGATCGGTGCATTCACCTTCACGCCCTCTGCGCCTTCAGCAACCACGATTTTACCGATGGTGCCTTCATCGACAGCTTCCACTTCCATGGTCGCTTTATCGGTTTCAATCTCTGCAATCACATCGCCTGCAGAAATCGCGTCACCTTCTTTAACCAGCCACTTGGCCAGATTGCCTTCTTCCATAGTCGGAGAAAGCGCAGGCATCAGAATATTGATTGGCATACCACTTGTCTCCCGGTTAGGCGGTGTAGGTCACAGCCTTAACAGCATCGATAACTTCCTTGGTGTTTGGCAGAGCCAGCTTCTCAAGGTTTGCTGCATATGGCATTGGAACATCTTTACCGGTCACGCGAAGAACTGGCGCATCCAGCCAATCGAAAGCTTCACTCTGAACCTGATAAGCAATTTCAGAGGAAACGGAACAGATTGGGAAAGCTTCTTCCACGGTCACCAGACGGCCAGTCTTGCGAACGGAGGCCAGAACAGTCTCCATGTCCAGCGGACGAATGGTGCGCAGATCAATCAGCTCAACAGAAATGCCCTGCTTTGCCAGCTCATCTACAGCCTGCAGCGCATAGGTCATGCCAATGCTCCAGGAAACCATGGTCGCATCAGTACCTTCGCGAACAATCTTCGCTTTGCCGATTGGCAGAACCAGATCTTCAACATCCGGCACGTCGAAGTGCTGACCGTAAAGGATCTCGTTTTCAAGGAACACAACCGGGTTCGGATCGCGGATAGCCGCTTTCAAAAGACCCTTCGCATCAGCTGCGGTGTAAGGCTGAACAACCTTAAGGCCTGGAATGGAAGCATACCATGCTGCAAAGTCCTGAGAGTGCTGTGCACCCACACGAGCAGCCGCACCGTTTGCACCGCGGAACACCATTGGTGCACCCATCTGACCGCCAGACATGTAAAGCGTCTTACCAGCAGAGTTGATGATGTGGTCAATCGCCTGCATTGCGAAGTTGAAGGTCATGAACTCAACAATTGGGTTCAAACCTGCCATCGCAGCGCCAACAGCAAGGCCAGTAAAGCCATGCTCGGTGATTGGTGTGTCGATCACGCGCTTTTCGCCAAACTCGTCCAGAAGACCCTGGGAGATCTTATAGGCGCCCTGATACTGAGCAACTTCTTCGCCCATCAGGAACACGTTCTCATTGCGGCGCATTTCTTCGGCCATCGCGTCGCGCAGAGCTTCACGAACGGTCATGCTCACCATTTTGGTGCCCGCAGGAATTTCCGGATCAGCAGGTGCAACGCTTACAACCGGAGCAGCAGCCGCGACTGGTGCTTCAGCAGCCACAGGTGCAGCCGGTGCAACAGGAGCAGCGCCCAGATTGTCAGCAGCAGATGCATCTTCGCCTTCTTCCAGCAAAACTGCAATCGGCGCATTCACTTTTACTTCTTCGGTGCCTTCAGCAACGAGGATCTTGCCAAGCACGCCCTCATCAACCGCTTCCACTTCCATGGTTGCTTTGTCGGTCTCGATTTCAGCAATCACGTCACCTGCAGCAACGGTGTCGCCTTCTTTCTTAAGCCACTTAGCAAGTTTGCCTTCTTCCATGGTCGGAGAAAGCGCAGGCATTAAAATTTCAACAGCCATAATGTATTATCCCGACCTTAGAGCACGATATCTGTGTAGAGCTCAGATGGATCCGGCTCAGGATCATTCTGTGCAAACTCAGCAGAAGCAGCAACAACAGCGCGTACTTCTTTATCGATAGCCTTCAGATCGTCCTCACTTGCCCATTCTTTTTCAAGAAGGCGAGCACGAACCTGTTCAATCGGGTCATGCTCAGAGCGCATCTTCTGGACTTCATCTTTACTGCGGTATTTTGCAGGGTCAGACATGGAGTGACCACGGTAGCGGTAGGTGATCATCTCAAGGATGTAAGGACCATTGCCTTCACGGCACCATTCCATCGCATAGTCGGTCGCAGCTTTCACCGCGCGCACGTCCATACCGTCAACCTGAACACCCGGAATGCCGAAGGAAGCACCGCGCTGGCTAAGATCTGTTGTGGAAGAAGCACGTTCAATGGAGGTACCCATGCCGTACTTGTTGTTCTCAATGACGTAAATCACTGGCAGGTTCCAAAGCTTCGCCATGTTGAAGCTCTCGTAAACCTGACCCTGGTTGGCAGCACCATCGCCGAAGAACGCCATGGAAACTTTACCGTTCTCTTTATAACGGTTCGCAAACGCAAGACCGGTACCAAGTGAGACCTGAGCACCCACGATGCCGTGTCCGCCATAGAACTCCTGTTCTTTGGAGAACATATGCATGGAACCGCCCTTACCTTTGGACAGACCACCGCTGCGACCAGTCAATTCGGCCATCACGCCGTTCGGGTCCATGCCACAAGCGAGCATGTGAGCATGGTCACGGTAAGAAGTGATCATCTGATCACCTTTTTCCTTGGCCATCTCCATTCCAACGACAACAGCTTCCTGGCCGATGTAAAGGTGACAGAAGCCACCGATCAGACCCATACCGTAAAGCTGACCCGCCTTTTCTTCGAAGCGACGGATAAAAAGCATTTCGCGATAAGCGTTTAGCTCTTCATCTTTGGAGAATTCTACTAGTGCAGGTACGTTTTTCATCGCACCGCGGGCTTTGGTAGCACTTTTAGCGCGACCGCCTGAAGACTTGGATTGAGTTCCAGCCATGAGCCTCGTCTCTTTGTGACGTGAATTGGTGAAAGCACACTATCGCCCACAGCGTAGAATGCCAATATGAGCAGAAACACTTGTGGATTTATCTAAGATATTGATTTTACTGATATTTTCAAGTTAACTTAAATTGGGTTAACTCAATCAAATCAACTCATTTTAAGTTAATGCACGCTGATGTTTCAGTTGCGCATGATTGCAACTTCATTCACGTGCGCCAGATTTAGGGAAGCGCGAGCCCGCTCATCCACCATGTCTGGATCAAGGCTCTCCGGGTCAAGCAACATGACACGGCGTTGTAATTGCAGGCGTTCTTCCCGCAACTCATCAAGCTCCAATTCGAGCGCAAGAATCTCATGTTCAATCTGTGGTCGACCCACAAGACCCAGCTTACCGTTGAGCGCATGAAATGCAAAGTAGCAAAGCGCACCAATGGCAATACCCGGCACAAGGAGATTCTTTAGATAGGAGTGTTTTCGCTGACGTGTGGTAGCTAGCACTGACTGACCTACTCATTACAAAAATGGTCACATGCCCAGCACTATTTCACAACGCCCTTAACCAAGAGTTTCCGTAACAATTGAAAACTGTCTTTATCTGTTATTTTTTCTAAAACAGAGCAGTATCGTGTGCCCCCAAAAAAATGGGCATAACTTTTGGCATCTCATTAAAGTCAACCAGACTGCGCCCCACGAATGGGGCGCTCATCCATTTCAAACCAGCCGGCTCAATCACTCTATGGAGTGAAATTAGGCCATCTCTTCACGATGTTCATGTGACACCAGTAGATCTTCTTTTGGACCAAAGAACTCGAAATTGAGCTGCTTTTCGGGCACGCCGCGATCCTGAAGACTAGAGTAGAGACCAGCCATAAACGGCTTTGGCCCACAAAAGTAATAGTCCGCACCAAGGCTAGCAGGCAGAGTCTCCAGAAATCTATAATCGACTAAACCGGTTGAACTATTACCCGTTCGGAACTGGCCGTCTGCCTCTTCGTCGCTATAGCGATAATAAACTTTCAGGTTCTGGTTCTGGTGCGCAAGCTCATTTATTTCACCTTTAAAAGCTTGGACAGTCTCGTTCTGACTGGCATGAACCAGAATAACCTTTCTGTCTCCATCTCGCACAAGTGCTGCTTTCAGAATACTCAGGATTGGGGTAATGCCAACACCTGCAGCCAACAATACCAGCGGACGGTTTTCTTCAACTTCTTCGTTCAGAAAAAAGTCTCCACATGGGGCCGCTAGTTCCAATTTTGCACCTGTTTCAATGCGACTGTGCAGCAAGTTGGAGACGTACCCAGCCGGGTGCCCCTCACCGAAAGCAAGCTCTTTCTTCACACTGATACGAAAACAGCCTGCATCTGGCCTGTCGGACAAGCTGTAATTGCGCATGGTGGTTTCTGTATTCGGGTCTGGTACTCTTATTGTAATGTACTGACCCGGCTTAAATTGGGGCAGAGCACCTCTGTCTGCTGGCTTGAGGTAGAATGACGTGATGTTACTGCTCTCAGCCTGTTTCTTAACAACCTCAAAGTCTCGGAAACCATCCCAGCCACCTGGTTGATCAGCTTTTTCCTTGCAAATCGTGCTTTCTCGCTCAATCAAAATACTAGAGAGAAAACCATAAGCCTCTTCCCATGCATTAATGATGTTATCTGTTGCCGCATCTCCCAAGACTTCTTTAATGGAAGCGAGCAGATTTTCACCGACAATAGGGTAATGTTCAGCCTTGATTTGCAAAGCAGCGTGCTTTTGCGCGATCAACTCAACCGCACCAGCCAAAACTTCCAAATTATCAATATGCAGCGCAAATGCAGTTACAGCACCAGCCAAAGCTCTTTGCTGAGTACCCTGCTCCTGATTGGATGTATTGAAGAAAGAGGCAACCTCTGGATTGCGCGAAAGCATACGCTTATAAAAATGCTGTGTTAATACCTCTCCATACTCCTGAAGAATAGGTGCTGTAGATTTAACAATTTCAATGGTAGTTTGGCTGATCATTTGATCGGCCCCTTAAATGTGCATTTCAAATGCTAATTATTAACGAGAGCTTACGGCGTCAAGATGCAATTGACAAAATTTACGGATTACGGCCTGAGAACACTCATGTATCTCGCCTCAAACCCCCAGCGTTTATGTAGTGTTAAAGAGGTTTCGGAATACCATGATATCTCCCGTAACCATTTAGTGAAGATTGTGTTACGCCTTGTTGAAGCGGGGTATATTTCATCTTTCAAAGGTAAAGGGGGCGGTATGCAGCTGGCCAAACCAGGCAACAAAATCCAGTTGGGTGAGGTCATCAAATTACTGGAACCAAACATGACAATGGTGGAGTGCTTCGATCCAGCAACGAACACTTGTAGGATAACCGGTTCCTGCAACGTCAAGCACTACCTCTACGAGGCCTCTCAATCATTCATTGAAACCATGAATAAGCATACATTAGAAGACGCTATATCAACCCAATAGTGCTCTTAAAGAAGCTGCATTGCTCCCATCGTCAGTTGAAGCGACAAGACTCAAGCAAAATTAATGAACTCACAAAATCTTTCATCTTAATGCTAAAGAACGCAAACCAGCGCACATAGCGACGCAACGCTGGGATTTCATAAAAACCCCAGCAAATGAGCCATTTAAGACAAAAAAATCAGGCATTTTCAGCCAGCCGTGAGAGCTTAATCAACACAGCAGCGGCTCCCTTCAACCGATCATCCGCAGACGGCCAATCACGGGTCAGCACCACCTTCTGATCTAGGCGGATCTTGGCGAGGATAGTTTGTTCCGCGATGTAGGATACCAGCCCAGCCGGATTGTTGAATTCGCCATTGCGGAAGGCAATCACGATGCCCTTCGGCCCAGCGTCAATCTTTTCAACGTTCGCTTTGCGGCACAGCCCCTTGATGTAGACAATCTTCAGAAGGTGTTGAACTTCCTCAGGAAGTGGCCCGAAGCGGTCAATCATCTCAGCCCCAAAGCCATCGATGTCTTCAAGCTCCATGAGATCCGCCAGACGGCGATAAAGCTCAAGCCGCAACTGAAGGTCCGGCACATACGTATCGGGGATAAGAACAGGCGTACCGATGGCAATTTGTGGAGACCACTTGTCCTCCTGGAAGTCCTCACCGCCAGATTTCAGCTGCGCAACCGCCTCCTCCAGCATCTGCTGGTAAAGCTCAAATCCAACCTCTTTAATATGCCCGGACTGCTCTTCCCCAAGCAAGTTACCCGCTCCGCGAATATCCAGATCATGTGACGCAAGCTGGAAGCCAGCACCCAAATTCTCAAGGCTTTGCAAGACCTTAAGGCGGCGCTCAGCAGTAGGTGTCAGCGTCTTGTTGGCAGGAACAGTGAACAGTGCATAAGCCCGCGTCTTGGACCGTCCCACACGCCCACGGATCTGATAAAGCTGCGCCAGACCAAACATGTCTGAACGGTGCACAATCAAAGTGTTCGCGTTTGGTATGTCCAATCCGGACTCCACAATTGTGGTTGCCAAAAGCACATCAAACTTACCCTCATAGAAGGCGTTCATGATGTCATCCAGCTCCCCGGCAGGCATCTGCCCATGCGCAGAAACCACTTTAACTTCAGGCACATTCTCTTCCAGGAACGCCCTCACCTCTGCCAGATCAGACACGCGCGGACACACATAAAAGCTCTGCCCCCCGCGATAGTGCTCACGCAGCAAGCTCTCGCGGATAACCATCGGGTCAAACGGGGATATAAACGAGCGTACAGCCAAACGGTCCACCGGCGGTGTCGCGATAAGGGAAAGCTCCCGAACGCCCGTCAGTGCCAATTGTAGGGTACGAGGAATCGGGGTCGCAGAGAGGGTAAGAACGTGAACATCACTTTTCAGCTCTTTCAACCGTTCTTTATGCTTCACACCAAAATGCTGTTCCTCATCGATAATGAGAAGACCCAGATCCCTGAAACCAATTGCTTTTCCCAGGAGCGCATGCGTCCCGATAACAACATCGACGGCCCCTTCTTTCAGACCCTTCTTGGTCTCAGACAGCTCCTTACCGGGGACAAGTCGCGATGCCTGCCGTACTTCAATCGGCAATCCATTAAAACGATCCGCAAAAGTCCGGTAATGCTGACGCGCCAACAACGTGGTCGGAACCACAATCGCCACCTGCCTCCCAGACATCGCCGCCAAAAACGCAGCTCTTAGAGCAACTTCCGTCTTACCAAAGCCCACATCACCACAGATAAGCCGGTCCATCGGACGCCCTGATGCCATGTCATCAAACACAGATTCAATGGCGCTCATCTGGTCATCGGTCTCATCATAAACAAACCGCGCAGTGAACTCATCATAAGCCCCCTCAGGAGCCGTAATCGCAGGAGCAGTTCGTAACGCACGTTCTGCCGCAATCTTAATCAAGCCATCGGCAATCTCAAGAATACGCTTTTTCATCTTGGCTTTACGGGCCTGCCATGCCCCGCCGCCAAGCTTATCTAACTGAACTTCCTGATCTTCTGAACCGTAGCGCGTCAGTAGCTCAATGTTCTCGACAGGAAGGTAAAGCTTGTCCGACCCTGCATATTGCAGCTCAAGACAGTCATGCGGCGCCCCAACAGCCTCAATGGTCTTCAGCCCGATAAACCGGCCAATACCATGCTCCACATGCACAACAAGATCACCGGGGGCCAGAGCAGAGGCCTCAGTAAGAAAATTCGCCCCTTTGGACTTCCGCCGACGCTGACGCACCAGACGGTCACCGAGGATATCCTGTTCCCCTATGAAGGCCAGATCATCAATCTCAAAGCCATGTTCCAGCCCAAGAAGGATCAGTGCCGTCAGCCCAGCGGGTACCTTGCCCAACTCAGCAGAATTGCCCGCATATCCAGTGCGGTCCAATCCATGATCGCTCAGAACTTGGGTTAACCGTTCACGAGAACCCTCACTCCAGCAAGAAAGAACCGCCCTCTTCCCATCCTTAGCAAGAGCTGACACATGCTTGGAAAGCGCATCAAAAATATTTACATCACCCGCAGCACGTTCAGCCGCAAAGTTCCGTCCCTGACGCCCCCCCATATCAATCGCAGTCTTGCCCGTGCCCGGAGGCATAGCGAACGGGGATAACTGAGCAGAAGCCCTGTCTGCCACAAATGTGCTGAACTGGGTGTCCTGAAGATAAATGGCAACTGGTGGAATAGGTTTATACGGCACACCAGAGGAAAGCGCTTTGTTGTTGAGCCCGTCCTGACGCGCACCAAAATGCTCTTCAATCTGCTCAAGGCGTTCCTTGATCATGTCCTCAGCACTGGCATCCAGCACAACTGGCGTTTCACCAATGTAATCAAACAGGGTAGAAAGGTTATCATGGAACAGAGGCAACCAATGCTCCATCCCCGCATAACGCCGCCCCTCACTAATGGACTGATAGAGAACATCCTCAGGCCCAGCGGCTCCAAAAGCAGTCACATAGTTACGGCGGAACCGCGAAATCGTTTCAGGATCAAGAATGATCTCGCTCATAGGAACAAGCGTTAGACCCTTCTTCTGAGCCAGCGTTCTCTGACTATCCGTATCAAAGGAACGAATGGACTCCAGCGTATCCCCGAAGAAGTCCAGACGCACAGGCTCTTTGGTTGCTGGAGAAAACAGGTCAATAATGCCGCCGCGTACAGCATACTCCCCAGTTTCACGCACTGTTGGCGTGCGGGCAAAGCCGTTGACTTCCAGCCACTTAACGATCTTGTCGGGATTGATACGGTTGCCCGGCATAAACGAGAGAATATGATTGGCCGTCCACTCACGAACAGGCATCCGCTGCAAAGCCGCGTTCACTGTTGTGATCAGAACAAACTTCTTTTTCTTCGGCAGTCCCTTTGCCAGCCGAAGCAACGTCAGCAACCTGCGCGCAACAATCGCTCCATGAGGCGAAACACGGTCATACGGCAAGCAATCCCATGCAGGCAGCTGAAGCACTTCCACATCAGACGCAAAGAACCCCAGAGCCTCTGTCAGCGCCGCCATACGGGTTGCATCCCGCGCAACATAAGTCAGCGCAAGGCCGCCCTCCTCAACTTCAGCAAGCACCTTTGAAAGCACGTAGGCTTCTGCTCCATCAGGAACGGAAGCTAGCGTGATGTTTTCACTTTTTTTGAGCAAACTTTCAAACACGGGAGGGGCAACCTTATTATTTCAAATCGTCGGCGGGCAATAACAGACACCTGATCTACAGCAAACCAGAGGTCACAACGCACTCAGCTTCCAGCCTTGTCCTTGTAGTAATCGAGGATCTTGCGGAAGAGATCTGTGTTCGCTTCATCGGGGACCGGCTTCGTGCCAATAAACCATGAGAAGAGATCCTGATCATGATGCTGCAGGAACACTTCCAGTTCGTCCAGCTCTTCATCACTCATCTGAACAATGTGCTTTTCAACGTAGCCGCCAAGCATGATGTCCATTTCCTTCATGCCACGATGGTGACAGCGGAAAATGATACGTTTACGGCGGTTATCCAGCTCGATGTTCTCGTTTTGATCTTCGCTCTGCGCACTCTGATCCATCGTAGTTTCCTTAGAAGGTCGCTGATCCTTGTCACTATCTGCAAATAGATAGGGCCAAAATGTTTCGCCTGTATACAACCCTTATTTTCATCTGTCAGTGTTTTCTTAAGGGCGTTGCACAAATCACAAGAACATGGCACAGATCAGATCTGCTGTTCACGTTCTGGTCTATATGGTATGCGCCCTACTCGCCTTGATCCTCTTTTCGCTTCGGTCACCAAACTTCCGGGTATCGGCCCCAAGATTGCGAAGACCATAACAAACCTGCTTGTCGGCAGTCCGGACCGCGACGCCCGCATTTCCGACTTGCTCTTCCATGTTCCGGTAAATGTTATCGACCGACGCTTGCGCCCAGGTGTCTCCGGCTCCCCTGAGGGGGAAATCGTGACGCTTGTGCTCCACATAGACCAGCACCGCGCACCTCCACGCGGCAGCCGTGCCCCCTATAAGGTTCTCGCGCATGATGAGACCGGAGCCATTGAGCTGGTATTCTTCCACGCACGCGGAGATTTCTTGCATCGCACGCTGCCCGAGGGTGAGAAGCGCATCGTCTCTGGCAAGGTCGAATGGTTTAACGACCGTGCCCAAATGGTGCACCCAGATCACATGGTCTCTGAGGAAGAAGCTGAAAATCTGCCGCTCGTAGAGCCTGTTTACCCAATGACAGCGGGCCTTGCTTCCAAAACGCTCCAACGTGCAATGGGCACCGCTCTTGAGTTTC
The DNA here is from genome assembly GCF_001623075.1 of Pseudovibrio sp. Ad37. Taxonomy (GTDB): domain Bacteria; phylum Pseudomonadota; class Alphaproteobacteria; order Rhizobiales; family Stappiaceae; genus Pseudovibrio. The sequence continues at coordinate 140,180 of NZ_LMCF01000096.1, forward strand.
TCCCGCAAATGCCTGAGTGGCAAAACCAGCCCTTTATAGAACAACGCGATTTCCCGCCGTTTGATGTTGCCTTGCGGTCCATACATAAACCAGAAGATGCCAGAGATCTGGCACCAGAAGGCAAAGCCCGCGAACGCCTCGCTTACGATGAGTTTCTGGCAAACCAGCTAGCTCTTGCTCTTGTACGCAACTCTCTGCGCCACATGGGCGGCAAAGCCCGCAAAGGCGACGGCTCGTTACGCCGAAAGATCCTTGCAGCCCTCCCGTTCGAACTCACAGGCGGTCAGGAAGAAGCGCTGAAAGAGATCTTCGCTGATCTGGAAGAGCCAACCCGCATGCTGCGCCTGCTTCAGGGCGATGTTGGTTCAGGTAAAACGGTCGTCGGACTCATGGCAATGGCAGCTGTTATTGAGACAGGCGCTCAAGCCGCTATGATGGCTCCAACGGACATTCTGGCCCGCCAGCACTACGCCTCCATGAAACCTCTGTGCGATGCAGCAGGCATCCGCACCGCTGTTTTATCAGGTAAAGACACGGCCAAAACTAAACGCGAGATTGGCGAAGCGTTGGAAGCAGGTGAAATCGACTTAATTGTCGGCACTCATGCGCTCTTCCAATCAACGGTCAATTTCAAAGACCTTGGCATCACGATCGTAGACGAGCAACACCGCTTTGGTGTCCACCAACGACTGGCTCTGTCCTCCAAAGGCGCCCACGTGGATGTGCTTGTGATGACCGCAACTCCAATCCCGCGCACGCTGGTCCTCTCTTTCTTCGGAGATATGGACGTCTCCCGCCTGACTGATAAGCCCAAAGGCCGACAGGAAATCAAAACCGTCTCCATATCGCTGGATCGCATTGGTGAGGTTGTTGACCGCCTGAAAGCAATGATTACACAGGGGCAAAAGATCTATTGGGTCTGCCCGCTCGTGGAAGAGTCAGAAAAGATCGACCTCGCCGCTGCCGAAGAACGCTTCAACGACCTGCAAAACGCCCTCGGCCCGGTCGTCGCTCTTGTTCATGGACGTCAGAAGGCCGATGAAAAGCAAGCCGCCATGGACGCCTTCAAAAATGGTGACGCGCGCGTACTTGTAGCAACCACTGTGATCGAGGTTGGCGTTGACGTCCCGGACGCAACCATCATCGTGATTGAACACGCCGAACGCTTCGGCCTTGCGCAGCTGCACCAGCTCAGAGGACGCGTTGGCCGTGGAAGTCTAGCCTCTTCATGTCTGCTCCTCTTCAAAGCCCCCCTTAATGAAACGGCAGCATCCCGCCTCAACATCCTGCGCCAAACCAATGATGGTTTTCTCATTGCCGAGGAAGACTTGCGCCTGCGCGGCGAAGGCGAGCTCCTGGGCACTCGTCAGTCCGGCACACCGGGCTTCCGGCTCGCCTCCATTGAAGATCATGCCGATTTAATGGAGATCGCGCGTGATGATGCAAAGCTTATTCTGGCAACAGATCCTGAGCTTGAATCAGAAAGAGGCGACGCCTTGCGCCACCTCCTGTACCTCTTCGCCAGAGACGAAGCTATCAAACTGCTCAGAGCAGGCTGACCTATTCAGCTGCGACAGTCTCTGGACCATCGCCGCTTTTGCCAGCTTTCTTACGTTGATGCGCCTCAACAGCCTTTTTATCCTCGCCCTCTAACAGCTTCGGATATTCCGGGCTGACAAGGCCAGCTGAAATCACCAGCTTTGCGGCATCTTCAACGCTCATGGAAAGCTCGATGATGTCCTCGCGCGGCACAAACAGCAAAAAACCAGAGGTCGGGTTCGGCGTGGTTGGCAAGAAGACAGAAACCGTATCCGCTTGTTCTTCCAGATGCGCGGCAACTTCACCCTTGGTGTCCGTGGCAAGAAACACAATCGCCCACAAACCTTTGCGCGGATACTCAACCAGCCCTGCTTTGGTGAAGTTACGTCCACTGTCATTCAAAACAGTCTCAAAGATCTGTTTCAACGCAGAATAAAGGTTACGCACCAATGGCATCCGGCCAAGAATGGACTCGCCAACGCTGATGAGCGAGCGCCCCGCAATGTTAGCTGTCAGGAAACCAATCACCGTTATTGCCAGCAATGCAGCAAACAATCCAAAACCCGGAACTTCGACCGGCAGATAGTTATCTGGATTGTAGATAGATGGCAGGAAGGGCTTTACCCAACCATCAATCAATTGGATCAATGACCAACTCAGATAAAGCGTAATACCAACCGGACCCGTGATCACAAGGCCAGTAAAGAAATAGTTCCGCAGCCGCGTCATAAACCCAACGCGCTTTGGCTTTTTATCCCCGTCAGATCCCATCGGCCAAACTTTCATAATTCGGGAACCTTCCGCTTTATATCAGCGACAAGGCGCAGGTATATCCGTGCTTCTTTACGAACTAGTGTATTTTGTCGGTTTTGCAAGTTCCTCTTGAAAAAGAATTCATGCTTCTCATCTAAGAGGGTGGATATGTTAGCCATGGTCGCCGGTTGATGCGCCAATAGCCAAACTCCCACTATTGTCAGCACTCACCAACACGGCGTATAAGGCATATCATGCTTGCCGGAAGTGGAGCTCTCTGTGAAGAAGCTATTCTATATGACGCTTGGATTAGCCTTAGTGGCCACAGGGATCGTTGGCATCTTTTTACCGTTGCTGCCGACAACAATTTTCTTCATTCTTGCAGCAGGTTGCTTTGCAAAATCCAACCCACGTCTGGAAAACTGGATCCTGACACATCCAAAGATTGGACCAAGTGTCATCCAATGGCAGGAACATAAGGTCATCCCCAAAAGAGCAAAATTTTTTGCCTTCACAGGCCTGATCTTTGGCTACCTGATGTTCCTGAAAATGTCACATCCAACAATCCTGCTCGCCGTAGCAGTCGCCCTCATGATGTGCGCCATAGCCGCCTACATTGCCAGCCGCCCCTCCAAACCACTGGCAACTTGAAAGTCTCGACCTCGTAAACAAGACTTGCCTGAACAAGTGCATCCAATTGGCAAGTAAAGTCGAGGTTCCTGAAGATTTACTGCATCCGCCTGCTAGTGCGGATAAAACTCACCCACTTTGATGCAACAGTCCCACCACTTTTCGAGGTTCAAACGGATTTAAACTTCTCACTGATTCCGCTTCTGGACATGCGGCTCGCTTTGCTACACACATATCAAGAACTGGACAAATGCGTCAAATACGCGTCAAGCATCAATATGGTGTGTTTGCGAGTGATGGAGGTCCCCCCGGAGTTGGCCCAGACTACACTCTCGCTTGTTGCTGCTGTAGATGACTCTAAGCGGTTCAAGAGTTTGCGAACGGCTGCGGCTCATTTTGGTCTAACGCCAAGGCGGTTTCAGCCAGGGGAAACTGACAACCCAGGCCGGTTCTCCAAAGCCGGAGATATGCAACTCCGCTGTGTCCTTGAGCCTCCCCCTTTGAAGTGATCCGCCCTTATAGTTAGGAAAGCGGAGGACCAATGATGGCGATTAAGAGACCTAAGGCCGAAGAGATTGTCGTGAAGTTACGGCAGGTTGAAGTTCTGATGGGGCAAGGAATGGCCCGGATTGATGCGATCAGACAGATCAGTGTGACAGAACAAACCTATTATCGCTGGAAGAAGAAGTACGGCGGGATGGGCACAGAACAGCTGAAGGAACTGAAGCGGTATCAATGCAGGGTCAAATTTCCCCAGTTTGAGGTTTGGTGACCAGCCTTTTTTAGGTCTAGTTCTCCTTTTTAGGTGGTCTTCCGCGACGTTTGGGTGGTGGTGGAGGAGTTATTGATGCGTTGGCTCTTATATGCTCTGGAATAAGGTTGGTGTGACCGCGCAAGCGGTAGCT
>NZ_LMCF01000097.1:2500-5775 GCF_001623075.1 Pseudovibrio sp. Ad37
GCCAGTTATGTCTCATGAACTGGTCTAGGCATATGCATTGCATATGTCTTTGATACATACGATGTATGTATTGTTGATTGTACATCTGGCAACCGATGTACAAGCCAAGTTAAATCAAGCTTTATTTTTGTTGGTAATGCCACTTCCGACACTTCTTTGAAGTGTCTTTGGAAGTGTCAGTAGTCAGCTGCTTTCTTCGGAAAGTGGTCGGGACACTTTTTACAAAGTGTCTTTTATGATTATAGCTAATGAGAGTGATCAAGTGTCTTAAGAGCATTTGGTGGATGCCTTGGCGACTAGAGGCGATGAAAGACGTGATACGCTGCGATAAGCGTCGGGGAGCTGCGAATAAGCTTTGATCCGGCGATTTCTGAATGGGGCAACCCACACCGTAAGGTGTACCCGCAAGGGGGCAAACCCGGGGAACTGAAACATCTAAGTACCCGGAGGAAAGGACATCAACCGAGACTCCGCTAGTAGTGGCGAGCGAACGCGGATCAGGCCAGTGGCTATAGATTAAGAACCGGAACAAGCTGGGAAGCTTGACCTTAGTGGGTGATAGTCCCGTACGGGTAGAAAGATTTATAGTCCTCGAGTAGGGCGGAACACGTGAAATTCTGTCTGAACATGGGGGGACCACCCTCCAAGCCTAAGTACTCCTAGTCGACCGATAGCGCACCAGTACCGTGAGGGAAAGGTGAAAAGTACCCCGACGAGGGGAGTGAAATAGTACCTGAAACCGAATGCTTACAAACAGTTGGAGCCCAAGATTTGTTCTGGGTAACAGCGTACCTTTTGTATAATGGGTCAGCGACTTAATTTAACGAGCAAGCTTAAGCCGATAGGTGTAGGCGTAGCGAAAGCGAGTCTGAATAGGGCGTCTTAGTTCGTTGGATTAGACCCGAAACCGAGTGATCTAGCCATGAGCAGGTTGAAGGTGCAGTAACATGCACTGGAGGACCGAACCCACGAATGTTGAAAAATTCGGGGATGACTTGTGGCTAGGGGTGAAAGGCCAATCAAACTCGGAAATAGCTGGTTCTCCGCGAAATCTATTTAGGTAGAGCGTCCTGTGAATACTCCTGGGGGTAGAGCACTGGATGGGCTATGGGGGCTCACCGCCTTACTGATCCTAACCAAACTCCGAATACCAGGAAGTACTGCAGGGCAGACACACAGTGGGTGCTAACGTCCATTGTGGAGAGGGAAACAACCCTGACCGCCAGTTAAGGTCCCTAAGTTATGGCTAAGTGGGAAAGGATGTAGAGATCCCAAAACAACCAGGATGTTGGCTTAGAAGCAGCCATCATTTAAAGAAAGCGTAACAGCTCACTGGTCTAAATAAGGGTCTCCGCGCCGAAAATGTACCGGGGCTAAAGCCATACACCGAAACTGCGGGCTTGTCTTTGACAAGCGGTAGCGGAGCGTTCTGTAAGCTGATGAAGGTGGACCCGTGAGGGCTGCTGGAAGTATCAGAAGTGCGAATGCTGACATGAGTAACGATAAAGAGGGTGAGAGACCCTCTCGCCGAAAGTCCAAGGGTTCCTGCGCAACGCTAATCGGCGCAGGGTTAGCCGGCCCCTAAGGCGAGGCCGAAAGGCGTAGTCGATGGGAACGGGGTTAATATTCCCCGGCCAGTGGGTAGTGACGGATGCCGTGTATCGTATCTCCTTATTGGATTGGAGATGCGGTGAAGGTGTTCCTGGAAATAGCTCCCACGCTAAGACCGTACCCGAAACCGACACAGGTGGACAGGTAGAGTATACCAAGGCGCTTGAGAGAACTGTGCTGAAGGAACTCGGCAAATTGCTCCCGTAAGTTCGCGAGAAGGGAGCCCAATACGAAGGCAACTTTGTATTGGGGGCACAGAATAGGGGGTTGCGACTGTTTATCAAAAACACAGGGCTCTGCGAAGCCGCAAGGCGACGTATAGGGTCTGACGCCTGCCCGGTGCTGGAAGGTTAAGAGGAGGTGTGCAAGCACCGAATTGAAGCCCCAGTAAACGGCGGCCGTAACTATAACGGTCCTAAGGTAGCGAAATTCCTTGTCGGGTAAGTTCCGACCTGCACGAATGGCGTAACGACTTCCCCGCTGTCTCCAGCACAGACTCAGTGAAATTGAATTCCCCGTGAAGATGCGGGGTTCCTGCGGTCAGACGGAAAGACCCCGTGCACCTTTACTACAGCTTCACACTGGTATTCGTGATGACATGTGTAGGATAGGTGGTAGACGTTGAAACCAAGGCGCCAGCTTTGGTGGAGTCATCCTTGAAATACCACCCTTGTCCTCATGGATATCTAACCGCGGTACAACAATACCCGGGACCGTGTGTGGCGGGTAGTTTGACTGGGGCGGTCGCCTCCCAAATGGTAACGGAGGCGCGCGAAGGTAGGCTCAGAGCGGTCGGAAATCGCTCGTTGAGTGCAATGGCATAAGCCTGCCTGACTGCGAGACTGACAAGTCGAGCAGAGACGAAAGTCGGTCATAGTGATCCGGTGGTCCCTCGTGGAAGGGCCATCGCTCAACGGATAAAAGGTACGCCGGGGATAACAGGCTGATGATGCCCAAGAGTCCATATCGACGGCATTGTTTGGCACCTCGATGTCGGCTCATCACATCCTGGGGCTGGAGCAGGTCCCAAGGGTTTGGCTGTTCGCCAATTAAAGTGGTACGTGAGCTGGGTTCAGAACGTCGCGAGACAGTTCGGTCCCTATCTGCCGTGGGTGTAGGAAATTTGAGAGGATCTGTCCCTAGTACGAGAGGACCGGGATGGACGAACCTCTGGTGGACCTGTTGTGGCGCCAGCCGCATTGCAGGGTAGCTATGTTCGGAATGGATAACCGCTGAAGGCATCTAAGCGGGAAACCAACCTCAAAACAAGACTTCCCTTGAGAGCCGTGGAAGACCACCACGTTGATAGGAGGCATGTGGAAGAGGGGTAACTCTCGAAGCTGAGCCTTACTAATAGCTCGATTGATCTTGATCACTCCCATTAAGCTATAATCATAGATATGAGATAGCCAACAAATCAAAGCGATAACTTGGATACAACAACATTGGCACTTTAAAAAAGTGACATCTCAGACCAGTTCAAAAGTCAGTGTGACTTATTCCTGCCCGGTGGCTATGGCGGGGCGCCCCCACCCGATCCCATCCCGAACTCGGAAGTGAAACGCCCCTGCGCCAATGGTACTTCGTCTTAAGACGCGGGAGAGTAGGGCGCCGCCGGGCATGAATAATCCACACTGACAATCTCTCAAAATGAAACAGAACAA
>NZ_LMCF01000098.1 GCF_001623075.1 Pseudovibrio sp. Ad37
CGTCCAGTTTCACCGGAAATATTGAAACTCATGCGCCGGCTGGACGAGTTGCATCTAGAGTATCCGTTTGCGGGCAGCCGCATGCTGCAGCAGTTATTGAAGGCAGAAGGCTTTGATATCGGCCGACATAGAGTAAGATCCTTGATGAAGAGGATGGGTATTGAGGCAATCTACCGACGACCCAATACGTCCAAACCGGCGCCAGAACATAAAATCTACCCGTATCTGCTGCGTGATGTGAAGGTTTTAAGGCCCAATCAGGTCTGGGCCATCGACATTTCCTATATTCCCATGGCAAAGGGCTTCACTTACCTGGTCGCTATCATTGACTGGTATTCACGCAACGTTCTGAGCTGGCGGTTATCGATCACCATGGAGGCGGCCTTCTGCATCGAAGCTCTGGAAGAGGCTGTGGCGCGGCGCGAGTTTTTGCATTGATGGGCAAATTAGCATGCACAGCGGCTTTTCTTCTTTTTCCTTCAAAACGGAGCGTTAGAAGTGATCCCAAACACCACTTTCTAACGCCTCTATTTGTGC
>NZ_LMCF01000099.1 GCF_001623075.1 Pseudovibrio sp. Ad37
ATTTTTTCTTTTTTTGATAGTGTTAGTAGGAACTTTAGGATGAAGAATGAGTAATCATGGAGCCAATTATTGAATTAGAAAAGATAAATTATAAATACCAGCCAGATGATCTTCGCCCCGCATTGAAAGATGTCTCCTTTACAATTGATAAAGGTGAGTGGATCGCTATTATTGGACACAATGGTTCAGGAAAATCGACACTTGCCAAAACGATCAATGGATTGCTTCTGCCAGAATCAGGGATCGTGAAAGTGGGAAATCAAATATTGGATGAAGAAAATATTTGGACGATCCGACAGATGGTTGGAATGGTTTTTCAAAATCCAGACAATCAGTTTGTTGGTTCGACAGTAGAAGATGACGTTGCTTTTGGTCTTGAAAATCAAGGGATTCCCAGAGAAGAAATGCTAGTGCGTGTGAAAGATGCACTTGAGAAAGTTAGAATGGCTGAGTTTGCTTCACGCGAGCCTGCTCGTTTATCAGGAGGGCTAAAACAACGTGTTGCCATTGCCGGCGTGGTTGCCTTACGACCTGATATCATTATTTTAGATGAAGCAACCAGTATGCTAGATCCAGAAG
>NZ_LMCF01000100.1 GCF_001623075.1 Pseudovibrio sp. Ad37
TGTTTAATAAGCTCAAGCAGTTCCGTAGGATTGCTACTCGATACGATAAAACCTGCGTACCTTTCGCCTCTTTCCTAAACTTGGCTGCTGCGCGTCTATGGCTACGCAACTTTGTCAACAGGACCTAGTTGTTGTAGAGAAATAATACACAATCAAAACTTAAGCATGTGAAAATAGAATACTTGTACTTAATACAGAAGACTCAAAATTTTAATGGATTACACACTGGTTAAATATTTGATATAAGCAAGTGTATTAAGATAGCATGAATTATAATACTAAGTTGTTGTGTTGTTAGTTAAAAATTCATAATTTATATTATGGAGTGTAATCTATCTTGGAGGGGGTAATTTTCTCAGTTCTAAACTAGGAGGTGAAAGTTAGATATCCTAACTGCCGATCATATTATTCCTTTATATCGAAAAGTGAACGTTAAGGGGCTGTCAAGGCAATATTATCGAAAATTTATGTGGGTTTTCGTCTGAAAAGTGAATAGTAATCGAACGAACTTCGGAAATTGCCCTAAAAGATAATTTTAGTAGCGCTTCGAACTTTGCTCAGAAACAATATACTTCTTGCTAGAGAGTATTGTATCTTCTTTTGAAAAGGGCTACTTCACAAGTGGATCTAACTATTTAATTGAGTTTGCAAAATGCATGTCCTTGTAATTGTAGGCACACGCCCTGAAGGCATAAAAATGGCGCCGGTTATTAATGAACTCAAGCGTCGAAACGATATAAAAACAACGGTTGTATCGACTGGTCAGCATCGCGAAATGCTACAGTCTATATTTAATGACTTCGGCATATATCCAGATATAGACTTAGATATTATGCAACCTAATCAAACTCTTTCATCATTGACTGGAAAATTGTTTGATAAGATTGATATAGTCTTGAGAGAGAAACAACCAGATTGGGTTCTCGTGCAAGGAGATACGACCTCGGTTCAGGTTGGTGCGCTTTGTGCTTTTTATCATGGCATCAAAGTTGGGCACATAGAAGCTGGGCTTCGTAGTTATGATATGTCAGCTCCTTTTCCAGAAGAACTGAACCGAAGAGTGGCTGGATTGGTTGCAACAAAGCATTTTGCTCCGACGATAGAATCAAAAAACAACTTGTTGCGTGAAGGTATTGATGAAGGCTGCGTACACGTGACTGGTAATACGGGCATTGATGCATTACTTCATATGGCAGATATCGTTAACAATAAACCGCCTGAGATAAACACTAAGATATCTAACTTTACTAATAAGTTCTCAAAATACGTTTTGATTACAGGGCATCGCAGAGAAAATTTCGGAGAAGGCTTCGAAAATATATGTTTTGCTATAAAAGAACTGAGTATTCGCTGGCCCGAAGTAGGGTTCTTGTACCCAGTTCATCTTAACCCCAACGTACAAGAACCTGTAAAAAGGATAATTGGCGATCGTGACAATGTTCTTCTTACTGAGCCGCAAGATTATCGATGTTTCATTTACTTGATGTCGAACAGTCGTCTTATCCTCTCTGATTCTGGGGGAATACAAGAAGAAGCACCAAGTTTGAAAAAGCCAATCTTGGTCATGAGAGATGTAACTGAAAGGCCTGAAGGTGTAGCGGCAGGGTGCGCAGAGCTAGTTGGCACTTCTATCAAGAAAATTGTTTCGAGAGCGTCTGCACTATTGGAAAATGTTGACGAGTATGCTCTTTTTGCAACGTCCCAGAATCCGTATGGCGATGGGCAAGCAAGCGCCCGAATTGCATCCTCCTTGTATCAATGAGCTATTAAGATTTAGGACTGTTATCCTCAATGCCCAATACGAATAAAATCATACAAAATGAATTCAAAATAGAATCTAATGAACTTGGTTCTTCTAAATTACCCAAAAAAGGATTTGATAAAATTGCGGTGGTAGGACTTGGATATATTGGCCTGCCTACTGCGGCTGTGTTCGCGTCCAGGAAAATTGAAGTAATTGGTATTGATGTTAGTGAGCATGCTGTAACAACGATTAATCGCGGCGAAATACATATCACTGAGCCTGATCTAGATCTTGCAGTTCGTTCAGTTGTGTCTGAAGGATATCTTTTTGCATCACTTACACCAAAATCAGCCGATGCATTTATGATTGCGGTGCCAACCCCGTTTAAATCGAGCTTAGAGGGTGTGAAAATACCCGATCTTAGCTTTATTGAAGCAGCGAGCCGAACTATAGCTGCTGTTCTTAAGGCTGGTGACCTTGTTGTTCTAGAATCAACTTCGCCGGTTGGTGCTACAGAACGAATGGCCGAATGGCTAGCTGAAGAGCGACCTGATTTGACATTTCCTCAGACACACGGAGCAGATTCAGATGTTCGAATTGCTCATTGTCCTGAAAGAGTGTTACCAGGGCACGTTCTGCGTGAGTTGGTTGAGAATGATCGCGTTATTGGTGGTATGACGCCCGCGTGTTCGCAAAGAGCAGTGGAGCTTTACAAATTAGTAGTTCAAGGCGAGTGCATTGTTACCGATACTCGTACTGCGGAGATGGCAAAGTTAACTGAAAATAGCTTTCGTGACGTGAATATAGCTTTCGCGAATGAGTTATCTGTTATTTGCGATAAACTCGATATCAATGTTTGGGAACTTACTTCATTAGCCAATCGTCATCCTCGCGTGAATATTCTCCAGCCGGGTCCTGGTGTTGGTGGGCATTGCATTGCCGTAGATCCTTGGTTTATTGTGGCAACTAACCCCAAAGAAGCTAATATCATTAAGACTGCTCGTGAAACCAATGATGCAAAACCTGGCTGGGTAGTAAGTAAAGTGGAGAATTCTGCCAAGATCCAACAATTACTCAAAGATGATAAAGTGAAAGTTGCTTGCTTCGGTTTGGCATTCAAACCTGACATTGATGACTTACGTGAAAGTCCTGCATTGCAAATAGTTGATTCTTTGATTGACAACGCCGACTTGGATGTTCTTACAGTCGAACCAAATATTCACGAGCTTCCAAAGAGGTTCATTGGCAGAACTACTTTGGTTGGTGAAGATGTAGCAATGCAAGAGGCTGATATACTTGTGATGCTGGTCGATCATAAGCAGTTCAGAGAAATTGATGTAGAACTCTTGAACACTAAAGTCGTGATTGATACACGCGGGATTTGGACAAGTTGACCAGTCAGCAGCAACAGCAGTCTTCAACGGATCCGGTTAAGACTATAGCAATATTTTTTGGTCACGTAGCTAGTAATGTCGGTGACTTAGCTATCAATACTGGCCAGTCTGAGTTGCTTCAAAAGATTTATCCAGCAGCTGTAATAAAATTTGTGACATTGAATGCGAGTGGATCGAAGTTTTTTGAGCACGCCGAGTCGAGTTTTGGTTCGGAAGCTGAGGTCCAAGTTACAAATTTTTCCACAAAAAACACTAGCGCATTGGAGTATGCGCTAGATCCAGCATTATTACTGAAGAACACAGAAACGCTTGATGCTGATCTCATTGTCATAGCTGCAGGAGAGCATTTATTTAGTTATAAAGACGAAGATAATTTCGAAGTCTTGTTTTGGCGTACTCTCCCTGTATTTTCAGCTCAAGCTACTGGGAAAAAATGTATCATTATGCCGTCGACTTTTGGGCCTTTTCAAACGAGCTTAAGTAAAAAACTGATATTTGACTTGTTAGCTTTTGATGTCTGTCTATCGGCGCGCGAGAGAAGATCTCAAAGGCTTCTTAATACTTTGAGCGGCTCCGAAAGTGTAGGTCTATTTCCTGATCCAGCTTTTTTTCTTCCAAGTAAAGCGCCTCATAAATTGAATGAAAACAAAGCATTAGCTTTTGTGCTTAGAGCGAAGAACTGGGGAATTCGTCAAAGGTCAACAAGGAAGTCAGAAATTAATGTGAGCGATAGTTGGTTTCAGTGCTACATGGCGATAATTGAAGGATTTTTGAAGAAAGATTATCGTACATGTAAATTTCTAGTACAAACAGTAAACGATAAATTTCTCGCAGAAAAATTGATTGCGGAACTTGATTTGGCTCCTTCTAAGAAAGAGAAGACCTTTATAGTCGAAGTTAAAAGCATTGAACACTATCAATCTATACTTGATGGTGTTGACGTTGTCGTTGCTTCAAGATTTCATGCGATAATATTTGCGGTTCTTCGTGCTAAAAATGTGTTTGGTTTATATTTTGAAGAGCATGGGCACAAAATGCCTGGTCTGTTTGAGTTCTTTGGATACCCGAACTTATGCCTCAATATTTCACGTCTAAAACCATCTAGAGCTGCTACTCTGATGACGGCGAACATGGATGACAATCTCCGTCACGAAAGTCTTCAAAGAACAATTGAGAAGTCAAAAGTAGGTATGATTGAATCATATGGAAGACACTGTGAGCAGAACAAGCTTACGTGTGATCGAAGACATAATTCTCTGATTGAAATCGCAGTCGAGATAGATTTTAAAAAGAGAGAGTCTGAACTTCGCAGAAGGTTTAATAAAAGTATCAACTCCTTGCGTCAGAAGCTCTCCACACTAGAGAATTCTTCATCAGAGGCTTAAAATGAATATCATAGATAGGTTTAAACGTTTAATTGACAATAAACGTGCTGATTTCATACGTCTGCGTTTGAAAAATTCCTATTTAGCAGGCGGTCTTGAGAGCTTAAAAGAAGAGGTCGACTGTGTAGTAAGTAACTTTGCTGAACACGAGAAATTGTTGTATAGTACTGCTACTGACTTTAATAAATCAGGAAATCACGATGCGTCTGCACTAATTTCTACTGTCCTTATCGGGATCAGAGAAATAGAACGCTATTATCGTATGCATTTTTGGGCAAGTCAGAAAAATTCTGATTTTCTTCAAGCTTCCAAGGCAGGTGTGTGGCTCGAAAACAAGTATGGTAAAAAACCGACCATAAAACAACAAGAATTCTTAACTAAGTTACATCGCAGCCCAACTTATCAACTTTCTTTATTAAAAGAACTTGATGTACAGAAATTATCTTTTGACGATTTCGCCTCAGATAAAATTGCTTATTTTCTGCATAATAGCCTACCTTATTCCTCTGGTGGGTACGCAACCCGGGGGCATGGTTTAGCCGTTGCACTTGCTAATGCTGGATATGATGTAACGTGCGTTACAAGACCTGGTTACCCGTTCGATGTTCCTCCAAAAGATGAGCGACTTGATGTGCCATTGGAAGACATTATTGATGGAATATCTTATCAGAGGTTGCTCTCACCTAGAAGAGATGAGCATTCCGCGAAAGATTATATGTTACAGGCAGCTGACATTATCGAAGGGAAACTAAAGGAATTACGTCCTAGCTTGGTAATCGGTGCTTCAAACCACGTTACAGCACTTCCAGCCCTGATTGCATCAAAGCGGCTTGGAGTGCCGTTTATTTATGAGGTTCGTGGCTTCTGGGAGATTACAAGAATTTCGCGAGAGCCAGAATTTGCGAAAAAGCCAGCCTTTAATGTTCAGAAAATTTTGGAAACAGAAGTTGCGAAACATGCTGCGCACGTGTTTACTTTGACAAGAGGCATGAAAAATGAACTTTGTGTCCGGGGGGTAGAAAGTAATACAATATCGATACTCCCCAATTCGTGCGATGTGACCAAATTCAATCCATCGGAAAAAGATCATCTCCTCGCTGCTGAGTTAGGATACCCTCCAAATATTCCAGTGATAGGGTACATCGGTACATTTGTCCAATACGAGGGTTTGGAGCATCTGGTCCAGGCATGCAGTTTGTTGAAGCTTCGAGGAAAAGAGTTTAGGCTTCTACTTGTTGGAAATGAAAATGCGTCTGGTAGTGAACGCGGTCCAATTACGAAGGCAATTGAAGATATCGCAGCTGAAAATGGTATGGGTGATTGGGTCACAATGCCAGGACGGATACCTCACGAGGACGTGCCGAGATACTATTCACTGATAGAGATAGCTCCGTTTCCTCGAAAGCCTCAGCCTGTTACCGAGTTAGTATCTCCTATGAAGCCACTAGAAGCATTGTCAATGAAAAAAGCAATTGTAGTGTCTGGTGTTGCGGCGCTCTCTGAAATGGTGCGTGATGGGGTGACGGGGCTTGTCTTCGAGAAAGGCAACATTGAAGACCTTGCTGACAAACTTGAAGTGTTGATTGATGATGCGAAGTTACGAGATCGCTTAGGTGAAGCTGGACGTAAATGGGTTTTTGAAAATCGGACTTGGGATAAAGTCGCGAGAGATGCAGCAAAAAAAATAAACGAATTATGCTAATGAGACTATAGTATAAATATACATTTAGTTATTCTTAGAGTGTAATATTAACACTGATTTAATACCGCTTAAATTTCAAGAGCTCATCTTAAGATTTAAGCGGTATTAAAAATGTGTTAAGCTGAAAAATAACTTAACACTCCAGAACAGCCCCATTTGAGTGGTCCAGATTGAAAGTTAGTGTATCACTGGCCTTTGGTCTATCGGTACGATAGCCCCTGTCGCAGGTGGGCGGTAGCCCAGAGCACTGTGGGGTTGTTTGGTGTTGTAGTGGTTCTTCCATCTCTCGATGATTATTTGGGCTTCACGCAACGAGTAAAAGGTCTCACCATTCAACAATTCGTCTCGCATTCGGCCGTTGAAACTTTCACAGTATCCATTCTCCCAAGGTGAACCGGGTTCGATATAGGCGG
>NZ_LMCF01000101.1 GCF_001623075.1 Pseudovibrio sp. Ad37
AAGGGGCAGGCTGTCAGGCAAAGCCGCAATGGCAAGAAAAAACTTAGAACCATATGGTCACGTGTTCCTCCTGCCCTGCAAATCGCAAAACTGCTGCGCAATGCTGTTGGGCGTCAAATGCGACGGATCCAGCAAGGTGGTATTTCCGTCAGATCCGAGATAGCTGTCTTTGGTTGATAATGGCCCTGATCTGTCTGATTGCATCAATCCGGGGCATGCCTTGCCCCATCAGAACTTCAACCTGCCGTAACTTCACAACAATATCTTCAGGTTTGGGGCGCTTGATAGCCATCTATGGTCCTCCGGTTTCCTAACTATAGGCGTGGACCACTTCAAAGGAGGAGGCTCAGGCGACACTCGTCGTTAGGCTATCAATCGCCAATCGCGTTCGAGAGACAGAAAAGAAATAGTGAGATAGAGGCTCTCCATTTTCTTTAGGTCAGTCCAAGCAGAGGTGGCCTTGTTCGCGCCTGGTCTCTTCCAGTTCCTCTTCATCGGTATAGCCGATGAGAATACCCGCCTGAAGCTCCTTGCCTGCGTTCGCCATGATTTGCTCGTCTGTCATCGTAATGCGGGTGTGGTGCCTGCGATACCAGGCAAACAACGCCTCGCTCATACGCTCCCGTTCTGCAGCGAATGAGTGATCAGCGCCAAGGTCATTCAATTCTTGTGGGTCTTCTTCAAGATCAAAGAGCATGGGGCGGAAACCTTCTGCATGGATGAACTTCCAGCGTTTATCCATGATCATCGCAAGGCGGCAATCTGCAACCGGCAACCCGAGGTCTATCCGCGCATTGCGCATGGAATAGTCGTACTCACTGATCGCAAACTCACGCCACTGAACAGGCTCGATAACTTCTAGCAAAGGTAGGAGTGAGCGGCCTTCCAACACGTTCGGTTTTGGGGTGCCACCGCAGAACTCAACAAATGTCGGAGCCAGATCGATTGCTTCGACCAGCTCATCGCTGACACCACCTCGAGTGGTATCAGCCTCTGCTCTTGGATCAACAACGATCAGCGGAATTTTGACAGATGGTTCGTGGAAGAGCTCCTTCTCGCCCATCCAATGATCCCCCAAGTAATCTCCATGATCGGAGGTGAACACTATCATGGTGGTGTCTGTCAGGCCCTTTTCGTCGAGAAACGCCATAAGCTTACCGATTTCATCGTCGATCTGTTTGATCAGGCCCATGTAAGCAGGAATGATTTTGGCTCGCGTTTCATCATTGGAGAACGCCTTGGAAACGCGCTCCCCCATAAAGGCTTCAAACACAGGATGAGGATTTTGCTTCTCGTCATCTGAGCGAACGACAGGCAGAACATCATCTGCTCCATACATGTCATGGTAGGGGGCAGGGACGATATAGGGCCAGTGTGGTTTGATGAGAGAAAGATGCACACACCAGGGCTCATCACCGGCAACGGCAACAAAGTCTTTGAACCGCTGAATCATGTAGGGCGTTTCGGCATGTTCAGCCTGAACCCGGGCCGGTTTGTCAGCGTGACCAAGCAACCAGCCGGAGAGAATTTCGCCATCTTCGCCCTCAGCGGAGTTTGCCCATTGCTCCCATTGGTTAGGGCCCTGGTATCCTTTGGCCTGGAGGTAACTGTCGTATTGCGGATTTGGAGAATAGGATCCATCGGGGTGAAGACCGTCATCTCGCTCCAACACTTCAAATCCGCATTCCGCAACGCGGGTGCCTATGAAGCTTTCCGGAGAGATACCGAGGCGAGCCATGCCGTCAGAATCAGCACGCATATGGGTCTTACCGACCAACACGTTGCGAACGCCGATGTCTTGCAAATGATCCCCGAGTGTCGGCTCTCCGACACGAAGCGGAATGCCATTCCATGTGCTTCCATGGGACCGCACATAACGCCCTGTATAGAAACTCATGCGAGACGGGCCACAAATAGGAGATTGAACATAAGCGCGGTTAAACCGAACGCCCCGTTCCGCAAGCTTGTCGATATGTGGAGTGTGCAGATGCGGGTGACCGTAACAGCTCAGATAATCAAACCGTAATTGATCACACATGATCCAGAGCACATTGCGCCCGTTAGTCATCTCAAACACCTCCCCCGTTTGTTGTGGTCATGTTCCCTTATTTGTCATGCGATTAGCAAGGGGATCTTCGTGTTTTGCCTGGTAATCCCCCCTGAAATTGATCGAGTTTAAAAGTAGAGATAGTGTTGCCTCATATTGAGGACTGAATTTATGAAGAAATCTCGTTTTAGCGACGCGCAGGTTATTGCA
>NZ_LMCF01000102.1 GCF_001623075.1 Pseudovibrio sp. Ad37
GTATCCGTTGCGTGAAGCCCAAATAATCATCGAAAGGTGGAGGATACACTACAATACCAAACGCCCCCATAGTGCGCTGAACTTCCGCCCACCGGCTCCTGAAGTAATCATTCCAGTAG
Organism: Pseudovibrio sp. Ad37; assembly: GCF_001623075.1. Classification (GTDB taxonomy): domain Bacteria; phylum Pseudomonadota; class Alphaproteobacteria; order Rhizobiales; family Stappiaceae; genus Pseudovibrio. The sequence continues at coordinate 120 of NZ_LMCF01000102.1, forward strand.
ACCAAAGGCCAGTCATGCACTAACTTTCAAACCGGACCACTCAAGTGGGGCTGATCACAAGGCCTAAACGCAAAAAACTCCCAGAAGGGAGCTTTGCTAAACCTCTTTATATACCATGAGGTTAAATGGTGAGCCCGCACGGGTTCGAACCGTGGACCTACTGATTAAAAGTCAGTTGCTCTACCAGCTGAGCTACGGGCTCTCAGGCGCGTCTGGTGTGGTCGCTGCCTGTGAAGGGTCTTCTAAGGATTGCAGGTATTTAGCGCAAGCGCTTTTTTTGATTTTCCACACTGTGCATTGAATTTGAATCAAGTATGCATCTTACGTCTCGCATAATCACGAAGAGAAGGCGGCTACACTTAAGTGCCTTCAGCGAAGAATGCGCCTCATACGCGCTAATGCCGAGAGTTAAGAGTGGGAGCTATCATCAGACTTCCCCCCTAGGGCATATTGTCTCGATTTCTCCGTAAAACTACAACCTAAAGCTCATTCAGCCATGCATTTTCACAGCAATTCATGGGTTTTAAGTATCCTTAACAAATGCAGATTATTCAGTTAAATACGAATAAATACAAACAGTTACGACAATAAAAAATTCCGTGACGCAGAGCATCATCGTGCAAATTCAATCAAAAGTTGTGAAATATCTAAATACTGTGGAGATGCGTGTTTTGATCAATTAGTGGAGTTGGCTTTTTGATCTGTCGCAAAGAACTCGCCTCCGAATAAGCGCACCTACTTAATGTATATTTTTCATGCGAGATAAGGTTTCTCGGAAATGCGAGCTCTCAGGTTGCGCACTGTCTTCCTTCTAATTTTTACGTTCTTTCTCAGTGCGTCGAACTATGCGATAGCTGCGTCGGATTCTTCAAACCGTGTTCTCGACTTTGCCAAAAAAGTTGAGGTCACAAAATTCTTTCCTAAGGCCGACAAGTACGGTGCACTGCGCGAGGACATCGCAGTGTTGCCAGCAATGGCCGGAGATGACGTTTTAGGTTGGGTATTCCTAACCACTGATCTCGTTTCCACAACAGGATATTCTGGCAAGCCTATTGATACGTTGGTTGGTATCAATCCAGACGGCATGCTTACAAGCGTTCAGCTGGTAAAACACGCGGAACCAATCGTCCTGATTGGTATTCCTGATAGCGAGATCAAAAAGATCACCGAGAACTACGCAGGTCTCGATATCAAGAAAGAAGCAGCGCAGGGCGGGTCGGCTCATGAGCTGGATATTATCTCCGGCGCGACCGTCACCATTATGGTGATTGATGATTCCGTCGTGAGAGCAAGCCTGAAAGTGGCGCGCACCCTCGGACTTGGTGGCCTGAAAGGCGCTACTACTGACACTGGTCCAAAATTTGTCATCGATCCAGAAAAAGCAGAAGTCTCTGACTGGATGACAATGACTGGTGATGGTTCTATCCGTCGTCTGACGCTCGATGTGGGCCAGGTCAACGCCGCTTTTGTAGAGCAGGGCAATCCCAAAGCCATCAAACGTCCAGAGAAGGGACCAGAAACCGACTCTTACGTCGATATGTTTATGGCGCTTGCTGACGTCCCAACTGTAGGTCGTACGATCCTGGGAGACGCAGAGTATGCCAATCTGAAAAATCGCCTTAAAGAAGGTGAGCACGCCATCGTAGTTCTCGGTCGGGGTCGATATTCTTTCAAAGGCACAGGCTACGTACGTGGTGGCATCTTTGATCGTATTCAGCTGATCCAGAATGACATTTCAGTACGCTTCAGAGACCGTCAACACAAACGTCTCGGCGTTGTGGCTGCAGATGATGCGCCAATGTTCAAAGAACTGGACATGTTCACCATTCCTGCAGACTCTGGTTTCGATCCAAGTAAACCATTCCGGCTGCAGCTTCTTGTGCACCGTACGATTGGTGCAATTGAGAAAACCTTCCTGACATTTGATCTGGGCTATCAGTTGCCGCAGCAATACCTGAAGAAGGTAGAGGTTGTGCCAGTTGCAGCAGCAGATGCAGGAAATGGAGAAGGCGCAGTTGCCGCTCCTGCAGAAGAAGGCCGCGTAGAGCTTTGGCAGCGCATTTGGAATGATCGCCAGGTTGATATCGCGATCTTGGGCATTGCACTTACAATCCTGACAGGCGTTTTCTTCTTCCAGATGCAGGTTGCCAAATCAGAGAAGTTTACCTTCTGGTTCCGTATTGGCTTCCTAACCTTCGTCTTGGTCTGGCTGGGCTGGATGGAAAACGCGCAGCTCTCTGTTGTAAACGTATTGGCGCTCTTCTCAGCGCTGACGACAGAATTCAGCTGGACCGCGTTCCTGATGGATCCACTCGTGTTCCTACTGTGGTTTGCTGTTGCAGCAGCACTCATCTTCTGGGGGCGTGGCGCATATTGCGGCTGGCTTTGCCCATTTGGTGCACTTCAGGAACTAACCAATCGGATCGCGAAGTTCTTCAAAGTTCCACAAGTCTCACTGCCTTGGGGATTGCATGAGCGCCTCTGGGCCGTGAAGTACATGATCTTCCTCGCTCTATTTGGCTTGTCACTCTACTCATTGGCAGTTGCTGAGCATTATGCAGAGGTTGAACCATTCAAGACCGCAATTATTTTGAAGTTCCAGCGCGGATGGCCGTTTGTCCTGTTCGCTGTGGCGCTCTTGACCGCGGGTCTGTTTATCGAGCGGTTCTATTGCCGATACCTCTGTCCGCTTGGTGCAGCACTCGCCATTCCAGCACGCCTACGCATGTTCGACTGGCTGAAGCGCTACAAAGAGTGCGGCAATCCATGCTCCCGTTGCGAAAAGGACTGCATGGTTGGAGCGATCCACCCAGAGGGCAACATCAATCCAAACGAATGCCTGAACTGCCTGCACTGTCAGGTTCTGTATCAGAGTGACGACAAATGTCCGGTCTGCATTAAGAAGCTTGCCAAGCGCAAGAAGTTCGAAGCGCAGACGGGTATTTCAAAGACGGAAAAGGGCACTTCCGTCAAACAACCGGCTTAGGCCAAATCTACTAGAAAGTATCAAGGGAGACTTTCATGACTGATAGAAAAGAGACAGGTCTGTCACGCCGCGCATTGCTCGGTGGTACTGCTAAAACAGCCGCTGTTGCGGGTCTGGGTGCAGTGGCAGTTGCTGGCGCTACTGGTGGCATCACTGCTGCACAGGCAGCTGAAGGTAACGACTTCCACGTTGCTCCGGGTGACCTGGACGAATACTACGGCTTCTGGTCTTCTGGTCAGGCAGGCGAGCTGCGCATTCTGGGTATCCCATCCATGCGTGAACTGATGCGCGTTCCGGTGTTCAACCGTTGTTCTGCAACCGGTTGGGGCCAGACCAACGAATCCAAAAAAATTCTGACAGAAAACCTTCTGCCAGAAACCAAAGAGTTCCTTGCAGCTCATAATATGGACACATACGACAACGGTGACCTTCACCACCCACATATGTCCTTCACCGACGGCAAATATGACGGCCGCTACCTGTTCATGAACGATAAGGCAAATACTCGCGTTGCACGTATTCGTCTTGACGTGATGAAAGCAGACAAGATCATCGAAGTGCCAAACGCGCACGACATCCATGGTCTACGTCCTCAAAAATGGCCTCGTACAGGTTATGTCTTCGCAAACGGTGAGCACGAAGCTCCACTCGTAAACGATGGTAAAATCCTTGATAAGCCTGAAGAATATACCTGCATATTCACCGCGATTGACGGCGATACCATGGAAGTCGCATGGCAGGTGATTGTATCCGGTAACCTGGATAACTGTGATGCGGACTATCAGGGCAAATACGCATTCTCAACCAGCTACAACTCAGAAATGGGTACCAACCTGGCAGAGATGACTGCGTCCGAAATGGACCACTGTGTTGTCTTCAACATCAAACGCATTGAAGAAGGCGTCAAAAACGGCGACTACGAAATGCTGAATGGCGTGCCTGTTCTTGATGGCCGTAAAGGCTCCAAGTACACCGCATACGTTCCAGTGCCGAACAGCCCACACGGCTGTAACACTTGCCCAGACAAAAAACACGTTATGATCGCTGGTAAACTGTCTCCAACAGTTTCTGTTATCGACGTGGACAAGCTGGATGCAGTGTTTGACGGTGCAGATCCACGTTCCGCAGTTGTTGCAGAACCTGAGCTGGGCCTTGGCCCTCTCCACACAGCATTCGATAACCGCGGTTTCGCATACACCACACTGTTCCTCGACAGCCAGATGGTTAAATGGGACATCGACAAAGCAATCCGTCAGTACGCTGGTGAAGAAATCGACCCAATCCATTCTAAGATTGATGTCGCTTATCAGCCAGGCCACAACCACACTTCCATGGGTGAAACCCTGGACGCTGACGGTAAGTGGCTTGTTTCCCTGAACAAGTTCTCCAAAGACCGCTTCTTGAACGTTGGTCCTTTGAAGCCTGAAAACGAGCAGCTGATCGATATTTCTGGCGACGAAATGAAGATCGTTCATGACGGCCCAACATTCGCTGAGCCACATGACGTCATCATCGTTCACCGTTCTCTCGTGAACCCAGCATCTGTTTGGGATCGTAACGACCCAACATTCGCTGATGCAGTTGCACAGGCAAAAGCAGACGGTGTTGATCTGGAAGAAGCAGAACACGTAATTCGCGATGGCAACAAAGTTCGCGTTTACATGCACTCTGCAGCTCCGACTTTCTCTCTTGAGAAATTCACCGTGAAGCAGGGCGATGAAGTCACCGTTTACGTCACCAACATTGATGACATTGACGATCTGACACATGGCTTCTGTATCTCCAACTACGGTGTAGCAATGGAAGTTGCTCCTCAGGCAACTGCTTCTGTGACCTTCATTGCTGAGCGTCCAGGTGTTCACTGGTTCTACTGCCAGTGGTTCTGTCACGCACTGCACATGGAAATGCGCGGCCGTATGTTCGTTGAGCCTCGCGACGCATAAGGGAGCAGCGGGCATGACAAGGTTGTTCTGGCAAACATTGCTGGGAGCGACGGCTTTGATTGGCGTGAGCGTTTCTGCTCACGCCACTGAAATCCCTGTTCCTGCACAGCCTGATGCCTTAGCCCGCGCCTTAGAAAAGGCGCAGGACGGAGACGTTTTGCGCCTTTCTGCTGGAATTCATCAGGGACCGATCATCATTGATCGGTCTTTGGTGCTTAAAGGAGAGCCAGGCGCAGAGCTTAAAGGCAATGGCAAAGGCTCAGTAATAACTGTCGAAGCACCAGATGTGGTCGTCGATGGACTGGTCATTACCGGTTCAGGTCTTTCCAACCAAACAATCGATTCAGGCGTGAAGCTGACAAAAAAAGCAGATCGTGCCCGAATTACAGGCAATAAGTTCCTCAACAATCTGGTGGGTGTGGATGCACACGGCCCAGATGATGCTTACGTTGCCGATAACCTGATTGAAGGACGTCGCGATCTGCGCCCCAACGAGCGCGGAAACGGCATATATGTCTGGAACTCACCACGACTTGTCGTGGAGTTCAACACCATCAAATATGGCCGTGACGGTATTTTCGTAAACACCAGTCCAAACGATACTCTGAGAAATAACTATTTCCAAAACACACGCTTTGCCGTGCACTATATGTATGGCAACAAAGGAACTATCTCCAACAACGTCTCAGTAGACAATCACATTGGCTACGCTCTTATGTTTTCCGACAAGCTAACCATCACAAACAACATTTCTGATGGAGATCGCGACCACGGCTTGATGCTGAACTATGCAAACAATGCCGTAATCACCGGAAATCATGTGAAAGCATCGCCTGAAAAATGTTTATTTATGTACAACGCTAACAAAAACAAAGTCGACGGAAATACGTTCGAGCGTTGTGAGATTGGAGTTCATTTCACAGCTGGTTCCGCTAAAAACAAGTTTTCCAACAATGCTTTCATCGGAAATAAAACTCAGGTCAAATACGTGGGCACACGTCACCTTGAGTGGACCTATGAAGGTCGTGGAAACTTCTGGAGCGATCATTCAGCCTTTGACATGAACGGAGATGGAGTAGCCGACACCGCCTACCGGCCAAACGACATGGTCGATCAAATTCTCTGGACGCAACCCGCTGCAAAACTGCTTACCGGAAGTCCTGCGGTTCAACTCCTCAGTTGGACGCAGTCTCAGTTCCCGGCGCTTTTGCCAGGTGGAATCGTGGACACAAAACCACTGATGCATGCACCAGAGTTAGCAAAGCCGAAGGTAGGAGCAAGAAGATGAATAATACAGTTCTTCGAGCTGAAAACGTCCGCATGACCTTCGATGGACGGGATGCTGTAAAAGATCTTTCATTTGAACTGGGAAGCGCAGAGAGGGTTGCGCTCCTCGGACACAATGGGGCAGGGAAAACGACATTCTTTAAGATGTCACTTGGCTTTCTAACCCCAACAGATGGACGGATTGAAGTTTTGAGCGCAGAGCCTGGCAGTGATAAAGCACGCGCATCCACTGCGTTCCTGCCCGAATCTGTTGCCTTTCAAAGAACATTGACAGGTGTCGAAGTTCTCAAATACTACGCAAAACTAAAAGGCGAAGATGCAAAGAAAGCCATTGGTTTGCTCGAGCGGGTCGGACTTGCAGAAGCAGGACGCCGCCGCGTTGGGACATACTCAAAAGGCATGCGTCAACGTCTGGGGCTGGCACAAGCATTGATCGGGACACCAAAACTTGTCCTTCTTGATGAGCCAACAAGTGGCCTTGATCCGATTTCTCGGCAAAATTTCTACGATTTGGTGACTGAGATTTCAGGGAACGGAGCAACAGTTTTGCTGTCATCTCACGCTTTGACGGAAATGGAAGCACGCACTGATCGCATCTTGATCATGTCCAAAGGCAAGCTGGTCGCAAACGATACGCTTGACCATTTGCGGACTGCAGCAAGATTACCAATCCGCCTCAAGGTGAAGTCGAAAGAAGAACCTGCTGAGCAACTGGCGAACCGCTTGGGTGGCACTCCGGTAAATTGTCGCTCAGTAGAAATCATGTGTGCACACGAAGACAAGATCGCAAGAATCGCTGCGGTCACCAGCCTTGGCGCGATGATCGAAGATATCGATGTCCATCTGCCAACTCTGGATGATGTGTATAAGCACTTCTCCGAAAAAGCAGATCTCGAAGATAGTGCAGGGGAGGCATAAAGGTATGTTTCAACGCATCCTCACTGTAGCTCAGCAAGAATTCCGGATTGGCTTACGAAATCGCTGGATCTTACTTTCTGTTGTGATCCTGAGCGCGTTCTCGATGGCACTGGCCTTGCTCGGTTCAGCCCCCGCTGGCACGCTTGATGTAAGCCGCATGACAATCACTGTAGCTTCTCTGTCCAGCCTGTCAGTCTATCTGGTTCCGTTGATCGCGCTGCTTCTCGCTTTTGATGCTGTTGCAGGTGAAATCGAACGCGGGACCTTGCTGCTGATCTTCTCTTCACCAATGACGCGAAGCGAGTTCCTCATTGGCAAGGCTGTCGGACATATCTGCGTTTTACTGCTGGCTCTCACTCTCGGCTACGGATCAACCGCATTGATGCTGGCAGCAACCGGCGGCGGTGACACCAGTGGTTTCATTGATTTTGCGCGGCTGATCGCAACCTCAGCCATCCTCGGCTTTGCATTCCTGTCTCTTGGATACATCGTCAGTGCACTCGTGCGCCAGGTGACGACAGCAGCTGCAATGGCGATCGGAATTTGGCTGGTACTGATCGTGCTTTACGATCTGGCATTGTTAGGTGCACTGGTCGCTGATAGCGAAGGCTTCTTTGCCTCCAGCGTGTTCCCATTCGCTCTGTTGGCAAATCCAGCGGATGCCTTCCGCTTGTTCAACCTTTCAGCACTTGATGCCAACGCCATGGTCGGCGGTATGGCAGGCGTCGCTGAAAGCCTTCCATTCCCGCCAGTCGTTGCTCTTGCATCCATCTTTGTGTTTGCAGGTGTTGCAATGTCTGGTGCAATCCTGCTGCTTAAGAGGGTTTCCCCATGATGAAGAAACTATTCGCAGTCGTTGGTGTCACGTTGCTTCTGGCAGCGTGTCAGGAGAAAGAAGAAATCGTCAAGCCGGTCGCCATGGAACTTAGTGTCGAAGCTGCAGGTTTCTACTGCCAGATGACTGTTTTGGATCATGAAGGGCCAAAAGCTCAAATTCACTTGGCAGGTAGCCCGTTTCCACTGTGGTTCTCGCAGGTACGAGATGCAGTCGCCTTCACACGCTTGCCTGAAGAGTCCAAAGATTACGTCGCGATCTATGTGAACGATATGGACAATGCAGTCAGCTGGGAGCAACCAGGCAACAACAACTGGGTTGATGCCGATGCAGCATACTTCGTTATAGAAAGCACACAGAACGGTGGCATGGGGGCACCAGAGGCAATTCCATTTGGCACACAAGCAGGTGCTGAAAAGTTTTCTTCTGAAAACGGTGGTAAGGTTGTGAAACTGACAGAAATTCCTGATGAATACGTGCTCAAACCAGTTGAATTCGAACTCAGTGATGCGTCAAGCAACTAGCCCAGACTACAAAATCTGAAAATACAAAACGCTCCAGAAATGGAGCGTTTTTTGCGTCTAAACCAGTTTCACTGAATGGTAAGTTGTTTCAGTACTTGCAACGCTGCGGATAGCCAACCCTCAGATCTGGATCGCCAACCACAATCAGCTCATCAGGATCACACGTCACACTTTCCGTTGGAGAGCTGTCAAAAGGTCTGAACTTGAGTGCACGATGCCCGCAAATGAGTGTGGTTTCACCGCAAATGAACCCAACTTCTTCAGTGCTCCTATGCTTAACAATAGAACCAAGTTCAGGCTCACCAAAAGACATATCCGCAGTCAGCAAGTTCAAAAAATCAACTTCAGGCGTCGCATCTGCAGCATGCATGCTTGCCGTTTTCAAGAGATCGTCAAAAATATCATGCCGCGCAGTCGAATGTTGACTATCTACTTCGTTTGAATGTTCAGCGCGATTTAAGTCGATGGGCATAAGAGTTCTTTCAACTAGAGAACTAAAAGCAAATGTAAAAAATACCAATTCAGACGAACAATCTGATTATGTCCAATCTTTATGCGCCTTTCACATAATCAAGAAGGGAGCACAAATTAGAGTTGAATTGGATAATAAATCCATATCGTAGATTTCAACAGCTGGAAAGGTAAATAAACTCAAGTTTTAAATAACCTGAGCAATGCACATTAAAAATCAAAAAACAGAGGCACAACATAAAAGCAAACTAATCTTTAAAATACAATACCTTAACCCAATATTACATGAGATTTAAAAGACACATTCATGACGTATGCACAATTACTAAGTCAAATTCATAAGACAAAAAATCAGAGAAAATAGTTTCATAGCGGCAGATAGAAATTAGGTAAATTCCCCCAACAATAACTGTAAAACACCCACATTCACTGAAACGATTAAACTGAAGGAAGTGAACTCGAAACGACATTGTCGAAAAGAGATAGACAAGGTATTCAATTAAGAACGCAATATAACAAGTTGTTTGGAAAAAGTCTTTGAATTTATAACAACAGCGCCAAAGGGTCGGCAAGGTCGCAAGTAAATGTGTCTTATTGCTCATTTCGTTTCAGCATCTCGTGATAAATACGAGCAAACATCATGGAAACGAAATTCATAGGTCCTTTGCTACCCGAGCCATACACTTGTGCTTCGATTTCTAATGCCTGGGTCCACGCCTGATCAATTAAATCCAGATCAGTCTGTTTCACATCCTCTTCCATCTCATTTAGAATCTCAGTGTCTTCTAGAAAATCGACATCATTAACACCGTGAATTCCAAAACGAAGAAACTGCTCGTTGACACCGAGAGCTTGTGCCAACTTTCCGAGGGTATCACCACGCGGATTATCTATTAAACCTTTTTCGATCTTATAAAGATTGTCATAACCAACGTTTGCACGTCGAGCCAAATCTTTGACCGTCAGATCATTCTGTTTTCGTAGTTTTTGAAGCCGCTGTTGCCAAGTCATGGTCGCTCTGCAGTTGCTAAAAACATAATCTCGTGGAGAAGTATTCCAGTTAGTGCAATTAATCTATGGCTAGTTTGGTCGCAAATAAATAAGCAAATGAGATATCCGCAAGAAATAGGGGAGCTGCCTTCTGTGTTGTCTTTAGCCAATCTTCCACCTCTTATAAATTGCTGAAACAGCACCCCCACCAAAATCTTAGGTTGTAGATTTAGTTTCGGCAAAAAGTGACTTTTGCACCTGTTCTCTCACCTCTGATGTTTAGAACACCAATATTGGGCTTGTCAGATGAGTAGACCATGAGTAAATGGGGCAAAATCATTTCTGGAAGGGGATAAATGGTTGCCGAATAATCAAGGTACCGCCCATGCCGTCTATGGTATGGGGCGCTGGGGTAAAGATCTTCTCTCTGTGCTGCCAAACGGCGATATAGCACTTAGTAATCCTTTGATGCCGGACGCTCCCAAGGTGAGTCTGCCGGAGATCGTTCACGACCTTGAACAACGTGGTATCCATTCTCCACTTTTGCTGCGCGTAAGTTCGTTCCTGCAAAACGAAATCGCTCACATCAACAACTCCATGGCAGATGCGATCAATCGCGTCGGCTATAAAGGCAAATATCGCGGTGTTTTCCCGATCAAGGTCAACCAGCAGGCGCAGGTTATCGATCGTATCGTTGAGTTTGGCCGCCCTTACTCTTATGGGTTGGAAGCGGGCTCCAAGCCCGAGCTTGTTATTGCCCTTGCGCACCGCTTGCCCAAAGAGGCTCTCATTGTCTGTAACGGCGTAAAAGACGAAGAGTTCATCCGCCTTGCAATTCTCTCGCGCAAACTGGGCTTCAACACCATCATCGTGCTGGAAAGCCCAAAAGAACTCGATACCGTCATTAACGTAGTTGAAGAGCTGGGCGAAGAGCCGCTACTAGGCGTGCGCGTTAAGCTGACGAACCAAATTGGCGGTAAGTGGGAAGAAAGCTCCGGTGATCGGTCCACATTTGGCATGAACACTGATCAGCTGGTGTCTGTGATCGACAAGCTCCGTGATGCGAAACTCTTGCACTGCCTGAAATTGCAGCACTCTCATCTTGGCTCGCAGGTTCCTGATGTCAACGACGTCCGCCGTGCAGTTGGTGAAGCCTGTCGCTACTTTGTCGAGCTGACAAGGGAAGGGGCAGAGCTAACCCATCTTGATCTCGGTGGAGGCCTTGGGGTCGATTACACTGGTGAGAAGAAGGCAATTGAAAACTCAACCAACTACTCGGTTGAAGAATATTGCGCGAATGTCGTGGAGACCGTTGCTTATGCAATGGATGAAGCAGAACTAACGCACCCCACATTGATCACTGAAAGTGGGCGTGCCGTTGTCGCAACCTCTTCAATGCTGCTCTTCAATGTTCTTGAAGCAACGCTGTTTGATGCGCCAACCGCACCTAAACCTGAAGCAGACGATCACCACATGGTTGCTGATCTTGCCGCCGTTGAGGGGTACCTTAACGCAGAGCGGCTTCAGGAGTGTTTGAACGACGCCTCATTCTACCGCAATGAGCTGCGTGCGCTCTTCCGCCGTGGGTATATCGATCTGCGCCAGATGGGCCGTTCCGAGCGCATTTATCTGCATTTGATGTCCAAGATTAAAGAGCTGGCGCCACCGACAGGTGTTGCTCCCGAGATCGACGAGCAGCTGGAGAAGGTGGCAGATATCTACCATTGTAACTTCTCTTTATTCCAGTCCCTGCCAGACGTTTGGGCCATCGATCAGCTTCATCCGATCGTGCCACTACAACGCCTGAATGAAGCACCGGATCGCCGCGCCGTTCTTTCTGACATTACCTGTGACAGTGATGGTAAAGTAGACAAGTTCATTTTGGCCGACGGCATCTCACCATCTTTGCCGGTCCATACACTCGAAGAAGGCAAGCCATATTATCTTGGCGTTTTCTTCGTTGGTGCCTATCAGGAAACGCTGGGTGATCTGCACAACCTGTTCGGCGACACCAATGTGGCAACCATTGATCTGCGCGCTGATGGTGGATTTGATCTGCTTCAGGAAGTTGAAGGTGATACAATCTCGCAGGTTCTTTCCTATGTGGAATATGATCCACGCGACTGCGTAGACGCTTTCCGCAAGCTTATCGATGAGGCGGTTTCCGCCGGCACACTGAAGAACGCTGATCGACGCACGTTGGTTGCCGCTTACCGCGACAGCATCAACGGCTACACTTACTACGAATAATCCAAGGACCGGGGAATAGGCATGAGTAAGACTCTGGTAATCGGCGCAGGCGGTGTTTCCTCCGCAGCCGTACATAAAATGGCAATGAACTCGGATATTTTCTCCGAAGTTACGCTGGCATCTCGTCGCAAGTTTAAATGCGATGACATCGCAAAAAGCGTGAAGGCAAAGACCGGCGTTACCATCAAGACAGCTGAAGTTGACGCGATGGACGTTGCAGCGGTTGTTGCCCTCATCAAAGAGAGCGGCGCTGAGTTGCTGGTGAACCTGGCACTGCCGTATCAGGACCTGAAGTTGATGGATGCCTGTCTGGAAGCTGGCATCAACTATCTGGACACCGCAAACTACGAGCCGGAAGACGAAGCCAAGTTCGAATACCACTGGCAATGGGCGTATCAGGAGCGCTTTAAAGAGGCTGGCCTGACCGCGATCCTCGGCTCTGGCTTCGATCCGGGCGTAACCTCCGTTTTCGCAACATGGCTGAAGAAGCACAAGCTCGACACCATCCGCCAGATTGACGTTCTTGATTGCAACGGCGGCGACAACGGCAAAGCATTTGCAACCAACTTCAACCCAGAAATCAATATCCGTGAAGTAACTGCAGATGCACGCCATTGGGAAAAAGGCGACTGGGTGACCTCTCCAGCCATGACCCACAAGGTTGCTTTCGACTTCCCGGGCGTTGGTGAGAAGAACATGTACCTCATGTATCATGAGGAACTGGAAAGCATGAAAACGCACTTCACCGAGATTGAACGTGCGCGTTTCTGGATGACGTTCGGCGATGCTTACATCAATCACGTCCGAGTGCTTGAAGGCATTGGCATGACCTCAATTGAGCCAGTCATGCATGAAGGCAAGGAAATTATCCCGCTGCAATTCCTGAAATCAGTTCTGCCAGATCCAAGCGATCTGGGCGAGCTGACCAAAGGCAAGACCTGCATTGGTGACATTGCAACGGGTCAGGCAAAAGACGGCTCTGGCGAAAAAAACTATTACATCTACAACATCTGTGATCACGAAGAGTGCTATGCAGAAGTAGGTTCTCAAGCTGTTTCCTACACCACCGGTGTACCTGCGATGATTGGTGCCGCCCAAATCCTGAAAGGGAACTGGAATGAGCCGGGCGTGTGGAACATGGAACAGCTGGATCCAGACAACTTCATGGACATGCTGAACGAGCACGGCCTGCCTTGGCAGGTTCATGAGCTCGACGGTCCGGTTCAGTTCTAAGCTCATGGCAGAAATGATGCAGACACAGGCTGGTGATGCGGGGGCCTTCAAAGAGTTTGATCTCTCCCGTGTGCCAAGCCCCTGTTTTGTCGTTGATGAGGTTGCGGTTCGCCGCAACCTCTCTGTACTTAAGGACGTAGCAGACCGCTCAGGCGCTCATGTCCTCGCTGCACTAAAGGCTTTTTCCATGTTCGCACTAGCGTCAGTGGTGCGCGAATATTTGGATGGCACCTGTGCATCGGGGCTTTATGAAGCACGACTAGCCCGACAGAAGTACGGTGGAGAAATCGCAACGTTCTGTGCTGGATATAAAGCAAGCGAGATTGATGAGATCATTGGTTACACCGACCATATGATCTTCAATTCACCAGCTCAAAAAGATCGTTTCCTTCCAAACATCCGCGCTGCTGAGCACAATGTAGACGTAGGCCTGCGTATCAATCCTGAGCACTCTGAAGGTGAGGTCGAGAAATATGACCCATGTGCTCCATGTTCTCGCCTGGGTTTTCCAATCTCGCAGTTAAATGCAGAGATGCTGAAGGGCGTTGACGGCATTCATATGCACACATTGTGTGAGCAGGAATTCGAACCGCTCCAGCGCACGTGGGAAGCGATAAAAGACAAGCTTGAACCATATTTCTCACAACTGAAATGGATCAACTTCGGCGGCGGCCACCACATCACCCGTGAAGATTACGACCGCGATGCGTTGATTGCCTTCATCAAAGATGTACGAAAAACGACCGGATTGGAAGTATATCTGGAGCCGGGCGAAGCTGTCGCATTGGACGCGGGCATTCTGATTGGTGAAGTGTTGGACCTACCAATTAACACCATGAATCTGGCGATTGTCGATATTTCCGCAACTTGCCACATGCCAGATGTGACTGAGGCTCCCTATCGTCCGGCGATGCTGGATGAAGCGGAGGAGGGGCATACATACCGCCTTGGCGGCCCATCGTGCCTCGCAGGTGACGTGATTGGCGATTACACCAGAGCAATGCCACTTAATGTTGGTGATCGCTTTGCTTTCCTCGATCAGGCTCACTACTCCATGGTTAAGACCAATACCTTCAACGGCGTTCCTCTGCCAACAATCGCGCTCTGGAACTCTGAAAGCGATAAACTCAAGATCATTCGCGAGTTCTCTTACAACGACTTCTTGAGCCGTCTTTCCTAAAGGTACGAAATGTCTGTTTTTCTTGACAGTGAGCTGACTGAAGCAGAACGCGAAGCAGAAGACGCTCTCTTTACGATTATTCCGGTTCCCTTGGAACGCACTGTCTCTTATGGTTCGGGTACAATAAAAGGTCCCGAAGCAATCATTGAGGCCAGCAATGAGCTGGAGCGTTGTTGTAACGGCGTTGAACCGTGCGCCTCCGGCATTGCAACGCAAAGCCCAGTCGACTGCGATGGACCTCTGCCAGAAGTTATGGAGCGTCTCGCTCAACGTACAGAAGAAGCGGTTAAAGCAGGCAAAATTCCAGTCACTCTGGGTGGTGAGCATTCTTTGTCCTACGGCGCAGTCTCAGGCGTAGCCCGTGCACTTGGTAAGCCAGTAGGCATTGTGCAAATTGATGCGCACGCAGATCTTCGCATCGCTTATCAGGGCGAAAAGCATTCCCATGCTTCTGTCATGAACCTCCTAGTAGAAGAGGGGAACTCTCTGGCACAGTTCGGCGTGCGCGCGCTTTGCCAGCAGGAGATGGACAGCCGCAAAGACAACAAAGTGTTTTTTGTCGACGCCGAAGAACTGGTCACCAAAGGGCTGCACACTGTTGACCTGCCAGAGGATTTTCCTGAGCACATCTACATCTCCTTTGACGTAGATGGCCTCGATCCCTCTCAGATGCCAGCAACTGGGACCCCAGTACCGGGAGGCCTTGGATATTACCAGTCACTGCACCTGGTAGAGCATGCACTAAAAGGCCGCAAATGCGTTGGTCTCGACGTGGTTGAACTGGCGCCAGATGGAAATGCCGCATGGGATTTTACAGCAGCTCAGATCACCTATCGCCTGATGACTGCTGCAATGATCTCGCAAGACTAAAAGTATAATATTTTCAACAAACACGAAGAGCTGCAATCGCACGTTTGCAGCTCATTTTTATTGGAGGCAAGCAAGACGCCTCTAGCTCACCTCACCACAAGACCCAGCTCTTTTGCTCACTCACTCAATTGGATGCACACAACTCCGTTTGCGTCTTCTTCCGCATCCTCCAGTGTGTGTTGCACTTCTCCAGCCAGACGAATGCTTTCCTGAACCAGCACGATATAATGAGGAGTCGCTTTGAGCTTGTTGTCTCGAATATAGTCCAACGTCCGCTCATGATTAATGCCGATATCGCAAAAATTATCCATGGTATCGACCAGGAAGATCTCTTTGATCATTTCCTCTACCGTTTGCGCAGCAACAGGCAATACAAATAGGCAGGTAAGAGCCCCAGCCAAAATCAATCGCTTCATGACAAAATCCCCATGGAGAAATTGACAGTTTGGCGTCACCATATTCACATGTCCACGGGATGTGCGGCTGAATGGAACGAAAAGGTACCATAAGGCCCCAGCCGCTTCCATTTTCGCAAATGTCTTGACTTATACACATCGACAACGTGCATTGAAATATAAGGATAATTTCATTGCAAAATACCAGTGCGAAGCAATCTACTTATGCAATATGTTGGCACAGTAATCAGCTTGTAGTGGCCGACAAAATACTTGTTGTTGCTAACTGGCAGCACCGAGGCTGCCTAAAAGGCAAACCTATCTAACTATATGAAAGATAAACTCAATACATCATGAGTTCATATTTTAGTTTTCTTGATGTGTTAGTATCTCAGGCCGTCAAAAGCGCTTGTGGTACTTTTTCGTTCTTCTCAGCTGCACAACCCTATTGATATTTCCAGAGAAGGGGTCTATCAGCTTTTCAGAGCCATGGAAGACGATTGCAAGAACTCATGGCAACGGCAAAGATATTGACCTGATTGCCAATGATTTTCGCAACTGGTGCCACGGACAGAATATACCGCTCAACTCCCCAACAATTGAAAAGACGTTCACAGGGTTCTGCAAGCGGGCAAGGCTGTAGTATCCCATCAAATATAAACGGCATTTATGTGATGAAACGTATAGTTTTTGTTGTATGCATCATCGTGATGATAATTTTCATCATTTTTGTATACCCGCGCCCCTTCAAAAAATCAGACTTAGAGTATCTACGCCCAGACGCTGTTAATGCGCAGGCTCTCGATTTTGAATCTACAGGCCTATTTGGAGGATGCCAGATTGAGGTATACTCCATTGCGAAACAATTTTTAAACGTTAAAGAGCTGGCTACATATACAGGATCTTTTAGCTCTAGACTGGAGCCTCTCTTTTCTCCATGGGTATCTGCATTAGATGAAATATTGCTAGAGACAAGCTATTATAACACTCTCAACTTTGACGAATGCACCCAGTCCCTGCAGAAGCACTACATCGGATTGAATTGGGATGAAGTGATCAGCAACCCAAATGAATTATCACTATTCAGAGTTGGCGGGATGACCCGTTTTTCAATTCCCTTATCACATGCTGACACTATCGTCGTAGCAACAATAATAAACAATAATAGCAAGCTAATTATTCTAAAAGGGGGAAGGTAAATGACTTGGTCTTTTGATAGAAGTTCTTTGAAATGGTATGCAAGTGACTATTCAGATTTAAACATGACAACTGTAAATAATCTTCTTTCATATGGTCAGCCTTGGCAACCTAATGATGTAAAATACGATCATGTTACGCAATCTCTTTACGCTAATACTGGTAACGTAACTGTAGAAATGCCGCAAAACCAAGTGATGACATACGGATATGGATCTGGCGTCACTTTGGACGATTTTGGCGTCTCTAAAATTCTCGGAAAAGGGGTTAATCTTGCGAACGGATACTATACCAAACAGGATTTGATTGACGAAGGATTAGCAACAAATTCTGACTTTTCTGTCAGTAGTCAGCTATACACCCCCGGCCTAAATATCGCTGACGGTAGTATCTTTGAAGCATATGTACATGGAACTGTTCGCTTCGGAATTGGTAGTGAAAGTAAATTCATAGTAGTTGATGGGAAATTCGTCGAAATAGAAGCGGATCTCCGTGCTTATGACGATAATTTTGACTTTGAATCATCAACAATACCTGACTGGTTGAACGGTGTCGTGCTCAGCTCAGTCGGACCAAATGGAGCATTACCACCCGGTGCGAAAGTACTTATTTCTTACCGAGGCGACGGACGGAGTGTTGTTATCCATCCGGAAGATTTTTGCTTCCTTGCAGGCACCCCAATTTCCATGTGGGACGGCACCAAGAAACCGATTGAAGACATCCGCCCCGACGATATCGTTACCTCCTACGACGAGAACGGCAACCTGGTTCCCGGCCGTGTCAAGCGCACCAAGACCAACCGCGCCAAACACATCCTCGACTTCCACGGACTGATGGTCACTCCCGGCCACGCCATCTACTGCGCTGATGGCAAATTCAAAGGCCAGCACGTGCCAATCATCGACATCCTGCGTTCAGACGGCGCTATCCAAAAGGAAGACGGCACCATCATCAGGGCTGCCACCAATTGCCGTGTAGGTTCTCTGGAAGACCAATTCGTCTGGGTGCTGGCCGGCCCCTCAAACGGGAACACCATCACAGTCACAGACAAAGCTCAGCTACGCCTCGGCACCAAGGCACTACTGCCCGATGGCAGCACCAGGTCCATTCTTGACGGTCTTATCGAAATCTACGGCCCGGTCGACAAAATGGGGTTTTGTAAGAATGGTCAGAATGTTTTGAGCCATGTGTTCCACTGGCCGTTTGGTGACAAGCTACCCAAGCCGGAAGACTACGTCCTGAAAATCTCAGCCCTGACGACACAGGACATCTACCAGCACGGTGAATGGGAACAGGCCTTCCCGCCTCGTATGCCAGCCCCTCTTCAGGGCGAGGCTGGTGGCTCGTTCAAACAAGATCCAGTCCTGCAAGCATCTGCCCCGCCCAACATACCGCTGTCCATGCAAGACACCGCTAATCAACCCAGGATGAGCCGCAAGCAGCGCCGCGCCCAGGAGGCCAAACAGCGCAAGAACGCCAAGGCAAGCCCCAGAACTCTCCACTAACGACACTGCCCTGGCCCAGAGCACTTCTGGGCCACTCCCTCACATCCCCATTCCCCGATCTGTGTCACGGCCCGCCCGCCTCTGGCGCTCCAAATCTCGATCTTTCCTCAAGCGGAGTTCATAGGAAGCCCCAACTAGCGCTCGTGGGAGCTGTCCAGCTCGGCCCTGAGTTGGGCGGACTGCTCTTGCAAACTCACCAGCGCCTCGCTCAAGGTCTGGCAGTGCCCGGTTAAGCTCGGCAAGGTGCCTGCCAAGTGTGCGACCTGCCCGCTCAAGGCGTTGATTTGCTCCTGCTGGGTGTCGTGGTTGGCGACGATCTGGGAGGAGAGCTGAAGCGCTTCTTGTGTTGCCTCTCTCTCGTTCTTCAGCTCCTGCTCGAGCGCGTCCAAGGCGCTCTCGTAGCGCTCCTTCAATCCGTCCAAACCAGCCTTGAATTGCTCCCGTTCGAGCTGCGATTGCGCGTGCAGATCGTTGTAATGCACTTCCAATTTGTTCAATGCGGCTGAGAGCTGTTTTTCCAGTTCCGTCATGGCTTAATTCCCGATTTTCACGACCTGCTGTTTCTGCCCCGTTTCCGGGTTTGTGATTGAGAACCCCGACTGGACGTTCAGATCCCTCCCGTCCTGACGGCTCAGGAACGTCCCTGACGGATCTTTGATCACGTCCAGCCCTATCCCGCTCAGCGCTTCTTGTTCGCGTGTGTTCGCGGCGATCTGGTCTTTCTGCTCGCTCTTCAGTTTTTTGATCCGGACGTCCAGGGCGGTTTTCTCGGCTCTCATGGATTCCAGCTCGGATTTGTCCCAGTTGAACACTATCCAACCCAAGCCGAAACCGCTCAGGACGATCAGGACTGAGACGGTCAGTGCCCAAATCGTCCACACGCTCGCCCTTTTGAGCTGGTGCTGGCTCACCTCGCTGTACCTGCCCAGTTGGTCCTCCAGAGCCGTCAGATGCGCGCTCAGGCTCTTGTCCGCGCTCTGGATAGTCTCGACCTTCATCTGCTCGATAGCGTTTGAGGTGGTCTTCAGCGCGTCTTCGCACGCGCTTGCCGAGTTCTGCGCGTGCAGCTGCAGCGCAGCTGCGAGCTTGCCCATCTGGGCCTTGCCAGTCTTCTCTAGCTCGGCCCTGTGATTGTCCAACGCCTTCCTGTCTTCCTCGATCTTGGCTTGCAGCCGCTCGTTCAAGCTGCCCGTCATATGTGGGATGTGCGGCTGAATGGAACGAAAAGGTACCATAAGGCCCCAGCCGCTTCCATTTTCGCAAATGTCTTGACTTATACACATCGACAACGTGCATTGAAATATAAGGATAATTTCATTGCAAAATACCAGTGCGAAGCAATCTACTTATGCAATATGTTGGCACAGTAATCAGCTTGTAGTGGCCGACAAAATACTTGTTGTTGCTAACTGGCAGCACCGAGGCTGCCTAAAAGGCAAACCTATCTAACTATATGAAAGATAAACTCAATACATCATGAGTTCATATTTTAGTTTTCTTGATGTGTTAGTATCTCAGGCCGTCAAAAGCGCTTGTGGTACTTTTTCGTTCTTCTCAGCTGCACAACCCGATACTCCCACCAGTAAAACCGGTTTGAAGCGCATCGTCATGCATTGGACTGCCGGAGCGGACGGCGTGAATAGCCTTGAACGGAACCACTACCATCTCATCGTGGACCGCAAAGGCAAAGTGCATGCCGGAGCTTTAAAGCCGGAGGCGAACGTCAATTGCCGTGACGGGCAATACGCGGCCCACACCAGAGCGCTCAACACAGGCTCTATCGGTATCGCGATGGATGCCATGGCAGGGGCGACGGAATCCCCATTCAATGCTGGCAAATACCCAATCACCAAAGAGCAAGTCCGTGCATTTGCTGAGGTCGTGGCCGACCTGTGTGAAACTTATCAGATTCCGATTGCTCGCCAGACAGTCCTTACACACGCTGAAGTACAGCCAGTGCTCAAGGTCCGGCAACGCTGTAAATGGGACATCACCTGGCTTCCGGGCATGGAGCGTCCCGGTAAACCAATTGAGGTCGGAGACCGACTGCGCGAGCTGATCAAAGCTGCTGTGCTCTCCTGACAAAACTCCCCCACGAAGCTTAAGGAGCTTTACATCATGTTGAAGAAGATTTTTGGCTGTGCCTTTACAGGTGTGGTGACACTATCGCTGTGTCTAGCGTTTGCTTTCGCCCCAGTGCCTGCACAGGCCGCCGCTATCGATTTATCACCAATTTTGGCACCTGTGCTGGACATTGTATTTCCAGTGTTTGGGGTCGTTCTTATTTACCTTGCCAAACGCACCTTGAATGCTTTTGAGGACCGAACAAACATCCAACTTGATGATCAACTCAAAGCGCGTTTGAACGAAGCCCTTATGAATGGGGTGATGTTTGGGAAATCCAAGATCAAAGAGAAGTACACCGGTAGGCCGCTTACTATTGATACCCAAAATGAAATTGTTGGGCATGCGGTGAACTATGCGGCTAAGGCTGTTCCTGGCGCTATTGATTACTTCGGTCTCACAACTGGTCGCATCATTGAACTTGCAGAAGCCCGCCTACAGCAAGATCTCAATGGGGACGGGCTGATTGGGGCTGTAAAGAGTTATTCCGAACTGAATAATCAAACACGATGATCCTTAAGTTCATATCTGGGCTGGTCGCAGACTTTCTTCGCGGCTGGCTCAAGGATAAGCGCCATGAGGAGCTGATACGCCGTGACGCTATTAACACCATCAAGATTCAGCAGGCACAGGCTCTTGCGAATGCTCGCAAGCGTGTCGCTGGTCGTAGCTCTGACGATGCCCGTAGGAGGGTGTCAGAAAGGGCTCGGAAACGGACCCAAGCCAAAAGCCGTTGATCTTTGCCCAATCCTCAATGAGATCGAGTGGGAGGAAAGTGACGCTGACGTGGTTTCAGAGAAACTCCTTACGTCACTTGATATGATCACTGAACTTGAAGAAGACGAGGGCTGCAATGACACTTCACAGAGAAAGGGCAAATCATGAGTGACCCGTTACAAGCTGTGTTGGGGATTAAACTCATCCACCTGGCCGCTGGTTTCTTTGGAGGGCTCGTCCGGGCAATCGTGCACCCCAAGAACTCTCTTATGTTCACCATCGGCACTACCATCGTTGGAGCGTTGTTTGCAGCCTACCTCACCCCACTAGTCTTGCCCTTTGTATTGAGTTGGTCAGGGGTGAGGGATCAAAGCATAGAAGGTGCGACTGGATTTGTGCTCGGCCTATGTGGGCTGGCTTTTGCAGAGGGGATTGTAAAAATGGCCCGCCGATGGCGAGACAACCCGACATTGCCCAAATGTAAAGATTGAAGTTGTGTGATGAAAAATGCAGTTCTGTAGTTGAACTCCCACTCTCCGACCGTGCATTGTGTGCGGGTAAACCGGGCCATGAGTTGCCATTCGGGCGGTTCCATCAAGGGTTGAGCCATGCTTGCCACATTACCAGAACTCCGCAGTCAATAATGCGAAGTTCTGGCAAAAGTGGGTTGCCGAAACCAGTTTCCGGCAACTTCACCCTATAGTCATACGAACATGAAATCTTCCATATGGAGATCAGATATCAAGGTTCCATAGAGTGTAATGGAGTTGTGTTCATCCAGATCTATCACAGTGTTGATACCATCATCACTGGCAGCAGCAATAACTGCTTCAAAATCAGCAAACACGTCAGCATCAAAGCGGATGTGATCATCTGAACCCATACCAGACTGGAAGTCAGTAATTACGTCCTTACCAAAAACAGAGCCGTCAAACACGAATGTGTCCGAACCAGCACCACCAGTCAAAGTATCATTCCCACCTAAGCCATCCAGTATATTTGCAGCTGCGTCTCCAGTCAGGTAATCGCCATAAGCATCGCTGCCCATGACATTTTCGATAGAAACATATGTATCGCCAGCCGCATCGCCCTGGTTTTGGCTCGCATCACCAAGATTCACTGTTACGCTAGTATAAGAATGGTAGTAACGAACTGTATCATTACCTGACCCACCGTCCAGATAGTCTGCTCCAGAGCCATAGGCATTCAGCGTATCATTGCCGCCCCGACCTTCCAGATGATCATTGCCGTTGAGTGCGACAAGGCTGTTGTTCAGCTCATCACCCAAGATGATATCACTATGATTAGAACCAGCAACGTTCTCAAAGTTTGCAATGTCATCCCCTTCGGCATGTCCGCCTGAAACTTCTCCAGTTGTCAGATTGACAGAAACACCTGAAGGTGAGTGGTAATAGTCTAGTATATCCCAACCCGCACCGCCATCTAACGTATCTGCTCCTCCATAACCGTTAATTTTATTGTTCCCTGCATCTCCGGTTAAGTGGTCTCCATAAGCATCACTGCCCATGATGTTTTCGATGGAGATATAGGTATCGCCAGCAGCATCGCCTTGGTTCTGACTTGGATCAGCAAGGTTGACGGTTACCGCATCTTTAGACCAACGATACCGAACAGTATCAGTACCTAACCCACCATCCAGATAATCTGCACCAGTGCCGTAGGCATTCAGCGTATCATTGCCGCCCCGACCTTCTAAATGGTCGAGCCCATTGTTGGCGTAAAGAACGTTGTTGATCTCGTCTCCTAAGAGAACATCATTATGATGAGTACCGTGAACGTTCTCAAAATTCGCAATGACATCCCCTTCGGCATGACCCCCTGAAACCTCTCCAGTTGTCAGATTGACAGAAACACCTGCAGGAGAATTGTAGTAGTCTAGAGTATCCCAACCCGCACCACCATCTAATGTATCCGCTCCACCATAACCAGATATTTTGTTATCGTTATCATCCCCTACTAGCTTATCAGCATAAACATATGTACCTACAATATTCTCTATTGAGATGTAGGTGTCACCGCTTGCATCGCCGGTGTTTTGACTCGTGTCACCAAGGTTCACAGTTACACCAGAGTTAGAATGATAATAACGAACTGTATCATTACCTGACCCACCATCCAGATAGTCTGCTCCAGAGCCATAGGCATTCAGCGTATCATTGCCGCCCCGACCTTCTAGGTGATCAATGCCATCTTTCGCGTACAAATTGTTTCTATTGTCGTCGCCAATAAGGACATCATCAAACTGAGAGCCGCCGATATTTTCGATATTGACAAGGATATCTCCGGTCGCATGGCCGCCACTGGCTGTATCTTCAGCAAGATTGATCGTTACGCCTGCATCCGATGCACGATAATCAGTAAGGTCAGAGCCAGCGCCACCATCAAGGTAATCTGCCCCTTCTCCACCAAACAGCTCATCATTTCCCTCTCCACCATACAGGCGATCACTTCCTCCCTCACCATAAAGGCGATCACTTCCTCCAGCTCCAGTCAGGATATCATCACCTCCATAGCCCCAAATTCTGTTGTCACCAGCATCACCTGTGAGCGTATCACCGTATGCATCTGTGCCCATTATGTTTTCTATAGAGATATATTCATCACCAGCCGCATCACCTGCATTTTGAGACTGATCTGCGAGATTAACGGTGACAGCTGCGTGGGACCAGCGGTATCTTACCGCATCGGTTCCTTCCCCGCCATCAATATAGTCCGCTCCCGAACCAGAGGCATTGAGGGTGTCATTACCTTTACCACCGTAAAGGCGGTCATCTCCATCTAAGCCATACAAAGCGTTGGCATTATCATCACCAATGAGAACGTCATCAAAATCTGAACCTTCAACATTCTCAATGCCCACAAGAACATCCCCCGTCGCATGGCCTCCATCGAATAAGCCAGTTGCTAGGTTCACATGGACAGCCGCATCCGAAGTAGAATATCGGGCAAAATCCAAACCAGTTCCGCCATCAATATAATCGGCACCTTCACCACCATAAAAATAATCGTTACCAGCACCGCCATAGAGCTGATCATTGCCTCCATAGCCCCAGATTTTGTTATGGTTTTCATCACCGGTTAGGTGATCAGCGTGTGTATCACTACCTATAATATTTTCAATGGACGCATAAGTATCACCTGTCGCATCGCCACTATTCTGGGATTGATCTGCAAGATTGACAGTGACAGATGTCGTTGCATCAAAGTAGCGAACAGTATCACTTCCTTCACCGCCATTAATAAGTTCCGCCAGATCTCCAGCAGTAATCTTGTCATCGCCGTCGGTACCGGTTAACTCAACACGGCCATCGTTCAACACCTCAATCTTGCTGAGCGTCGTCCCGTCAGCAAACTCAAATCGCTCAATATGCTTGCCCATGTTGGCGATCTGGAGTTGACCTGCAGGTCTACTCCCATCTACATCCCAAGAGAGTTTCAGAGCGGTACCGTTGTCGTCATCGTGTTCAACTGTTGTAAATGTAAGGTCAAGAAGAGACAGATCCTCAAAGACAACCGTGTCATACCCGCCATCATCGACCTCAGTGGTATAGTCAATCATCGTTGATCCACTACTTGCCTGGATCAAATAAGTATCATCTCCCATACTCCCGGTCCGTATTTCGCTGTCTCCTGCAACGATTACACTCGCTGTCGCAACTGAGCTCTCTCCGAGGCTGTCCGTAACCGTATAAGTGAAGGTATCAGTGATAGATTCACCAAGACCCAGAGAGCCGACCAGATTTGCCGGATCATAAGAGAATGTATCATCATCATTCACGGTCACTGAACCGAGAGTATTGGTGGCATCCACGCTGAAGCTGTGGGTATCTGACGTGTCTGCATCAGAATAAGACGGCGTAATGACAACAGAACTGT
Source organism: Pseudovibrio sp. Ad37 (assembly GCF_001623075.1). Lineage (GTDB taxonomy): Bacteria > Pseudomonadota > Alphaproteobacteria > Rhizobiales > Stappiaceae > Pseudovibrio. Next base: position 25,442 of record NZ_LMCF01000102.1, read on the forward strand.
CTTCGTTGGTACTTGAAGCGACAGTAGATGCTACAGGAGCATCATTAGCTCCGGTGATCGTCATAGTCACTGTCTTTGTGACGACACCGCCGTTGCCGTCATCCACCGTGTAGGTGAAGGTGTCAATCGTGCTCTCACCAACAGCAAGATGTTCAAACTGGCCATTAGGGTTGTATTGGAAGCTACCATCGACCAGAGTGACTTCCCCTGTGGTTTCACTGGCATCCACCGTGATGGTATGAGTGTCTGAGATCTCAGCATCTGAGAAAACGGGCTCAATCAGGACGCTTTCAGCCTCAGAAGTTGTCGCAGCAATATCCTCAACAACAGGAGCATCGTTCACACCGCTGATTGTGATCATAACAGTTTCAGTCGAACTCGCACCCGAACTGTCCGTGACGGTATAGGTGAAGGTATCTGCTGCGCTCTCACCAGCTGTCAGGCCGTCAAACTGGCCCTGAGGATTATAAGCGAATGTACCATCGTCATTCACAATGACCGAGCCAAGCGTCTTGGTGGTATCCACGCTGAAGCTGTGGGTGTCAGATGTATCTGCATCTGAATACGACGGCGCGATTGTAATGCTGCTGTCTTCGTCAGTTGTACTGGAAATTTCAGCGGCGACTGGCGCATCATTGGCACCCGTAATGGTAACGGTGACCGTTGCCGAAGCGCCACTCCAGGAACCATCAAGTGCCATATAGACAAAGCTGTCAGTTGCCGTTTCTCCAGCTCCCAGATGATTGAACTGGCCGTTAGTATCGTAGGTAAACGTACCGTCAGAATTTACAAGGACAGTCCCTTGGGTCTCAGCATTATTGACGCCAATCAGATGTACATCTGAGGTGTCTGTATCACTCACACCATTATCGATGGAAACGGTTCCACCTTCACTCACCGTAGCTTCAACAGCCGCAGCAACTGGTGCATCATTCTGGCCGGTAATGGTAATAGTCACCGTTTCAGTCGAGCTCTCACCAGTGGCATCTGTCACGGTGTAGGTAAAGCTGTCAGTTGCAGTTTCTCCAACCGCCAGATACTCAAATTGACCATTCGGATCATAAGAGAATGTACCATCATCATTCACAGTAACGGTACCAGCTGTCTCACTGGTATCCACACTGAAGCTGTGCGTGTCTGAGGTGTCTATATCGGAAAACTCAGGGATTATGGTAACAGAGCTCTCTTCATCCGTGGTCTCACTCGTCGCAACAGCCACTGGACCATCATTCTGGCCAAGAATTCTGACGGTAACTGTTGCAGTAGAACTCGCCCCGGAGCTATCCGTCACCGTATATGTGAAGCTATCATATGCAGTGGTGGTCTCATCTTCCATATCACCTGCATAGGCTGCCAGATATTCAAACTGGCCATTTGGATCATAGGAGATTGTTCCGTCATCATTTATGGCGACAGACCCAACCGTCCCTGTTGTATCAACGGTGAAACTGTGTGTATCCGAACTATCAAAATCGAAAAACGAAGGAGTGATCACAACAGAGGTGTCTTCCCCCCCTGTTTCTTCGAAGGAATTGGCAACAGGAGCGGTATTTGTCATTTTGCGGGCCCATATATGAATCACTAAAGCACATTCCATATATGCATGAGTATTTAAGATTGTAAATTCATTTTATAAATCCATAGGTTGATGCTAATTACTTGGACAATGCATCGTCAGAAATGCACCGTAATGACTTTATGAAAGAGAATACCAACGGAGTTTCACGCTGCTAAAGTAGCTCTATGAGTAATCGCAGCCTAATGCACAGGCTCGATAGCCGACAATTGTCGCAGGTCATGTTTTACTCCGCGAAGTGACTTCTTTCTGTTCTCCGTCGCGAGCGAAGAAAGAACAATCTGAAGCTGCAGGCGCTCACTGGAAGGGCATGCGCTATAGGTGTCCTAATGTCAGGTATTGGTCACAAGCGATTTACTGCATACGCGAAGTTCGATAGCATCGCGTATGTTCGCTGATTACAAAGGGGTTCTTAGTGCAGAGTTTGGTACTCTCCGACAGCATCCTCAAAAACGTTGACGCGCCCGCCAGAGGAAACTCGGCGGGTTTTTTTCTCGTTTTGCGATCCTTGAATTTAATCCATGCCCAAATCAGGAACAGGACTAGAACGGATGTTCCTCTGTCTTTCGGGACTTTTGTCATTTTTTGCCGGATTTTGGACTGTTTTTGTTCTCATCTGGACAACAAAAAACCCGCCAAGAAGGCGGGCTATTTTGTCTTAACTATCAGATAGTTAAGTGGCGGAGAGGGTGGGATTCGAACCCACGAGACGCTTCCACGCCCGCTGGTTTTCAAGACCAGTGCATTCAACCACTCTGCCACCTCTCCGACTGTGTGGTGTGGGCTCTATTTGGTTCATGCGGCCTCCAAAGTCAAGCCGGCGAAAAACTTGTTCCACAGCCTGAATTTATTTTTTTCACAGCGGAATCAATCAGTCCCACCAAAACCGCTATTTCCCCTAAGTAAGTTAGCCTTGACAAGAAACTCTCTTTCTAGTGGAGACATTTTGATCGGATTCAGTTAAGGTTTATCGGCTATCTTTTTAATATTGGTTCAGTTTGTAGTGAGCTCGGGTGTTTTTGCTCAACCAAACTGAAATCCGTCAGTGCCGAACATGTAGTGAGTAACAACGGTATGACTTCTTTACTGAATTGGGGCTATTCGGTGAAAGCACCAGCTCCCGAAACGATCAAACGTGTAGCGACCAGCATAACTGTAGTTGCCTTGTGCGCAGGTATTGCAGCCTGTGGTGGTGGCGCAGACAAAGTGAAGTTCAGTGAAAAGAAGTACGGCGTGGCTGCAAGTCCTCGTGTGGTGAAAGGCACTAAGCCAGTTCCCAAAGGAGGAGGGCGCGCTGTTGTCGGCAAACCGTATAAAGTGGCTGGCAAGTGGTATTATCCCAAAAGGGACGATAACTACAAGAAAACCGGTAAGGCATCATGGTATGGTCCAACCTTCCATGGTCGCAAAACAGCAAACGGCGAAATCTTTGATCGCAATGCGCTGACAGCAGCACATCCAACAATGCCTCTGCCAAGCTATGCTAAGGTGACAAACCTGCAAAATGGCCGCTCCATGATTGTGCGCGTGAATGACCGTGGACCATTCCACGATAATCGCGTGATTGATCTGTCTGAGCGCGTTGCAGGAATGTTGGGCACTAAATCCAGCGGCGTTGCCAAGGTTCGTGTTGAATACGTCAGCCGCGCACCTCTTCACGGACAGGATGAGAAGAAGCTACTGGCATCTTATTCTGGCAATGGCGGAAAGTCGAACGGCGGCAACTCTGCGCCTCGTACCATGTTTGCCTTTGCAAATCCTGTGAAACGCATTTCCGGCCCGGCTCCAATGCCAAAAAGCAGGCCATACGACACTCCAATTTATGCGGCGCAAAATGTGTTGGCGTTCAATTCCAGCCAGCTCGATCCTGCTGTGGTCTACGAACGTAACTTGAGCACGACACAAGTCGCATCCATATCCAGCTTCAAGAACCGCATCAACAGCGCCCTTGCGACAAACGCAAACCCGAATGCGCCCAAACCTGCGATTGCCGCACAGCCAGTTTCAACGTCCTTTGGCAGCTCACTCCTTCCACCACCAAGTTCAGGTGTTTACAAAACACCAACAAGTGGCAGTGCGCCAACGTTCCAGAGCGGAAATGCAGTTTCCTCCTATACGTCACAGCAAAGGCTCAACAGTGCGCATGAAGCATTTAAATCATTTTCAGGTGGAACTGGTTTGAAGAACTTACTGCAATCTCGTACTGGCCAAAAACACTAAGTCATTTAGTTTTAAACGGCTTTACCCAGTCTGCTGACCTGCGTTAGTGTTTGTTTTAGGGGATGGGGCGTAGCATAGCCTCTCTAAAAACATTCAGGGAGACGCAGGCGTGCAGGTTGGGTGGCAGAAGTGCAAACAGCATAAATCTCGAAGCAACTTTAAGCGCTGGCTATCTCCTGATTGCTGGAGATTTTCAGCGATAGCGGCAATGGTGCTCTGCGCTCTAGTCGCATCTCCAACAGCTCATGCTGTTGAGATAAAAGCCAAAGCTGCGACGCTTTACGACTTCTCCAACAAGTCATTGATCTTCTCTAAAAACTCTCAGGTTCTGCTTGCGCCAGCTAACCTGACCAAGCTCATGACCGCCGTAACAGTGCAGCAGGCACTGCATGCCGGTGACATCACACCGCAAACCACATTCAAGGTCAGTGAACATGCATGGCGGACAGGCGGAGCACCCGCACGCGTTACCACCATGTTTGCACGCCTGAACTCCTCTGTCCCCGTGAATGATCTAATGTATGGCCTCATCGTTCAAAGCGCGAACGATGCCGCAATCATTCTGGCAGAAGGCCTGGCCGGCAGTGAAGCCAACTTTGCGCGGGAGATGAACAAGCTCGCCAAGTCCATTGGAATGGAAAATTCAAATTTCACCAATCCGACCGGCTTCCCTGAGGAGAGCCACAAAACGACACTGGAAGACCTGACAATCTTAGCGGCGTATGTCTTGGAACATGAGCCTGAACTGCATTCTGTGTTTTCCATGGACCGCTTTACGTGGAACAAGATCACACAGCGCAATAAAAACCCCCTCATTCGGGATATTGAAGGACTGGACGGGTTCGGAGCTGGCTTCTCTGAGAGAGAAGGTTTTGCAGCACTTGGAACACTCGACAGCAACGGTCGTCGCTATGTAGCCGCTATTGCAGCCTCACCGACAATGCAAGACCGTGTTCAGGACATGAAAACTCTATTGCTGCCATCTTTTTCCGGCCTTAAGCTCGAACAGTTTTACCGCAAAGGTGATCTTGTCAGCGATGCACAAGTGTATGGCGGCAAAAGAACAACAGTCTCCCTGAAGACAAATGATGCCGTAGCAACGCTCATCAACCCCAACGAAAAAGACAAATACCAACTGCGCGTTGTTTACAATGGCCCCATACCCGCACCTATTAAAGAAGGAATGGAAGTTGGAGAACTGCAGGTTCTTTCCAAAAATGACGTGATTTATCGGGCAACACTGGTTACAGGAGAGGATGTAGCCATGGGAGACCTGCAAGGCCGTGCTTGGGACGCGCTAGGCGAGTTCTTCTACCAGTTGTTCTAGCACCGGATTTCAGAACTATTGAACTCCGTAGGTCTTGGAGGCCTGTTCGACGTTGTCGGGTATTTTTATCAGTTTTGAGGGCGGCGAGGGCGCCGGTAAGTCTACTCAAATTCAGCGCTTGCGCGACAAACTCGCGGCCAAAGGCATTGAAGCGATCACCACACGTGAACCGGGCGGCTCTCAAGGCGCAGAACTCGTTCGCGAAGTCCTGCTGTCCGGCGCTGCAAAAGGTTATGGCGTAACGGCTGAGGCAGTCCTTTTTGCAGCTGCCCGCGCAGACCATATAGACACACTGATCAAGCCAGCACTAGATGATGACAAATGGGTCCTGTGCGACCGATTTGCCGACTCATCCCGCGTTTATCAGGGTGAATCCGGCGTGCCTCCGCAAACAGTTGAAGCCTTGCAACAGGTCGCAATCGCAGGTCATAATCCAGACATGACCTTGCTGATCAACGTGACACCTGAAGTCGGTTTGGCTCGGGTCTCAAAACGCACAGCTCCCGTCGAGTTTGACGGTCCGGATCGCTTTGAAACAGATACCTTGGAAACACACCGTCGCAGGCAAGAAATGTTTCTGGATATGGCCCGTAATGAGCCAGACCGCATTGTTGTGATTGACGGTGATCAGTCTCAGGACAAAGTGACTGAAGATATCTGGCAGGCCGTCCAAAGCCGCTTTGAAGAGCAGATCAAACAAGATACGGCACGTCCGTAGGCAATCAGGGAAAAGAGAGTATGGCGAAAGCTCCCATAATCGAAGAAGTCCCTGAGTTCGACGAGGTCGAAGGCCTTCCGCTTCCACGCGAGCAAACCAACCTATACGGCCACGAACTTGCAGAAACCGAACTGCTTGATGCCTACAGATCGCAGCGGTTTCATCATGCATGGATCCTCGGTGGCCCCAAAGGCATCGGCAAAGCCACGCTGGCATTTCGTTTCGCACGCTTCATACTGGAGCACCCAGACCGCTTTTCTACGCCGGTGATGGCTGCAAACAGCCTATACGTTCCACCAGAAAGCCATAGCTCTCAAATGATTGCTGCAGGTTCTCATGCAGACCTTCTGCATCTGCGACGCCCGTGGGACTTGAAAGGAAAGCGTTTCAAGCGGGACCTTCCTGTTGACGAAGTGCGTAAGACCACAGGCTTCTTTGGGTCAACGGCAGCAGGTGGAAACTGGCGCATCTGTCTTGTGGATTCCGCTGATGACATGAACCAGTCCGCAGCCAACGCTCTGCTTAAGATTCTCGAAGAGCCACCAAAGCAGTCGCTCTTTATCCTGCTTTCACACAATCCCGGACGTCTTTTGCCAACAATTCGTTCCAGATGCCGCAAACTGTCCATGCGCAAGCTGGAAGAGCAGACGATTGAGCAAGCGCTGACTGACATGGGCTGCGCTCCATCCGGCAACACACAGGCTCTGCACACGCTCGCTGATGGTAGCCTGCGTCAGGCCGCATTGGCAGCAAACGGCGGAGCGTTGCAAATCGCTCAGGAGTTTACCGGCTTGGTTGAGACAATCGCCAATCTGGATATGATCCGTGCGCACAGCTTTGCAGATAAAGTTTCGGGGCGTGGTGCAGAAGACGCATGGAACACATTTTTGGAGCTGACCCGCACGTTCTTGAGCAATCAACTGCGTAAAGATGCAAGCACAAAGCCGGATGCGCTTGTCAGGTGGGCTGACTTGTGGGAAAAGGTGGGCCGCGCTGCCTCAACAGCAGAAGCTTTAAACCTTGATCGCAAGCAAGTTGTGTTGTCTTTCCTCGTTGACCTGCGGAAAGCAAGCACGAGCTGACCTACGTCTTTTTGGGCCACAAACCCAAAGAACTTTCCAGATTTAGATCCCGGATCAAAAGATCGCTTTAGGATATGACAGAAAAATCGCCTTTCTATATTACAACAGCAATTTCCTATCCAAATGGTGAGCCGCATATCGGCCATGCCTACGAGGCAATTGCAACTGACGTGCTGGCCCGCTTCCAGAAACTGGATGGCCGAGAAGTACACTTCCTGACGGGTACCGACGTACACGGTCAAAAGATGCTTCAGACCGCCGTCAAGGAAGGCATGTCACCTTCAGATCTTGCAGATAAGAACTCCAAGCTTTTCCGCGAAATGGTGGAAATGCTGGGCTGCTCTAATGACGATTTCATTCAGACCAACGAAGAGCGTCACTATAAATCCTGTCAGGCAATCTGGCAGAAAATGGCTAATTCTGGCGATATCTACAAAGACAGCTACGCCGGCTGGTACTCCGTACGCGACGAAGCCTACTATCAGGAAGGCGAGACCGAAGTTCGCGAAGACGGTGTTCGTTATGGTCCGCAAGGCACGCCTGTCGAGTGGGTCGAAGAAGAAAGCTATTTCTTCCGCCTCTCAGCTTATGAAGACAAGCTGATCGAGCTGTATGAGAAGAACCCTGACTTTATTGGTCCAAATGCACGCCGCAACGAAGTCATGAGCTTCGTAAAAGGTGGTCTGAAAGACCTGTCCATCTCCCGCACCACCTTTGACTGGGGCATCCCGGTCCCGGGCGATGAAAAGCACGTTATGTACGTTTGGGTTGACGCTCTGACCAACTACATCACTGCGCTTGGTTATCCGGATATGGACGGCGACATGGCCAAGTTCTGGCCTGCCAACGCACATATCATCGGCAAAGACATTATCCGCTTCCACGCGGTGTACTGGCCTGCATTCCTCATGTCCGCTGGTGTTCCACTGCCAGAGCGCGTATTTGCCCATGGTTTCCTGTTCAACTCCGGTGAGAAGATGTCCAAGTCTCTGGGCAACGTCATCGCACCGCGTGATCTGGTAGAAACCTACGGCCTCGACCAAATTCGCTACTTCTTCCTGCGTGAAGTTCCATTCGGTCAGGATGGCAACTACAACCACGAAGCAATGGTAAACCGCATCAACGCTGACCTCGCCAATGACATCGGCAACCTGGCTCAGCGCTCGCTCTCCATGATCTTCAAGAACTGCGAAGGCAAACTGCCGGTTCCAGGCGAATTCTCTGCTGACGACAAGGCAATCTTGCAACAAGCTGATGAGATGCTGGAAAAATGCCGCGGCTTCATGGCAAAGCAGGAAATCCACCATGCACTGGCGTGCATCTGGTCAACCGTTGGTGAAGCAAACCGCTACTTTGCCTCTCAGGAGCCTTGGGCGCTGAAGAAGACTGACCCTGAGCGCATGAGCACAGTTCTTTACACCACTGCTGAGATCATCCGTCAGGTTGGCATTCTCGCACAACCAGTGATGCCAGGCTCTGCATCTAAACTGCTGGACCTACTGGTGCTGAATGAAGACGAGCGCTCCTTTGCACTGCTAGGTGAAGCTGGTCGCTTGCAAGGTGGTCGTGATCTGCCGAAGCCACAAGGCGTGTTCCCACGCTATGTTGAGCCGGAAACTGCAGAATAAAGCGCAAGATTATGTAGCTTAAAGGGGAGGCGCGTATGCCTCCCTTTTTTATGAGGGAAATGCGCTCGCATTTTCCGCTGAGATAAAACAAGAGGTCTACCGGACCTATTGACAGAATCGCGCTGGAGGCGCTTTTGCTGTGACCATGTTAGTTGATAGTCATTGTCATCTGGATTTTCCGGATTTCGCAGAAGAACGCGACCAGATCATCGAGCGTGCCCACGAGGCTGGCGTCAAGCTGATGGTCACCATCTGTACTCGCGTCCGCAAGTTCGAGCAGATTAAAGAAATCGCTGAGGCCTATGACAGCGTATACTGCTCCGTCGGAACCCATCCGCACCAAGCCGGAGAAGAAACCGACGTCACCACGGAAGAACTGGTGGAGATTGCTAAGCATCCCAAAGTGGTGGCAATCGGAGAAGCCGGACTAGATTATTTTTACGACAACGCATCTCCGGAAGATCAGGAAAAAGTCCTGCGCACGCATATTGCAGCAGCACGCGAAACCCAGCTGCCACTGGTGATACATAGCCGCGATGCAGATGAAGACATGATGCGCATTTTGGAAGAAGAGATGAAGGCTGGCAGCTTCCCAGCACTTCTTCATTGCTTTTCCTCTGGCAAAGAGTTGGCATTGAAGGGACTGGAGCTCGGCCTTTATGTTTCCTTCTCCGGCATTTTGACCTTTAAGCGCTCCACCGAACTGCGCGAGATCGCAGCAGAACTTCCAATGGATCGCCTTCTTGTTGAAACAGATGCCCCGTATCTTGCGCCGCAGCCATGGCGTGGCAAGCGCAACGAGCCTGCCTATGTAGCGCACACCAACAAAGTTCTGGCTGAAGCACTGGGCGTCTCAGAAGATGTAATGGCCAAGGCAACCACACAGAATTTCCTGCGCCTGTTTTCCAAGGTGCCACAGCCAGCTTGATTGACTAAACTGACGCGGATCGTGTTGCCATTGTATTTTGAGAGGACCGATGACCAGCAATTTTAAGGTCACTATTCTGGGCTGCGGCTCATCTACCGGCGTACCAAGGATTGGCGGAGATTGGGGCGAATGTGATCCCAATGAACCGAAAAACCGTCGCCGTAGATGTGCTCTGCTGGTTCAGCGGTTCTCTGAAAATGGCACGACGACCATAATTGTGGATACCGGCCCGGACTTGCGTGAGCAGATGCTGGCAGCCGGTGTCACACACGTGGACGCAGTACTTTATACCCATGCCCATGCAGACCACTTGCATGGCATAGATGATCTGCGCTTCTTCGCACTCATGCAGCGTGCCAAAGTGCCCGTTTTCATGGATGAGTTCACCTCAAAGCGCGTCCGATCTGCCTTCGACTACTGCTTTGTCACGCCGCCAGGTTCCGGTTATCCGCCAATCCTGAGCGAAAACCGCCTGACGAATGGCACTCCGGTCACCATCGATGGTGCAGGGGGGCCGATCACTGCGCTACCATTTCTTGTCCATCATGGCGACATTGATGCACTGGGCTTTCGCTTTCAGGATCTGGCATACACGCCAGACGTCAACGACATCCCGGAAAGCAGCTTTCATGCATTGAAGGGCCTGGATACATGGATTGTAGACGCACTACGTCAGAAGCCACATCAAAGCCACTTCTGCGTTAATGATGCATTGGAGTGGATTGAGAGGATGAAACCTGCCAAGAGCATCCTCACCAATTTGCATTGCGATCTGGATTATCAGCGCTTGCTGACAGACCTTCCAGAGAGTGTTTCACCTGCCTTTGATGGTCAGGAAATCAAATTTCCAGCACATGTGACGGTCTGAAGCCGTCACATTTTTTTATGATACCTACACAGAATCATTGCTTGCCAGGCCTCCACGTTTCGTGCTGATATAGATATATCAGCAGCGCGTGCGTGATAAATATATTTCCCTGCCTATGTAGAACGGCTCGCTGCAAACCAAAAATAAGCTTATAAAATACAGTAGGTTGAACTGATCACAAGGCATTCTTTGTATATTTTATACTTAGATATTTTATATTTGAAATAATTTAAAAAACCTGTCACGCTTATCTCAAGTTGGAATTGGGCACTTGCAGCCTAAAGGGGAGAGAGCAATGAAAGTCGCATGTCTTGGAGGCGGCCCGGCAGGTCTTTATTTCGCAATCAGCATGAAGCTGCGAGATCCTCAACATGAGGTCACAGTCATCGAGCGAAATAAGTTTGACGACACCTTCGGTTGGGGTGTTGTTCTTTCAGATGAGACACTGGACAACTTCAAGGTCAACGACGAAAAAAGTGCCGAATCCATCCGCGCGCACTTTGCTTATTGGGATGATATCGCGGTTCACTATCGCGATACCTGCCACGTCTCCAGCGGTCATGGCTTCTGCGGCATTGGCCGCAAGCAGCTACTTCTGCTCCTTCAGGACCGGGCTAAAGAGCTTGGCGTAAACATGGAATTCGAGCGCAACTACACAAGCGCAAAAGAGCTCATGGGAGATTACGACCTCGTTGTTGCTGCAGATGGTCTGAACTCCACCAGCCGCACAGAGTTTGCTGAGTATTTCAAGCCAGACATCGACACCCGCAAATGCAAGTTTGTCTGGCTCGGCACCCACCAGAAATTCGATGATGCCTTCACCTTCATTTTTGAAGAAACAGAGCACGGCTGGATCTGGGCACATGCCTACCAATTCGATGATGACACTGCGACTTTTATTGTAGAGTGTACAGAAGAGACCTATGAGGCGTTCAGCTTTGCAGATATGAGCCAGGCTGAATCGTGCCGGACTTGTGAGAGGATCTTCGAAAAGCATCTTGGTGGCAATCAGTTGATGACCAACGCAAACCACGTCCGTGGTTCTGCATGGATCAACTTCCCACGCGTGCTCTGTGAGAAATGGTCCCACGAAAACCTCGTTCTCATGGGCGATGCCTCTGCAACCGCACACTTTTCTATCGGATCAGGCTCAAAGCTTGCCATGGAAAGCGCCATTGCACTGGCAGATTATCTGCACAGCGAAAACTCCATTCAAAGTGCATTCCAGAAGTACGAGGACGAGCGCCGCTTGGAAGTTCTTAAGCTCCAGTCCGCTGCTCGTAACTCACTGGAATGGTTTGAAAACGTCGAACGCTACTTGCACCTGGATCCAGTTCAGTTCAATTACTCACTCCTGACACGCTCCCAGCGCATCTCCCATGAGAATCTGCGAGAGCGCGATGCTGAGTGGCTGGGAACAGCAGAAGGCTGGTTCCAAAATCAAGCCGGAGTGTCGGATACTGACAATGCTCCACGCCCGCCAATGTTCGCACCGTTCAAACTTCGCGAGATGGAACTGAACAACCGCGTGGTTGTCTCGCCTATGGCGCAGTACAAAGCAGAAGACGGAACAGTCTCCGACTGGCATCTGGCCCATTATGGCGAACGCGCTAAAGGTGGAGCAGGGATGGTTGTTGTTGAGATGACCTGTGTCAGTTCTGATGGTCGCATCACACCAGGCTGCCCGGGCCTTTACGCAGCAGAGCATCAAACAGCATGGAAGCGCATCACCAATTTTGTACATGAACACAGCAACGCAAAGATCTGCTGTCAGCTTGGCCATGCCGGCCCAAAAGGCTCGACGCAGCTTGGCTGGGAGGAGATGGATGCGCCGCTGAAAGTCGACAATTGGCCGCTTCTTGCCGCCTCTCCAATCGCTTGGTCTGAACGCAACCAGACCCCAAAGCAAATGGACCGTGCAGACATGGACCGCGTCAAGGCAGAGTTCGTGAACGCGGCGAAAATGGCAGATGCATCAGGCTTCGACATGATCGAAATCCACTGCGCCCACGGTTACCTTCTGTCCTCCTTCATCTCACCACTCACCAACAAGCGTGAAGACGAGTATGGCGGATCACTTGAAAAGCGCATGAAATACCCGTTGGAGGTCATCAAAGCAGTACGCGAAGCATGGCCTCAGGACAAACCAATGTCCGTACGTATCTCTGCAACGGACTGGGTGGAAGACGAGGGGCTCATGCCAGAAGAAGCCGTTGAGATTGCTCGCATGCTGGACGCAGCTGACGTTGATATCTGCGATGTCTCCGCAGGTCAGACCAGCACTCGCGCACAACCGGTTTATGGCCGTATGTTCCAGGTGCCGTTCTCAGACCGTATCCGCAACGACGCAGGCATGAAAACCATGGCGGTCGGCAACATCTACGAACCGGACCACGTGAACTCCATTCTGATGGCTGGTCGCGCGGATCTTGTGTGTTTGGCACGCCCACATTTGTCAGATCCGTATTGGACATTGCACGCAGCTGCACTACTTGGCGACAAAGGCGTATATTGGCCAGAGCCTTATCACGCTGGTCGTGACCAACTGTACCGTCTGGCTGAACGGGCAGAGTTCATTAAAGTTCGGGTGTAAGGAAGATCGGTTTGGAAAAGCATGCACTCATAACAGGTGGTGGGACAGGCGTAGGGGCTGAGATAGCCCGCCACCTCGCGGGGGTTGGTATCAACGTCACCGTTGTTGGGCGCAGACGCGAGCCGCTTGACTTGGTCGCAAGTGCCAACAGCCGCATCAGCGCTGTTATAGCAGACATCACCGATGAGGTGTCCGTTGGACAGATGTTTGAAAAAGCGGCTGAAGCAAACGGACCAATCAACGTCGTGATTGCCAACGCGGGTGCTGCAGAATCTGCACCTTTTGGAAAGATCGAGCGGGAAGACTTCCAACGCATACTCGACATCAACCTGACAGGCACATTCTTGACCTTCCAAAAGGGACTGGAATGCCTGAAAAGGCAGGAATATGGGCGTTTGATCGCCATCGCCTCAACAGCAGGTTTGCGCGGCTATCCCTATGTCTCGCACTACGCCGCAGCCAAACATGGTGTCGTCGGTATGGTCAGATCACTGGCACTCGAACTTGCCAGCAAGCCATTTACGGTCAATGCTGTGTGTCCTGGATTCACAGAGACCCCAATGTTGCAACGCTCGATCGAAAACATCATGCAAAAAACCGGAATGAACGAAGAGCAGGCACGGTCCGCTCTTTACAAGGACAACCCACAGCAACGCTTCATCCAACCGGGCGAAGTCGCCGCCACAGTGGCATGGCTCATCGGAGATGGTGCGCGCTCAGTGACAGGGCAAGCCATTTCGGTATCAGGGGGCGAGACCCAATGACAGCCTCACAGGAAATGCTCAAAGCTGACAAGACAACCGACGACAAGTCCCGCGTTCGCCTCTGGTTGAGGCTGCTCCGCGCCTCTCGTGCGATCGAAGGCGAACTGCGAGAGCGGCTAAGGACAACCTACAACGTGACGCTGCCACGCTTTGATGTCATGGCAGCACTTTACCGCGAGCCAGAGGGCATGCTCATGTCCCAGCTCTCAAAATACCTGATGGTATCCAACGGCAACGTCACCGGCCTCATAGATCGCCTGACCACGGACGGACTGGTTCAGCGCACATTGAGAGACGGAGACCGGAGAACCTCTGTGGTTTTGCTGACCAAAGAAGGCCGCGAGAACTTTGAGCAGATGGCAGCAAGTCACCGCGAGTGGATCAATGAGCTGCTCTCTCACTTTTCTCCCGATGAAGCAGAGAGTCTTGCTGAAACCCTGAAGGTATTTGCAAGCGATTGGGAGGGGGAGGCCCGATAATGCTGACAACTTACAAAATGGCGAATTTGCAGCCAAAGCATTTCATCTGGCGCATGGAAGGCGATGTCGCAGTCATCCAATTGGACCGCCCTGACCGCAAGAACCCGCTGACCTTTGAAAGCTATGCCGAGCTGCGCGATACATTCCGCGATCTCGCCTATGCAGATGACGTCAATGCCGTTGTGATCGCGTCTAACGAAGGCAACTATTGCTCAGGCGGAGATGTCCATGACATCATCGGTCCACTTGTCGCCATGGACATGAAAGACCTGTTGAAGTTCACGCGCATGACAGGCGATCTGGTGAAAGCCATGATCAACTGCACCAAGCCGATTATTTCAGCCGTGGATGGCATCAGCGTTGGTGCTGGGGCAATCATGGCCATGGCATCAGATCTGCGCATCGGCACGCCACAAGCAAAGACAGCATTCCTGTTTACCCGTGTAGGGCTTGCAGGCTGCGATATGGGCGCCTGCGCAATTCTTCCGCGTATTATTGGGCAGGGACGTGCTGCAGAGCTGCTTTACACAGGCCGGTCCATGAGCGCAGAAGAGGGTTATACTTGGGGCTATTTCAACTCCATGTCTACCACAGAAGCACTTGAGGCCGATGCCATTCGCATGGCACAGCGCATCACTGCAGGACCAAACTTCGCGCATGGCATCACCAAGACCCAGCTCAACCAAGAATGGAACATGGGTCTGGATCAGGCAATTGAATCCGAAGCACAGGCGCAAGCCATCTGCATGCAGACCAAAGATTTTGAGACCGCCTACAAAGCTTTTGTTGCAAAAGAAAAACCGGTCTTTGAGGGGGCATAAATGGCTGACACCACCTTCCTCACATGGCCGTTTTTTGAAGAAAAACACCGAGAGCTGGCCGAAGCCATAGAAAACTGGTGCTGCGAAAACCTTCCAGCTGACCACTCTGACACGGATGCTGCCTGTATCAAGCTCGTTAATGATCTTGGTGCCGCTGGTTTCCTGAAGCTCACTGCTGTTGATCCGGCAGATCCCAAACCGCTGGATGTCCGAAGCCTGTGCATCATGCGCGAAACACTGGCCCGTCACGACGGTCTGGGGGACTTCGCCTTCGCCATGCAGGGTCTGGGAACAGGCGCCATCAGCCTGTTTGGCACGCCAGAACAACAGCTGTGGCTCAATAAAACCAGAGCAGGCCAGACACTCTCTGCGTTTGCGCTAACAGAACCAGACTCCGGTTCAGATGTCGCAAATATAGAACTTTCCGCCATCCGCGACGGCGATGACTATGTGCTCAATGGCGAAAAGACCTGGATCTCCAATGGCGGCATTGCAGGCCTTTACGTTGTCTTCGCAAGGACGGGCGAAGCACCGGGTGCCAAAGGCATCAGCGCCTTCATCGTACCCGCGGATACATCGGGCTTAACCGTTGAAGAACGGCTGGATGTGATGGCACCTCATCCTCTGGCACGGTTGGGCTTCAAACAACTGCGCATTCCAGCAGCGAATCGCATTGGGGGAGCTGGAGAAGGCTTCAAGATCTCAATGTCGGTTCTGGATGTCTTCCGCTGCACCGTCGGCGCCGCCGCACTGGGCTTTGCCCGCCGTGCATTGGAAGAAGCCGTAGCCCGCGCAACAACTCGCAAACTGGGGGATGGCGTGCTGGCCGATATGCAGATGGTCCAGGGCCATCTGGCGGAAATGGCAATCGACATTGATGCCTCTGCACTCCTGATCTACCGCGCTGCATGGACGAAAGACATGGGGGCAGCACGAGTATCTCGCGAGGCTGCCATGGCAAAGCAGTTTGCAACCGATCAGGCCCAACAAATCATTGATAAGGCGGTACAAATCCACGGGGGCGAGGGCGTCCGCTCAGGCAATACTGTCGAAAAACTTTACCGTGAAATCAGAGCTCTTCGCATCTACGAAGGCGCATCCGATGTTCAAAAGATAATAGTAGCAAGGCAATTGCTTTCTCAGGAGGGGAGAAATGCTGGGACCAAGCGCGCACAAGGACACCTTCACAAGGGACAGGCTGCCACCAATTGATCAGCAGCCAGTTTTCCAGCTGGAGGGGTTTGAGTACCCAGACTACATCAACGCCGCAGTAGAGTTGACCGACAAGATGGTTGAACGCGGCTTTGGTGACAACATTGCTCTCATCGGCAATGGCAGAAAACGCACTTATAAAGAGCTTGCGGACTGGACCAACCGCATCGCTCGAGCTCTGCAGGAGGATTACGGAGTAGAACCGGGCGACCGCATTCTTATCCGCTCAGCAAACAACCCGGCGATGGTCGCCTGTTGGCTGGCTGCCACAAAAGCAGGCGCTGTGGTGGTCAACACCATGCCAATGCTGCGGGCTGGCGAGTTAAGCCAGATCGTCGACAAGGCCGAAATCAAACTGGCCATGTGCGATCTTCGCCTCATGGAAGAGATGGAACGTTGCCTTGAGCAGAACGACCATCTGAGCAAAATCGTGAGCTTCGATGGCACGGCCAACTTTGCCGGTGAGATGGATAAGGTCGCACTGTCAAAGCCCGTCCAGTTTGAGGCCGTTCAAACGGGCAGAGACGATGTCTGCCTGCTGGGTTTCACATCTGGCACCACCGGACAGCCGAAGGCAACCATGCACTTCCACCGCGATCTGCTGATCATCGCAGATGCCTATGCAAAGGAAGTGCTGAACATCCAGCCATCGGACGTGTTTGTTGGCAGTCCACCACTGGCCTTTACATTTGGCCTCGGCGGCTTGGCAATTTTCCCGCTTCGTTTCGGCGCAACCGCTACTCTGCTGGAAACGGCAGGACCCAAACAGCTTATTGAGATCATTGAGACTTACAAGGCAACGATCTCGTTCACAGCACCAACGGCTTACCGCGCCATGATGGCGGCAATGGAAGAGGGGGCAGACCTGTCCTCACTGCGCATCGCAGTCTCAGCGGGAGAAACATTGCCAGCACCAGTGTTTGAGCAATGGAAAGCAAAAACCGGGATTCCGATGCTGGATGGGATTGGCGCAACAGAAATGTTGCACATCTTTATTTCCAACCATTTGGAAGATGCCATGCCAGCAACCACTGGCCGGGAGATCAAAGGATATTCCGCAAAAGTGGTTGATGAAAACATGCAGGAGGTTCCACGCGGCACAGTTGGCAAACTTGCAGTAAGAGGACCAACCGGTTGTCGGTATATGCAAGATGACCAGCAGCAGAAATATGTTCGTGACGGCTGGAATTTGACAGGTGATGCCTTTTATCAGGATGAAAAAGGGTATTTCCACTTCGCAGCCCGCGCAGACGACATGATTATCACGTCCGGCTACAACGTTGCCGGGCCAGAGGTCGAGGCTGCTCTGCTAAGCAGCCCGGAAGTGTCCGAGTGTGCTGTTATAGGCGTGCCTGATGAGGACCGGGGACAGATTGTAGAAGCACATGTGGTGTTGGTGGAGGACCACCCACAAGATGCAGACGTAATCAAACGTCTTCAGGACTATGTAAAATCTACTATAGCGCCCTATAAATACCCTCGTTCACTTAAACTGGTAGATTCGCTACCAAAAACCGCGACTGGTAAAATTCAAAGATTCCGTCTGAAGGAACAGCTGGTCGAGGATAAATCAGGGGAACTTATATGAAAAAACTCGTTTCAGCCGGAGTAGCCGCCCTTCTGTGTTGTACAGCTGGCGTGGCGCAAGCCGAAGTTAAAATTGGCATGATCACCACCTTGTCAGGCGGTGGCTCCACACTCGGTATCGACGTCCGCGATGGCTTTGAGCTTGCTCTCAAACAAGCAGGCGCATCCGATGTTAAGCTGCTGGTAGAAGACGACGCCCGCAAACCGGATGTTGCCAAAAAACTGGCAGACAAGTTCATTCAAAAAGACAAAGTAGATATCCTGACAGGTATCATCTGGTCCAACCTGGCAATGGCTGTGGTTCCAGCTGCCACCCGCAAAGGCACGCTCTATATCAGCCCGAATGCTGGCCCATCTGCGCTGGCTGGTAAAGCTTGCCATGAAAACTACTTCAACGTGGCTTGGCAGAACGACAACCTCCATGAAGCGATGGGATCTCACGCCAATAAAGCTGACTACAAGAAGACCTTTATTCTGGCACCAAACTACCCAGCTGGTACCGACGCTCTGAAGGGCTTCAAGCGGATGTACAAGGGCGAGTTGGCAGGTGAACTCTTCACCAAGCTTGGTCAGGACGATTACGCAGCAGAAATCGCACAAATCCGCGCTTCTGGTGCAGATAGCGTGTTCTTCTTCCTGCCAGGTGGCATGGGCATCGCGTTCATGAAGCAGTACGCACAGTCTGGCGTTGATGTTCCAGTCATGGGCCCGGCGTTCTCCTTCTCACAGGACATTCTGCCTGCGATTGGCGATGCAGCACTCGGCGTGGCAAACTCCTCACAGTGGGGTAAGGACATTGAGAGCGAAGTAAACGCTAAGTTCGTCAAAGGCTTCAAAGAAGCATATGGCCGCCTGCCTTCCCTTTACGCCTCTCAAGGTTACGACGCTGCAAATCTGATCCTCTCCGCAATGGAAAAGGCAGATGTCAGCGACAAGGATGACTTCCGCGCAGCTCTGAAAGAAGCCGACTTCGCTTCTGTGCGCGGTGACTTCAAGTTCGGCAACAACAACCACCCAATTCAGGACATTTATGTTCGCGAAGTGGTGAAAGAAGATGGCCAGATCACCAACAAAATCATTGGTGTCGCAATCAAGGGCCATCAGGATGCATACGCATCCAAGTGCCGAATGAAGTAAGCCAACGCATTGAAGTAAAATAATAATCAGCGGGGAAACCCTAATCCTTCTCCGCTGATCCCCTATACTGATGTCACAATGAAAAAGAAGCCTCGGGAATATCATAAATGACGGCAGCTTTGATTTTTGAGCAGGTATTGAACGGGCTGCAATTCGGTCTCACTTTGTTTCTGATGGCAGCTGGCCTCACGCTGGTCTTCGGCGTTATGGGCCTGATCAATCTCGCTCATGGCTCGCTTTACATGGTCGGTGCCTTTTGTTGCGCTTGGATCACTCAGCAGACTGGCTCTTTCTGGCTTGGTCTGGGTGGTGGTGTCCTTGGAGCAGCAGCAGCTGGTGCACTCATCGAAATGCTTGTCATCCGCAGGCTTTATGACCGCGATCACCTCGATCAGGTACTGGCAACCTTTGCTCTTATTCTGATCTTTTCTGAAGGCACCCGTATGGTCTTCGGTTCCATGCCACTTTACCTCAACATTCCGGCAGCTCTGGGGGGCACCATGGCGTTGCCCGGCGTAGAAGCTTATCCGGTCTATCGCCTGTTTATCATTCTGGCAGCACTGGCAGTTGCCCTGCTTCTCTACCTGCTTATTTCCAAAACGCGCCTTGGCATGCGGATCCGCGCCGGTGAAAGTGACCGCGAGATGATCGCTGCCTTAGGCGTTGATATCAAAACGCTTTACACCATCGTTTTCGCATTGGGTGCCGCGATCGCAGGTCTGTCTGGAGCTTTGGTCGGCGCATTGCGCTCCGTACAGGTCGGCATGGGAGAACCTGTGCTCATTCTGGCCTTCGTGGTCATTGTGATTGGCGGCATTGGCTCCATCAAGGGCGCTCTCATCGGCTCCATCCTGATTGGCCTCGTAGATACTCTGGGACGTATTTTCCTGCCCGTCATCCTGAAGTTCTTCATGGAAAATGCCAGTGCAAACAGCATCGGGGCAGCTCTGTCATCCATGCTTATCTATCTGATGATGGCAGGCATTCTGGCCGTAAAACCAAAGGGGCTTTTCAATGCAACGAACTGATACAGCTCCAAAATCCATCAACATGCCAAAGCTGAGCCGCGAGACCGTCGTCAACATCGCAGTCATGGCAATCCTGCTGGCTCTGCCGCTCTGGGCGTCTTCTATCGGAGAAGACTACTACGTCAATCTGGCAAGCCTGATCACCATCTTCGCCATTGCTGGCGTTGGCCTCAACTTTGCCATCGGGCAAGGCGGAATGGTCAGCTTCGGCCATGCAGCATTCTTCGGCATTGGCGGCTACACCACTGGTATTGCAGCCTTTCACAGCTTTGAAGAAACCCTCTTCATGGCCATACCGTTTGCGATCTCGGGCACCAACCAGATGCTCATCATCTGGATCGTTGCAATGGTCATTTGCGGCATAGCAGCCCTCGCAATTGGCGCAATTTCGCTGAGAACCGAGGGCGTCTACTTCATCATGATCACTCTGGCATTTGCCCAGATGATCTACTATTTCGCCATTTCCTGGCCGACATACGGCGGTGAAGATGGGCTCTCAATCTACCTACGCAATGAGCTTCCAATGGTGGACGCCGAAAGCGCGCTGACCTTCTTCCTCGTCTGCTTTATCCTGCTCCTCGGTGCAATCTTCGTCTCAGCACGCCTGTCAGGCTCCCGTTTCGGAGCAGCACTCGGCACTGCTCGTATGAACGAGACACGACTGGCAACCTCGGGAATTGACCCGTTCCCGATCAAGCTCACAGGCTTCGTTATCTCCGCAATGATCACCGGCCTTGCTGGGGCACTGTTTGCCGAGTTGAATGGCTTTGTAGGCCCCTCAATGCTCTCCTGGCACCGTTCTGGCGAGATTATGGTGTTCGTCATCCTCGGCGGCGTCGGGCGCCTCTACGGTCCTGTAATCGGCGCAGCGCTGTTCGTGCTGCTGGAAACCTATATCGGCGAGTGGACGCAGCACTGGCAACTGCTACTTGGCCTGGCCTTGCTTGGTGTCGTTCTGTTCGCCAGAGGTGGCGTCATGGGCATGATCGCAGGGAGAGCACGTCATGACTAAACCGGTTCTTGAAGTCAAAGGCCTGCACAAATCCTTTGGTGCTTTGCAGGCGACAAAAAACGTATCTCTGGATCTGAAACCTAATGAGATTCATGCTCTTATCGGACCAAACGGTGCGGGCAAATCAACACTCATCGGCCAAATCGCAGGTTGGATCACGCCCGACAGCGGCAGCATCTATCTGGATGGCGAAGACGTGACCTCAGAGACGGTTGCCAGTCGCTCTCGCAAAGGCCTTGGAAGAAGCTTTCAGGTCTCTTCACTGGCTATGGAAGTCAGCGCCCGTCGCAATGTCATGCTCTCCGTACAAGCCAGTCAGGGCTCCAGTTTCCGCTTCTGGAAGCAAACCAAGTCCGACGAAGAACTGCGCGAAACCGCTGGAAACTGGCTTAGAAAAGTCGGCCTCGGTAGTCGCGAAGATATCGCGGTCTCGGAACTCTCTCACGGTGAGCGCCGTCAGGTGGAAGTCGCCTGCGCTCTGGCTCTCAAGCCGAAAGCACTGCTACTGGACGAACCCATGGCAGGCCTTGGCCCGACAGGCTCTATTCAGCTCACTGAATTCCTTGAGGAAATTCGCCCGGAAATTCCGATCCTGCTCATTGAGCACGACATGGATGCCGTGTTCCGTCTGGCTGATCGCATCACGGTTCTGGTGGGCGGCGCAGCCATTCTGTCAGGCTCGGTCGATGAGATCCGCGCCAGTGCGCTTGTCAGAGAAGCCTATCTCGGGGAGGAAGCCTGATGCTGTTGGAAGTCAAAGGCTTAGAAGCCCATTACGGCGCCGCACAAGCGCTGTTCGGCGTAAACCTCTCCATCAATGAAGGCGAGATGGTAGCGATGCTTGGCCGCAACGGCATGGGCAAATCCACCACAATAAGCTCTATTTGTCAGATGGTTACGCCAACCAAAGGCACCATCGAATTCTGCGGCCAAAGCCTGAACCGCATGTCCAGTCACAAAGCTGCCCGCTTGGGTCTGGGATTGGTGCCAGAAGGTCGCCGCTGTTTCCCGAACCTGTCTGTTCTGGAAAATCTGAGCGCAGCCGCCCGCAAAGGTGCGTGGACGCAGGAGCGCGTCTATGACTTGTTTCCACGCCTTCAGGAGAGGAGAAGCCAGAGCGCAAACACGCTGTCTGGCGGAGAGCAGCAGATGCTCGCCATCTCCAGAGCATTGATGACAAACCCGAAATTGCTGATCCTTGACGAAGCAACAGAAGGTTTGGCACCGGTTGTACGCGGGGAAATCTGGCAGGCGATTGCGAGGCTTAAAAAGGAAGGGCTGTCCATTCTCATCGTCGACAAGACGCTTAAGGAGCTCCTTCCGCTGGCTGATCAGGCCGTCATTCTGGAAAAAGGCGAGTCAGTCTGGGCAGGCCGCCCGGACACACTCACCGAGGAAATGAAGGACAGATACCTTGGTCTTTGAACGCACGATCAAAGTGATCTTCCAGCACTGCGATCCCGCTGGAATTGTCTTTTATCCCCGCTACTTCGAGATGATCAATCAGGTCACAGAAGAGTGGTTTGAGCAATCGCTCGGCACGTCGTTCGTAGACATTCATATAAATCAAGGGGATGCAGTCCCCACAGCCAAGATCGAAACAGAGTTCAAAAAACCAAGCAAGCTTGGTGACGAACTCTTATACACGCTTCAGGTTTTAAAGCTCGGTCGCTCCAGTGTCCATCTGGAGTTCACAGTCACCTGCGCAGACCAGCTTCGGCTCACAAGCCGCTCGGTCATTGTCTACGTCACAGGCGCAGACAAAAAACCAGTGAGCTGGCCGCAAGCCATTAAAAAACAAATGGAATTTTTCCTGAAGGAAGAGGGACCTTCATGACAACACAACAAGCACTGTTCAAATTTCTCCAGCCGGAAGGTTGGAAGCCTGCTTCTGGATATGCCAATGGCATAATGGCAGAAGGCACACCAATCTTTTTGGGTGGTCAAATCGGCTGGAATGGCCAGCAGATCTTTGAGAGCGATGATCTCATTGACCAGATCAAGCAAACGCTTGAGAACATTCGCGAAATTCTAGCCACTGCTGGCGCGAAGCCAGAGCATGTGGTGCGCCTGACGTGGTATGTGGTCGACAAGAAAGACTACACCGCTCGCCTGCGCGAAGTTGGCGAGGCGTATCGCTCTGTGTTTGGCCGTCATTTTCCATCCATGACCATGATCCAGGTGGCTGATTTGGTGGAAGATCAGGCCAAAGTGGAAATTGAAGCAACGGCAGTACTGCCAAGAGCGGAATAACGTGATGCGGGATTGGGACGCGGCCTATCATAACTCCGGTGCAGTACCAAACGCACAAGAGCTGTTTAATCAATGGGTTGAACGCTCCAAAGCGTTTCGCGAGACCTCAAAAAATCAACTGGACGTAGCCTACGGAAGCGGGGAGAGAGAGAAGCTCGACCTGTTCTTCCCGCAAGGCACTGAGGCGTCCAAAGGGCTCGTCATGATTGTTCATGGCGGGTACTGGAAGGCCTTCGATAAATCCGCCTTCAGCCACTTGGCGAAGGGGGCCGTCGAGATGGGGTACACCGTTGCCGTGCCTTCTTACGACCTTTGCCCTGAAGTAAAAATAGCCACTATTACCAATCAGATGCAGCGAGCTCTTGAAGTTGCAGCTGAACAAGTTGAAGGATCGATTCACTTGACCGGTCATTCTGCTGGTGGTCACTTGGTAGCGAGGTTGGGCTGCAAAAAACGGATGATACCAGATAGTATCACTAGTCGGATCAAGCACATCCTCGGCATCAGTGGGGTCTATGATCTGCGGCCAATCCGCAGGACAGCAATGAACGACACTCTGCATATCGACGAAGCGGAGGCGCTGGCAGAAAGTCCGGCGCTACACGAACCTCTTGATAACCTACGCTTTACCGGCTGGGTTGGCGCTGAGGAGCTGGCAGAGTTTCGGCGGCAAAATGCAACCCACTGCGCAATGTGGGGCGGTTTCGAAACACACATCACCGCCTATGAGGATCCGGGCAAAAACCATTTTACCGTGGTAGAGGCGCTGGAGCAGCCCAACAGCCTCCTCCTCACAACTATGTTGAATACATAATCACAACCTACTGAAATATATAGACATTATAAAAGCCACGCGACTTTGCGTTCTTATGTGTAATTTTGCGTGGTTTAAGTGATTCATGCGTTACTTTAAGTTGCTATGTAACTGCGTTGATGAATTCATTTCATCAGAAAGCACCCCTCACAGCAAACGACACAGCCCAGCGCATCAGATTGAAAAGCCACCCTATAACCTCCACTCGTCTTAACCTATTGGATAGCCTATTCACCAAATGGAGAGTTGTGGAACTACTACCAGCCGCTCTAAGGTTGACCCAACAACGCGAACCGGAGTTATCCGCCCAGCGCGGCTTGCAGGTACACTTATCTGACAAGCCAGCTCTGCAAGGCATCAACTCTGGAAACGGGCACTTTCCAAGAGGCCCGTATGCGCAGGACTTGGCTGACTGGGGAGGCATATGTGACAGCAGCAAAAGCGGGACCACTTTCGGGACTTCAGGTGGTGGAGATGGCAGGCCTTGGCCCAGCGCCCATGGCCGGACAATTGCTTGCAGATCTGGGAGCCGATGTCATCGTCGTCGACCGCCGCACCGGCGAGCGGATCGACAAGGATGTCAACCGCCGAGGCAAGAAGTCCATCGCTTTGAACATGAAGAGCGAAGAGGCCGTCAAAGTCTTCTTCTCCCTCGTTGAGAAAGCCGACATCCTGATAGAAGGCTTCCGCCCCGGCGTAATGGAGCGCCTTGGCCTTGGGCCGGACGAATGCCTCGCCAAGAACCCGGGCCTGATCTATGGCCGCATGACCGGCTGGGGGCAGGACGGGCCACTGGCTCATGCCGCCGGCCACGACCTCAATTACCTCGCCATGACCGGCATGCTCCACGCCATCGGCGAGGAAGGCCGCCCACCAGTCCCACCACTCAACATGGCGGCAGACTACGGCGGCGGGTCCATGTTCCTGCTGCTGGGTGTGCTGTCAGCATTGTTTGAGCGCACCAGAAGCGGCAAAGGGCAGGTGATCGATGCAGCCATGGTCGACGGCGTGCCAGCCATGGTGGGCCTGATCTACTCCTTGCTGGGTCGCGGACTTTGGCAGGACAAGCGCCAAACGAACCTGCTGGACGGTGGCGCCCCGTTCTATCAATGCTACGAAACCTCAGATGGGCGCTATCTGTCCGTTGGCTCTCTGGAACCTCAGTTCTTCGCTCTGCTGCTGAAAGGGCTGGACCTCCCGCAAGAGCTTTCCAAGATCCAGATGAACATGAAAGAGTGGCCTCAGCTGGAAGAGCAAATCGGCACTGCCATCAAAGCGAATACGCTGGACCACTGGACCGGCGTCTTTGCGGGAACTGACGCCTGCGTTGCCCCTGTGCTCTCCATTGAGGAGGCAAACGCAGCCTCTCTCAACACCGAGCGCGGCAACCGCATCCGCCTCAACGGCGTCACCCAGGCAGCACCCGCACCGCGCTTCAGCCGCACAGTTCCGCAAACACCTGAACCAGCAGGAAGAACCGGAGACGATACTGCACAGGTTTTACAGCAGCTTGGTTTCTCTGAAGCTGATATCGTTGATATGCAAAAGAGCAAAACTTTGGCCTGAATCTGCGACAATTAACGATGCGAAACAAACTGTAAACGGAGGGGGCCTCAGCACTCCCTCCCACGTCATAACTGCCTCAGCCCAATCCTCTGAGCACATCCCATGACTGAGGACATCCTCTCGAATCTCCTAGGGTAACTTTAATCAGGTTACTGCGAAGGAGTGCACCAGAGTATGCTGGTAACAGATGCATTTGTATTACTGTTTCTTGTTACGCAGGGCCTCTTTCTCGTCGCCTCATACGTCTTTGCTGTATCTGGCGCAGATGACCTGTTCGTTGACACCCTCTATTACACCTTCGTCGCCTGGTATCGCAGCCCCTTAGCGGGCAGAACCGAAGAACGTCTGTTTGAAGAAACCGGGCACGTCCCGCCCAGACCGCTGGCCATCATGCTACCTGCATGGGATGAAGCCTCAATCCTCTATCCCGCCGTTACAGGCATTATGCGCAGGCTGGACTATCCATCCTATTGGATCTTCATTGGCGTCTACCCCAATGACGCAGCCACGCAGAAGGCTGCAAATCGTCTGGCAGCCGAACATGACAATCTGCGCGTCGTTACCACCAACAATGACGGCCCAACCTGCAAAGCCGATTGCGTCAACACCATCATTGCCGAAATAGAGAAGTTCGAACAGGAACAGAACATCTTCTTTGCCGGCATAGTCATGCAGGACGCAGAAGACATCCTCAACCCAAACGCTCTGCACGTTTTCAACGCCAGCCTTGAACTTGCCGATGTGGTGCAACTGCCTGTCCTTTCCTTACCCCGTAGACGCCGGAACCTGACAGCCGGCCACTACATGGACGAGTTTGCCGAGTTCCATTCCAAGGAAGTTCTCGTCAGGGGCTTCTTGACCGGAACAGTTCCGGGCGCTGGCGTTGGCACCTGTTATTCCAAGAAAACCATCGAGACAGCCAAATCCATTTCCGGCACAGACGAGAACGGCATACCGGAAGTCTTCAACATCGGCTCCTTGACGGAAGATTACGACCTCGCCATGCGGCTCACAGGGAAGGGGCTCACCCACCACCTGCTCTGGGTCCACCCGGCAAAGAAAAGCGACCACACGGACTTTGCAGTCACGCAGGAGCTGTTTCCCTCCGGCTTCTGGCAAAGCGTACGCCAGAAAACCCGCTGGACCATCGGCATCGCGTTTCAGGGCTGGGCACAGCTGGGGTGGAAAGGAGGGCTCGCTGATAAATACTTTTATTGGCGCGACAGGAAGATGGTGTTCTTCAGCCACGCCATCATCATCGGGTACATCTCGCTTTTCTTCTACTGGGGCCTTCGCCTCTATGAGCGTCTGGCACCGGATGCCTACCATTTGCCGCCACTTCTGCCAGAAGACAGCCCATTTTGGTATGTAATCTGGTTCAACGTGCTCCTGCTCGCCCACCGCCTTATCCAGCGCCATATCTGGACAGGCTACCATTATGGACTGCGCGCATTGGCACCTGTGACCCTGCGCTACTTCGTATCCATCATCATCAACTACATCGCCATGATGCGCGCCATCAAAACATGGATCCGGCATCTGGGCACTGGCGAAGTCATCGGTTGGGACAAGACCGCTCATGACTATCCGGAGGAAGAAAGTCTGGAGCTTGCAATTCCTGTAGAGCAGGAAGCACAAACATGACCCGGCCCCAAACGCCCCACAACACACGCGGGAATGCCAATCGAAACTCGGCATTCTATCTGCTGTGGGTCATCATGTTTGCGCTTGGCTTATCCATCCCAACACAATCGCAAAATCCAGCTCCGCCTTCACAGAGAGTCAGCCCTGCGCCTTACACCCTCCAGCAAAAAGACGAGTACTACATCAGCTTGCTGAAGGACCGACAGGACAGCCAATCCCTATTGCAAAGCACGTGGCGCGGCTACCGCTCCTATCCCTTGCTGGACCTTGCCTACCGCCTGCTGGCAGAGGGGCGAAGTGAAGATGCGCTGAAAGAACTGGATGAGCTGCTGAAACAAGACCCCGATCATCTTGTGGCCCGCTGGCAAAAAATCCAGCTGCTCATCGGCCTCAATCGCCCAATCGCAGCAATTGACCAATTAGAGATCCTCCAATCTCAAGCCCCCGCTTTCAGCCGCGGCTACCTTTCGCTCGGCCACCTGCAAATGCTCACGGGCGAGTATGCGGAAGCCTTTGATGATTTCCGGCTGGCGATAGAGACTGGCAAATTGCTGCCGAGCAACCGGGAAGAAGCCCTTGCAGGCGCAGCAGAAGCAGCCATCAAGCTTGGCAAAACCAAGGAAGCTCTCCATGCACTGAACATTTTGCGAGAGCTGGGCGCTGCCACCCCAAGACAAAGGCTCATCAGAGCGGATCTTTTGCGCAACTTCAATCAGCTGGAAGAAGCCCGTAGCGAATGGGACGAGCTTTCCAAGCTGGACAACGCACCAAGAACCCAGCGCACAGCAATTTTGAACGAAGCCTTCCTCTTTCTTGCGCAAGGCAAAGACGAAGAAGCCTACCGCTTGCTGCTGCGTGGTGAAATGAATGGACTGTTTACGGGCCGCCAATCTTCCGCTTTAGAACAACGCACATTCGCCAGAGCCCTGGCCGCCAGCGCGCTCAATTCTGGTCATCTGGATGAGTTGCTGACCTTCCTCAACCCCGGGCGCATTGATCAACTGGGACTGTCCACGCGCGTTCAGCTGGCCTACGCTCTGGTGAAAAAAGGCTCCAGCGCCGAGGCAGAAATGGCGCTTCTGACAGCGGATGGCAGGATCCTCGACACCAAAGCCTCCGGTCCGGAAGAAGCCGCCAACTACTATCTGGCACTGGCAGACATCGCCATTCGCGCAGGAGATGATACCAGAGCGGTCACCGCAGGCCGATTGCTGATCAAGCTCACCCGAAGCCCGGAATACGGTCTGCAACTCAGCATGCTTGCTCTTAACAACGGCTGGGAAACACAAGCCATCAACGCGCTGGTGGAACTGCGCGCCATCACCCAGTTTACCGACCAGCAGAAATCTCCGGAAGCCTGGGTCGAGTTGTTGCAAACCCTTTCAGATCTGGCGCGGCGGGCAGGGGATCTGGATCTCGCCAATCAGGTTCTCAAAGAAGCTGAAACGTTAATGCCCAACTGGCGCATCACAGCAAAAAGAGGGCAGGTCGCCCTGCTCTCCAACCATCACCGCATCGCCTCCGCTGTTCTTCAGGATGCTCTTGCACGAGCCCAAAGAGCCCGTGCTGACGGCGCCTTCAACGAAAACGACAAGAAAGCCTATGCACGTCTTCTGTTTGATCTGGCAGCCGTTTCTGCAACCAATGAAGACTGGACCAGCACGCTTGACTATCTGATCGCAGACTGGAAGCTGCAGCCAGACTCGACACTCGTTCTGCCAGCATATCTCATGCTTAAGGAAAGCACCGCAGAAGGCGTCACGGCCCGCATGTGGCTGAACTACGTTTTCAGCTACACCAACACAGCAAACCTGTCAGACGAAAACAAAAACAGGTTTGCGATGGCTTTCCTTGCACTGGCGCGCCTCCTGAAAACAGAAGGGCAGCTTCAAGAAGCCGTGAAAATGTACCGCCAATCACTGCGACTGGCCCCAACTGCGGAAACCCGTTTGGAAGCCGCTTATCTTGCGCTGGAGCTCAATCACCCCAAAAGAGCTCTCATGTTGTTGCAACAACTGGACCAGACCCAAAACACAGACGCAATCATGGCGATCAGGTGCGAGGCCTACCGCGTGCTTGACCGCAATCTTGAGGCCCTGACATGCGCGCAACAGGAGCTTCAGGCTCAGCCCTTGAATGCCGACAAGCACCTGACGCTAGCCAGCCTCTATCTGCGACTGGGAGACAAAGAGAAAGCCAGACAGGAACTACAGCGAGCGTATGAACTCAGTCCAAACCTCGCCACAGCAAGCCAGCTCGGGTTCCTCTATCAGGAGCTGGGAGAATATGAGGTCGCGGAAGACTGGTTTCTGGAATCTTTTGAAGAACATGACGATCAGAGCGCTGGCATGGCACTGCTCTACCTCAACCTGCGCCAAATGGATTATGATGAGGCAGCACGCCTCCTTGCCAGACTGGATGTCTCCAAGCTCTCTCAACAGCAAATGGCCGGCTACTACGCCGCCCGGGCCCAGCTCACGCTCCATCAGAGCAATCAATCACCCGAAGCACTGGCAAGCGCTCTGGTGGACCTGCGCAAAGCACGGTCCATCGCCTCGACGCCGGACATCCGCTTTTCCATAGTTCAGGTTCTGTTACAGCTGGATCAGCTAGAGGAAGCTGACGCCGAATACGAAAACCTGCCAGCAACTGACCATAAAAACCCGGCCACACTTGCTTTGGGTGGATATCTTGCCCGTGCTCAGGGCGACAATGATCTGGCAATCACCCGCTTTGAAGCCTCACTGGAGGAAAAGCCAGATCAGGCGAACCTGCTGGAAGATTTGGCCTATACCTATCTGGCAGCCTTTGAAAACAAGAAGGCCGCTGACCTGTTTCGCAAGCGGATTGATGTGCTGCACCAGCATCAACGCAATATTTATGAACAGGACAAGCTGGAGCGCTTCCAACGGCAGCTCCGCATTCTGGAAATCCCGATCAGCTTCCTGTTCTTTGACGGCATCAGCCCCTCACGGCAGAATGAAGAAGAGATAACAGGCGCGATCCTGGGTATCCCGTCCAGCAGTCCGTTCGGTACATTCGAAGTGGCATGGCGTCCGCCCGTCATCGGTTACCAGAATGGCCGCGTCTTCGAGATCATCGCCCGTGCCCAGTGGCTCAACCAACGCTACAGCTTCCGCCCGGATCCTGACACATACCAGACCATCGTCGGCCTGCGCTTCAAGCCGTTTATGACGCAAAACCTGAAAATCGGTCTGGAGCGGTTCTTCAAAGGTGGCAGCATCACGGAAGACAACTGGCTGGGGAGGGTGCTTTGGTCCTTCACCCGCGGAAACGACTTCCTCCCGCTCTACGATTTTTACTCCGGTGAGCCTATCGACAAAGAACCCTACATCAGCCTCTATCTGGAAGGTGGTCGTTTCTTTGAAAAGGAAAAAACCATTTTGTTCTATGGAGATGGCCGACTTGGTTACACTTTTAGGCTCGATCCTAACCTGATTTTGTCGCCCTTTGCGTATTCCATAGGGAGCGGAAACTGGAACTCCCAAACCAGCGCTGTGGCAATTGAAGCAGGGCTGGGAGCATCTTTGAAGTGGAGAGGGTGGTACACCGAAGCCTATGGTGACCTGCTTCAGCTGGAAGTGTTCGGGCGTGTAGGACACGAAGTATTAAACACAGATGACAGTGAGACCAGCCGAGTGCTTCTTGGACTTCAAGCAAACTTCTAAACTCTTCGTTCTTGGAGTGTTCTGCCTCGCTCTCATCGCATTCATGATGATCTTTAAAGCCTATGCGCGGCAGGATTCTGGCACCAAGGAATGTATTCCTATACACATGAGCTTCATCCAACCATGGGGTGATGAATATTTTCCTAGCCCCAGATTATGGCGCAGCGAACTCCTTGCACATCAAAGACTTGGCATTGAAGAGGTCATCCTACAGTGGACCATGTGGGGCAGCGATCTTCAGGGGGAAATCAAGCTGCCACTCTGGCTCGAAGCTGCAATCATGGGCGCAGATGAGGCGGGAGCCAAACTCTGGTTCGGCCTGCGGTATGATCCAACGTTCATGGAGAAACTGCAAAAAGATGGCCAGGCCTATCTGGACAATCGCTTAGCGGAAACCGAAAAACTCGCTACCGCGATAAAGGCCCAGATCAGCTACACCGCTCATCCTACTGAGGTTT
The DNA here is from genome assembly GCF_001623075.1 of Pseudovibrio sp. Ad37. Classification (GTDB taxonomy): domain Bacteria; phylum Pseudomonadota; class Alphaproteobacteria; order Rhizobiales; family Stappiaceae; genus Pseudovibrio. The sequence continues at coordinate 56,846 of NZ_LMCF01000102.1, forward strand.
TTGCGGGCTGGTATATACCAGATGAAATTGATGGCAATCTGCTGTTGGATAGCAAGCTCAAAAAGCTCGTCACCGGATACACCAAACAAACCCGCGCAATCTTGAACCGCATCCTCCCGGGGCCTGTTGCCATCTCTGGATACACCGATTTGAAGACCATTCCGCGAAAACTGGCCACACAATGGAACAAGCTCATGGCAAAATCATCCATGGACATTCTGCTGCTGCAGGATGGGCTAGGGGCCAAGCTTATGGAACCTTATTCCAGCCGCAACCTGCAACGCGCCATCAGCGCCGCCTTCAGCACACAAGATCATACGGTTATTCCAGTGGTGGAAATCTTCGAGATTGATCCAAGAACAGCAGATTTCAGCACAATCCCAACCTCGCTCGGCACCATGAAAAGCCGTTTGAAGAACGCAAGATTTTCGGCCACGCAGCCTTTGGCCTTGTTCTCGTTGTCCAGTCATATCCTGAAGTTCAACAACAAACACAGTCGCGAGATCAAAGAGTTTCTTACTGAGAACGCTCATGTCTGCATTGCAAACGCATTGGCTAATGTAGAAGCTGCCGAATAATCACAAGGACCATAGCGCAAAAGACGAAAGAGCCAGAGATCATCGGAGCGGGCCCTAACAAAGTGCTGTGCATCATAGGCACCCGTCCAGAAGCTATAAAAATGGTGCCGGTCATCTCTGCAATCGCAAACTGCCCAAACCTACACGCCCATGTTCTAATGACAGGCCAGCACCGCGACATTGCATCCAATGCACTTGAATCCTTCGACATTCACCAGATCAACTGGCTCGACGTATCCAGCACCAGCCACAGGCTAGCCGATCAGGCCGGCGAACTGCTCAAAGGCATAAACGCTGTGCATCATCCCAAATACGCATTGGTCCACGGCGACACCACAACAGGCTTTGTCGGCGCACTGGCCAGTTTTTACAGCGCCATTCCAGTCGGCCACGTGGAAGCCGGACTACGCAGTGGTGAGCTGCAGGATCCATTTCCCGAAGAAGCCAACCGACGATTGGCAGACCAACTGTGCCATAGGCTGTTCGCTCCAACATCCATCGCCAAAGACAACTTGCTGCGCGAAGGCCTGAGCAACGAGAAAATCCTCACCACAGGAAACACGGTGGTCGACGCCGTTCGACATCTGGCACAGAAGATCAAACCGGCACGAGAGCTCGACGAGCTGAAAGGTGTTCTGGGGCAGCAAAAGCGATTGGTGCTGGTGACCACACATAGACGTGAAAATTGGGGCGATCCCATGCGCCATATCTGCCAGGCCATAAAACGCATCACAGAAGCCCTTGAGGATTTGCAAGTCATTTTGCCAGTCCACCCAAATCCGGTCGTCAAAGACATGATCGAGTCCGAGCTCAAAAATACACCGCGCATCCATCTGGTCACGCCATTGTCTTATGAAGCGCTCATCGCACTGGAACGTGATGCCGATCTGATCCTGACCGACAGCGGCGGCATACAGGAAGAAGCACCGGAGTTCGGAACACCGCTGCTGATCCTGCGCAAGACCACAGAGCGACCAGAAGCATTGACCAGCGGCCTTGCAAAACTTGTCGGCACATGCGAGCAAACCATCATCGATGAAGCCGCGCACATCTTGAAATGCAAACACACTCAGATCGACCGCCAAAACCCATTCGGCGATGGCCATGCATCACAACGCATAGCGGCTGCCGTAGAAAGTCACATAAACTCAGCAGACTAGCTCCATTCTGGTCTTTGTAATTTAAGTTCCATAATCTACCTTATGCGTATTTTATATGTCAGCGCAACGCTAAACTGTCTATCCCTTGCAAACTAAAAATGGTAAGCGTCCGGCGAACCCGACCTGACGATTCTAGCTTTGCTGCTCTATCGTACGTGTAGTTTTATCTGCATGGACTTTGATGATGATAGAAAGCCAAGGACGGCGCTGGAGTGACGATGAGAAGCG